>CAZEYP010000033.1:0-31058 GCA_964515925.1 uncultured Nitrospirota bacterium
TATTACGGTATAACGTTAGAAACCAGCGGCGGCGATTAGCCGTCCACTGGATTGATTTGTTGGACATTTTCATTTTTTGTTGATCCTGAATGTTGAAATATCACTGGAATATTTGTGAGAAAAAGGGCGTTTACAGTCTTTACAAGTAACCAAAATGACAGCAAAGGCAAAATTAAAACTTGAATCAGAAAAATCCCAATATAAAGAAATGTGAGTTTCAAAAGATTCTCTACCAAGTTCCCCATATTTCTAATGGTGGACACCAAGGCGTTCTTGAACTCTATTGCTTTTCGTTCGAGAAACAATGCACTATTCTTGATAGTTCCTAAAACACCATCTGTTTTTGGGAGTGAGAATTCTTTCAATTTATCAAGTTCAACCGAATATAGTGTCAGGTTTCTCTTTGCGTCTGATATTTGTCCAGCAAAGTAGTGTTGATAAATATAGTTATTTGCCATGGACGACATAGGAAGACAAAGACGGGCAATTACAATAAGCAGTAAGAGCTTCATTATGATTTTATTAAAAGAAGATAAACTTTCATTTTTAAACCATATTAGAATGGACAAGACGAAGAGGCATATAGAAATTATGGGCGGGGCAAGGGATACCCCAATTTCATATGCTAATTTTTGAACTCCTAATGATGTAATAGCGGTTACAAGAACATCGGATAAACGCTCAGTCATATCATCTATTGGGTCTAATACTTGTCCCACCGCCAATGATATCCCTACCCCTGCAGGTTCCAATTGTAAACTTGAATCTTTTACAATTGAGACAGAAGCATTGATAACTCGACATGTTGCATAGGCTACCCCAGCTTTAGTCATTGCTTCACGAAAGTAAGTTTCAGCCGTGCTGTCTAAGACCGGAACCTTTAATCCAGCGGAGAAAAATAGAAATATCGCTATCAAAATTCCGATAACTGATCTTATCGCCTTTTGTTTTGTAGTCATTTCCATTTTCTTCTATGTCCAACGCTGTCCAAGTGAATTTGCCTTGTTAGGCCATTAATCAATGTTTCTTTCATTGATAACATTGCCGTCACGTATAACTTGAATATGGAAACTATCTGTAACAGTAACCGTGTCAGAAACACCTATAAATATGTTATTAAGGAATTTCAGCATATAGTCAGTAGTTGTGCTGTTAGGATCAAGGATCACATGGTGTATCCCTTCATGCTTTGCAACTTTTTTTGCTCCCTTTTGAAACTCAAGAGGAGTGACAACTATCCCTCCTTCTGCTCCTGTATCTTTAATTCGATAAGCAATCGCGCCAATACTCTCTTGACTTAGCCTAGATTTTGTATAACGACGACACTCAATTATCAGAAACCCCTCACCATCGATTTTTATTCCCTTTGCATCGATTTCCCAGTTTGTTCCTGACTTACCGGAAATAACTTGCTTACCTTCTACTGCACCCAGTCCAAAGGATTCAGCAAATTGATTGAGTAGGTATTGAGCTACCTCTTCATATGACTTCCATCTTATTGTTGCCAAGATTTGGTTTCCTTTATTTCCGCACAACGTTTCTTATCTTATTGTCTTAAATAAGTTCAATATTAGCATAAGGGATGGTGGTTGTCAAGAAAAAAAACGAAAAGTAGTTGTATATTGAGTTAAATTGCTGTATAATATTTGAAATTATATTATTATGTAACAGTTTGGAAATATTATATGTTAGATAGTTACAAATTATACCTTCAAGAAGAAGTTCAGATAGATGAGAAGTACATTCCCTATTATATCAAATGGGTTGGTGATTGTATCAGCTTTCTCAAAAAAGAAAGGGGTAAAAGAATCACTAATGAAGAAAAGCACTCCTTCCTTGAGCACCTTTCCGAAAGATACGAAGACTGGCAGATAAAACAGGCCGACTATGCCTTAAAACTTTACAACCATTTTCTGCTGAAACAAAAAAAAGAACCGAATGCTGATAAAAAGCAAAAATCAGAATGGGACAGGGTTGAGGCAAAAACCAGAAAGACATTAAGGCTAAAGCATCTTTCATATCGCACAGAGCAAACCTATATTGGCTGGGTAAAACGCTTCAGGTGTTTTGTAAATGAAAAGGCACCTTATGAGCTTGATGGAACAGAGATGCAGGATTTCCTTACACATCTTGCTGTTGATAAAAAGGTCTCACCATCAACGCAGAATCAGGCCTTAAATGCCCTTGTGTTTTTATTTAAAAATGTACTGAAAAAGGATATCTCTAATTACATTGATGCTATCAGGGCAAAGGAAAGACGAAGGCTTCCTGTTGTGCTTACCAGAAAAGAAGTAAAAAGGGTCCTGAGTTTTATGGAAGGAGAGCAGAGGTTGATGGCTGCCCTTATGTATGGTTGTGGCTTGAGGGTAAGTGAGTGTGTGAGATTGAGGATAAAGGATATTGACCTTGAACAGAACACTGTAACCGTAAGGGCAGGGAAGGGTGACAAAGACAGGATAACCCTTTTGCCAGAGTCTTTAAAGGATAAGCTCCTTGAACAGTTTAAACGGGCAAGGGCGATATACGATGAAGACAGAAAGAAGAACCTGCCAGGTGTTTATCTGCCTGGTGCTTTAGAGAGAAAGTATCCGAGGGCATCAAAGCAGTGGGGATGGTTCTGGCTTTTTCCATCTAAGTCCCTGTCGGTTGACCCAAAAACAAACACCGTGAGGCGGCATCATGTGCATTCAGCCACACTTCAAAGGGCAGTAAGGGATGCAGTGAAAAAGGCAGAGATTGCAAAACCTGCAACTGCCCACACCCTCAGGCATTCCTTTGCAACACACCTGATAGAGGATGGTTACGATATCCGAACAGTTCAGGAACTGCTTGGACACAAAAGTTTGAATACAACCATGATTTACACACATGTGGCAAAAAGAAATATACTTGGTGTTAAAAGCCCCCTTGACCTATGAAAATCAATTATGACCAGATTCAAAAGGCAATGGAAGATGTCAGGAGGGACAGGTCTGATTATTATCTTGACCTTCAAACTGGTGAGGTCAGGGAGATTTCAATTGAGATTTTAAACAGAGCCAACCAGATGCTCTATTTAAGTCAAGAAGAGGACTACGAGCCTGGTGTTGTTTTCGACAGTGAGGTTAATCTTGATGCTGAAGTAAACGATGAGACCATTGATGAAATAGAGGATACGCTTCAGGTGCTTCTTAATGAAAAACGCTATGTAAGGATACCCGAAAGGGACTCTGCAGATGCCTTTAGCACAATGAAAGCCTTTGCTAAAACAGTTAAAGACGAAAAGCTCAAAAAATCACTGCTGAGTGCACTTGATGGAAAAGGTGCCTTCAGGCGTTTCAAGGATGCATTGCTTGCAGACAAAAAGGAGCGGAAACGGTGGCATGGATTTAATGCACTCCATATGAAAAAGGTAATAAAGAGGTGGATTGAGGAAGTGGGGGCTTTTTGACTACATCTGATACTAAATTTTATAATATCTCAGTCATGGAATCATTATTTAAAAACAATAATCACAAGGAGGTAGGAAAGTTGGAGACTTTAAGGAGTCTTGACGATAAGATTGCTTCTGCCATTGAGAAAGTCAGGATGCTTAAGGAAGAAAAACAGGCATTAGAGAGAAGGGTTAAGGAGCTTGAGGAACTGCTGAATCAGAAAAACTTAGAGATAGAGCAGCTAAGAGCTGAGAAGGGCTCTGTGAAGGGACAGCTTGAGGAGCTTCTTTCCGAGCTTGAAAGTATAGAGATTTAGGATTTCAGATTTATGATTTATGATAGCTGAGTCAGTGGGGTGCGAGGAGGGAGTTTAGGGGTTTTGTAATTCTCTAAAAAATGTTATACAATAAAATTAAGGATGTCTTTTTCATAAAGTAAACAACCATGGCAAGTGTTGAGATAAACATACTGGGGCAGACCTATAAGATAAAAGGCGATGCTTCAGAGGAATACATAAGAGAGGTTGCCCAGTATGTGGAGGGAAAGATAAAGGAGGTGCTTGAAAAAAGCCCTGGCATGGCCCCACTGAAGGCTGCGATTCTTGCAGCCATGAACATAGCTGATGAACTGAAAAAAACCAGCCTGGAACATGAGGCAATTGCAAAGGATATTGAATCGAAGGCAGAGCAGTTGTTCAGTCTCTTTGAGTAGTCTTTAACTCACCAAAAAGGAGTAAGCCATGAACAGGATAGTAATCGTCACAGACCTTGGTCATTTCAAGAGCTACAGGCTTACAAGAAATGATATGGAAAGCCCGAGGCTTGAGCTGATTGATGAGTACGAGATTGTAGAGGCACACAAAAAACTCAGGGAGCTTTTAACTGACAAAGAGGGGCAGTTTGGAATGGGGGGTGAGAGAAAGGAGGTTGGTGGTAGTGGAGAGCCTCATAACCTTGAGACCGAAAAGCAGAAGAAGATAATTAAGGCAATAGCCGAGGACATAAATAAGATCGTTAAAACAGAGAAATACCCGAAGTGGTATCTTGTTGCAGGGAAAAATATTAACAGGGCAATACAGGAAAGGCTTGAGCCAAAGGTTAAGGAGGCGATGTTTAAAAACATCGTTGCTGACCATGTGAAGACAAAGAAGGCCGACCTGCTGAGGGTTTTGCTTGAGGCTTAAGCCTGCTCCAGCCATTCCCTGGCGTTCTGAAACAGCCTGAGCCAGGGGGATGCCCTGAGTTCATTATTCAGGGCCTCGGGCATCCAGGCCCACTGCCATTTAAGAAAGGTCCTTTCCGGATGGGGCATCATGGCCAGATGTCTTCCATCTGGAGAACAGAGGGCTGTTATACCCTGAGGTGAGCCATTTGGATTAAAGGGATAGGTCTCGGTAATGTTACCCTCGTCGTCAACATACCTTACCGGGGCAAGACCCTTGTTTAGCACCTCCCTGAGAATCTCCTCTGATGGAAAATAAACCCTTCCTTCACCATGGGCAACCCACACACCAAGCACAGAGTCTTCCATGCCTTTAAGCATGATAGAGGGGCCTGGCAATATCCGCACTGTTGAAAATCTTGACTCAAATCTGCCAGAACGGTTATGGATAAACCTTGGCTGAAGCCTATCCTCAATACCCTGCCAGGGCACCCAGCCAAGTAGTGCCATTAACTGGCAGCCATTACAGACACCAAGGCTGAAGGTGTCAGGCCGATTGTAAAACTGCTGAAACTCGTCAAAGACCTTTGGGTTAAACCTGATAACTCCAGCCCAGCCCTTTGCTGAATCAAGCACATCTGCATAACTGAAACCACCTACAAAGGCAACACCCTTGAATCCGGATAGCCCTATACGGCCTGCCACAAGATCGCTCATGGTAATATCCCAGGGCTCAAACCCTGCCTGATAAAAGGCCGATGCCATTTCGCGGTCGGAATTGGAGCCCTCTTCTCTGATTATTGCCACTTTGGGTTTTGCCGAGTGTGAAAGGATTTCTGAAGCTGTTGGCTCCGGACTGAAGCTAACATGATAACGGGGGCCTGGACGGTTGTAAATGGCCTTGCGCTCTTCATCAACACATTCGGGGTTTGCCTGAAGACGGTCAAGCTGATAGCTTGTCTCCTCCCACAGGGCCCTTAACCTGCGCATATCCTCTGAAAGCAGGGTCTCACCATTTACTGAAACGGAGACCTCCTTATCAGCGGTGGTTAAACCAATTCTCTGATAGGGTAGGGTAAGCTCATCCAGGGCCTTAAGTACCTCTTCTTCTTTATCAAGAGGATACTCAAAGACCACGCCAAGTTCTTCTGAAAATAGCACCTTCAAAGGATCAACTCCCTGGGCCCTGATATCTACCTTAATGCCTGAGTTACCACCAAAGGCCATTTCCAATAAAGTGGTAATCAGTCCACCATCACTGCGGTCGTGCCCAGAAAGTATTAGACCCTTATCAATAAGGCTTTGTATTGCAAAGAAGGTTTTTTTAAGGAGTTCGGGGTTTTCAAGATCAGGTGTGTCATTGCCAATTTGCTCAAAGACCTGTGCAAGGGCTGAACCACCAAGACGGTATTTGCCTTCACCAAGGTCAATATAGACAAGGCCACTTTCAACTGGCCGTTTTATATCAGGTGTTACGGTTTTTGTGATATCAGGGCAGGGGGCATATGCTGAGATTACAAGCGTGCCAGGAGATTTCACAATCTCCTCTTTTCCGTCTTTTCCACGCACAAGGGCTGCCATGGAAAGGCTGTCTTTACCACCATCAATGGCTATGCCAAGGTCAATGAGTATGTCACGAAGTGCCACTGCTGCATCATAGAGTCTTGCACCCTCGCCTGGAAGCTTTGCTGCCCACATCCAGTTTCCAGAGCATTTGATGTCTGTAAGGGCTGTGAGTTTTGCCCACATTATGTTAGTCACAGCCTCACCAACTGAAAGCCTTGCCATTGCCTGTGGACTGATGAGTCCTTTTATTGGCTGTTCACCAATTGATATGGCTGCACCTGTTAAGGAGAAATGGCTCTGTGCAACCACTGCCACATCTGAAAGGGTTAGCTGAAGCGGGCCAGTGCATTGCTGCCTTGCAATAAGGCCGGTCACTGAACGGTCAACCTTGTTTGTAAGAAACCTCTTAGAGCCAACCGAGACAAGCCTGAGCACCCTCTCAAGGGCGTCTTTTACGGTTGTGCCTTCAGGGATTTTTAGAGGTTCAAGCCTGCTCTGAACCCTCTCAAGCCTGAAGGTCTTCTGGGGCATTTTGCCAAGCACCTTCTCAAGCTCAAGCTGCTCGGGGTAGCTATCGTCAAGGGAGTCGTGAAGTATGATGTAACCATCTCCCGTTACCTCACCGATAACAGAGTAAGGCACCTTTTCCCTTCTGCAAAGGCTATCAAAGAGTTCCCTGTGCTCGGGCTTTATAAGAAGGGCATCGTTTTCCTGATACTCGGCACCCCAGATTTCAAGCACTGAAAGGGTCTCATCACCTACAAGGATGTTTCTAATCTCAATGCGGGCACCAGCAGGATAGATGATCTCTTTTACAACATTTGAGTTTCCACCAGCACCCTGATCATGTATGCTTACAATCGGGTTAGCCTCACCCATCTCCACACAGGCACGGATAACCCGGTTTAGCTTCTGCTCCATCTCTGCATCACCACGCTGAACAGCTGAGAAATCAAGCTCCTCGATGTTTTCACCCTGTATCATGCTTGAGGCTGCACCACCGCCAATACCAATGCGATAGGCAGGGCCTCCAACCTTAACAACAAGCATTCCCTTCTGTGGTTCACCCTTTTCAAGATGGCGGTCGTCAATCTGACCAATGCCACCGGTGAACATGATGGGCTTTATCCATTCCCTTCGCTCACCATCTGGAAGCCTGAGCCCAAATGAACGGGTATAACCCTGAATGATGGGCTCACCAAACTTGTTACCATAATCTGAGGCACCATTGCTTGCCTCTATCTCAATCTGAAGTGGAGAGGCAAGATTGGAGGGATATTCGAAGTTCGGGTTTTCCCAGGGGAGTCTGTAGCCCGGGATATGGAGGTTACCCACGCAGTAAGCTGCGGTGCCTGCAATTACAAGCGAGCCCCGGCCTGTGGCATGGACATCCCTGATACGGCCACCTGTGCCTGTTTCAGCACCCGGGAAGGGGGCCACGCCGGTTGGGAAGTTGTGAGTCTCGGCTGTGAATATCAGATGATAGAGGGGGTTTTGGTTTTTGTATGGAGCCGGTAAGTTCTGTTTTTCAGGCAATATGGTCTCTATCTGAAAGCCCCGGATTGCGCTTGAGTTGTCCTTGAATGCTATAACGCTGTTTGTAGGATTTCTTTTAAGTGGCTCCTTTATCAGATCCATCAGGGTCTTTTCAGCCTCCACTCTGTCTATAATCAGTCGACCCTTAAAGAACCAGTGGCGGGAGTGCTCACTGTTTGACTGGCCAAGATCAAAGCATTCAACATTTGTTGGGTTTCGGCCAATCTCGTTGACAAAAAGATTGTAGTAATAGTCAATATCCCAGTCGTCAAGACCAAGACCCATCTCACGGTTTAGCCTGACAAGGTCCTCTTTTCCCTCTTCAATAAGTGGCACTGTATAGACAGGCTCGGGCTTTATGCCTGTGTCAAAGGTAGTGAGTCTTTCAGGATATACACACTCGGTCATACGGTCGTGAATAAGAGGAAGAAGCTGTTCTATCAATAAGTTACAGTCATTATCATCAAGTAAAGCATTAAGGTTTATAAGAAATCTCCTTGATCTTTCAATACGTTTTACCTTAGAAATCCCACAGCTATGACAGATTGATACAGCATTGGTTGACCATGAGGTGGTAAAGTTCATCCTTGGTCCCACCTCTATGAGAAGTCCTTTTTCGTAAGGAGTAAGGGTGGTCTCTGGGGTAAGCCGCTCGGGTTCAAAGGTCTCTGCAAGCAACCATCTAACTATCTGGTATTCCTTTTCGTCAAGTCTTGAGATGTGTTCAATGTAAAAGCAGAACTCGGTGTCTATGGATTTAACAGAACCTTTAAGGTTTCCATCAAGGAGCTCTGAGAGCTTTCTCATGAGTTCCTTTGTCTTTGCCTCGGTAAGGGCAGGCGATCTGTAAAGATAGATAATGGCCATTTTATACCTCTTTTTTTTCAGATTTTTTCTTTCAGGTTAGATATTATAAAAAAGCCTCAATGGTATTTGAAAGTGCACCTGAAATTACACCTACGAGGTGTAAGTATTGGAGGTAGTGAGTTTGTTTATTATTTCTCTCAGTTCGGTGGCAGGTATCTGGCCCGGAGCCTTTGACTCACCCACTGAGGCAAAGGTAAATAGGGAGCCGATTATAGGGAAAAACACCCTTGTTAAGATGCCCTCACTACCCATGCCGATAGTGATTATACCCTTGGTATGCTCACGAAGGGTTAATTTGTTTAAAAGCCTGATATCCTCAATTCTGCTTACACGGGTAGCTATCTTTACGATATCTGCGCCCTTTTTTCTTCCAAGCTCAATCACTTCATAGAGTTTTTCAAAGGATGGGGTGCCGTGGAAGTCGTGAAAGGAGCCGATAAGTAGTGTATTTTCTCTCTGGCAGATATCACTCAGCTTGCCAATAAGCTCTGAGTGTATTTCGGCATCCATCAGGTCAGCAAGTCCGACGAGTTCCCTGTAAACATTGAGCCTTTCGCTGTCATCGGCATCTCTGTGGCCACCCTCAGCCTTTGCCCTGTAGGTGGCAATCAGGGGAAGTTTAAAGCCCTTTGCCTTTTTGAATATTTCTTTTACATACTCGGTTGAGGTATCGCTGAACAGGTCTATACGGAGCTCTATCAGGTCTATTGCCTGAATTACCTCAGTGGTGAGCTTCTGCACGTCTTCATCTGAAATTGATGCTGCTATAGCAGGCCTGTCGAGCCCGAGCCTTTCTATTATCTCATCCCTTTTAGCCATGGTTTTTCTCCGTTATGGTTAGATAGCCTGAAAACAGTATTATTGCACCACCGATGTAAGACCTTAAATGAGGCATTTCCGCAAGGAAAATCATACTGAAGATTATAGCACCAACTGGCTCGAGATATCCAAGCACAGCTGCACGGTTTGCCTGTATTCGGCTCAGTCCAAGGTAGTAGAGATAGGGGGCAAGGGTTGAGTGCAGGGCTCCCATCAGGGCAAAAAGCCCAATTTTACTGGCAGGAAACGCCCTGACAAAGGGTAGAAGAATAAGCACTATAAACAGGTTCTGAAAAAAGACAAGCACATAGGGGTTCATCCTCTGGCTGAAATACCTGATAAGTATAATAAGCACTGCATAGAAAAGCCCGGAGGCAAGCCCCGAGGCAATACCGACAAGGTCTGGTGTAACCTTTAGCCCCTGAACGAATACGCCTTTTATGCAGGCAATCATGGTCTGCCCACCAAGCATTATCCAGAGCCCTCCGGTGGCAAGCACTATGGAGATAACAATCTTCCAGGTAACCCTTTCCTTCAGGAACACTGCCCCAAGGAAGGCAACTATCACCGGGGCTATGTAATGGGTAAGCACGGCATTGGCAATGGATGTCTTTGAATAGGCAAACAGAAATGTGAATGTATTCAGAAGCAGACAAACTGTAAGAACAATGATAAATGGGAATTTATTCAATGGAGGTATCTGTTTTCTTATGTCAGCCCTGAGGAAGATCAGAGACTGTAGTGGCAGTGAAAAAAGGGTTGAGTAGAATATGATTACATGGGTTGGCTCATTGGCAAACCTGACAAACACACCAAGAGAGCTCCATATCAGAATGGCTGAAGCTACTAAGAGCGAACCCATTAGCTGAGTGCTAACCCCTGAATCTGGTCTAATACATACTTTCGTATATCAGATGGTTGAGGCAGGGTTGTAAGCCTTTTACCATTGTCTAACACGGCGTTGAGTATATCTTCGAAACTGCCTCCACAGGAGCAGGCAGGCACCTCAGCAGTTGAGGGAATTATCTTTGAGGCCCTGCAGTTTCGGCACCGAAGGACCCTTTTACTGCCCGACCATTTGCCCCTTTTGGCTACAGGCCGACCCTCAACCTCCATTATGTCCATGGCATAGTCAAGCACAGGGGCATTGCTTATGGATGTACCGATTCCATAGGCATCGACCAGTGGATTAAGCACCGGGATATCCTCTTCCTTAATTCCACCACTTACAAAGAGCTTTACATGCCTGTAGCCTCTCAGGTCAAGCTCCCACCGAACCTCTTCAAGTATACGGTAAAAGTTTCCTCTACGGGTGGAGGGTGTATCAAGCCTTACTGCAAAGAGCCTCTCTCCAAGTGCCTCTGCCACATTTATTGCCTCGAATTTTTCGTCAAGGAATGTATCTATCAGGGCCACACGCTTGAACTTTGGCTCAAGCACCTCGTCGTAGGCCTTAAGTGCCTCAACCGTGGAACCCATGCAGATGATAAGTGCATGGGGCATGGTGCCCATTGGGTCTTCACCGATTATCTCTCCGCTTTTTATCACCGCAACACCATCGCAGCCACCAATGTAGGCATTCCTCTCAATCATTGGTGCCAGTATGGGATGCATACGGCGGGCACCAAAGCTGACCACAAGACGGCCATCTGCAAGAGACTTGAACCTGGCTGCCTTTGTTGCCACACCAGAGGCCTGACAGATAAGCCCCAGAATGGCGGTTTCATAAACACAGAAGTCCTGATAATGTCCCTCTATCTCCATCACCGGTTCATAAGGATAAAATACTGTTCCTTCAGGCATTGTCCTGAGTTTTACTGGAAGGCGCTCAAGCAGATACATCACCTCCTGAAGGCCTGCAAATACCCCCCAGGGCCAGCCATTTGGAAAGCTCTTTACAATGAACTCTGCCTTTACAACCGGATTAATTCCCTTTTCCTTGAGTATCTTAAGGGTTCTTGAAAAGTATACATCCGTTATCTTTCCACTCAGTATATCCTCTGGAGTTGCGGTGTGAAACATAGGTACCTCCCAAATAGTTATTGAAAGTTCTAATTCCTGATTTTTTGTTCCAAAAATTAATTACATAACCACAGAGTGTACAGAGAGTTAAAACTACTGACATTAGGGCATATCGTGTAGGGGTATTCATTTTACCAACTACCCCCTACACCCTATTCTTTATATCCTGCCTTTATTATCCATATAATACCAAAATCCTGCTCCTGATAGGCCCTGGCAATGCCGTATCTCAGCACCTCAAGCAGGGCAAGAAAGGTGACAATCAAGACCTCTCTTGAGTAATCTTCTTCAAAAAGCTGTTCAAATCTTATAGGGCTTTCCCTGTCTAATAGTTCGATAATGTAATTGATACGGTCCTTCACAGTAAGTGTTTCTTTAGTAACCGACAACACCTCTGGCGGTGCATTCTCTAATACCCTTTTAAAAGCTGCGATAAGGTCAAAGATATGCACATCAAAAAGCAATGGTTCCTCTGGTGAGAGTTCTTCCGGTTCAAGGGGTTCACGCCAGAAGTATCTTGAACGTTCTTCAAGACGCTCTTTGAGGTCCAGAGAGGCATCCTTGAATGCCTGGTACTCAAGCAGCCGCTCAACAAGCTCTATCCTGGGGTCTTCCCTTTCCTCTGGCGGCACATCCTCATCCACAGGAAGAAGCATACGGGTCTTTATCTGAATGAGAGTGGCAGCCATTACAAGAAACTCACCTGCAATCTCAAGATTAAGCTCCTTCATAAGCTCTAAATAATCAAGATACTGCCTTGTAATCTCAGCAATGGGGATGTCGTAAATGTCTATCTCGTTTTCCCTTATGAGATGAAGGAGAAGGTCAAGTGGGCCTTCAAATATGGGTATTTTTACCTTGTAGTCAGCATCGGTCATGGAGATTATTATAAAATAGGCAATGGGGTAAAGGCTATAGGTGATGGGTTATAGGTGAGAGGCTATAGTAAAAATAAATTGATATTTAGACATCGGTATGAGGTTTTCGCATCATTCTCGCCGCACATCCATGTGCGTCTCCGAGGAAATTTTCGCAGCTCACCATCATGGTGAGCTTATTGCTCAAATTAAATCCGCTCAAACCTCATACCGATGTCTCAAAAATGTTGTTTGCTGAATTTTTACACTGGTATCAGAATAAAAGGGGCATATGGAACATATAATAGTGATTTTTAAAATAACCGCTGTTTTTTTGATTTTTGCCTTTGTACACAGCCTCTGTGTGCAGGAAAGGGTAAAGCTCTTTTTCGCAAGGCTTTTTGGTGAAAGGATGGCAAAGGGTACCTACAGATTTTTATATATCCTTTTTTCTGCATTTACAACCCTGCTGGCATTCCTTTATATCTACAATCTGCCCGATTATTACATCTTCAGGGGCCCTGCCTGGTTTCGATGGCCCATGCATGCAATTCAGTTTATGGGATTGCTTTTTGCTGCTTCTACCTTCAGGACACTTGACAATCTGGAGTTTCTGGGAATAAAGCAGTTTATAAAATTTATAGAAGGTAAGGATATAGAAGGAGATATTGAGGGTATAACCATCAACAGGCTTATCACCACAGGGGCATACGGTGTTGTAAGGCATCCAATGTATCTTGGTGGGCTCATTATATTTACCTTTGAGCCAAATATCACAAGAAACTGGCTTACCGTTACAGTGCTTGCAGATCTGTATTTTATATATGGTGCCATGGCCGAGGAAAAGAGGCTACTTAAGCACTTTGGCAGGGAGTACGAGGAATATATGAAGAGGGTTCACAGGTTTTTGCCAACCATTAAGGGAATAAAAGGGTTAGTGCGTTCTTTGCGTTAATGCGTTATTTGCGTTTGTTGCGCTGGTGCGTTTTTTTGTCATGAGATAGATTTTTCTGTATGTTTCGTAGGTTGAAAAGACCTTTTTTACATAGTATCTGGTTTCTTCATAGGGGATTAGCTCTAAAAACTCATCAAGACCATTGTATTTAAGCTCCTTGAGCCAGCGTGAAACTGCATTCTCTCCTGCATTGTAGGCAGCAACAGCAAGAAAGGGGTTTTTAAATTTATCAAGCAACCACCTGAGGTAAACTGCACCAAGTCTTATATTAATCTCGGGTCTGAAGATGGATGACTCTGAATCTTCATCAAAAGAGACCTGAATGCCCTCCTTCTCTGCCCACCTCCGGGCAGTGAAATCCATAAGCTGCATAAGCCCCTTTGCCCCAGAGCGTGAAAGTGCCTCTTTATCAAAATGGCTTTCCACCCTCATTACAGATAATAAAAGCAGAGGGTCAAAGGAAAGGCCGCTTGAGACCTGAAACACATAATCCCTATATGACAGTGGATATGTTGCCACTTTCTTTAACTTTCCATCTGAGAAAATATTCCCTCTGGCAACCTTCATAGCATCTCTGTAGAAGCCATATTTAAGCAGGGCGTAAACATAACCTTCGATATCCTGTCTGCTGCGGTTCAGGGTATGTAGAATCTCTCGTTTAATATAATCCGCAAGACCTGCCTTCTTAAGTACATTAAGCCTATTATCCATATCAGAAGGGGGAAAATAATCCTTTAAGTATCTGTTTAATATAATGTTGTAATCTGCTGGACTTAAAAGATAATTAGAGCTATTTCTATTAAATCTTATAATGGCATGATAAAAGGATTCTTCCGGAATTTTGTCTTTTATATTCAGTTCATTCAGTTTCAGGTAGGAATTTGTTTTCTTAAGCCAGTAAAGATACCTGGGGTCTTTATATCTCAGGAAGAGGTCCCTGAAGTTATAGGCTGCATGGAGGTATTGCCCCTGGAGATACTCTATCCAGCCGATCTCCCAGAGTGCATCTTCTTTGCACTGGTCATATTTACGATATGCCTTTCTTAAATATGAAAGTGCCTTCTCAAACTCAAGGGTATCTCTTAATTGTCTACCTCTCAGGATCAGTATTATGCATGGGGTTAAGCCCCGTAGGTGTTCACTAATGTTTACAAGCCTTTCAAGTCCATCCTGGTCATGAGCCCTGAAATATGAAAGGGCTGCATGTTTGTATCTTCTGGTTTCTTCATATAATCTTGCTGCCTGTTCGTATCTTCTTAGTCTATAATAGGTATCTGCCAGAGTAATCTGAAACCTCTTGTCCCAGGGGTTTTGTTCCTTCCAGTAAGTAAGAAGTCTCAGGGCCTCCCTGTATCTTAGAGACCTGTGCAGGTTGTAAATCAGTCGGAGAAACTCCTTTGCAGAAAGTCCCAGTGGGTCTGTGAACTGGTGGGCGTAATCGTAGTATTTATCTGCACTGATGAGAAGTCTTTTTATTAATGACTGAAAAAGTTGAGGTTGCTCCTTTTTTATCAGAGATGAAAGGGCATAAAGGGCATCCTGATTTTCAGGATGCCTCTGGCAGTAGGTCTTCATTGCCTGAAGGGCTCTTTCTTTGTCTTCAGCCTTATCGGATAGCCTGTAGAGTTTTGTATATACAAGAAATTTCAGATACTCAAGGTCATCTCTGAGGTAGGAATCTGGATAGGTGTCCCTGAAGACATCAATCTTTACCAGGGCTGAATGATAATGGGCACGTAGATAATCCAGTATAGCCTGAAAATAAAGCTGATAATCGATGATATTGTCCTGTGCCTTAAGGGCAGAGATAATACTTTCTGCCCCCTGCACATCTATTTTTTCTATAAAACTGGCAAAGTCAATTGAAAGGGCATTTTCACAGAGACATAAGGTAAATATTAAAAAGACTACTAATCCTTTGACTTTGACCAGTCTAACCGTCTCCTCTTTCTATGATGGACATATTTGTCTGCCGAAAGTGCTGCAATGCATCCCTTGGCTGCTGCAATAACCACCTGTCGTATTTCGGTACAGGTAACATCTCCTGCAGCAAAAACCCCTGGTATATTGGTCTCCATCATGTTGTTTGTTATTATACATTCCTCATCACTTATATCCACTGCAAAATTCAGGAAATCCACTACCGGACGGCTTCCGTGAAGATAGACAAAAACACCATCAAGTGGAAGCTCTCGCTCCTCGTCGGTTTTTTTATCTTTTAGAAGTACATTTTCTACCACTTCGTTACCGTTTATGGACTTAACTAAAACATTGTAAATAATCTCAAGGTTTTCTTTCTCAGGCACCGGATGGTCTTCGGGTAGTTTCAGCTTTGGTGAAGGGACCAGTAGATAAACCTTTCCTGCATATCTGGTTAACAACTCTGCCTCTTTAGCCGCCTCTTCTGACTCCCCAATCACTGCCACGGTTTTGCCACGAAAGAAGGCAGCATCACAGATTGCACAATAGCTTACGCCTCTACCAAGAAACTCCTTCTCCCCCTTTATAGTGGGCTTACGGCCCATTGCACCTGTGGCAATAATAACGCTTTTTGATTTATAGGTCCTGTCCATGGTATAGGTCTCTTTTATTTCTCTTTCCAGCTTTACACCTATTACCTGAGCCTCAACATACTCGGCACCAAACCGTATAGCCTGCTCACGGAATATATCAAGGAGTTCCTTGCCCGAAATAGGCTCTGGCAGACCAGGATAGTTTTCAATCTTATCGGTAAAGGCAAGGGCACCTGAAGTAGCAGATTTGTCAAGCACAATGGTCTTCAGGTTTGATCTTGCAGCGTACTGGGCTGCTGTTAACCCAGCAGGTCCTCCACCAATTATTACAACATCGTAAACTGTATCTTCCATGAAAACCTCCTTGTTTTAGGGTGTATGGGATAGGGTATAGGGGGTAGGGGGTAGTAAAAAATAACAAAATATTATTCCCTATACGCTACTCCCTACTCCCTACACCCTATTTTACCACTTCCTCCTCAAAAAACTGAATTATCCTGTAATAGGTATCCCTCTGGGCAGGTCTAAAGCCTGCGGCCTTTATGGCATTGATAATATCTTCTTTCCTTACCCTGTAGCTTACCCCTGCTGCCTTTACAACATTTTCCTCAAGCATGGTAGAGCCAAAATCATTGGCACCAAATCTCAAAGCCACCTGTGCTATCTTCAGCCCCTGAGTTACCCAGCTTGCCTGTATGTTTGGGATGTTATCCAGATAAAGCCTTGAAAGCGAAAGCACCTTTAAATACTCAATGGCAGATGCCGCTTTGGTGGCCTGTCCTTTACGGTATAGTTCGGTATTGCCAGGCTGAAAGCTCCATGGAATAAAGGCAGTAAAACCACCTGTGCTGTCCTGCAAAGACCTGATGGCTTCAAGATGTTCTATGATATCCTCGGATGTTTCTACCGAGCCAAACATCATTGTGGCAGAGGTTCGCATACCGAGCCTGTGTGCAGCCTCCATGACCTCAAGCCACTCTGAAGAACGGATCTTTTTGGGGCTTAAAAACTCTCGCACCCTGTCTGATAGTATCTCTGCGCCACCACCCGGGATGGAGTCAAGCCCAGCATCATGAAGTATCCTGAGGGTTTCCTTAACGCTAAGTGATGCCTTCTGGGCTATGTATTTAATTTCTGGAGGCGAAAAGCCATGAATATGAATACTGAACCTATCCTTGATTGACCTTAACATATCAATATAAAAATCAAGCCCGAGCTCGGGGTGAAGCCCTCCCTGAATGAGTATCTGGGTGCCGCCCTGGGAGATGGTCTCCTCTATTTTTCTGAAAAGCTCCTCTTTAGAAAGCACAAAGGCATCAGGGGAGTCAGGGCTTCGGTAGTATGCGCAGAAACGGCACTCATTAATGCAGACATTGGTGTAGTTGATGTTGCGGTCAACCACAAAGGTTACAATGCCTTCAGGATGCAGTTCCTTTCGAACCTGGTCCGCCCTGCGACCAAGCTCTAACAGGTCAGCCTCCCTGAGGAGTTCTATTGCTTCTTTTCTGTCAATTCTATTCATATACCCTTACCACATTATAAAGTGCATCCCTTTCAACAGGTACCCTGTTTGCCCTTTTTATGAGCTCCACAAGACTTTCTCTGGTGAGCCCCTCTTCGGTCTGAGCACCTGCCGAGTGGGTTATCCGTTCCTCTATCACTGTGCCATCTATGTCGTCGGCCCCAAAACAGAGGGCCACCTGTGTGAGTTTTTCTCCAAGCATTATCCAGTATGCCTTAATGTGAGGGATGTTATTAAGAATCAATCGGCTGATTGCAATTGTTTTCAGGTCTTCAATGCCCGATGGATTACGGGTTGCAATATGGGTGTTTTCTGGATGATAGGGAAGGGGGACAAAGGCCTGAAAACCACCTGTTTCAGCCTGAAGGTCCCTAAGTGCAAGCAAATGCTCAACCCTGTCTTTATAAGACTCGATGTGTCCATAAAGCATGGTGGCGTTGGTTTTAATACCAAGGCGATGGGCAGTTCTGTGTATCTCAAGCCAGCGTTCGGCAGGGATTTTTTCAGGACATAGTCTGCCCCTTGTTTTTTCATTGAATATCTCAGCACCACCGCCAGGCATGGCATCAAGGCCGCTTTGTTTAAGCCTGGTAAGGGTGTCCATTACAGAAAGTGAACTCTTTTTAGCAATGTAGTCTATCTCAACGGCTGTAAATGCCTTTATATGGACATCAGGCCTTAGTTTTTTGATAGCTCTTAGCATATTTTCATAATAGGAGATGTCCCAGTCGGGATGAAGTCCACCCACAATGTGAAGCTCTTTAAGGTTTGAAGGTGAAGATTCTACCTTTTTAATCACTTCTTCAATTGTAAGTTCATAGGCATCAGGGTCCCCCTTTGAACGGCTGAAGGCACAGAATCTGCAGCGGTTTACACAGAGATTGGTAGGGTTTATATGACGGTTAACAACAAAGTAAACACGGCCTGAATTCAGTCGTTCCGACAGTTCTGCTGCAGCAGCACCAATTTCGTGAAGCTGTTCGCTTTCAAAGAGCTTAACCCCTTCGTTTATTGAAACTCTATCTCCATTTATAGCCTTTTCGAGTATGGTTTTCATATCAAATCATAAATCCCAGAATATAGCGTGTAGGGAGTAGCGTGTAGGGAGTAGTAAAAAAATACCCCCTACCCCCTACACCCTGTCTTCCTGACTTTTTATCTTATCATAAAAGAGTGGTCTGGGGGTAATGAGTTAAATTTGGGCCTTTTCAAAAAATCTTTCAAGAGAAAAAATTTTTTGATAAAAAATCGAGTTAGTTTTATAAAAATGGGCACATGGGTATAGAGTTTTCACTCATTCTCGAAGGCCATCCTTGGCCTTCTCCGAGGACGCACACTGAAGCTGCCATCACGGCAGCTTCGGCCGTGTGCTGAATCCGTTCTAACTCTATACCCATGCACCCTGTGTCGTTGTTTTTTGTCTTTCATGCAGAGGATGTCCTGAGCGACTTACGGATAATTTTGGGGTACCCTACCGGGCGAAGCGGAGTGTCCCTAAGGGCATCTTCTGACTGTTTGAGCGTAAGCGAGTTTCAGACGGGGTCCCCAGAAAATCACAGATTTTCTGGGGTGGTAGTGATGAACGGAGCGAGCCCTGGTTGGGTCAAAATTTCCGTCACTTTAGAGCGATAGGACATCCTCTGTATAGTGTTAAATAGATTGATTTAAAAATTTTGTAAAGAATGACAGGTTATTCATTGAAGGTTGAAATCTTGTTACGCCCCGTTCTTTTTGAGAGATATAATGCCTTGTCAGCCTTTTCTATGAGCTCTTCACGGCTTGTGGCATCGTCAGGATAGATAGCAACCCCACCACTTATTGTTACAGAAACGGATTGCCCGTTTATTTTTAATCTATGTTTTTCAACTTTATCTCTTATTCTTTCTGCAACCACTATAGCACCTTCATAGGATACCTCGGGTAATATAAGGGCAAACTCCTCGCCACCATAACGGGCAGCAAAATCAATGGTTCTTATGTTATCAGTCATTATACAGGCCACCCGCTGGAGCATCTCATCGCCTTTGAGGTGACCGTAGGTGTCGTTGAATTCCTTGAAATGGTCAATATCAAACATCACAAGCGCCACCCTGTGTTTAAACCTCCTTGCACGCTCAAGTTCTTCTTTTAGCTTTTCCTGAAAGGTTCTGTGGTTATATAGACCGGTCAGCCCATCGGTGGCGGCTATTTTCAAGACCTCTTCGTGTAGTTGAACCTTCTCAATTGCAAGTGCAGAATGAAAGGCAAGATTCAAAAGCATATCTTCATCTTCTGGCGTAAACTCATCTCCTTCCTTCTTGTCAGTAACACAAATGGCACCTATTGCCTCACCTCTTAAGAGCAATGGCACCAGGATAGCACTTTTAATGTCAGGATGGGGGGTGGGAAAAGATGAAAAGGACGGATGTTTCATAATGTCTCTTGTCCTGATGATTGTCATATCTTCGATAACCTTTTTAATAGTTCCCTTAATGTAACATTTGCATTCACCAGAGGGACCCAGGGATGTGTAAAAATCTGTTACCCTTTTGTATTTATCTATCAAAAGTATGGCAGCCTTTTCAGCCTTCAATAGTTCTGTTGATTTCTGTACAATCTGTGCAAAGATACTCTCCTTGTCAAGGGCAGTATGTAAGGAGGCAGATAGTTCGTTAAGGATATTTAGTTCCCGTATGGTTTTTAGATAATTAACGGTTTTTTTATCTATTGCCTTTTCTCTTTTTCTGATCAATATAAGTGTTACTCCAAGGAGAACACCAACAGTAAAAAAAACAAGATACAATGGGTTCATACTATTTCCTCTATGAAATCCTTAATCCTTTTTCTGACACCACTGTGAAACAGCAGTCTGGCGTGATTGTGCTTGAAATTATAGTGTTCCCTTGCAAAAGGGGCCTCAGCACTAAATGTAGTAACCAGAGAATCACCTTTTCCTTCTTTTATTTCGTCAGGCACAATACTTCCCGGTAAAATACGGGTAAGTATATTGGGAATTTTTATAACTGCCCTGTAACTCTTTGTTTGTTTATTATATCTGTATATTGTAACCAATGTGGGGTCGTTACCTCCAATAGATAATGTTTTTATCCTTTTTAGTATGGAATTGTCAAGTCCTTTTATAAATTTTGACTCAGGCAACAACTCTTTTATAGCCCTGCCTTTAAGGATTGTGCTTACTCTTTCTATGATTTTTTCAGAGTTTTCCTGACTCCTGTTTTTCAGGAAAGGCTCAAGCACTGGAAGAAGTAATGACAGATTTTCTGCAAGTACAGCCATTTTGCTTCCCTTATGAGGTGTGGCTATCGTTACAAGACCTATGCAGTCAAGTTTTATGCTTTCCAGAGTTTTTCGGGCAACAAGTCCACCTCTACTGTGGCAGATGAATACCACCGGTCTTTTCCTTTTACCGTTGACTGAATGAAGTATATCAATCAACTCAGAAACCAGCACTGATGTTGAGGCAGCAGAACGCCTCTGGGAATAAAGTAACATTGGAAAACCCTCTACCCTAAGGTCATGATAGGAGGTCTTGAGGGTTGATGGGTTTTGGCCAAATGATATAATGGGTGGCCTTTTACTTATAACAGGTGCACCCTTAAGGATTGAGCTTAATGGATACCTGCCTACCAGTATCTTAACATCCTCAGGCTCTGTCCATATCTTCCGGTTTGTACCAAGACCATGTATAAAAATTAACAAAGGTAAAGAGTTTTGGCCTTCAATAAAGAGGATGTCCTGTTTTTTACCCACTATGTTTCAGATTTGATTTTCTTGATAAGCTCAGGAAGTTTGTTTTTAAATTCCGGAAACTGTTTGCTCAGAAACAACTTTATTCCTTTTAATTCAAACCTTATATCATTTATTTCAGAGACCTTCTCTGAAAGAGATTGTAGCTCTACTGTTAAGGTTTGAATCTCCTTTTCAAGAAGTTTAATCCTTTCCTGCAGCTTTCTTTCCTCTTTCATCTATTACTCCAGATAGTATTTATTTTATCTCTTATGCTTCATTCTTCTACGAAGCTTTTTGTGTTTGTGTTTGTTTATCTTCTTCTTACGCCACTTCTTAACGCTTCCCACTTACTCACCTCCTTTCTTTTTAGGGTGTAGGGTGTAGGGGGTAGTTGATAAAAAAAATTATTACTCCCTACACGCTACTCCCTACTCCCTGTATTTTACACTGATTCATAAATGCCTCAAGCTGTAACTCCGTAGTTGGTGATTCCGTGCCATCGTATGGAATACTTATCGAAGGTACCCCATACTGTTCCGATACTGCCCTCATGATAGCTGTTACCACTGTGCCAGGCATACAGCCAAAGGGCATTGCATTTACAATGCCTGCTGCCCCACGCTCTATCATGTCAATTGCCTTACCAATGCTCAGTATTGCCTCACCCTCGAAACTCTCATGAATGTAAGGTGAGGCCTTTCTAATTATTTCCTTAACTGTAGGCTCGGGAACGGTCTTCAGTTGACCTTCAAAAACACCCTCAAACCTGTGGACAGTTCTTTGCTGATAGAATTTCTTAATAAGAAATTGTATGATACCAGAATAGTCTTTTTTTCGCAAGGCCTTTTTTAAAGACATATGATTTATATAGAAAATCCATTCATCCACTGGTGATAGCCAGACCTCTGCACCAAGTGCTTCAAGCTTCCTTATAAGGTCTTCGTTTGAAAATCTATTTGACCTGACAAATATCTCACCTACAACCCCTATCAGGGGCTTCCTATCGGATTTGTTCTTTAAAGAAGAAAACTCTCTCTTCATCTCCAGAAGAAGGGGTTCAAGGTTTCCATTTTTAGAACGAAGTGTCTCTTTAAGTTTAATCTTGTAATGCTCGTAAAGTTCATCAGCAGAGCCTTTAACCTCTTCATAGGGTCGTGTCTCGTGCAGACATTTTATGAGCATATCAAAGGCAACAATTCCTCTCCAGGCATTTTTTATAAAGTCATTACCAACTATGCCAAGGTCTCTGTACAGGGTGACATCCTGAACAGGTGAATAAATGGGCACATTCTTAAGGCCAAGTCTCTCCAGAATCATACGCTGAAAGAGGTTGTACTGCCCAAACCTGCAGGGCCCTGTGCCTGAGGGCATGAAAAAGGCAGAGCGTTCGGGTCTGAAATCAGGTTCGGTGACCTTTTTAATCATATCCCCGGTGGTCACTGTGCAGGGATAGCATTCCTTGCCTGATACATACTTTCTGCCAAGCTCCAGAGTCTTACTGTCTGACTCGGAAAGCACCTCAGCTGAAACGCCGCAGTAATGAAAAGCTGCTTCAATCGCATGGGCGTGGTCGCTCATGGAGGGGATATAAATAGTCCTCTGGCTTCCGTTTTTCCCTATACTGATATGCACCCTTCTTGGTGGCTTCTGGGATTTTCTTTTAAGTTTACCCCTCTCGTGCTGGGTCTTTATACTGTCAAGGAATGCCTCGCAACGGGTTATTGCACCAGCGTCTGCACTGTGTTCGTCAATCTCAAGATGCAGATAGGGTTTCCCTTCAAGCTCCCTCTCAAAATACTTCTGGATAAAGGAGTCAGGCCCACAGGAAAAATTACCTATGAATATGGGAAAGAGTTCGGTGTACTCTTTAAGGGTCCTTGCTGCTTTAAGTATCCTCTGCCCTGAACGCCAGTACATATCAGGCCAGTCACGATAGATGTCTGTATCAGGTAGAAAATCCATGGGTATTGACTGAACATTAAGTGTAGATAGCTTTCTGGGTATTTCCAGGTTCATGCCCATATCAAAGGCATTGTATGGCCTTCCAACTATGACAATGGTGGGCATCGACAGGCCTCTCAGTACCTCCTGAGCCTTTTTTCTGATTGCACTAAAGAACTCTTCCTGAGCCTCTTGAGCTCTGTCCATAGCCCTTTTAAGCTCTGAGCCTGAAACGCCAAATCTGCCCAGCTTTGCCTTCAGCTCTTTATAGATAAAGTTTTTTCCCTCCTTTAATTTTATTACTGGTGCAATTACGTTTATTCCTTTAAAGGCCACCCTGACCTGATAAGGAAAGCTCTGAGTGAGGGGGCAGGGGTGTCCCTTGTCATAAGGCTCCTCTGGTGAACACATATTAACAAAACTTGGGAGAAATATGTCCCTAATACCTTGCTCAAGCAGGCCTCTGACATGGCCATGGGCCACCTTTATGGGGAAGCAGGTTTCTGCAAGCACACATTCCACACCAGAGTTTACGATTTTACGATTTGTCCTGGGTGAGACAACCACATCAAACCCCAGTTCCCAGAGCAGTGTGCTCCAGTATGGCAAATAGTCGTGGAAAAAGAATACATAGGGTATACCAAGGGTTGGTCTTCTGGGTTTGTAACCCTGCTTCTTTTTCTTTAACCATTCCTCGTGGCTCTTCCAGAGCAGCCCCTCTCTAAAGGCAAAGAGGTCTTCTAAGTGGTCGGTTTTTTTGCGTCTAATATCGTATTTTTCGCACCTTCCACCATAAAAGAGAAAGTCCTTTTCACCTTCAATCTTCACCCTGTTAATCTCGCACAGGTTTTCACAGCCTTTACACTCAAATGATTTCAATGTGTACTTTCGATTTACAAGGTCAAAGCCCTTGAAGGATGACTGCTCAATCCCTCTGCTTTTTACATACTCCCTTGCAATAAGGGCCATACCAATGGCACCGGTAACATCATGGTTTGGTGGAACGGTTATTGGCTTTCCAAGAAATTTTTCAAAGGCAGCAACTACGGCCTTGTTAAAGGCAGTTCCTCCCTGAAAGAAAATACGGTTTCCAATGTGACGGCCTGCAACTACCCTGTTAATATAGTTTTCCACTATAGAGTATGCAAGCCCTGCAAGCAGGTCTTCCTTTGATGCACCTCTTTGCAGGTTTACCATTAATGAGTTTTCCATGAACACAGTGCAGCGTTCACCAAGTCGACAGGGGCTTTCAGAGCAGAAGGCGGTCTTTGCAAACTCTTCCTTTACAGATATGTTGAGCTTTTCTGCCTGCTCTTCAAGGAAGCTACCTGTGCCGGCAGCACATGCCTTGTTCATCTCAAAATCCACTATTACTCCGTCTCGAAGTGAGATGTATTTTGAGTCCTGACCTCCGATTTCAAAAATCGTATCTACATCCGGATCTATAAAAGCGGCTGCTGTGGCCTGAGCAGTTATCTCGTTTTTTACTATATCCGCACCAACAAAGTCAGCTATCATGTATCTTCCTGAGCCTGTGGTCCCAACTCCCCTGACAATTACTCTGTCACCAATCTCCTTGCCGATTTCCCTGAGACCCTGAAGCACTGCCTCAATTGGTCTGCCAGCAGTCATCAGGTATCGCTTGTTTATGAGGGTGCCTTCTTCGTCTATAACCGCAAGATTAGTGCTTATAGAGCCAATATCAATGCCAAGGTAAACGGGAATTCTATTGCTTGCTTCAGGCACTTTGACCTGAAAGTGATTTTTTGAATCTAAATGTCTGATGGGGAAATCGTCATCTTTTCCGATCAGGGGAGTGTGGCCTCTGTCTCTGAACTTTAACAATTCTATTACCTCTTTCATATGTTCAAGGTCAACCTTCCAGGATATTGATTCTGTAATAGCCTTGATTGCTGCACCATAGGCCCCCATCAGGGCCGTGTCCTCAGGAACCACGAGCCTGTCAAGTTCGAATACTTCCCTGAATGCCCTGACCATGCCTTTATTCAGTGCCACTCCACCCTGAAAAGAGACCTCTGGAAGGATAGGTCTGCCTCTTACAATGGAGCCTTTAAAGTTTCTGGCTACGGCAAAACACAACCCTGCCACTATGTCCTCAACAGGTGTGGCAATCTGTTGAAGATGAATCATGTCTGACTTGGCAAACACACTGCATCGGCCTGCTATACGGGGAGGTTTTTCTGATTTGAGTGCTAACTCACTGAACTCCTCAATGCTCAGACGAAGCCTTTCTGCCTGCTGGTCAAGGAAGCTTCCTGTGCCAGCGGCACATACTGAATTCAGAGCAAAATCTTTTATATTTTCTCCATCCAGTATTATGAACTTTGAGTCTTCCCCTCCCATCTCTATAATTGTTTTAACCTCGGGATATAACCTTGTGGTGGATATTGCCTGAGCTGAAAGTTCATCAAGGTAGGGTGCTCCAAGTGAGAGAGCCATGTTTTTCCCTGCAGAGCCAGTAAATAGAACCTCCAGTTCAGGGTATTGGGACAGCAGTTCCTGCAGTATACTGAAGGTAACCGTGAAGGGATGACCTTTATGTCGTTTATAGAATGTCTTTACTTTTTTCAGCTCTTCATCAAGAATTACTATCTTTATACTTACAGAGCCACCATCAATGCCAGCAACAAATCTCCTCATACCCCACCTCCTACATTAAGATTCTGTTTTTTTATCCTCTGAATCTCACTGAACAAAGCCTATTTCATTAAGGAGCTTTTCATAAAATTGAGAACAAATCAGGTTCTTTTGATTTTATCAATAATTCTTCTAATCTCGTCAGGGTTTTCTGTTTCTTTCCAGGCACTTATAATTTCATTATAAATATTTAAAGCACTTTGATAAACAGTGTATCTTATTTCATCAACCCTTTTCCAGTTCCTTTGACTCTTAAAATCCTGATAGACATTGATTATTTCAGGAGCAACCGTTCTGTGAACCCTTTCAGCAAGGATAATGTAAAAGTTTAGAAGCCTCTCGTCTTCTTCTTTGATTATTTTGTTAAGTGGACCATGGGGTGAAGTGTCGGCTATGATGTCTTTTAATGTGCGGAGATAGAGCTCTACCTTAAGATCATTGCAACTGATTAGTATGTTTAACCAGGTTTGAATATGAAACGACTCCCTTGCCTCTGCAATCTCATGATAAAGAAGTATGTCTGTTATATCACGAGAAATCCGTATAAGGGTCTCCTTCACCAGATCGAGGTTAGTATCCGGCCTGAGTCCATAGGAAGAATAAGCCTCCCTCAGTGCACCTCCAAACCTTCTTCCTTTCAAATCAAGGAACCTTGTCCATAAGTTTGACAGAAGGGGCCCTCTCCTGATATAAATGCTGTTGCCTGACTGCATGGCAGGGTGTGTTGCAAGGTCTCTGCAAAGTTCTGTAAAGGTGTAATAGACCGAAAATCCATCGATTTTTTCCACCCTTTCCGCTTCAGCAAGAAAAAAGGTAGGCTTTCCAAAAAGGGAATAACCAGCACCGTATACTAAGTTGCTACCCGATAGTGCCTTCTGAATGGATACAGCATCAAAGGGTTCGTATTGCATGGAGTTTATAGTTATCTTTTCAAAATCCCTGCCTTCAAGACTCTGCCAGAGTGATTCTCGTTTCTCTATCCATGGTGATATAGAAGAGTTTTCAATACTGTCCCATGGCATCATGGAATATTCGTTTCTATACAGATCTCTCATCCTCATCAGGAGGCCACATATTGAGTAATATCCCCAGTAAGTGGCATCAGAGATGTTACAGTTATGTTTTATCTGTTCCTTAAGTGATCTCAGATCAAACATCTAACTTTAAATTAGCACAGTGTGCGCATTGATCTGCCCCTTGGGTATCTCAATGCAAGGAATATATGTATTTCATTCCACTCTTGCCTTCAGGTGCTTTGCACCGCAGGGCTCTTTATTAATATTATACTTCAAAAAAATGTTTTAATATGCACAGCGAGCGAATATAATGAAATAAAACTTCCTTACATATCGAAGATACCCTGCGTCAAGACTGCAGGGTATCTTCATTTCGACAGGGCATTTCAATTATTTGATGCGAAGCCTGTAAGAGCTTATGTTAAAATACATCTTATGAACATAAGTGAATACGATAGACTTAAAAGAGAACTTGAATATTTAAGGGATAGGTTTAACCTTCTGATTTCCGACATGGATGTTATGCTAAAAAGAAGGGGATTCAGGGTTTTTTCAAAGAACCCTGAGGAGCAGGTATTATTCAGAACCCATGAACAGAGAAATCTGGCCTATCAATACATGAAAAGATATGCATTCAGGATATTCCTGCGGGATGTAATAAAGCATAAATCAGGGTTTGAGATTAAAGATGTTGCACATTATGCTTCATACAACATGACTAAAAGATACATTGAATTTCTTCTTCGTCTATGTATTTTAGAACAAGTGGGCAACAGATACAGGCTTTTGTGTCAGGTAAGAAGCTTTGGCGATACCCTTGTATGGTTCGTAACAGAGGTCTTAAAAAGGGAGTTTTACATGGAGACTTTATGGGGTGTAAAGTTCAGGGGAAGAAGTGTGGGGGGAGATTATGATATACTTTCTAACCTGACTCCAGGGATATGCTTTATAGAGGTAAAATCCTCTCCACCAAGACAGGTTCAGTCTGTGGAGGTAAGGGCATTTCTTGAGCGAGTTAAAGACCTGTGTCCTGATTTATCTATCTTTATGTTAGATACCCATCTGAGGATGAAAGACAGGATTGTGGCACTCTTTGAGGATGTAATAAAGGATACACTCAGTTACAGACCAGCTATTATAAGGTTAAAGAGGGAGTTGTTTTATATTGAAGATACGACCATTTACATAATAAACTCAAAACCGGGTATCATGAATAACCTTGAGGATGTCTTCAGTCATTTCTACAGGAGGAGGTGTCTGAGATGAGCGATAAAGAAAAGGTCGAGATATGTGCAGTCTGTGCATGGAGGGCTACCTGCCAGAAGAAGTTTTCCATATCTGGAAAGGATATAAGGTGCCCTGATTTTGTAAGAGACATAAGTATTAAAGAAGAAGAGACGGAAGAACAGAAAGACAATCATAAAGGCTAAAGCCCTGTGCCTTCATGGCCGAAAAGTATAACAGGAGGCCATGATGAAAAACAGGGTCATGAAAGAGCTGGTCGGTATTCTGATGGAAAGCGTTTTTTATCTGGAACTTCCCCTCAGGGAGCGTTACAGGCTTGTGAAATATCTCCTTAATGTTCGGTGCTGAGCCTGTTTTGAGATTGAGTTTCCCGAGGGGGCGAAATTACCATATAAAGAAACAGTGCCTTTCTGCCTGTTCTGCTGTCAATCCCGCTCAGACCAATACGGTTTATCTCTCTTTTTAAAGCAGGAATCCCCTTTATATAGACCCTGTTTTTTAACCTATCAACAATTGGGCTCAGCCAGCCAAGTTCAGAAATATATATCTCTAAGTTTTTATAAGTGGAGATTGGATCAACAGTAAAATAAATAAGAGAGGGAGGGTTTTTCTCAAGTACTCCAGGAGAAGGAGAAAATGACCTTACATGAAGGGGCTCTGTCTGAAGCACTCTCCTGAAATGCCTCATACTTGCCCAGGTGCCCACAATTGGGTTTCTCGGGATGAGAAAATGGTCTGAATCAGATGATACCGCACCAGAGTCCTGTGTGAAGGCAGCAAGATATCCTCTTTTTTTAACAAGCCTTCGGTAGTAGTCGTTATATTCACCATAGGGATAGGCATATACCACAGGGGGTGTGCCGAAGAGTCTTTTAAAACGGTTTTCGCTTTTTTCAAAATCCTTCTTCAGTTCGCTGATATAGGTGGCCTGGTCCTTCCACCTGTAGGGCCTTGCCAGTCTCCTGTGGGTGTAGGAATGGTTGCCAAGGGTAACACCATCACTCAGGAGTTCCTTCATCTGCTCAACTGTCATATAATCCGGGTATCTCCCAACACCCTCCATATAGAGAAATACCGTAAAGGGAAAACCATATTTTTTTAACAAAGGATAGGCATACTCATAAACAGACCTGTAACCATCATCAATAGTTATAAGTACGGAGCGAGGCGGAAAGTCACCCTTTTTCACGAAATTAAGGAATTCACTCATACTTAGCACATTGAAGTTGTTATCTCTGAGATATCTTAACTGAGCCTCAAAGGTATCTGTATCTATTGAGGTTGATGGGCTTTTGGGGGTATTAAACTTGTGGTATATGAGTACAGTTGCAAAGTTTCTTGTGCTGGCAAAGCAGGGAGACAGCAGACTACTCAGCAGTATAACGAGGGTCAAGACTGCAAGAGTCAAACCTTTCAAGGTGATTTCTCCTGATGATCTGATTCAGCCTGTTTACATACTCACTTCTCAGTTCTGAGTAGTTTTCCAGATAATTAATAAGCACGAGGGGCTCTTCAGAGTTGGCCCGTTTTATCCTGAACCCCTTATATGCCCATCCCACATTAATGTTAAAAAGATAATCCTTCACTGCATCAAGAAGGGTGGGGTAGGTAGCCACCCGTGCCTCAGAGCTTACCGCCTTTATTCCCGAGCCCTTTCTGAAGGTCCATATGCCAAACACATTGTTACCTTCAACAAAGAACCTTGAGGTGCCCCAACCACTTTCAAGTGCTGCCTGTGCCAGGATGATACTTACCGGATGAGTATTGAGCCTTCTTAACAGAACATCTATATTTGATGTCTTGTATTTATTAAAGAGTCGGCTTAAAAAGGTGTATTCGTCGTTGGAGAGCTCAAATCCCTTCTGTAGCTTATCCCTTAACAGGAGAACCCTCTGCCTTTGCATTGAAATCTCTTTCTGGGCAATCAGGATGGATGGAAGCATTATCCTGATAAAGGCCTCTTTACGCTTTTTAAGCGGCAAGGAAGACAGGCCTGTAACCTTTTCATAAACAACTGGCTTTATGCTTGAACAGTTAAATTCCTCGTTGAGAACCTTTTCAGGATCAATAAGTTTTACATGCTCCACCTGAAGGTCAACGGTATTTTTGGTGTTGACCATCTCAGTGGCTGAGATAAAAAAAATAGCCAATGTAATTGGCACCATTAACAGATATAACAGCTTCTTCATAACCTCTGTTTCCCTTTAATGGAAAAAACTCCATTTCTTTAAACTATATTATATCACATAACTTAATTTTTAGCTTTAGGAAAGAACCACATCAAGTATCATCATCACGATAAAACCGATTAATACTCCAAGGGTTGCCTCTTTCTCAAAACCCTTTCTGTGTGACTCTGGTATTATCTCATCACTTATTACATAAAGCATTGCACCTGCAGCAAAGGAAAGTCCAAAGGGAAGAAGCACCTTAGATATGGACACTATGCCTATACCTAAAATACCTCCAACAGGCTCAACAAGGCCTGTAAGAGTTGAAACAACTATCGAGTATGCCATAGAGTAACCCTCACTTATCAGAGCAAGAGCCACCACCAGTCCTTCGGGTATATTCTGCAAACCAATCCCGGTGGCCAGTTTAATTCCATTTGAGATGTTACCACCACCAAAGCCAACTCCAACGGCAAGTCCTTCAGGGAAGTTATGCAGAGTAATGGCAATCACGAAGAGCCATATCTTTTTAAGCCTTCCAGGGTCAGCGCCCTCTGGTCCCTTTATAAAGTGCTCATGGGGTGAGTATTTGTCGCTCAGATACAGGAAGGCGGCACCGGTAAGCATTCCAGCCGATACTGATATCACAGAGACAATGTTTCTTCCTGACACCTCTATAGCAGGAATTATCAGGGAAAAGGAGGTTGCTGCAAGCATAACACCTGCACCAAAACCCAGCATTGTGTCTTGAACCCTCTGTGAGATATTGCGAAAAAAAAGCACAGGCAAAGCACCAAGTCCTGTAGCTGCTCCAGCCAGAAGGCTTGCAAGAAAGCCTATTAACGGAAGTGGGATGTTATCAGCATAGATGGTCATGACTTGCTTTAATTATATCCTAAACTTCTGATAATCACAAAAAGGTCGCATGTCTTTACTTTACCCCCTACACCCTGCCTCTCAGATACGAATTCCTCTAAGGAAAAATTCAGCGCAGCAGAGCAGCAGAGCAGTAGCGCAGTAGAGTGCCTATGCCAAAATCTTGCACATCGGATGTGCAAGTTAGTACT
>CAZEYP010000034.1:0-30935 GCA_964515925.1 uncultured Nitrospirota bacterium
CCGTTTGAACCGTTTGAACTGTTTAGTGCTACCAATTAAAAATTTAGAAACCTATTACTTTATTTAGTATACTATTTTTAAAGCAAAAAGGCTATTGAAAAAAAATATGGTTTTGCTATAATCTTAAACATACCTTCCAAATTAATCCCTGACGGGGTATGACCGTAAAAATTTGGTCAAAAATTCTTGACCTGGAGCAGAAATATGAACCTGAAGAGAATCCTTGAGCGAAGAACCGGAAAAGAGATAAACATCACCTATACGAACAATAGAGTCAGTATTATAAGTTTCAAGACAGAGGGCAGGAGAGTCTTTCTCAGGATCCAGAGACTCTTCAGAGAGGCGCCTCTGGATGTGATTTACGAGATTGCAGAGCTTATAAAACACCCTGGCATGAAGACCCCCCTGATCAATGAGTTCTTCAAGCGAAATCAGTGGAGAGTAAGAAAGCAGCCCAAGAGCATTACTAAAATTGAGCCCGAAGGCAGGGTTTATAATCTAAAAAAGCTACTAAATAAGCTAAACAGGGAGTACTTTGACAACAGTCTTGACCTCACCATCACCTGGGGTAAAAGACAGCGCCGATATGCTGTAAGAAAACGCACCCTGGGCAGCTATAATTACGAAACCCGCACCATCAGGATTAATCCCATCCTTGACAGCCCACGGGTTCCCCGTTATTATCTGGAATATGTGATATACCACGAGATGCTTCATGCCTACCTTGGCATCAAGCGTGGTCGGGATGGCCGTAGAAGGATTCACCCACCCGAGTTCAAGGAACTGGAGAGGCAGTTTAAGCATTATGAAAAGGCGATAAAATGGGAGAAGGGGAACCCATAGGTGCTTGCCCTGCTTCAGAGAGTATCAGAGGCACGGGTTGAGGTTGATGGCCGGGTTGTTGGAAGCATTGGCAGGGGATTACTAATCTTTCTATGTGTTCTGAAGGGTGACACCGAGGGTGACCTTGACTATCTTGTCAAGAAGGTATCCAATCTGAGGATTTTTGAAGATGATTCAGGCAGGATGAACCTATCCATCCTTGACAGGGGATATGAGGCACTTGTAATATCTCAGTTCACACTTTCGGCAAGGACTCGAAAGGGCAACCGCCCCTCCTTTGACAATGCCGAGGAACCTGAGAGGGCTGAAAGCCTGTATGAGGAGTTTATAAGCAAGCTCCGTGACACAGGAATAAAAACAGAAAGCGGTGTTTTTGGTGCAATGATGAAGGTCCATCTCATAAACGATGGTCCTGTTACCATACTGGTTGATTCAAGGGAAAAAAGGAGGTCCTAGACAATGATACCACGGTACACCAGAGAGGAGATGGGAAGGCTCTGGACACTCCAGAGTAAGTACCAGAAATGGCTTGAGGTGGAGATAGCTGTTTGTGAAGCCTGGGCAGAGATTGGAGAGATACCACAGGATGCCCTGAAGAGGATCAAGCAAAGGGCAGGTTTTGATGTAAAACGCATTGACGAGATAGAGCAAACCGTTAAGCACGATGTAATTGCCTTTCTGACATCGGTGGCAGAGCATGTAGGACCTGAGTCACGATACATCCATAAGGGGCTTACATCATCAGATATACTGGATACTTCACTTGCCCTTCTTATGAGGGATGCCTGCGATATTATCATCAGCGACATCAATGCCCTGCTTGAGGTACTGAAACAGCAGGCACTTAAGTATAAGGACACACCCTGCATGGGCAGAAGCCACGGTGTGCATGCCGAGCCCATGACCTTTGGGCTGAAGTTTGCCCTCTGGTACGAGGATATGAAGAGAAACCTCGAAAGGATAAAGCGTGCCAGAGATGTGGTATCCGTGGGTAAGCTCTCAGGTGCTGTGGGCACCTTCTCCAACATCCCAACCGAGATAGAGGAAAAGGTGCTGAGCAGACTCGGCCTGAAACCCGAGCCTGTGGCCACTCAGGTGGTGCAGCGTGACCGGCATGCAGAGTATCTGCTTACACTGTCTCTGATTGCTGCCTGCATTGAAAAGATAGCCATGGAGATAAGACATCTGCAGCGCACCGAGGTGCTTGAGGCAGAGGAGCCATTCTCTAAGGGACAGAAGGGCTCCTCTGCAATGCCACACAAGCGAAACCCAGTCGGATGTGAAAACCTCTCGGGGCTTGCCCGTGTGGTGAGAGCCAATGCAGTGGCAGCACTGGAGAATGTAGCCCTCTGGCACGAAAGAGACATCTCTCATTCATCGGTAGAAAGGGTAATAATCCCTGATAGCTCTATCCTGATTGACTATATGCTTAACAGACTTAAAAACATCCTTAATGGCCTCCATGTATATCCTGAACGGATGAGGGAAAACATGCTAAGAAGCTATGGCCTTTACAACTCACAGCGCATTCTACTGGCTCTTACGGAAAAGGGACTTACCCGCGAGCAGGCCTATCAGATTGTGCAGCGTAATGCCATGCAGAGCTGGCAGCATCGGAAGGATTTTAAGGAGGTAATAAAGGCTGATGAAGAAGTGAAGAGGTATCTGTCAGAAGAAGAGATTGAGCAGATCTTTGACTTAGGTTATTACTTGCGTAATATTGATTTTATATTCAAGAGGGTGTTTTCAGTTTGAACCTGGTATCTGCTGGCCGATTCGGCGGAGTTTCTGGTAGCGATTCTCTAAGAGCTCCACTATAGGGACAGCCTTAAGCTCCTCATAGGTCTCAAGCACCTTTTCCTTGATCACCTCTGCCATACCGTCAGGGTCTCTGTGAGCCCCGCCTCGAGGCTCTTTAATTATCTCATCAATGATACCAAGCTCTAAAAGGTCTGAGGCCGTAAGCCTGAGTGCAGCGGCAGCTTTTTCGTACTCTGATGTGCCTATCTCTCCGTTTTTCTTCCACAGGATGGCAGCACAGCCCTCAGGTGAAATAACCGAATAGATGGAGTTCTCAAGCATATAGAGCCTGTCTGCCACAGAAAGTGCAAGTGCACCACCACTTCCTCCCTCTCCTATCACTATGGAGATTATCTGTGTTTTAAGTTGCGACATCTCAAGCAGGTTTTCTGCTATAGCGCCTGCCTGTCCTCTTTCCTCAGCCCCTACCCCTGGGAATGCCCCGGGTGTATCAATGAATGTTAGTAGGGGCCTGGAAAACTGTTCAGCCTGTTTCATAAGCCTCAGTGCCTTACGGTAGCCCTCGGGATGGGGCTGACCAAAGTTCCTCCTGATCCTCTCCTTTGTGCCCCTTCCCTTCTGGTGTCCGATTATGTAGAAGGTCTGCCCTCCGATTGAACCAATACCACCAACAATGGCTGGGTCGTCACCATACTTCCTGTCGCCATGAAGCTCTATAAAGTCATCGGTGATTCTTTCTATGTAGTCAAGTGTATAGGGACGGTCAGGATGACGGGCAAGCTGGGTCCTTTGCCAGGGGGTAAGACGGGAGTATATCTCCTCTGTGAGCTTTTCAGCCTTCTTCAGGAGTTTTGCAAGCTCAGAGGAGCCGTTTACACGACCATTACCAAGCCGCATGAGCTCTTCAATCTTAAGGTCTATCTCCTGTAAGGGTTTTTCAAAATCAAGATAAAATCTAACCATCTGCTGTCTCTTTAGTTTTTATATGCTGTTTTTCGTCTGCCGTTAATTATACCATTTTGTCCATTTCCATTACCCTGCGGCAGGAGACTGAAGGAGTCTTCAAAAAGCTCTGTTAGTTCATCCACTACCGAGGTGGTAAGCTCTATTGACCTGTCTGTGACTATCAGGGTCTCGTGTTCAGGGTACTGGATACGGATATAAACAGGATTGGTGCCAGGGTGGCGGTTCAGTATGCCTTTAAGCACCGTGATAGTGGACTTTGTGACCTGGTCTTCTCTGATCCTTAACTCAAGCCTGTAGCTTTCTGCGCTGAAGATACCCTCTTCAAGGGGCATTACATCGCGAACCAGAAGCTTATTGCCCTTTTCCTCATTTTTATCGAGTGTTGCCCTGAGAAGCACCATACTGTTTTTCTTAAGCAGTGCCCTGTGCTCCTGGTATATATCAGGAAAGGCAATGCATTCAATGAAGCCCTTTTCGTCCTCAAGAAGGAATATTGCCATGGAAGAGCCTTTGTCCTTTGTGGTCTTTCTGCTCAGTTCTGAAATAACACCACCTATTTTTACCTCAGTTCCGTCTGCTACATCATCTATCTGGTCTGTGCTTATAATACCGGCAAGTCGGAGATATCTGGAGTACTTACTAAGCGGATGTCCTGTAATGTAAAACCCCAGGGAGTCCTTCTCAAACTGTAGGAGCTCATCAATGCTCCAGGGTTTGATATCACCTGTTGGAGATACCCCATCATCGGCATCTCCAAAAAGAGATGGTCCTGAGGACCTTCTGCCAAGGAGACTCTCTATCATATCCATTGCCATGGCACGCTTGTGCTCAGGGCTACTGGCCTTTACAAGGCTGTCAAAGGCACCTGCCTTCACCAGACTCTCAAGCACCTTACGGTTCACCCTTCGGGAGTCTATCCTTTCAAGAAAGTCCTCTATGGACTGAAACCGGCCTGACTCTCTTGCCCTCAGTATCTCATCCACGGCAGCAGCCCCAACTCCCTTAATCTTATCAAGTCCAAACCTTATTGCCCCATTTACGACCTTGAAGTTTCTGCCACTAAGGTTGACATCCGGAGGAAGCACCTCAATCCCCATTGCCTTACACTCATTAATAAAGAGCACTATCTTTTCAGTCTTGTCCTCCTCTGAGAGGTTTGCAGCAAGAAACTCCACAGGAAAGTGTGCCTTCAGATAGGCGGTCTGGTAAGACAGGTAGGCATAGGCTGCGGAGTGGGACTTGTTGAATCCATACTCGGCAAAAAAGGACATCATCTCAAAGAGCTTACGGGCCTTTTGCTCGCTGATACCGTTTTTCACAGCACCCTTTACAAACTCCTCCCCCATCTCAGCCATCTTGTCCACAAGCTTCTTACCCATAGCCTTACGGAGCACATCTGCCTGTCCCATGCTGAATCCAGCAAGCTGGTTGGCAATGCGCATGACCTGTTCCTGATACAGTATCACCCCATAGGTCTCATCAAGTATCTCCTTAAGCTGGGGTATCTCGTATCTGATCTCTATCTCTCCCTTTTTGCCTTTTATAAAGTTGTCAACCATTCCACTTCCAAGGGGGCCTGGTCGGTAAAGGGCCACCAGTGCAATGAGGTCCTCAAACCGGTTTGGCTGCATCTTTACAAGTATCTCCCTCATGCCCGAGCTTTCAAGCTGGAACACCCCTGTGGTGCGTCCTGATGATAGTAACCTGTAAGTCTTCGGGTCATCCATTGGCAGACGGTTTATGTCAAGCTTTTTACCTGACTCCTTTATGTATCTCAGGGTTCGCTCAATAACCGTCAGTGTCTTAAGCCCTAAGAAGTCAAATTTCAGAAGCCCGATTGACTCCACAGACTTCATATCAAACTGTGTGGTGATGGTGTCTTCAGAGGGGTTTTTGTAAAGTGGTGCATAATCGGTAAGGGGGGTTGGGGATATTACCACCCCTGCGGCATGGGTGGATGCATGACGGCTTAACCCCTCAAGCCTCTGGGCAATGTCGATTAGCTCCCTGATGTCTTCGTTTTTTTCATACTCCTTCTTTAGTTCGGGCTCCATCTCAAGTGCCTTCTGGATAGTGACATTTGGCCCTGCGGGCACCATCTTTGCTATCTCATCCACCTTTGAATAGGGGATGCTCAGCACCCTGCCCACATCCCTTATCACAGCTCGAGCTGCCATGGTTCCAAAGGTGATTATCTGTGCCACATGGTCCTTGCCGTATTTTTCCTCCACATACTGGATAACCTCACCACGGCGCTCCTTGCAGAAGTCAACATCAATGTCAGGCATACTGATACGCTCGGGATTCAGGAATCGCTCAAAGAGGAGATTGTATTTAATAGGGTCTATGTCAGTGATGTCAAGGCAATAAGCCACCAGACTTCCTGCAGCCGAGCCCCTTCCCGGGCCAACGGGAATGCCCTTTTTCCTTGCAAAATTGATAAAGTCCCAGACTATCAGGAAGTAAGAGGCAAAGCCCATCTTGAATATAACCGACAGTTCATACTCCAGTCTTTTCAGATAGTTTTCTGGAGGGGGATCGTCCACCTTCCTCTTTAATCCTTCCATTACAAGCATTCTGAGATACTCCTCTGGTGACTCCCCTGTCTGAATTGTGTACCGGGGCAGCATGTACTTGCCTAACTTGAACTCCAGATTGCAACGCTCTGCAATCTCTATGGTATTGGTTATTGCCTCCGGGATCTCCCTAAAGGCCTCCTTCATCTCATCAGGGCTTTTGAAGTAAAGCTGGTCTGTCTCAAACCGCATCCTGTCACTCTGGTTAAGGGTCTTTCCTGTCTGTATGCAAAGCAGTATCTCGTGTGCACGGGCATCACTCTGGTGGAGATAGTGACAGTCATTGGTGGCAACAAGTGGTATGTGAAGCTCCTTTGAAAGCTCTACAAGGAGCCGATTTGCCTCTGCCTGCTCTTTAATGCCATTGTCCTGGACCTCAAGATAAAAGTTGCCAGCACCCAGGATGTGCTTGTACTTAATGGCTGCCTCCCTTGCCCTGTCAAGGTCACCCTGAAGCAGGTAGTAGGGTATCTCACCGTGCATGCAGGAACTGAGTCCGATGAGCCCCCCGCTGTATTGCTCGAGCAGGTCAAGGTCAATCCTTGGCTTGTAATAGAAGCCCTCAAGATAGGCACGACTGACAAGGTTTACAAGATTACGGTAGCCATTGAGGTCACGGGCAAGGAGCACCAGATGGAAGGCATTTTCTGACTTGGTATTTTTGTCTTTTACAAGCCTTCCCTTTGGTGCTACATAGACCTCACAGCCTATTATGGGCTTAAGCCCCTCTTTAACCGCAGCCCTGTAAAACTCCACAGCACCGAACAGGTTGCCATGGTCTGTGATGGCCACAGCAGGCATACGGAATTCTGCTGCAGTTCTGACCAGTTCGTTTATCTTTATGGCGCCATCAAGGAGGCTGTATTCGGTATGTACATGAAGCGCAACATAATCAGCATGTTTCATAGGTTAATATTACCCTATCAGCAAGGGGTGATACAAGGGTGGTTGATAACCATCATGGAAATAATCCATATACGTTAGAAGAGAATACCTGCAATTCAGGTAAATGCAGTATATTAAAAAATTTAATATCTTTACACGGAAAATTATATTGACAATTGACCTCGCTAATTGTTATAAAGATAAGCTAAAAAAACAGACAGAATTCTATAATTTCCCTATCAACCTAAAGGAGGTGTTTATGAAGTTAGTTGTATTTGTGAATGAGTACAAAGAGCCTCCCATTCTTGACAGGCTCAAGGCAGACAGGTTTGGTATCGTCTTTGTCCAGAATGGTGTATATCACACCACCCTGAAGAAAGACGGAAATCAATCACCCCTCCTCTCTAAGGATGCCGAGCTTTATGCACTCTCAGAGGATCTGGAGTCAAGGGGGTTCAAGGCCGAGGATGTGGATTCAAAGGTAAAGGTTATCAACTACGAGGGCCTTGTTGACCTTATATTTAACGATTACGAAAAAATCATCTGGCTATAAGGAGGTAAAAGATGGCTAAATTGACTATAGGATGTTTTTCCTCGCTTGTCGGTTCCATGACCCTTGACTTTGCCATGAAACTTGCAGAGGCAGCAGTGAAAAAGGGCCACGAGGTTGACCTCTGGCTCTCTGGTAACGCAACCATGCTTGGAAAGGTCAGACAGAGCAACTTCAGGGATTACTCCTACCTTGCCGGTACAATGGAGGAGCTCATCAAGACCGGTAAGTTTCAGGTAACCATCTGTGAGGCCTGTGGAAAGGCAAGGGGAATTGACAAGGAAGATGTGATCGAAGGTGTTAATATTCACAGTATGGACTGGTATCTTGCAAGTGCGTTCAGCGCTGACAGAGTCTTTCATATAGGAGGTGAGTAATATGGCAATAAAGAAATTTGCATTCATAGTAGAGAAGCTTCCCTATAAATCAGAGACATCAAGGCTTGCACTGACCCATGCAATTGCAAGCCAGACCGTGGAGATATACTTAGAGGATGGCGATAATGTGGAGCCTGTAATTGCCTTTATAGGTGATGGGGTGCTCAACATGCTTAAGGACCAGAAGGCACTTGATATTTATGGTGTCACGAGCCTGGAGATGCACATCAAAAATGCACTGCTTCTTGACCTCAGGGTGCTTGTTTGTAAGGAAGACCTTGAAAGATTTGGCCTTACCGAGGACGATATTGTTATGGATGCCGAAGAGATTGGTGGTGAGATAAACACAGAGGTTGTGCCCTATGAGAAGATCCATCAGGAGATGGAGTCTGCAGACCACCTGATGTTTTTCTAAAAAATAAACTGTAAGGAGGATATTATGTCAGATCTCAAGAGCATGGAACCAACCGATACCCTTGATGTACTTGGAAGGGTATGCCCCTATCCACTGGTTCTTACCAAGAAAAAACTTGAGAAGATGAACAGTGGTGATCTCCTTAAGATCCTCTGTGATGCCCCTGCGTCAGCAGAAGACTCCATTCCACGCTACTGCGAGAAGCAGGGTTATCCTTGTGAAGTTGTGAAATTAGAGGATAAGGGGTACTGGGAGATCTACATCCAGAAGAAATAATAAGGCTTTACAGACAGTTCCCATAAAGGGCCTCACGGTTTAACTACTGTGAGGTCTTTTTTTTTGATTTTTCTTGTAGCGGCAATCGAGGACTTAAAAACAGGGTATAGGCAGTAGGGGTTAATAAAACAGAAAGGGGCTCCCTCAGAAGCCCCTTTTTTTTCTTAAAAATAGTGTCTGATTACATCTCGGTAATTGTGATAGCATCTGTTGGGCAGACACCGAGGCAGCTCTCACAATACACACACTCTGATGAGTTTGCAGGATTTGACTTGCCGTCGGACATCTCGAATACACCCTGAGGGCAGATGTTGACACACTCCTCACAACCTTCACACTTATCTGCATCTACTGTTACGATATACAATTTGGTCACCTCCTCGTCAAAAATTTTATTATTATATAATTTTGTTTATTAAAAAGTCTATAGGTAATAACCCGCCATAGAGTCAGGCGAAGATGTTAAAACAACCTGTCAGGAACTTTCAGGTTCAGGTGTTCATAGGCCCAGCGGGTTGCAAGGCGGCCACGGGGAGTTCGCTCAATGAATCCCTCCTGAAGAAGATAAGGTTCATACACATCTTCAATGGTCTCACGGTCCTCTCTCAGTGAGGCTGCAAGCGTTTCTATTCCAACAGGCCCCCCCTGGTATTTTTCTATAATAGTTCTTAAAAGCCTTCTGTCCATCTCATCAAGTCCTCTTTCATCAACATCCATTGCCTGAAGGGCATGATTGGTTATTTCTACATTAACCACGCCATCGCCTTCCACCTCTGCAAAATCCCTCACCCTTCTCAACAATCTATTTGCTATCCTTGGCGTGCCTCTACATCTTCTGGCAATCTCATGGGCTGCCTCCTCTGTTATCTGCACATTAAGTATACGGGCAGAGCGTTTTATGATCAGTGTAAGCTCTTCAGGGCTGTAGTATTCGAGTCTTATAATTACGCCAAAGCGGTCTCTGAGTGGAGATGTAAGAAGCCCTGTTCTTGTGGTTGCACCTATCAGGGTAAATCCTGGCAGGTTTACCTTAAGGGTGCGTGCATTGGGCCCCTGTCCGATTATTATGTCGAGTCTGTAGTCCTCCATGGCTGGATAAAGCACTTCCTCCACCACACGAGGCATCCTGTGTATTTCATCGATAAACAGGATATCATGCTCATTGAGATTGGTTAGTATGGCCACAAGGTCTCCTGCACGCTCAAGCACAGGACCAGAGGTGGTCTTTAAACCAACACCAAGCTCCTTTGAGATGATATGAGAGAGTGTGGTCTTTCCAAGCCCTGGTGGGCCATAAAACAGTACATGATCAAGTGGTTCTCCCCTCTGTCGGGCAGCCTGAATAAAGACACGGAGATTGCTCTTTATCTTTTCCTGGCCAATAAACTCATCAAAACTCCTTGGCCTGAGAGTTGTTTCAAGGAGTTTTTCATCCTCGGCCGGCTCACCACCTATGCGATTGATTTCAGACACCTAAGTATTAATTTTTTAAATTCTAAAATAGGGTGTAGGGTGTAGCGGGTAGGGAGTAGTAAAAACACCCTAACCCAACCCCAACAAACGCTATCAACCCAATCAACGCTATAAACGCAATTAACGCTACTAACCCGATTAACACAATCAACACAACCAACGCGACAAACGCAATGAACGCAATCAACGCAATAAACTAAATATTTAAATATTTTAACGCCTCTTTCAGTATAGTCTCAACATCTCTATGTCCTTTATCGTATGCCTTTCTCACAGCTTCCTGTGCATGGGCCTTCTTATAACCAAGATTTACCAGTGCAGAAACAGCGTCCATGCAGACACGGTTGTCCTCGAGCATTTTCGGAGGTAATTTCTCTCTGAGTTCAAAAAGTATGCGCTGTGCGGTTTTTTTTCCAACCCCTGGTAAACGGGTCAAAAGGGCTATATCCTCGTTTTCTATGGCATATTCAAGGTCAGCCACCTTTGTGCCTGACAGGATATTTAGGGCAAGCCTCGGCCCTACTCCGGTCACGGTAAGGAGCTTGCGGAACATGTCCCTTTCCGCTTCTTCCCTGAAGCCGTAAAGCTCTATTGCGTCATCCTTTAACGAGGTATGGATATATAAAAAAACCGATGCCCCAACATCAGGAAGCTCAGAAAGTGATGACAATGGCACTCGCACCTCGTAACCAACGCCAGAGACATCAACCACAACAGCCTCGGGCGACCTTTTTATCAGTTTTCCCTTTAAAGTGGAAATCATAGTCTATGCCAGTAAAACAGAAACCAGTCCTACAAGATATATACCATCAAACACACCAGCACCACCAATACTCAGAAAGGTAGCCCCAATCTGCTTTATCTGTCCAAGCCTTAGTATGTCAGCTCCAAGCAGAGTGCCCATAACACCTGATATGTATGCAATCTGGCTTGCATACTCCCGTGATATCACGAGTGCCGTGAGTGCAGCAATTATTGGTGGAACAAATGCGGGCATCACTATGCCAACTCCCTGAACAGGCTTGCTGAGCAGGTAGGAAACCACTGTGGTAATTAAAGTGGCTGTAAGCACAAGGTCAATTGGGGTTCTGCCGAGCAGATACAGGCTCAGTATTACAGGAAGCACTGCTCCTCCAAGATTTATGGCTATTACCCGTTCGTCAAACCGTGGAAGCCTTATGCCAAAAAATCTTTGAAAAAACAGGGTAAATTCATCCCTTGGCATCTCATAGGCAATCTTTTCTCTGTACAGGGGTATATTAATGCCGCTTCCAACCAGGCAAAGAAGAAAGAATACATAGCCACAAATCGGGTTCAGACCAAGCTTTGCAAAGGCAACAGCAGGAGCAAGGGCTATGAGAACCGGAATCAAAAGGATAAACAGTAAAAATAATGTCAGCGAAATGGGTAAAAAGAACATACTGTAAGATAGCAGATTTTAAGAATTTTTTGCCACTTAAAAATTCCTTCTTGCCTGTCTGGCAGACAGGAAGTTATAATCAATTGCTATGAGAATTGAGAAGCTGGAACTGAATGGGTTCAAGTCCTTTGCAGACAGAACATCTTTTGCTATCCACCCAGGCATAACCTGTATAGTAGGGCCAAACGGCTCGGGAAAAAGCAACATTGTAGATGCCCTCAGATGGGTGCTTGGTGAACAGTCTGCCAAGACCCTTCGTGGTGGAAAGATGGAAGAGGTAATTTTTAACGGCTCTCAATCGAAAAAACCCAAGGGCATGGCTGAGGTAATCCTGTATTTAAAACTGCCTGATGACTCAGGAAATGGCGAATCGGCTGACAGGATAATAACAGTAGGAAGAAGGCTCTATCGTTCAGGTGAAAGTGAGTACCTGATAAACAAAAAGCCCTGCCGACTGAAAGACATCAGAGAGATGTTTCTTGACACAGGGCTTGAGATGAGGAGTTATTCCATCATTGAACAGGGAAGAATAGGTGAAATAATAAACGCCAAACCACAGGACAGAAGGTTCCTTATAGAAGAGGTTGCAGGGATAATGAAGTACAAGGTGAGAAAGGCTGAGGCACAAAACAAACTTGAAAACTCCAGGATGAATCTACAGAGGATATCAGACATTCTTAAGGAGGTAAAAAGACAGAGAAACTCCCTTGACCGTCAGGCAAAAAAGGCAGAGAGATACAAAAAGCTAAAGGAAGAACTCAAAGAACTTGAGATAAGACTCTCAAGACATGAATATCTTGAGCTTAACGAGAAACTTCATAATATCAACTCTGAGGTAGAACAACTAAGCAACAAAGATGCGGCTTTAAGGAATCAGATTAGCCAGAGAGAGTCTGCAGTTGAGGCAAAAAGACTTGAAATAATCAACAAAGAAAAGGAAATTGATGCCCTTCAGGTGCAACTTACAGAAGCAGAAAACAGGATCTCAGAACTGGAAAGAAAAAAGGCTGTTGATGACAGAGATATACTGCATCTTGAAGGTCTTATCGATTCATTGAAAAGACAATACAGTGGTATCGATACATCTACTGAACAGAAATCAGCAGTTATCGAGGAGCTTTTAATCAAGCTAAAAGAGTTAGATAAGGAGATATCGCAAGCAAAAGAGGAACTTCACAGAAAGACAGAGTCGCTAAAAGAGAATGAAGGGCAAATAAAGGAAAAAGAGCAGGAGATTGAATCAAAAAGAAGAGAGCTTTTCAGTCTGAGTGATCACATCGGACAGATTAAAAATGAGCTTCACAGGCTTGAGTTGACCCTTGAAAATAATAATAAACGAATAACCTCAGCCGAAAGAGAGCTTCAAGAGACAATAAGAAGACAGGAGGAGCTCCAGGAAGAATTAGACAGGCTTGAGGAGTCAGTTCAGGCAACCACTGCATCTATTGAACAGAAACGACAGAGCAGAGATGCACTTTCACTGAAACTGTCTGAAAAAAGGAAAGAGATTGAGGCCCTGAGGAATAAAAGATTGGAGTTCAGAGAAGAGATTGTTTCTGCTGAATCCCGTATCGCTTCTCTTAAGGAAATGCTATCAGGAAGCACTGAGGTTACAGCACTTAAGGAAACTGGTATATCACCAGTTGCCACTGTGTCAGAGTTAATTGAAGTGGAGGAAAGGTATGAGAGGGCCGTTGAAGCAGCACTTGAGGAGAAGCTAAAGGGCATGGTCTTTTCTGACAGAGATGCGCTGTTGAGGGCTGTTGAAGCAGTGAAAAGAAACAAGATGCCAAGGCTGTCGCTTCTTATGACGGGGATGTCTGGTAACTCTACCTCACAGGACTGTCCATCAGATACAATAAGGCTGTCAGAGGTGGTTAAGGTGTCTCCACCAGCAGAAGATATAATCAAGACCTTACTTGAAAGATATCTTCTTGTTGAAACCGTTACAACAGCCCTTGAGCTTGTTAATGATGGCCAGGTGTCCATTAAGGGATATCGTTTTGTTACTCCACCAGGTGAGGTAGTGGAGTATCCAGGGGTTGTTACCTGCGGAAGTGGGAGCGACATCCTGAAAAAGCGGCGTGAAATTCGAGAGATTGAAGACCTTATTGCATCAAAAAACAGAGAAATAGACCACATAGACCAGAAAATCAGCACCCTTACATCTGAAGTAGAGGATATCAAGAACTCTCTTAAAGAGATAGAGGCACAGATAATAAAAGACGAAAGGGAGATTTCTGTAAAGAAATCATCAATAAACAGAGTAAAGGACGACAGAGACCGTAATAGTAAAAAGGCAGATTTCATAAGGATCGAGATAGAAAACCTGAAAAAAGAGATAATACAGGCTGACTCACTGGTTGCTGAGAAGAGGCTTGAGGTTCAGACGCAATCTGAGAGAAGACAGGAGCTTGAAAATGATATTCAGGTGTTACAGGATGAGCTTTCAGACATGAAGTCTGAACTTGATGTTAAAAGGGAGCTGCTCACCGAGTTCAGAATAAGATACAACAGCCTTCAGGACAAACAAAGAAATCTGAAAAGACAGATAGAGGAAAACAGAAGAGATATAGAAAATTCAAAAAACAAAAAGGAGAGACTTAAAAGGGAGATTCAGCATAACGAGCAACGCATATCACAACTTAAAGAGGAACTAAAAGGCATTGAAGATGAACTGAAAACCCTGGTAATCCAGGCAGGTGAACTCAGGGGCCAAATCAGAAGAAAAAGAGACCTCCTTGAAGAGCTGAAGGCAGGACAACATACTGCACAGGATGAACTTGCAGAGCTTAGAAAGGAGCTTGATGCTGTTTCAAAACAGTTGCACGAAAAGGATCTTCTACAGACCGAACTCTCCATCAGGCTCCGTAATCTGATTGAAAACATAAAAGACAGGTATCAGGTAGATATAAAATCAGACGACCTGCCAGTCAGTACTGATGTTCAGGCAGACAAAGCGCAGGCTGAGATGCTTCGTGAAAAAACCGCCGCAATGGGAGAGGTTAATCTGGCGGCCCTTGATGAGTTTAAAAGGCTAAACGAGAGATATGAGTTCCTGAAGACACAGCATGACGATATAATTCAATCAATAGAAGAGCTTGAGGAGGCTATTGCACGAATTAATCAAACTACTCGGAAACGACTAAGGGAGGCATTTGATAACCTTAACCAGAAGTTATCTGAGGTATTCAAGACACTCTTTGGTGGAGGAAGTGCAGAGTTGAGGCTCACCGATGAGTCAAACATACTTGAATCTGGTATCGACATAATCGCTCAACCTCCTGGCAAGAGACTTCAGAACATAAATCTGCTCTCTGGTGGAGAAAAGGCACTTACTGCTCTGGCACTGCTGTTTGCGGGTTTCCTGCTTAAACCAACCCCTCTGTGCATACTTGACGAGGCCGATGCACCACTTGATGAGACCAATGTGGTTACCTTCAGAGAGATGGTAAGAGAACTTTCGAAAAACATACAGTTTCTCGTCATCACACACAACAGGCAGACCATGGAAGTGGCAGATTATCTGTACGGTATTACTATGGAGGAGGCAGGTGTATCAAAGGTGCTTTCACTTCAGTTTGAAGAGGTAGCAGCATGAGTGAGAAAAGGAGATATCAGCGTATTAGTATAACAGGTGAACTTGCCGGAAATGTTATTTACAGGGCAGACATCTATGTGCTGAATATAAGTCTTGGTGGGATTTGTTTCCTTACCGAAAAAAGACTGAACCCTGGAACAAACTGTTTGCTTGAACTCAGGGATGAAGACTGCGCTTGTTTTAAGATAAACGGCAGGGTGGTAAGGGCAAACCTCAAGCGCACAAACAAGATTGGAGATGATATAAGACCCGTATATGAAGTAGCGGTTGAGTTTATAGAGCTTACCGATTCCCAGAAGGCTGAGTTAGATAAGCTCATCAACAGGTTTTCAGAATGCAGAGACTCAGAGGACTTTTAGACTCACATAAAGTTAGCACCGAGAAGGCTGATCTCATCTGTTACGGTTTTGATGCCTCAAAAATAAAGTCTCTTCCTGCTGCAGTAGCATGGCCAGAAAATACAGAGGATGTTATCAGAATCTCACGGTTTGCCTATGAAAATGACATTCCCATTGTTCCAAGAGGTGCTGGCACATCAACCACTGGTTCTGCTGTTCCCTCAAACGCTGCAGTAGTGGTGAGTCTTGAAAGGATGAACCAGATACTTGAGATCAACACGGACAATCTGTTTGTTATGGTGGAGCCTGGTGTGATAAACGGTGCACTGCAGAAGGAACTGGAGCTCATGGGTTTTTTCTATCCACCCGACCCAGCATCTCTTGAGTTCTGCACAATTGGTGGAAATGTGGCTGTAAACGCAGGAGGTCCAAGGGCGCTGAAGTATGGAGTAACTGGTAACTATGTCCGTTATCTTGAGGCAGTGCTTGCTGATGGAAGATTGATTGAAGCAGGAGTAAGGACAAAAAAGGGTGTGGTAGGTTACGACCTGAAAAGCCTCCTGGTTGGCTCTGAAGGCACTCTGGCTACCATAACAAAGATAGGTCTTTCCATTTTGCCAGAGCCGGAAACAGTTCTAACCCTTATTGCTTCATACCAGAGTATAAGAAGTGCCACAGAAACGGTTACAACGATAATAAGCAATAGAATTATACCAAGAACACTTGAATTCATGGACAGAACAACTATTGATGCCCTTGAGGCATATCATCCTTCAGGGCTTAAGGGCTCTGAAGCAGTGCTCATAATCGAGCTTGACGGACCTTCAAGAACGGTAGAGAGGGAATCTGAGCAGGTTGTTAAGATATGTCAGCAAAAGGGAGCCACCCTTGAAGTTGCTGACGACAGCATCTCTCAGCAGAGTATATGGGCAACGAGACGGGCTATATCTCCGGCACTGTTTCATATATCACCAACCAAGATAAACGAAGACATTGTCGTTCCTGTTACTGCGATACCTGACATGATAGAGTTTCTTGAAAAACTATCCAGTAAAAATCACATCCCAATCGCAAGCTTTGGTCACGCTGGAGATGGAAACATACATGTAAATATCATGGTAAACAGTGAAGACCCTGAACTTTATGGTCGCGCAAGGGCACTGGTTAGAGAGATATTCAAGGAGACCCTCCGTCTTGGAGGCACCATTTCTGGTGAACACGGAGTGGGAATTACAAAGGCTGATTACATTGATATGGAGATTCATAACAACGAGCTTGACCTTATGCGAGGACTAAAGAGACTCTTTGACCACAAGATGATACTGAACCCCGGGAAGGTCTTTCCATGATAATCTACCTGTGTGCAGTTGCTTTTGTATTTACGGTTCTTGGCAGGCTATTCTTTTTCATTGCACTTGTGTTAGAAGGATATTATCTTGTTTCAAGAGGGCTCAGCCTTGGCAGAATCCCTCTCGTTGGGGTGCATGACACAATACTGTTTCTGTCGTTCTCAACAGCTCTCTTTTCAGTCCCCCTTTACCTGATTATCAAAGAAAGGACAAAGGCAAAACAGTTTTTGAAAATAGCTGCCCTGATATGTGCAATTTTTACATTTTCTGCCACTCTTTCAAGACCCTACTCAATGCCCCTGCCCCCTGTGTTAAGGACATTCTGGTTTGAGCTCCATGTGAGTCTTTCCTTTCTCTCATATGGACTCTTTGGTGTGGCATCAGTGCTGGGAATACTTGCACTGATGACCTATGAAGCAGAGACTGAACGATACCAGTATATAACCATACTTACTGGATATTTACTGTTTTCATTATCCATGATATTTGGCGGAATATGGGCCTTTTTTGCCTGGGGAACTTACTGGCTCTGGACACCCAAGGAACTGTGGACAACACTGCTGTGGCTTATTTACACGCTCTATCTGCATCTCAGATTCAGACCCTGGTGGAAGGGAAAGCGAATAGCAGCAGTGGGAGTGGCAGGTTATGTGGTTGTACTATTTACTTATCTTGGTGTGGGTTTGCTTATGAAGAGTTCACATTCCTTTTAATTGCGTTTATTGCGTTAATCGGGTTAGTAGCGTTAATTGCGTTTATAGCGTTTATTGGGTTGATAGCGTTTGTTGGGGTTGGGTTAGGGTGTTTTTACTACTCCCTACCCGCTACACCCTACACCCTGTCTTTTTTACCCCCTACAACGCTACACCCTGTTTATAGAAATATGAAAAAGTTATTATCCCTTTTAACATCAATAAGGACAACAAACATACTTCTTGGTCTGTTTATCCTGCTTCTTATAGCAGGGGCTATTTTAATGCCTGAAAAGCCCTCCTTTCAGAGGATAAACCAGATGTCCCTTTTTAGCTGGCTTAAGGAGGCACCCCTTTCTGATTCGTGGTGGCTTTATGAAGCAATTGCAATTCTGGGTCTCCTTGTTTTAAACACAATATTCTGCAGTATTGATTCCTTACTAAGAAAAAGACAGGGAAGAAACCTGCTTCTAATAATCTCGCCTCAGATAATACATCTTGGTTTTTGCTTTATAATGATTGCTCATTTAGTTAGCTCTGCCTATTCCTTTCATTTGTTCTGGGTATTTACAGAAAAGGGCTACTCCAGACTACCTGATGGCACTATGCTGCAACTTGACAGGATTGATTACAGCACTGAAAAGGGCTATTTCACCTCTATGAAGGCTGTGTTTAAGATAAAAGGCGATGTAGAAAAAACCGTCTCTATCGGGCCTAACAAACCTGCCCTCATATCAGGGGTGGGGGTCTATCTGAAACAGATATCCCTCAACCCGGTTCCAATGGCACTTGTTGAGATCAGCTATGAGCCAGGTGCAATGTGGGCACTGATTGGTGGGGTGTTGTTTTTTGTTGGTACAGTACTTCTTGTTGCACTTCGGTTGCGTTATTCGCATTGATTGCCTTATTTGCGATTATTCGGTTTGGTGAGCTCTGTGCGTTGATTGTGGGAGTTGGGATGTGAGCTATATAGAACCAGATCCTTTAAACTCCTGTCACCTAACACCTGTTCTGCTGAGCGGTCAAGGTCGTCAAGAACAGCCTTTACATCAGGGATATTAAGAAATCTTTCCTCAATGGGCATAATCTCTTCTCCTGCCATCCTGATAACCCTGAGTATATCGGAGAGTTTTATCGTATCTATATCCCTTGCAGGAAGGTAACATGGCGGCTCATCACCGGTTTCCACTACCAGTGCCCCTTTTTCAAGGAGTGTTATTACATCCTGTACCGGCGGAAGGGGAAGCCCCAGCCTCTGAATCAGACCATCTATACTCCAGCATTCAAGGTTGTTGTGAAAATTATAAGCTATAAGGTACATTACTACAAAGCCAAGGCGTTCCTTTAGTCGGTTGCTCATCATCAGAAGTTCCTTTTTGACACCAAGTAACTGTGGGTACTGATGATAATAGGTTATAACAGCACCAATAAGCAGTATCAGCCAGCTAAGATAAATCCATATAAAAAACATTATCAGTATTGCAAATCCAGAATAAATGGCTGTGTATTTGGTTGAACCTGCCACAAATGATGCAAAGAGCCATCCTGTGGTCTCCCACATAATACCTGCTACCAGTCCACCAACAAAGGCAGACTTCAGTTTTACCTTTACATTGGGGATAAATATATAGGCAAATGTGAAGGCCCCACAGACCAACAAGTAGGGCACAATCTTGCCCGAATAGAGTATGATTGTCCCAAAGGGCTCAATCTGCTCAAGCCTCCTCACTATAGATGTGCTCATTACAGATGCTGTAACACCCATTGCCGAAAAAATAAGCACCGGACCAATAAGTATAACGCTCATGTAATCACTGAATCTTCTTGCAAGGCTTCTTGGCCTTTTTATATTCCAGATGTAGTTGAAGGCATCCTCTATTTTCTGTATCAACGAAACCACTGTATATATAAGAAGCCCCATTCCAAGGGCACCAAGCACCCCAACCTTTATGTTTTCAACAAAGGTTATTATCCGATTTGTTACCTCAATGCCCTTTTCACCAAGAGGGGCAAAGATGTTTAGCAGTATGGGAGTCATTATATTGTAAACCCCAAAGGCCTTGAGCACTGAAAAGGTGACCGCAAGGAGTGGAACAATGGAAAGGATGGTTGTATAGACCAGTCCCATTGCACGGTAATTAAGCTGTCCATAGGTCAATTCCTTGATGGCAAGGTACAGGAGCCTGAAGGTCTTTATTAAAAGATTGTATAGTTTTTTGCCCTCTGTTAATTCAACCTTCCAGAGGTCCTCTGAAAAAAACCGAAAGGCCCTCCTGTAAAACTCTGTTAGTCGCATTGAATGCCCCGTTTATTTAAGATATCGTAGATCTCATCAATTGCATCCTTTGCTCCCCTCTGAAGCAATAATCGCAGTACCCGCCTGCCACCGATTTCCTTAAATAGAGACTCCCGTGTCTTGCTGTCAAGCCCTGAGTCTTTTATTTTCATACGAATCTCTTCAAGAAATTGGAAGAAGTCTTCTATCTCTTCGGGAAAGAGTTCTTCCAGCTCCTCTCTTATGCTTTTAGCCATGGCAGGGCTAACCCCTGATGTTGAAATTGCAATTGTAAGGGCACCTCTGGATACAATTGAGGGAACTATAAAACTACAAAGCTCTGGAACATCTACAACATTTACTGGTATGTTACGGGCATCATTAAAAACTGCTTTGTTAATATCAACATCTGCGGTGGCAGCTATTACAAGAAAGGCATCTTTGATATCTTCTCTCTGGTATGTCCTGTTGATGTAATGAATCTGTCCCCCTCTTACCAGCTCCTCAAGTCCTTTGGTAATTCCAGGGCTTACCACCTTTATATTTGCCCCGGCCCTCAGCAGCCCTCTAACCTTACGCTCCGCAACACTGCCTCCCCCGATAACAACACAGAGGCGACCTTTCAGGTTAAGAAATACAGGATAGTATCTCATTCATCATTTCAAGAGTTCTTTTGCCCTGACTGCCCACTCAGTGTTCGGGTATTGTTTCAGCAACTGCTGAGCGTATTTTTTAGCCTCCTGCTTTTTGCCCATCTCATAATAGCTTGATGCTGTAAGATATAATACCTGGTCCATGTGTTTGTATTCAGGAAAGTTTTTAATCAATTCCTCAAATCTTCCAAGTGCAGCCCTGTAGGAGTCCTTTTTGTAATAGAAGTTTCCAACCAGAAACTCGTATTCAGCAATAAGGCTTTTACACTTTTTTATTCTTAACTCCGCTGCCTCTCTGTATGGGTTACGAGGATAAAGTCTCAGAAGTTTTTGAAACTCTTCCATTGCCTTACGGGCCCCTCCGGCACCCTTATCAGGTCCTTCAATCTGTTTAAAATAAATCATAGCAATCTGGTACTGGGCATAGGGGGCCTCTGTGTGCTCAGGATACAGCCTTAAGAACCTTTTGTATTCACTGATCGCCGTATCGTAATCCTCGTCTTTTTCGTAGGTTTCGGCAATCTTAAGTTGCGCTATTGGGGCATACTCGTGGGTAAGGTCTCTGTTTTTTACTTCCAATAGCAGTTTCCTTGCTTCATCGAACTCCTCATCTTCTATTAACTTATTTGCCCTCTTCAGGTATTCCTTTGCATCAAAATGGGATGGCCGCACCTGCTTTTTCGATGAACAGGCCGGTGCAAGTAGAATAATTAATCCAACTATAAGCAGTAAGATATTTCTTTTCATACATGATATTAAATCCTTATTTTAGTTATTATGTCAACCCGATGGCGGGCAGGTTGTCCTTTTATGATAAAATTTAATATGGCAGAGGTTAAGGTGGGCTGTAGTGGATTTATGTATAATCACTGGAGAAAGGTATTCTATCCAGAAGACATTCCAAAGTGGAAGTGGTTTCAATACTACACAGGACACTTTGATACTGTGGAGATGAATGTGACCTTTTACAGGCTCCCCAGTGCATCCTCTTTTAAGAGATGGTACAATGACTCGCCAGAGGGGTTTTCCTTCTCTTTAAAAGGCAGCAGGCTTATTACCCATATTAAGCGGCTCAGAGATGTAGAAGAACAAACGAAAAAATTCTTTTCTTTAGCTAAGATGCTTGGAGAAAAACTATCTGTTGTGCTGTGGCAGTTCCCTCCTAAAATGGAACTTGACCTGTCAGCACTTGAGGGGTTTTTATTGCTTATTAAACAGTTCAATGTCAGAGCAGGCTTTGAGTTCAGACATCGGTCCTGGGTGAATAAAAGGGTTGAAAGGTTGCTTGCTAAATATGGGTTTTCCTATTGTCAGGCTGACTGGCCAGAGTTCAACAAGGACCTGCCAGTAACCACGGATTTTGTATACATAAGGAGACATGGCCGCGGTGGTCGTTACAATAGTTGTTATACTGCTGAGGAGCTAAAGTATGATGCTGAGAAGATAAAGGAATATCTTAAAAAGGGCATAAATGTCTTTATATACTTCAACAATGATGTCTCTGGTTACGCTCCTCAGAATGCCCTGACCCTTAAGAAAATGCTATGACTAATCAGGAAGTAGCAAGGGTATTTAACGAGATAGCAGATATGCTTGAGCTGAAGGGAGAAAATCCCTTCAGAATAAGGGCATACCGAAGGGCTGCCCAGAATATTGAGGCATTAAGTATGGAAGTTTCTGGTCTCGATGAAGAAGCACTCCAGAAGATACCCGGAGTAGGCAAGGACCTGGCACACAAGATAAGGGAATTTGTTGACACAGGAACCATAAAACAGCTTGAGGAACTTAGAAAGGAGATTCCAGCCGGACTGTTACAGATACTGTTAGTGCCTGGTGTTGGTCCTAAAACAGCCAAGATGGTATTCGATAGACTTGGCATCAGCACCGTAGAGGAGCTTGAGCAGGCATGCAGAGAAGGCAGACTATCGGGCCTTCCAGGGATAAAGAAAAAGACAGAAAACAACATTTTAAAGGGCATTGAGATGTTAAAAAGAGGCAGAGAGCGCATGCCTATTGGTCGTGCACGCCCACTTGCTGAAGCAATAGTGGCTGAGCTTAAAAAACTGAAGGTTATTGGAAGAATAGAGATAGCTGGAAGTCTCAGACGCTGGAAGGAAACCGTTAAGGACATAGACATTCTGGCTACTTCGGAAGAGCCCATGAAGGTGATGAATGCCTTTGTTGGGCTTGACGATGTTCAGGAGGTGCTGCTTAAAGGACCTACCAGGTCATCGGTTCTGCTGAGGGAGGGGATACAGGTTGACCTGAGGGTGGTGGAAGAAGACTCATTTGGCGCTGCTTTACAGTACTTTACAGGAAGCAAGGACCATAATATCAAGATTAGAGAGCGGGCAATGAAGCTTGGATTAAAGATAAACGAATATGGTGTGTTCAGGGAGTCAGACAACAGAAAGATTGCAGGCAAAACAGAGGTGGATGTTTACAGGGCAATTGGGTTGCCTTTTATTGAGCCTGAGCTAAGAGAAGACCTTGGAGAGATTGAGGCAGCCCTGGAAGATAGACTTCCTGAGCTTATAAGTACTGCTGATATAAAGGGCGACCTCCATGTACACAGTCGTTGGAGTGATGGAAGCCACAGTATTGAAGAGGTGGCACAGGCTGCAATGCAGATGGGATACCAATATATTGCCATCACAGACCACTCAAAGGGGCTTGGCATTGCAGGTGGACTTCAGCCTGAAGATATTATGGAGGAGAAGAAGGAGGTGGATGCACTTAATAAAAGACTGAAGAACTTCAGGATATTCATGGGCGTGGAGGTTGATATAAGAAGCAACGGAGAATTAGACTTTGATGAGGATGTCTTAAAAAGGCTGGATTTCGTGGTAGCATCTATACACTCGGGGTTCAGGCAATCCAGCAGGCAATTGACAAAAAGGCTTTTAAGCGCCATAAAATGTCCATATGTGAATGTTATCGCCCACCCAACTGGCAGGATACTTGGTGAAAGAGAGGAGTATGATGTGGATATGGATGAGGTGATGAAGGCAGCTAAACGGTATAACAAGGCACTTGAGATTAATGCTTATCCACTGAGGCTTGATCTGAAAGACACCTATGCAAGAAAGGCTAAAGAAATGGGCATCCCCATTATTATAAGCACAGACACTCACATGACAGAGCAGTTTCGATTTATAAAATACGGGGTTTCTGTGGCAAGGAGGGCATGGCTAGACAAGGGCGATGTGTTAAACACCCTCCCGCTTAAAGAGTTTGCCAGGAGAATTAAGAGGTCACCGTAGATTTCGGGCACTGTTTTTGCTATACTAATTGATGATTATGGGGGCGAAGGGAAGCATAAATCTTATTGCCTACACAGCTGATGCTGATGCAAGGGCATTTTTACAGGAGTATTTCAGTGGCAGGAGAAAACTCAAATTAGACTACTGCGGTAGTATAAGGGAGCTGAAGGAGAGGCTTGATAATAACCACTACGATGTTTTGCTTATAGAAGCACCCTCCTGTACTTCTAAATTAAAGAGATACAAAGTGAATATCCCCACCATAGCCCTTGTAACCGATGATGTTCCCAGAGGGCTCAGACAGGTGGTGAAGTACGACATAGACTATTACATTATTTACCCATTTCATGAAGAAGATTTCAGACTGAAACTCAATAGTGCCATTGAAAGGAAGAGCTGGTTTAAAGAGCTCTATAATGAAAAGCGGGATCTTGAGGCAATCATAGAGCTAACCTATCTGGTCTCTTCCACACTGGAGGCAAAAGAGGTTTTATACTTTATTGTGAAGAAGCTAAGTGAGATGATAGAGGTCTCCAGATGTTCAGTGGTAAGTATTGGTTTTGGTGAAAAACGGTATGCCTATGTGGTATCATCACATGAGGACCCAAACATAACAAACATCAAGCTTGATCTGAACAAATATCCGGAAATAAAAAAGGCACTAAACTCAAAAAAATCGGTAATTATTACAGATGCCCTTTCGGACCCACTTATGGAGCCTGTTAGGGACCTTATTGCACCGCTTGGAATTAGAGCCATAGCTGTTTTACCCATAATACATCGAGATGAGGTAATAGGCACTCTATTTCTAAGAACATCAAAAAAGAAGAAGTTTACAGAAAGAGAAATAAGATTATGTAAGGCTGTGGCAAATACCACATCAAATGCGCTTTATAACGCTTTCCTTTTTGAGAAACTTGAGAACGAAAAGGAGCGGCTAAAAAAACTTGCCATCACCGATTACCTTACCGGCGTGTACAACATTAGATATTTCTACCATCGTCTTGAAGAGGAATTCCACAGAGCTGAAAGATACGGAAGTCCTATAAGCTGCATTATGCTTGATATAGACCACTTCAAAAAGATTAACGACAATTATGGCCACCGCACAGGAGATATAGTGATCAGGGAGTTTGCACAGCTTATAAAGCGACACACAAGAAAAAGTGATGTCTTTGCCCGTTACGGTGGTGAAGAGTTTATAATGCTTCTGCCTCATACCTCAATAGAAGGGGCACTTACAGAGGCAAATCGCCTTCGCAAATACATAAAGAATCACAGGTTTAAAGGAATCAGAGAAACCATCACCTCAAGCATGGGCATCTCATGCTGGCCAGCTCATGAAATAACCACTGCTGACGACCTTATAACCCTTGCTGACCATGCACTGTTCAGAGCCAAGAACTCTGGTAGAGACAGAATAGAGGTTATTAAGAAAACAAAAACGAGCTAGACCCTGTTCATGGATATTATCCTCTGTCATGTAAATGCTGACTTTGACTGCCTTTCTTCAATGCTCGGGGCAAAAAAGATATATCATACTGCTGAGGTAGTTTTTCCAGGCTCACAGGAAAAAAAGGTAAGAGATTTTCTGGAGATCTACTCACCTCTTGAGATAAAAAAAATCAGGGATATAGAGCCAGAGAAGGTTAGACGACTTATACTGGTTGATACAAAACAGGCTGACAGGCTTGGCCCCCTATCTGACCTTGCTAAATCAAAGGGGATGAGAATTCATATTTACGACCATCATCCCTTCACTGCAGATGACCTCAGGGGTGAAGTAGAAGTGGTAGAAGAGGTTGGTGCTACAGCCACAATTTTTGTGGAGATGATCAGAGATAAGAAAATCCCTTTAACTCCAGAAGAAGCTACGGTAATGTGTCTTGGTATATACGAGGAAACAGGCTCTCTAAGGTTTCCTTCAACAACTGAAAGGGACCTCATGGCAGTTGCCTATCTGTTGAAAAGAGGGGCTGACCTCAGAGTGGTGTCCCGATTCATAAGACTCGAGATGAGCAAGGAGGAACTTGAGTTATTAAACGAACTGATGAACTCATCTCGTGATATTGATCTGTATGGTTTGAGGATAAGAATCGTTAAGGCTACTCACGATGAGTATCTTGGCGATGCTGCATATATAGCTCACAGAATTATGGAGATGGAGGATATCGATGCCCTTTTTATGCTTCTTTTAATGGAGGGCAAAATTCTTATTGTAGGAAGAAGCAGGGTGCCAGAGGTTGATGTTGCAGGCGTGCTCGAGCGCTTTGGTGGAGGAGGCCATCCAGTGGCTGCTTCAGCAACACTAAAGGAAGGAAGTCTTGAGATTGTTGAGGAGCGACTCGTAGAGATTATAACCCATAATGTTCGCCCTGAAAAGCAGGCCAAGGATATAATGACCTCGCCTGTTATCACTATCGACTTTAATACCACCATTAAGGATGCAGAGGTTCTCATGACAAGATACGGAGTAAATGTGCTTCCTGTGCTTAGGAAAGGAAAATATTTTGGTCTGCTTTCAAGGGAGGTGGTGGAGAAGGCATTACTTCACGGTTTTGGAAAGAGCAGAGTTGATGAGTTTGCAACCACTGATGCAGACACCACCACGCCCGACACCCCTGTTACAGACATCGAACAGATAATGATTGAAAAGAATCAGAGGTTCATGCCAGTGCTTTCAGATGATAAGGTGGTAGGGGCTATTACGAGAACCGATCTCCTCAGAAGCATATATGAAGAAACTCTAAGAAGGAGGAGGATTTCAGAAGAGGAAAGGCGTGAAAAACCCTCTATTGGAAGAAATATAAGACGACTAATTGAGGAGCGATTTCCTGAACAGATAGTGAGTATTCTCAAAAAGGCAGGTGAAGTTGCTGACAGTCTTTCTTACAGGGCCTATCTTGTTGGAGGCTCGGTAAGGGACCTGCTTCGTGGAGAAAGGAATCTGGATATTGACATAGTGGTTGAGGGAGATGGAATAGAATTTGCCAGGATACTTTCTGAAGAATTTCCTGAGGCAAAACTCCTAACGCATCGTAGATTCAATACTGCTAAGCTCAGGGTTAATGGACTTACAATAGACGTTGCAACTGCAAGAACCGAATACTATGAACGACCTGCATCATTACCAAAGGTTGAGGTCTCTTCTATAAAGAAAGATCTTTACCGTAGAGATTTCACGATTAATACCCTTGCTGTAAGCCTTAATCCTGACAGGTTTGGACAACTTATAGACTATTTTGGTGCACAGAGAGACCTTAAGGAAAAAACCATAAGGGTACTTCATAATCTCAGTTTTGTTGAAGACCCAACAAGGGCATTCAGAGCGGTTAGATTTGCTGAAAGATTTGGATTTAAAATCAGTAAGCACACTGAAAAACTAATGAAATCAGCCCTGAGACTCAGACTTTTTGAGAAGCTCTCCGGAACGAGGATTTACGATGAGCTATCTCTCACCTTTCAGGAAACTGACCCTGTGGCTGCTATAAAGAGGCTCTCTGAGTATGAGCTTCTGTCTGTCATTCATCCGGATCTGAAGTTTACTGAAGAACTTAAAGAGAGACTAAATGCGATCCATGAGGCGCTTATCTGGTTTGACCTGCTTTTTCTTGAAGAAAGGGCTGACAGGGCAAAGGTATTTATAATGGGATTGCTTTCCGTACTGGATAAAGAGCAAAGAGCACAGGCATTAAAAAGATTAAATACCCCTTCTGTTGAAGAAAAAAAGATACTCAAGGCAATGGATGAAACAATAAGGGCAATAAAAATCCTTAAGCCAGACGACCCCGTAAGTATTTACCATACACTGTCAGGGCTCAGTATAGAAACACTGCTATTCCTTATGGCAGTTTCAAGAAAAAGGCTTATTCAGAAGGCAATATCAGACTATTTGTTGAAACTGAGACATGTGAAACCACTGCTTAAAGGCTCAGACCTGAAAAAAATGGGGATACCTCAAGGGCCTATTTATTCTGAAATTCTTGGCGCTCTTCTTGACGAGCGTCTCAGGGGAAAACTGAAAAACCGGGAGGATGAGGTTGAATTTGTAAAAAACTATCTTGCAAAACACTCAAAAGAGATGGTTGATGCCTCTTTGTTAAAAAATAATTCGAGTTGAAGCAGTTAACTGATTTGACCATCTTATCTCGAAGCCTCTATGATATTGCCTCTTGAAAGAAAAGTCGAGAGTCCTATGCAGAGTGGAAGGGGTCACGAAGAGTTTTGATGAGAAATCTATTTCATAAGCACAAAGACAGGAACATTTTTTGAAGCAAATGTAAAGGAGAAATCTGTGAAAAGTTTCAAAATGGCTCGCCGGGCGTTACACTCAGCAAAACTTTTTGACCCACAGCCTGAGATTTTGTTCATTCAATATTAAAACAGAGAAGCCTTTAATAGTTTGTTTTTAATGATTGACAAGGTGATATGGACGATGTAGATTCAAGGTTCTACCCTTTTAAAAACTTTTTGAAGTAAACCTGTAGTTTAAGGACGGTTTGTTATACCTGAAGACATAAGAAAACGGTATTAATTACTCCTACTTAGATGGGGATTTGATTGAGTATAAAAATTGAGGTAAAATAGAGATAAAGGAGGTAATCTTGTCAAAGACAACTACTGAAAAGATAGATCCCGAAAACTATATTCTTGCGGTCCTTTCGCCAGAAGATAGACTTGATGCTGCCTTTAAAATAGCAAGAGAGGCTTTCAAGAAGACCAACCTTACCATGAAAGATATAGAAAAGGCTGTTAAATCTATAAGGAGAAAGACTTACGAAGAGAAAAAATAAGGTAGTTATTGATACAAGTGTTCTCATTTCAGCCTTTGTTTTCGGTGGAATCCCACAAAAAGCGGTAGAAAAGGCTTTTTCTGAAGCAGATATTTATACTTCCCCAGAAATCCTCAAGGAGTATCGTGATGTTCCTCCTGCACTTAAATCTGCCGGGGAAATTACCCATAAACAGCTAAAAGCTCTAATTTCCGGTATTGCAACCTTTGTAACCAAAGCTAAGATCGTTTATCCTAAGAAAAAACTCAAGATATGTAGGGATCCTGAAGACAATATGCTACTGGAATGTTGTCTTGCTGCAAAGGCAGATTTTCTTATAACCGGTGATAAGGTTTGCTGGAGATTAGAGATTAAAAATACTTACTCCGAGAGAAATTGAATGAGGAACTTGAGCAATTAAATCTTGAGGCGAGGAGGCTTGAGGAGCAGATAGCCTTGAATGTAACAAAACTGCTGGAGGGACAACAACGATGATAAGTTACATTCCATATTTGTCTGTGAAAACTGGTAAAATAACAGTAAAAGTTATTGACAATGCAGTAATGAGCAGAACAGGTATTCAGTAAACCTATTACATAGGATATCGTTTAATGGATATTGTAAAATCAGTCAATAATGTTTCGATAAGGCTGACTGCTGAAAGATGGTTCCATATTGTAGAAAACCATGATGACATTTCAGGATACTACGATGAGGTTCTTAATACTGTTGAGTCACCTGATTATATTATTAGAGGCTATAGAGGTGCATTTATTGCTCTGAGAAAGATAAAAAATAAATTCTTAGCTGCTGTTTACAAAGAAACAAGTGCTGACGATGGGTTCATTATTACAGCATATTTTACAAGTAAGATAAAACTGGACAAGGAGGAGATTTTATGGCAACGGTCGAGATAAATAAAACATTGAAAGAGATAACAGAGATCATCCCCCATTTTATTAAATTGCCAGAGACAAAGATGTGGATTGATTATGATAAGGAAGCAGATGTTCTTTACATAAGTTTCAAAAGGCCTCAGAAAGCAACAGATTCAGAAATGCTCGAAGATGGGATACTTCTTAGATATAAAGGCAAGACCCTTGTTGGGATTACTATCCTTGATGCATCAAAAAGATAGATAATATGCATTCACGATTTTTTTGTATCTGTGATGACGCTTCCTGAATCATAAAAGAAGACGATTAAGGTTATAAAGAGGTTAATCAATTTTTCGGTAGCATTTCAGAGAAAATCTATTGAAGGTCGGGAAAGGTGCGTGAAAAGATGAAGAGGGGATGGAAGAAGAGACCTGTTATATAGTTTGGTCTCATTTTAGTGTCCCTCCTTTGCCTAATTGTTAATAAAATTCTAAAGTACTGTTGTCTCATTTTTGATGAGCACTTCAGACGACAGTGAAGGTTTGTTAAAAGATATCAGCATTCATCAAAATGACTCCCTGGCGTTACGCTCAGCAAAACTTTTTGACATATGTCTTTTCATTTTATAATGAAGCCATTACAGAGAAACAATCCAAAAGCCAGCTATTCGCTACATAAAAATTTGAATTAATGATATCGGTATGATATCTTATTAAATAGGTGAGCAACTAAAGGAGTGCAAAAGGTGACATCATTAACTATCAATTTATCTGATGAAACCCTGAAGCTTTTAAAAGAAAAGGCAGAGCTTTTTCGCATTTCTCCTGAAGACCTTATCAGGTTAAGCCTTGAAGATTTACTATCCCGCCCTGATGAAACCTTCCAGAACGCAATGAAGTATGTGGCCTCTAAAAATGCAGAACTTTATCGACGCTTAGCGACTAAATGATCTTTGATGCGATATCTCACCCTCAATGAAGTGCTCGAGTTGTACCTTTTGATAATGAAGCAATCTGGCGGTGCAGTTGGTATTCGTGATGTGAATGCTCTTGAATCAGCAGTAGCTCAGCCACGAATGACATTTGGTGGACAGGAGCTCTATCCATCAATTGCAGAGAAAGCTGCTGTGTTAGGCTTTTCATTGACCAAAAACCATCCTTTCCTGGACGGTAATAAGAGGATTGGTCATGCAGCAGTAGAGACCTTTCTTGTTCTAAACGGATATGAGATAGATGCCACTGTGGATGAACAGGAACAGGTTATCACTGATATTGCCTCTGGCAAGATAAATCGAGAGGTCTTTACATAGTGGATTAGATCACATATTGTATCAAAGCAGAGCTGAGGTAATAAGAGACCCTATTGCATGAACGAGCAAGAATGAACGTTTAATTTGTGGCAATTTAACTTGATAATTCCCCGTGGTCTTGCCACGGGGTACTTCATTTATTGTCAAGGTGATATGGACGATGTAGATTCAAGGTTCTACTCTTTTAAAAACTTTTTGAAGTAAACCAGTAGTTTTCGGAGCAGGCTCTTAAAACATGAAACATCAGATAGTTATACTTCAAC
>CAZEYP010000035.1:0-27571 GCA_964515925.1 uncultured Nitrospirota bacterium
CTAAATTTAATAAAACATCCCATCTTTTCTAAATTATATCAGAAAGTTAGCTAAAAATTATCTTACTCTGCTGACTTGCTACTGCCCGTTCTCCAAAGTTAAGCCTTCTACGAGGTAGAGGCTTGAGTTGCTTTTCAGTGGCTCCCAGTTTTGCCAGGCGTTTACTACTTTCAAGTGCAATCAATGCCTCAAGAGCGCGTCTTGTCAAGGCTGTCTTTTCCTTTACCCCGGTCAGTTTAGTTGCCTTTTCTAATAATTCATCTTCAATATTAAGCGTTATTCTCATTGTTTTCACTCCTTATGCAGAAATATATGTATAATTTTGCAGGATTTGATTTTTTATTGTCTATCTACCTCTCTTTTTAAATCTTCAAAGGGCACTATATATCTTACCACTTCAACTTTTTCTTGAGGGTTCAGATGCTCAGCAGGATTGTTAATTATGTAAAGTTCTGGTTTTGTGGCAGCATTCATTACTGCGTAGAGATAATAGTCTTCCCTGAACCTCTGAGCCTTGAACCATTCATTTGTCGTAAGGGCGACAGCTCCAGTATCAGCCCTTGCCTTAACCTCTATGTAACGCACTTTGCCGTTTTTGTATAAAGAACGGATATCAAAGCCAAGGTTTTCTGCAGATACATCTTCCGGCTGTCTTCCTTGAGACTTTTCATATTCCATAGCAACCTGCATTCCTATTCGCTCTATTTCCTCATCAGTCTTCATTGCGTCTGAAACCTGTTTGACTGGTCTGACTCTTATTACTCCCACAAACCTTGGCATATTCATGGTAAGGGTTTTTTCTTTTTCTATCTGGCTTGACAAAGCCTCAAGTGCCCGTTCATATTCCTTTTTTCTTTCCTCTTTCATCCTGATAACAAGATCAACATTTTCTCCTCTGTCTCGCCTGGCATAAAGGTCTATTAGTTCTCCATCGAGTTTTAAAATAAGGTGATTTAAAGACTCTACGCCATACTTTTGTTTTATCTCACTCTGACGGATTCTTTCTTTGAGAAGTTCGCTCCTGTAACGCTCAATCTGGGGGATTACGAGCTTACTGATCTTGTCTTTAATCGATTCTATATCAACCTGTTCAATGTCTTCTTCCTTTGCATCTTCAAGATCCCATACAACCGATGGTGAAACTGGCTTTATAAAATCTTCTTCTACATAAAAACCAAATAGTCTTTTACCTGCGGTTTTTCCACTTCCGTCTTTGATTTCACCTTCGTAGAAAAGTATATGACCATTGAGTTTACCGTCTGGGTCAACAAAGGTGGCTCCTTTCAAGAGTGTATCTGTGAAGCTCCTTTCAACCCACTTCATTACTGCTTCAAAAAGGGGATGCCCGAAGGAGATAAACTCGGCATCAGAATTTTTAAAGGCAATCTCTTTATCAAAGGTTACTTTTGGATATCTCTTTAAAATTTGACCATAGGTCTTTTTGAAAAGATCTTCCTCAGCAATTCTTCTTAATTCATAAGGCACTGCCTCTATTGAAATAAAACCGTCTCTTCTTATTCTGAATTTACCACCAGCCCGTAAGAATGCCTTTTTAAAAAAGTTCTCTGTATATTCAGGAATCAGACGATGTTCCTTTGCCTGCATTGCCATCTCTTTAATACGGGTATAATCAATATATCTGGTCGCAAGGCTTTCACCAAGATTTTCTTTTACAGTTTTTATGTATTCGTCATCTACAGAGATGTCTATTTCTTTGAGGATCTCATCAATGTTTCTTGCATTAGCGGCAGCCTCTATCAATAACTGTGATAGATTTTTGTCATATAGAACCTCACTTAAGACATCAAAGACCTTGTCGCTCTCAAGTGCCTTTCTGATTTCATCGAGTTTTTCAAAGAGTTTTTGCAGAACCTTTCCTTCTCTGGTATCTTTGGCGACAAGATTAAATATGTAAACCTCCTTCTGTTGACCGTAACGGTGAATTCTACCCATTCTTTGCTCAAGACGATTTGGATTCCACGGGATGTCGTAGTTAATCATCAGATGGCAAAACTGAAGATTGATACCCTCACCTGCTGCCTCTGTAGCAACCATCACCTGTGTTTCGTTTTTAAATACACCTTCGGCTTTAATACGGTCTTCTAATTTCATGCCTCCGTGAATGGTATTAACACTGTATCCCCATGACTTAATCTTTTTCTCAAGATACTCAAGCGTATCCTTTGATTCTGTAAATATAAGAATCTTTTTATCCTTTGGTTCAACAAATTTGTTTGACAACTCCTGGAGAGAATTTTTTAATTCCCTTAATTTTGCCTCTTCCTCGTTTTCTATAATTTCTCGGGCTCGTTTAATCAGGTCATTTATTGTTTCTATCTCTTTTTTAAGTTCTTCTCTGTTTTCTGCAACACTAAGGGTTTCCCAGATTTCCTCCTCTTTCCATCTCTCTTCCTCACTCATGTCTTCTATAGATTCAAAATCAAAGGTTATCGAAGGGAGTTTATCCCTATGAACTACCTCATGAAGGAGGTCTTCAAGTCGTTTTTTTCTTCTTTCAAGTGAGCGTAAAAGAGCGTAAGTGCTGGATGCAAGTCTTCGCTGAAGGATTACAAGGGCGAAAGCCACATTTCTCTTTTTATCTTTTGCAAGGGCTTTATTATATTGCTGTTCAACATATCTTGAAAGTGCATTATATAGTTCCATTTCCTTTGGTGATTCTACTTTCCAGTCGAAAGCAACTGTTTTGACATGCCTTGGCAGAAAAAGAGGCCTTCCTTCAAAATCCCTTAGATCCTCTTTTATACGCCTTATAAAGAGAGGGTTATCTTTATTCTTTATCGAGTCGTTAACCATAGAAGTGGTTGCAAAGAAGCCTGGTTCAAGCAGGTCCAGAAATAAACGGAAGTTTTCAGGGTCACCTTTATGGGGAGTGGCCGTAAGAAAAAGAAGATGTTCAGTGATTCGTGAAAGCACCTCGCCAAGTTTGTATCGGGCTGTTTTAGTTAACTTCTCACCATATTGATAGGCACTCATTTTGTGAGCCTCATCCACTATGATAAGATCAAAATATGCGGCTGAAATAGAAGGCAAAACATCGTCACGCTTGGCAAAGTCTATAGAAGTGATTATCTGGTTTTCTCTGAGCCAGACATTCTCGCCATAGTAAGCCTCAAGTAATTCTCTACTTATAGGAACAAAATCTTCTTTAAATCTGTCCTTCAACTCTCTTCGCCATTGGTCCTTAAGATGACCAGGGCAAACGATCATAATTCGTTTTATCAGGTTTCGGAGTTTCAGTTCCTTAATAATCAGTCCTGCCATAATGGTCTTTCCAGCACCAGGGTCGTCTGCAATCAAAAACCTGATCCGTGGCAACTTAAGCACATAACCATAAACCGCCTCTATTTGATGGGGCAATGGATCCACTTTTGAAGTATTCATTGCAAGCAGGGGGTCGTAAAGAGAGGCAAATCTATATCGTTTTGCCTCAAGTGCAAGAAATACCTTCCATGGCTCTTCAGAACAGGTTGTGTCTGAACCAATTATGCAGAGATTTTGAATCTCACCAATGGGAATAAGTTGATCTACATGATCGTGGGAAGATGTGGTTTCGCCAACAATGTGGAGATATTCCCCAAAGGGTTTTGTTAGTTTAACCAAAACGGGTTCAGACCAGTAGGGGCCTTTTATAATGTTACCTTGTTTAATGTTATTCATAATCCAGGGCTAAGTATGAGTTATTATAGAAGATTATATCAAATTTGCCTTTTATGTTTTATCAGAGAAATTTATCAATTTTGAGCTTATCTGATGATTTTTTATCTATCCTGTCTTCCTCTTTCCTTAATACTCTGAGCATTTCTTTTCCTTGATACCAGCATGTTACCTCTTACAGGTAACGGTTAAAAGCTAAAATTTCAAGGATATTTTCCTTATGTTACCAATGTTACCTAATTTTATATAGGGTATTTTAAGCTTTTATTTGCAGTTTTTAAGTGTATAGTTTTTGTATAGTAGAGGTAAGAAAAAATAGGGATACAGATAAAAAATATCTGCATCCCTAAAAGTAATAAAGTATTTATTTGCAACAATTTGCAGTTAAAGGTCTCTTTTATTTTGTCTTCATAGTCCTGCTCAGAGATGAAGCCGTCTTTTGCATGTAGCTCAATCTAAAGTGTATTGAACCTACTTTGCAGAAAATTCATTACTGCTTTGGTGGCTTGATACTACTCTGGAGAGATCCCCTGTGAACTTGTTGGTCTTCACTGTTTTTTGTTATTCTATTATTTCCCATGGATATTAGAGAGCACATAAAAGAGGCAATCAAGTCACTGGGCGTGGAGCTACCCTTTGTGGAGCTTGAGGTTCCAAGGGTTGAAAAGCATGGTGACATCTCAACCCCTGTTGCAATGACACTTGCTCACACTCTTAAAAAAAATCCAAGACAGATCGCCGAGGACATAAAGGGCCATCTTGAAGCCACAGGGTTGTTTTCATCGGTAGAGGTAGCAGGACCTGGATTTATAAACCTCAGGTTTAATAATGAATACCTGTACACAGCTCTTAATGAGCTTCTTCAGTCACCTGAACAGTTTTTAAGAAGGGACATTGGCCAAGGCAGAAGGGTTCAGGTCGAGTTCGTAAGTGCCAACCCCACGGGGCCACTTCACCTGGGGCATGGCCGTGGTGCTGCCTTTGGTGCAGCGCTCAGCAACCTGCTTGAGCGGGCCGGGTACAGCGTGGAAAGGGAGTTTTATATAAACGATGCAGGCCGTCAGGTAACACTTCTGGCAGAAAGTATCTTTGCCCGTTACATGCAGCTAAAGGGCATTGAGTATCCATTCCCTGAAGATGGCTACAGAGGTGATTATATTGTGGAGCTTGCCAGAGAACTACTTAAAGAAGCAGGCAATAAATACCTTGAGATGAGCTTTGTTGAAGCCGAATCTGAACTAAAGGCATTTGGTGTTCAAAGAATGCTTGAGCTGATAAAAACTGACCTTGAGACCTTCGGGGTGGTCTTTGACCGCTGGCAAAGCGAATGGGCACTTTATGATGAAGGGCTTGTAAAAAGATGTCTTGATGAGCTTACCCGAAAGGGCAAGCTCTATGAAAAAGATGGTGCCCTCTGGTTCAGGGCAACCGAGTTTGGTGACGACAAAGACAGGGTGGTTATAAAGAGTGATGGGGCATACACATACTTTGCCTCTGACATTGCCTATCACTGGTACAAGATACAGAGGGGATTTGATGAGTTAATAGATGTATGGGGGGCAGACCATCATGGATATGTGCCAAGGATAAAGGCCGTAATCAGGGCACTTGAGCAACCAGAGGAAAAACTTACGGTCCTGCTGGTTCAGATGGTAAACCTGCTAAGGGATGGAAAGCCAGTTCAGATGTCAAAACGAGCAGGCGAGTTTGTTACTTTAAGAGAGGTGATGGAAGAGGTAGGTGCAGACACAACAAAGTTTATCTTTCTTACCAGAAGGCCTGACAGTCATCTTGATTTCGACATAGAGATAGCAAAAAAGGAGTCCTCTGAAAACCCTGTCTACTATGTCCAGTATGCCCATGCAAGGATAAACAGCATATTTAAAAAGGCAGGGGAAAGGGGATTTGCCTTTTCCGAAACAGGAAGCATTGAGCTACTTAAGGAGCAGGAAGAACTTGCGATTATAAAAAAACTGCTTTTTTATCCGCTGATGTTTGAAGGCGCGGTCAGGGAGAGAGAACCTCACAGGATAACCTTTTATCTTCAGGAACTTGCAAAACTTTTTCACTCCTATTATAACCGCCATCGCGTGGTATCGGATGACGAGCCCCTGACACTGGCAAGGCTATCTCTTTGCAGGGCAGTGATGACGGTTATAAACGAGGGGCTTTCCATACTTGGTGTTTCAGCCCCTGAGAGGATGTAAACCCTCCTGCCAGTTAATTACAACCATTACCTTAACCCACAACTAACAGTCGGGGCTCTCGGCAATTCTCATCAAAAAACTACAGCCTTCTTCTGAAGGAAACAGTATCAAGAACAACAAAAGAAAGTGAGACTAAAAACAGGACACTCAGGTCAAGCATGTATGGGAAATCTGCACTGATACCCGCACTGAGGCCAGGAAAGATTACATTTTTCAGGGCATCAACCCCGTAGGTCAGGGGATTAAGTCGGGATATTATCTTCAGTATCTCCGGCATGGAATGCACGGGATACATGGCACCTGAGAGAAAAAACATGGGCATCACTATGAAATTCATTATCACCGAAAAGCTCTCAAAGCTCTCGTAAAATGTTGCAATAAATATCCCGATGGCCGAAATACAGAAGGCAACAAAGGCTGACACAGCTACAGCCTCCAGAAAACCTATCACACCTAACTTAAAGCCAAGAAAGGGAAACAGAAGCAGTATAATCACTGCCTGCAGAGTGGATACAAAGGTGCCGCTTAAGGTCTTGCCAAGCACAATGGATGTCCTTGACACAGGCGCCACAAGCATCTCTTTCATGTAGCCAAACTCCTTGTCCCAGATAATGGAGATGGCAGAGAATATAGAGCTGAAAAGCACTGTCATGGCAAGAATGCCAGGGAAGAAAAACTGGATATAGGTTACACCGCCTTTCATGGGGACCACTTTGGACATCCCGCCTCCAACGAAAAAGAGCCAAATCAAAGGACGGGCAACCGTGGAGAACAGACGGCTTCGCTCTCTTAAAAACTTCTTTATCTCCCTAATCAATATCACATATATTGCACTACCCTCTATCAAACCGCCTCCTGTATGCCCTTATTGCTTCCCTGAGCTGGTCTGATGAGTCCTGAACTTCCTCTCTTATCTTTTTGCCCGTAAGCTTTATGAATACATCGTTTAGCGTGGGCCGCTGCATCCTCACAGAGGTCACCCTGTCGCCAAGTAATCTGATAATCTCAGGTATGCAGGCATCGCCTCTTCTAACAGGCACAAAGATTTCGTCATCTTTTAGTTCAGCATCAAAGGAGGTCTTCTCTCTCAGGATCCTCAAGGATGTTTGATTATCTGAGGTCTTAAGGTATATCACATCACCACCAACCTGTTTCTTCAGTTCAGCAGGGCTGCCAGCGGCAATTATCTTTCCCTTATCAATAATGGCTATACTGTGACAAACCTCTGCCTCGTCCATGTAATGGGTGGTCATGAATACCGTAACACCCTGCTCATCAGGCAAACGAACTATGAAGTCCCAGAGTGACATTCTGCTTTGAGGATCAAGCCCTATGGTGGGCTCATCTAAAAAAAGCACCCTTGGTTGATGCACTATTGCCCTTGCCACCTCAAGCCGTCGTTTCATGCCACCGGAGAAGCGGCGGACAAAGTCATCCCTTCTGTCAAAAAGGTCAACAAACATCAAAGCCTCTTCCACCTTCCGCTCTCTTATCTTCCTGGGCACATTGTAAAGGATAGCATGATAAAGCAGGTTTTCATAAGCAGTGAGGTCCTTATCAAGGGTGGTGTCTTGAAAGACTATGCCGATTGATTGTCGTACCCTGTCAGGTTCCTTAAGACAGTCAAAACCATTAACCTTTGCGTTGCCTGAAGTGGGCTTTACTATGGTGCAGAGGATGTTAATTGTGGTGGTCTTTCCAGCCCCATTTGGGCCGAGGAATCCAAAGATACTCCCCTGGGGCACCTGAAAAGAAATGTCATCTACTGCTACAAGGCCATTATAATGCTTTGAAAGTCTATCAACCTCTATAGCATACAAGGGTGAGAACTATTTAGTCTCAGTCTTAGCAGGAGCCTTTTCAGCAGGAGCCTTCCTGGCTGGCTCTACAGGCTTTACCCCTGCACCAGGTGGAAGTGTCTTTTGCTTTTCTGGTTTGGCTGTAACTTTTTCAGGGATTACTGATTCTTTAACCACTGAGCCGCTTTTAATGGAAACAATAGTTAGCAACAGAGAGGTAATCATAAATATCACAGCCACTATGGTTGTTATCTTACTAAGCACAGTGGCTGCTCCACGGGCACCAAAGAGTGTCTGGCTTGACCCCCCTCCAAAGGCTGAGCCCAGCTCAGCACCTTTACCACCCTGTATAAGCACTACACCAATAAGAAAAAGACATATAAGTATGTGTATTATCACAAGTAGCGTTGTCATCTCTGTTTATGCCTCCTTGAACCTCACTATCTTTGCAAAGCTTTCTGGTTTAAGTGAAGCACCGCCTACAAGACCACCGTCAACATCCTGCTGTGCCATAAGCGATGCCACATTCTCTGGCTTTACACTTCCACCGTAAAGAATGCGAATCTGCCCTGCAGTTTCATCGTCGAATATGTTAGCTAACTGCTCTCTGATAAACTGATGTGCCTCCTGAGCCTGTTCAGGACTGGCTGTTTTACCGGTTCCTATTGCCCATACAGGCTCATAGGCTATAACAAGCATGTCATGGGCCTGAATATCCTTAAGCCCGCCAACAAGCTGTGTTTTGAGCACATCAAAGGTCTTTCCTGATTCTCTTTCCTCCAGTGTCTCGCCTACACACATAATTACATTTAACCCTACATCATGCGCAGCCTTTATTCGTTTATTTACTGTCTCATTGGTTTCACCAAAATACTGTCTTCTCTCCGAATGTCCGACTATTACATATTCACAGTCCACATCTTTAAGCATCACTGGAGAAATCTCTCCTGTAAAGGCACCCTTTTCTTCCCAGAAGAGGTTCTGTGCTGCAAGCTTTACATTTGTACCTTTAAGGAACTTTGCAGCCACAGCAAGGGAGGTAAACGGTGGAGCAATCACTATTTCCACATCCTGTACATCCTCAACCATGGGAACAAAGGCAGTTATAAACTCCCTTGTCTCCTCCGTGGTCTTATGCATCTTCCAGTTTGCAGCAATTACAGGCGTACGCATGGTATTAATTAAACAATAATCCCCTCTTTTCTGTCAATCTCTTTATCCCACCACCAGGCGGGCAAAACTTACAAAGGGCTCAGGATAAATGCCTATGGCTATTACCATCAGGGCTGTTATCAAAAGAGCAAGCCCCAGTGGGGCTGCTGTTGAAAGCTCCTGAGTGACTCCCTCTTCAGGCTCATACATGTACATATACATTACCACCCTGAGATAAAAATAGGCAGATATTGCAGAAAAAATCACTGCCACCACAGCAAGCCATGTATAGCCTGAGTAAACAAGCGACCTGAACAGGAAGAACTTACCAATAAACCCTGCCGTGGGTGGAATACCTGTAAGTGAAAACATGAATATAAGCATAAGGGCAGAAGTGAAGGGGTGGTTTCTTGATAGCCCCTTTATCTGCTCAAGGGTCTCAATTCGTTCCTCCTCATTTCTTAAAAGCACAAGCACTGAAAAGGCACCCATGTTCATAAAGGCGTATATAAGCAGATAATTCAAGGTTGCTGAAAGCCCCTCGTTGTTGCCTGCAATAACACCAAGTACAGCATAGCCTGCATGGGCTATTGATGAATAGGCAAGCATTCTTTTGAGGTTATTCTGCTGAATGGCTATGATGTTACCCACTGCCATGGTAGAAATGCTTAACACTATAAGCAGGAGTCTCCAGTCTGCCGTAAAGCCCTCAAAACCTGTAAGGAATACCCTTCCCACAACGGCAAAGCCTGCTGCCTTTGGCCCCACAGACATAAAGGCAGTGATAGATGTGGGTGCACCCTCGTAAACATCAGGCGCCCACATGTGAAATGGAACGAGGGCAATCTTAAATCCAAAGGCAACCATAACCATAACCATGGCAAAGATGATCTGGAGTTTCAAACTGCTTTTCACAAGCAGGGACGAAAGCTTCAGGATATCCGTAGTTCCTGTAAGCCCATACAGAAGCATTATGCCATAAAGAAGAATAGCCGAAGAGAATGCACCAAGCAGAAAATACTTAAGTGCCGACTCTGTTGAGCGTGCATCGTGACGGATAAACCCGGCAAGGATGTATGTGGAAAGGGCCATCAGCTCAAGCCCGAGGTAAAGCACTATAAGGTCACCTGCTGATGCCATTATCATCATGCCAAGGGTGGAAAACATAAGCACCGTGTAGTATTCTCCAAACTCAGCCTTCTCAATCTGTATGTATCTAATAGATATAAGAATAGTAAGTATCAGATTTAAAAGAAAGATAAACTTAAAAAAGCTGCTGTAGCCATCAGAGATAAACATACCAGAGAAGGCATTTCCAAAACTGTGGGGAAGCATATAGGCTGTGGCAGCCACAGAAACGATGACCATAAGCCCAATGGTTTCCTTGCTTTTTATAAATAACTCGGCTAACATTACAAATAGTGCAAGCCCAACAAAAACTATCTCTGGCATCAAAGGCTGTAGGTTTGGCATGTTCATGGAATAAGCCCTCCTCCGATACTCTTTACAGCAACCATAGAGTCACCTGCACCATAGTTTACTCTTTCAAGAAGATGCTGCACACTGACATGCATGAAGCTTAAAAATGTATTAGGATAAATCCCTATCCATAGCACAAACACCGCAAGTGCTGCAAGTGTCAGAAACTCCCTGAAGCTCATTGACTCCAGGTTTTTAACCTTGTCGTTTACACCCATGAAGAATACCCGCTGATAAAGCCACAGCATGTAGGCTGCACCGATTATAATACCTGTTGCAGCAAACACACCCGCAAGCTTCTTTGCCTTGAATCCGCCAAGTATTATCAGGAACTCTCCGATAAATCCGTTAAGCCCTGGAAGCCCTATGGATGCCAGCGTAAATAGCATGAAAAACCCTGCATAAACAGGCATAACCGTTGCCAGCCCTCCATAGTCAGCTATCTGGCGTGAATGAGTACGGTCGTAAACTATTCCAACACAGAGAAATAGAGCCCCTGTTACCACACCGTGGTTTATCATCTGAAGTATTCCTCCCTCAAGTCCCTGTGCATTAAGGGCAAAGATTCCAAGGGTAACGAACCCCATGTGACTTACCGAGGAGTAGGCAATGAGTCTTTTAAGATCAGTCTGAGCAAGGCACACGATACCGCCATATATGATTGCTATCACAGAAAGGGCCATCATATAGGGGGTCATTGCCTTTGCAGCCTCTGGAAACATTGGAAGTGAAAACCTCAGAAAGCCGTATGCACCCATCTTGATAAGGATGGCAGCTAAGATTACACTGCCTGCTGTTGGTGCCTCGGTGTGGGCGTCGGGAAGCCAGGTGTGCACTGGAAACATGGGCACCTTTACGGCAAAGGCAGCAAAGAATGCCCAGAAAAGCATAAGCTGTAGTTTATATGGAAGAGCCATCCTTGAAAGATCAAGTATGTTGAAGGTGCCACCCTTGAAGTAAAGCACGATTATGGCCACAAGCATCAGGACACTGCCGACCAGTGTATACAGGAAGAACTTAATGGCTGCATATACCCTTCTTGGGCCACCCCATACACCGATTATCAGGTACATGGGAATGAGCATTGCCTCCCAGAAGATGTAAAACAGAAACAGGTCAAGTGAGCAGAAGACACCTATCATGGCGCCCTCTATCAGCAACAGTGCAATATAATACTCCTTTATCTTCTGGGTTATCGAGTTCCAGGATATAAGCACACATAGAATTGTAATGAGGGTGCTCAAAAGTATAAAGAGAACGCTAATTCCATCCACACCAAGATAATATTGCACGCCCCACTGAGGTATCCAGTCTGCCCTTTCAACAAACTGCATCTGGTGAGTGGTCTTGTCGAAATTACTAAAAAGCGGTAGTGAAAGCACAAAGGTAATCACGCTTACCGCAAGGGCTGCAAATTTTATGAGGGTCTCCTGCCTTCTGCTAAAAAGCATCAGCAGCAACCCACCGACAATCGGTAGAAAGATCACCGTAGAAAGTATGGGATATCCTATCTCCATCTCAACTCCTGCATAAATTTTTTAAAACAATTCCAAACCTTTGATTCTTTTAAAATGCTGTTTATTTAAAGTAACTAACGGCACCTTTAATTCAAGTGCAGTTGCACCTATGAATATATCTCTAAACTCTATCATTTGATTTTTTGACTTTAAATCTCTGTAAATTTGTGCAGCCCTCTGAGCAATCTCTCTTGTAAAAGATACTATCTCTATCCATTTAAATAATCTTTTTAAATCCTCAAGATGCTTCTTTGTAATTGCACCAGCGTACAACTCGAAAACAGTAATTGTTGAAGCTAAACAATTTATTTCTTGCTCCTTCAATTTCCACAAATTGCTTCTTTCTTTTTTCCTCTTTCGAAGAAAATCAATCATAACAGTTGTATCAACTAAAACTTCTCTATTTCCCATTTATCAACCTTTACTTCTGCATCACCTTTAAGGTGCGTCCAGGTTGAAATTTTTGCGAAATCATTTCTCCAGTTATCAATTTTCTTGCTTTTAAGTTTCCTCTTCATAACCTTCATAATTACTTCTTCAAGTTCCAATAGTTGCTCCATCGACATCTCTGATAGAGTCTTTTCAAACTCTCTATCTCTTTTTATAATTTCTGCCATAATAAATAAACTATATCAAAAATATCATTCCTATTGCTAAAAGCACAAAGAGTCCGACAGCCATAATGGATGCATAGTGCTCCACCACTCCATCCTGTACCTTACGCATCTGTGCACCAATCCATCCTATAAACGCTGGCACACCGTTTACAATACCCTCTATTATTGCACCATCTGTAAACTTCACAATTATATTGTTTGCAATGCCCAGAGCAGGCTTTACTATGATAAAGTCATAAAGCTCATCCACGTAGTATTTGTTCCACAGAAGCCTGTACAGGAAAGGGAACCGCTCTGCCAGAGTCTTTGGGATAGAAGGATTTTTCAGATAAAACACAGCTGCCACCAGAATACCTGCCAGCGCCACCGCCACCGATGTGCCCATGGTCATCCATTCTTCAGCATGGCTAACCTCCTGAGCATGGGGAAGCCCCACCACTGGCTCAAGAAATTTTGCGAAATGCTCAGAGCCACCAAGAAGCGGTGGAATCCCAACCCATCCGGCAGCAACAGCACCAACACAGAGTAGCACCAGGGGGATGGTCATCACCTTAGGAGACTCATGAAGGTGATGCCTTTGTTCCTCAGTGCCCCTGAACTCACCATGGAAGGTAACGAATATGAGCCTGAAGGAATAAAAGGCAGTCAAAATAGCTGCGGCAGTGCCCAGTATCCAGACAAACCTGCCAACTCCACCAGAAGCATAGGCCCTGAAGAGAATCTCATCCTTACTGAAAAACCCTGCAAACCCCGGAATTCCTGAAATGCTTAAAGAAGCAATCAGCATTGTCCAGTATGTAACAGGCATGTACTTCTTAAGTCCACCCATCTTCTGCATGTCAAGCTCTCCAGCCATTGCATGCATAACAGAGCCGGCGCAGAGAAACAGAAGTGCCTTAAAATAGGCATGTGTGTAAAGATGGAATATGCCTGCACCATAGGCACCCACACCGCAGGCTAAAAACATATAGCCAAGCTGACTGATGGTTGAGTAGGCAATCACCCTCTTTATATCATTCTGCACAAGTGCGATGGTTGCAGCAAAAAGAGCCGTCACACCACCAACCACTGCCACCACATTCATTGCCGTATGAGAGAGGCTGAATATAGGGTTACAACGGGCAACCATGAACACACCAGCGGTGACCATGGTGGCAGCATGTATCAGTGCACTCACAGGTGTGGGACCCTCCATTGCATCGGGAAGCCATACATGAAGCGGTATTTGGGCTGACTTACCAACAGCGCCACAGAAAAGAAGCAGGGCAATGAGTGTTACAAGATTGACATGAAGACCAAAGATGTTTATGGTCTGTCCCGTCAGGGTGTTAATTTTATCAAAGACCGGTATGTAATGAAGGGTGCCAAGTGTAAGGAATATCATTATCACGCCAAGGCCAAACCCGAAATCACCAAAGCGGTTTACGATGAACGCCTTTTTACCTGCATCAGAGGCAGACTTCTTTTCATACCAGAAACCTATGAGCAGATAAGAGCAGAGCCCCACAGCCTCCCAGCCAAAGTAAAGCTGAAGGAAGTTGTTAGCCATCACGAGCATGAGCATGGAAAAGGTAAAGAGGCTCAGGTAGGCAAAAAACCTGTAATAGCCAGGGTCGTCATGCATGTATCCAATGGAATAGACATGCACAAGGAAGCTCACCGAGGTGACCACGATAAGCATGACAGCCGTAAGCTGGTCAATGAGAAAACCAACAGAGACCTGGAACTTATCTGATATTATCCACCTATAAAGGTCATGATTAAGGGTTTTCCCATGTAGTATATCCATAAGCACCATCACTGCCACCACCAGGGAGCCAAACACCGCAAGTGTGGATGGCCAGTGTGCCTGAGAGCGAAAGAGCCTCCTTCCAAGCAGTATGTTTAACAAAAAGCCTGCAAGAGGCAGAAAGGGTATCAGCAGATAATATTTCATAACCCTATCCCTTCATCTCCTTTATTTCATCAACATGCACGGTCTGACGGTTTCTGAACACGGCTATCACTATGGCAAGCCCGATGGCAGCCTCTGCTGCAGCTACAGCAATTATAAAAAGCGTAAGCACCTGTCCCCTTAAATCCTGCATATAGTGGCTAAGTGACACAAGCGAAATATTAACCCCATTAAGCATAAGCTCTATGGAAAGGAACATTATGATTACATTTCTTCTTGTAAGAAAACCAAAGATCCCCACAGAAAAGACCGCTGCACCAAGCCACATATACCAGTGTAATGGAACCATCTTAACTGCCTCCTTCAGATTTAAGCCTCTTTTTAGCCAGCACCACGGCCCCAACAATGGCAATAAGTAGAATCAACGAGGCTATCTCAAATGGAAACAGGTACTCTGTATAGAGCACCTTTCCAAGGGCCTTCGTATGAGTAATCTTTGAAACCTCCTCTATGCTCCACACTCCTGTGGCTTTTACTGAAAAGCCTGTAAGTGCAAGAAGTGCAAATAGCAGGAAACTCACCGCAAGGGCCACCCCAGCAGGCCATCCACCCACTGCATGCTCGGTAGTAATCTCATCTCTAAGGTCAAGCAACATGATGACGAAGAGAAACAGCACCAGTATTGCCCCTGCATAAACTATTATCTGCGTGGCAGCAAGAAACTCGGCATTAAGCATCAGATACACCCCGGCCACATGAAAAAACATCACAAGCATCCACAGCACACTGTGCACGGGGTTTTTCCCTGTAACCACCATTACAGAGCAAAACACTATCATTAGTGCAAAGTATATGAAAAATGCCTCTACCACCTTATGATTTCCTCCATTTTGGTTGTTCCTTTGGGGTCCTGAAATGGTCAGCCTTAGGGTTCCAGAATTTATCAAAGTAGTTATAGCCTTCCTCACCCATGTATTTGTCCCAGTTCTGAAGGAGTTTTTCCTTTGTCATGTAAATGGCATCCCTTGTGTAATCAGCATACTCGTAATGTGGCGTAAGCACCACTGCACCAAAGGGGCATGCCTCAACACAGAATGCACAGTAAACGCATCTTAAAACCTCTATTTCATATCGCTCAACCACCTTTTTATGGTCAGGTCCTTCGGTTGTGTATATGTAAATACATCTTGATGGACAAATTGCAGCACATAGGCCGCAACCCACACACTTTGCCTCACCTGTTGCAGGATTCCTTACAAGGGCATGTAAACCTCTGAAGCCAAGCTCTGCAGGTCTTTTTTCCTTTGGATACCTGCGTGTAACAGGCTTTGTAAAGAGCCTGCTCAGGGTAAGGGCAAGGCCCTTAATAATCTCCACAAAAAACACCTTCTTAACCAGTTCCTGTACCGTCATCTCCTCTGTCCTTTAAAAGATTACCTTTAATATGCCTGTAATCAGTATATTAAGCAGGGCAAGTGGTATAAGAAGCTTCCAACCAATGCTCATTAACTGGTCGTAACGATAGCGAGGCAGCGTTGCCCTTATCCAGTAATAACAGAATATTATGAAATACACCTTTCCCACAAACCACACAATCCCTGGCACATACTTAAGAAAGGGTAATACCTTTATCAGGTACCAGGGCACTGTCCAGCCACCAAGATAACAGGCCGATGCAATACAGCCCATAAGTATCATACCTATATATTCAGCAGCATAAAACAGGGCAAACCTCATACCACTGTACTCAACAAAGTATCCTGCCACCAGTTCACTCTCTGCCTCGGGCAGGTCAAAGGGTGCCCTGTTGGTCTCTGCAATGGCTGCCACCACAAAGACGAAAAATCCAAGTATCTGTGGTATGGCGTAAAAACCTGTTGGATAGGCTGCCTGTGCCTTCACTATCTCGTTAAGGTTCAACGAGCCTGACATCATCATTACACCAACAAGACTTAAGCCAAGGGCAATCTCGTAGCTGATTACCTGAGCCGACGACCTCAAACCACCAAGGAAGGCATACTTTGAATTGGATGCCCACCCTGAAAGCACAATACCATAGGAGGCAAGGGAACTCATGGCAAGCACAAACAGAAGCCCTATGTTTATGTTTGCAATCATAAAGTCTTTATAAAAGGGTATCACCGCAAGGGCAGACATGGATGCGGCAAGGGATATAATCGGTGCAATGTAGAATATTGGTTTGTCTGCTTGGTCGGGTATGATGTCTTCTTTGAAGAAGAGCTTAAGCATGTCAGCCACAGGCTGAAGCAGTCCATGTGGGCCTACCTCCATTGGGCCCATCCTTACCTGCATCCTTCCTATTACCTTTCTCTCAAAGTATGTGGCATAGGCAACATGAAACATCACCACTGCAATTAATATGAGTATCTTGACAACAATTATGCCTACCTTCAGGACTGTATCCACCCAGCCTGGCTGAAATATGGCCTCCAGTATGCTCATGCCTCTGCCTTCTCCAGTTTGACTTTATTTGCATCAAGGCTCATGGAGCCAAGCCTGCTTACATCATAGGTTGCCAACGATGAAAAGTTAGCCTCTGAAAAGGTATTTGATACAAACACCCGCTGGTCACTCAGGGTGCTGTCTATACTGACCGTTGCCTCCAGAGAGCCCCTCTCAGTTGTTACTCTTACCCTGTCACCATCCTTCAGAGAGAGTTTTTCAGAAAGGGCCCTTCCGATGACCACCTTCGGGGCATCCTCAATGCTTCGTATTGCCTTTGAATGACGGCTTATGGTTCCTGAATGATAAAGTGGCCTGTCAGGCTGCAATAACATAGGGGCCTTTAATGGTTTAATATCCTCAAGCCCTTCCACTTCAATTTCCTCTTCCACTCCCCTTAAGGGTTCACCGTTGTAAGGCCACAGGGCATTTCCTTTTGCAATATCCTCATAGCTCAGTGCAGCGTGAAGAGGAGAGACATGGGTTATCTCATCCCAGACATCTTCAACTGTTTTGAAACTCTTCTCCTCACCAAGCCTTCTGGCCACCTCTGCAATGATTCTCCAATCAGACATGTCCTCAGAATTCTCAAAGCCTGCCCTCACCATCTGTATTCTGCGTTCAAGATTGGTGAAGGTGCCTGTTTTTTCAGACCATGCCCTCGCAGGAAACACCACATCCGCCATAAGCGCTGTTTCTGTTAGAAAGATATCCTGCACCACCAGAAGCTCAAGCCCCTTCAGGGCCTCCGTTATCCTGTCTCTGTCAGGCAGGTTAAACACAGGGTTTTCTCCCATCACATAAAGGGCATTCAAACTGCCATCCTCTGCAGCCTGTATCATCTCAAAGAGGGTAAGCCCCCTTTCTGTGGGCACTTCCTTGCCCATCACCTCTTCCACTTTATGTTTAAACATCTCAAGAGGTCTTCCACCAGGAAGCATGTCAGGCAAAAGACCCATGTCAATACATCCCTGATAGTTGGGCCTGTCTGAAAGCAGAAATACCCTTGCGTTTATCAGATAGGAGATGGCGGAGAGAAGTATCAGGGTTCTGTCTGACCGCTCAGACTGTAAGAGCTCTGGCCCGATAATCACCACCGGATTGGTCATATCCTTCAGTTTTTCTACCACCTCATCAATTGCCACTTCCTCTACAGGCTCTGTAACCTTTATCCTTTTAATCACACCTTCAAGCCACTTATTCTCACCTCTTAACTCCACAGACTCCCTCAGTCTCTCTATCAGCATTCCTGCCACGGAATCTATCACCCCAGGGCCACCTGAAAGCATTAAGTGGGCAAACCTCTCAAGCCCCTTAGCCCTGCCAAAGGTCACCACCGTGGCGCCCTCTCTTGCCGCACCCCGTATCTGAAGCCCAAGTATGGGATTGATCTGAGTAGGGTCTCCACCAAAAACCAGCACACCGTCTGAATTTCTTATGCCAGGAATCAGGTTAGCTGTAATCCCCTGTCCGAAAATCCGCTCAAGAAATGCCTGGGCAGGGGCATAATAAAGTCTTGCTGCGGAGTCTATATTGTTTGTACCGATGGTAAATCTCATCAGTCGCTGAAGCATGTAGTTGTCTTCATTGGTGCACCTTGCAGAGCCAATACCACCTACAGCCTGTGGGCCGTGCTTCTGTACAATCTCTCTCAGCCTTTTTGCCACATAATCCAGGGCCTCAGCCCATGAGACCTCCCTGAGTTCACCATCCCTTCTGACAAGAGGCATCCGAAGCCTCTGCTCAGACTGTACGAAATCATATCCAAACCTTCCACGTACACACAAAAGCCCGTTGTTTAGCCCAAGCCCCATCTTCGGGATGGTGCGAATAATCTTATCCTCACGCATCTGAAGTATCATAGTGCATCCAACGCCACAGTAACCGCAGACTGTCTCCACATTGTTCTGTATGTACCATGGACGATAGCTGTGTCGGTGAAGCCTCGACATAATAGCCCCCACCGGGCAGACGGTCAGGCAGTTACCGCAGTACTCACAGTTGTATCTTCCACCAGAGAAGGGCTCCACAAAGGAATGACTCCCCCTTCCTGTAACGGTGATTGCATAGGCACCCTGGAGGTCCTCACACATCCTGATACAGCGGGTGCAGAGCACACAGCGCTCCATATTTCGCACGATTATCGGGTCGTCAAAGCTCTCGGGGTGACGCCTCTTACCCTCTGTAAAACGCCCCGCATCAGGGCCATATTGTGCAACCAGGTCCTGCAGTTCACACTCTCCTGCCTTGTCGCAGACAGGACAGTCAAGGGGATGATTGATTAACAGAAATTCAAGCATTGCCCTTCGGGCTGCCTTAATCTTTTCGGTCCCTGTTCTTACCACCATTCCATCAGCAGCCATCATGGTGCATGCAGTCTGAAGCCTTGGAAGCTTTTCTACCTCCACCAGACATAGCCTGCATCCACCAAAGGGTTTCAGCCCTTCAAAGTAACACAGCGTTGGTATCTTGATACCTGCCTTCCGTGCTGCCTCAAGCACGGTCACAGGCTTTTTAAGCTCCACCTCTATGCCGTCTATGGTAAGCTTAATCATCTTCTCTATGTCTCAACCATACACTTTTTATTCTGGATATGATAATCAAACTCCTCGGGAAAATTCCTGATAAAGTTAAGCACCACGCCTGCAGCACCATCTCCCAGTGGGCAGAAGGTCTTTCCAGTAATGTTTGAAGCCACATCCTGAAGAAGCTCTACATCCCCCTTTCTGCCAAAACCAGACTCTATCCTCTCAAGCACGGTCCGCATCCAGCCCACCCCTTCACGACAGGGAGTGCATTTACCGCAGGATTCATGCTCGAAAAACCTGATTGCCCTCCAGCATACCCTCACCAGACACACACTCTCATCAAAGACCATCACAGCACCTGAGCCGAGCATGCTTCCCACCTTTGGCAGGCTGACAAAATCCATCTGAACATCTATCTTATCAGGTGTAAGCACTGGTGTGGATATACCGCCAGGGATAACCGCCTTTAACTGTCCACCACCCTTTATACCACCGCAGTGCTCATAAATAATCTCTCTAAGTGTAGTGCCCATTGGCAGTTCATAAACTCCCGGACGCTCAACCATGCCACTTACACAGTATAGCTTGGGGCCAGGGCATTCAGGGTTTCCTATCTTTTTGTACTCCTCATAGCCGATCTTTATAATGAGCGGGAGGTTCGACAGGGTCTCCACATTGTTTACCACTGTGGGCATGCCCCAGGCACCCACATTTACGGGAAAGGGTGGCTTTATTCGGGGCTGTCCCCTTCTACCCTCAAGTGAGTCTATAAGGGCTGTCTCTTCACCACAGATGTAGGCACCTGCTCCCTGATGAACCGAAAGGTCAAAGTTGAAACCTGAGCCAAGGATATTCTCACCCAAAAAGCCACTTTCATAGGCCTCCCTGATTGCCTCTTCCAGCACCACCTTTGCGTGGGGATACTCGCCCCTGAGGTAGATATACCCCCTTTCAGATTTCAATGCGTGGGCTGATATAATCATTCCCTCAATCAGAAGGTGAGGGTTCTTCTCAAGTATGGGTCGGTCCTTAAAGGTGCCTGGCTCACCTTCGTCAGCATTGCAGATAAGATACTTCGGGAACTTGGGATCACGGGAGGCAAAGTCCCACTTCATACCCGTGGGAAAACCTGCACCGCCACGACCGCGTAACCCTGAGTTCTTTACCTCCTGTATGATATCCTCAGGCTTCATACTTAGGGCTTTTTTAAGTTGTTCGTATCCGCCTGTCTGTTGATAGACCTCGATACGATGAGACTCAGGGTTGTCAATGTTCTTTAAAAGAAAATTCTCCATATCTTCTACTTGTATTGCTCCAGAATTTCAAATAGGTTCTGTTCGTTAAGGTCAGCATGGAAATCAGTATCCACAAGCATTGCAGGTGCCCTATCGCAGGCACCAATGCATTCCATTATCACCAGTGAGAATCTGCCGTCCTCTGTTGTGCCGCCTGGTTCAAGCCCATAACGCTCCTTTAGAAGGTCAACCAGCCGCTCAGCTCCCATTATCATACAGGCCACATTGGTACAGAGCTGTATAAGATGCCTGCCCATGGGCCTGTGTTTGTACATGGCATAAAAAGTGGCCACACCCTTTACAGTGGCTGGTGGCAGGTTCAGTGCCTCTGCTGCAGCCTGAAGTGCTTCCTGATTGAGCCAGCCATACTCTCGCTGCATCAGATAAAGGGTCGGAAGCAGCGCCCCCCTTCTGTCAGGGTATCTCTTGAGTATCTCCTGTATTTCCTCATCCATTGCCATAGTCCTTAAATTATTAGGGTGTAGCGTGTAGGGGGTAGTTTTTAGTAAAAAATCTTAACTCAAAACTCATAACTAAAAATTCAACACTCCATACTCCCTATCCCCTACTGCCTACCCCCTGCCTTTACCTATCACATTCCCCAAGAACAATATCAATGGTTCCGATGTTTGCAACCACATCAGCCACGAGTCCACCCTCACAAAGTCTCGGTAGCACCGAGGCATGCACAAAACTTGGAGCCCTTACCCTCATCCTGTAAGGCCGTCCCGTGCCATCACTTACGATGTAAAAACCAAGCTCACCCTTTGGCACCTCTGTGGCTACATATATTTCTCCCTCAGGAGCCGCCATTGGCCCCTTTGTTATAAGCACAAAGTGATGAATAAGCGATTCCATATCAGCCAGCACCCTGTCCTTTGGTGGAAGGGTAAACTTTGCTGCATCAGGTGCCATTATCGGGCCCTCAGGAAGTTTCTCTATACACTGTCTTATTATCCTTGTTGATTGCCTTAACTCCTCCATTCTGCAACGGTACCTGTCGTAGACATCGCCGTTTTTTCCAACAGGCACATCAAACTCAACTTTGTCGTAAGCATCGTAAGGGAACCGTTTTCTTATATCATAATCAACACCTGAGCCTCTGAGTGTAGGTCCAGTAAGGCCCCAGTTTATTGCCTCTTCTGCAGAAATAACCCCTATGCCTTTTGTCCTCTTAAACCATATACGGTTCTGGTCAATGAGAGTCTCATACTCCTCTATCCTCTTTGGAAACTCCTCAGTAAACTGATAAAGGCTATCCAGAAACTCCTGGCTTACATCGTTTCGAACACCACCAATCCTCGGATAACTGACCGTTAGCCTTGCACCACAGAGCTTCTCAAACAGGTCAAGTATCCATTCCCTTTCTCTGAAGGAATACAGAAAGGGTGTCATTGCACCAAGGTCAAGGGCATGGGTTCCAAGCCAGATGATGTGGCTTGATATACGGGTCATCTCGCAAACAATAGTTCTTATGAACTTTGCCCTCTCAGGTGCCTCTATTCCAAAGAGCCTCTCCACTGCAAGGCAGTAACCCACATTGTTTGCCATTGAGGAGATGTAGTCCAGACGGTCGGTAAGGGGAATGGCCTGCATGTAGGTCATTCCCTCGGAGAGTTTTTCTATACCCCTGTGCAGGTATCCAACATAGGGGGTACATTTAACCACAGTCTCTCCATCGAGCTCAAGCACAAGCCTTAGCACCCCGTGCGTTGAAGGGTGCTGAGGCCCCATGTTAAGGGTTATCTCTTTGGTCTGAAGGGGCCTTTCTACCCTTTCCATACATACTCCTGTAGTCTCTTTGCTGTATCAAGCACTTCCTGAAAACCCTTCCATTCCTTCTCTGGGCCCTTTTCAGGATAATCCTTTCTCAATGGGTGACCTTCCCAGTCCTCTGGAAGCAGTATCCTTCTAAGGTCAGGATGACCCCTGAACTTTATTCCAAACATGTCGTAACACTCACGCTCATGCCAGTCAGCACCACGCCATATTCCTATAACCGAGTCTATCTCAGGGTCCTCCTCTGGCACCTCCGCCTTTATCCGTATCACGTGATGGTGGGTCATGCTGTAGAGGGTATAGACCACCTCAAAACGGATCGGTTTCTTCCCAAGGTAGTCCACCCCGCAGAGGTCTTTAAGTAGGTCGAAATTAAGGTCTGGCTCGTCATGTAGCCAGCGACATATCTCTACAATCCTCTCCCTCTTAACCGTAACCGAGACCTGTCCCCTGAATTCCCTGATGTCCTTAACTTCTTCTAAAAATTTCTCCTTGATCTTTTCAGCTATCTCCAGCGGCTCCAACGCATTCTCTCCTTCTTGATCTTCTCCTGTAGCTTCACTATCCCGTGCATCAATGCCTCTGGCCTTGGAGGACAGCCAGGCACATAAACATCCACTGGCAGGAAGCTGTCGCAACCCTGCACAGTGCTGTATGAACGAAAAATACCACCCGAGCAGGCACAACTTCCCATGGAGATTACATACTTGGGCTCGGGCATCTGGTCGTAAACCCTCCTTACGATAGGCGCCATCTTCTTTGTAACCGTTCCTGCAACTATCATAAAGTCTGCCTGTCGTGGCGAGCCACGGAAGATTATGCCAAGACGGTCAAGGTCATAATGGCTTGACCCGGTGGTCATCATTTCGATTGCACAGCAGGCAAGACCAAAGGTGACAGGCCAGAGCGATGAATATCTTCCCCAGTTTATAATCTTATCAAGGGTGGTGATGATTGTATTGGCACCGGGGATTACCTTTATCCCATCTTCAACCTCTATTAGTGTTGTAGTTGCATCAACTATCATGCTCATAGCCTACTCCCACCGAAAGGCATCCTTCTTCCATGCATATATGTATCCAACGAATAGTATTACAATAAATATTATCATCTCCACAAAGGCATAAAGACCAATCTTGTCAAATACCACGGCCCAGGGATAGAGAAAAATTGCCTCCACATCAAATACCACAAAGAGCATTGCAATAATATAGAATCTTATCGAAAACCTGATTCTTGGCTCACCTACAGGGTCAATACCTGATTCATAGGGCATCAGTTTCTCACGGTAGGGTCTTTTAAGACGGACTATTTCACCCATTAAAAGGGCGCCAAGCCCGAAAACAGTGGCTATTACTATAAATATAAAGATGGGTAAATAGCTTTCTGGTAAAAATGTACCAGGCATGGCTTAATTTATACACCAATAAGATTTCCTTTGTCAACAATGAAAAATTTTTATATTATTTCTATTATTTAAATTTATATTTTTATTTCTCATAATTATTAGAATTTTCAGCCAAATTTATAACTGACTTGAGTCGAAAAGATACAAAGAAAATTTTGTTAAAATTAATATAACTGGCAAGCTAAAATTGTATAAAATTCTAAAAGATATGAAAGAGCCTGAGCAGCAGAACTACACGATAAATACACTGCGAAAAGAGCTGATGCCCTATGCAAGGCCTGACCGTAAGAAGGCTATTGGACAGTTTATAAACACCCTCCTGCCCTATGCAGCCTTGTGGGCACTATTAATATACATGTTTAAACGGGGGTATTCTTTGTTTATAATTATCCCCTTTATAGTATTAGCCTCCCTTTTTCTTCTCCGTATCTTTATATTTTTTCACGATTGCGCCCATGGGTGCTTTTTTAATTCCCAGCGTGCAAACACAGCAGTAGGATACATAACTGGTATATTGACCTTTACCCCCTTTGAATACTGGCGAAAGAATCACCTGATTCACCATGGCACCTATGCTGACCTTGACCGTAGAGGGATAGGCGACATATGGACCATGACAGTTGAGGAATACAGGTCTTCATCAAAACTCAAGCGCATAGGATACAGAATATACCGCAACCCCCTTGTTTTTCTGCTTATTGGCCCTGGATACACCTTTTTGTTAGCGCAACGATTCATGCATGGATGGGAAGACAGGAATGTAAGGCACAGCGCTGCATACACAAATCTGGCTTTAGCCATTATACTGCTTGTTGCCTATTACACAATAGGGCTGAAAACATACCTGCAGATTCAGATTCCAGTGATGCTGATAGCCGGAGCCTTTGGTGTTTGGCTTTTCTATGTTCAGCATCAATTCGAGGGAGTATACTGGGCACGCCATAATGAATGGGCCCCCTGAAGGCCGCCCTGAACGGAAGCTCTTATTACAAACTGCCCAGGATAATACAGTGGTTTACTGGAAATATCGGCCTTCATCACATCCATCATGTTCTGCCTCGCATACCAAATTATTATCTGCAAAAATGCTACGACAAAGTTCCCTTTCTTCAACAGGTAAAACCACTTACTCTGAAAAGAAGCCTTAAATCTCTCAGACTGAATCTCTGGGATGAGAAACAGAAAAAGCTGATAGGGTTTGGTGATTTAAAAAAAACTAAAGGGCCCCCCAGGCTTCTGAAGAATTCATTTTTAAGCCAGCTATTTGCCTTATGCAGAGATTAGGACCTATTTAAATGGACGGTTTAGATAATTGTAAGCAAATCACCACCATCTCCATAGTGCAACAATAAATATAATAAGAAAAACAATAAGGAGATTCATATAAGCCATAAAATAAAACAGCCTTTGGTGTGTGGGCATCTTCTTCTTTTCACCTTCTACAATCTCTCCGACCACAGGGAAATCACTTAATTTTTCTGAACCGTGTGGGGCCTTTTTAAGGGCATCGGTAAGGTCAGCACCTGCAAGGTGTTTCCTGACATGAGTGCCTCCCTTCCATAGCCTGCTTCCACTGAGGTCGTATATCTTCCCCTGTACTACCACATATGCAGGTCTTCCCTCCTTACCATCAAATTGCTGAAGCTCATCAGGAGTGAGCCTCTGTATGCCTTCTGACACAGCTCCGAGCATTCGTTTTTTCAGTTTAGGCCCTATGATGAAAGTTACAACAGCAGCAGTGGTTACCATTATAAGGTAAAGCACTATCTTAATGCTCAGTAGTATTCCAAACCTTGTATGAAACAATGCATGAAAGCTGGGAATCCTTGCTATGGTAAGCAGTGTGCCAGTAACACCCATTATGATTATGGATATCCATCCAACCATAAGTTCGCCCCTTGGCAGGCCCCTTGCTGCATAGGCTGGCTTTAACAGGATATGGACATAAAGGATTGCACCAAACCAGACAATCGCTGTAAAAAGATGCAAAAACCCGATAATAAACCTGATGAGCCTCTGAATTGTAGTAAGTGGTCTATAAAGCCCTTTTTGCTTCAGGTCTTCCCTGAAATTGATTCCTGCCCTTGTAAGAGGACCACCTCCAGCAGGGTCAATATGACAAACTCTACAGGCATTCCCGGTTTGCCTTGCATAATCAACTGTGGCATAAGTGTTTGATATGGAAAATACAAAAAACAGCATCTGAATGAAAATGAATATGACTGCCTCTCTTTTTATTATCTTCCTGTATCTGTGCATGCTAAATTATACTATTTAAGACATCAATCCTCAATTTATTTTGTTTCATCTCCTAATTTCCAATTTGAGTTCAAAGGACGCCTATTTGACAAGTCATAGAAAGCTGGAAACAGTGAGTTTCTTTACCTGTCAGTTATATGTTATGGTAACTGGTGATGAAAGATAATCTTTAAGAAAGAACCCTGAAAAAAATGTAGAGTCTCAGAAACAACAGGTAAAAGGGAGAAAATTTCTTGTGTTATCTCACCTCCATAAAACTCCTGAGTACGGTAATCATATCATGGTAAAGGGAATTGATATGATTGACAGTGCACCTGTGCTTGATATCAAAGTCCTGGAATGAATAGTGGATTTTTATTAGCAATTGACCTTGGTATTAAAACAGGGCTTGCCCTTTTTGATAAAAAAGGACAGTTGCTCTGGTGCCGTTCCCATAACTTTGGCGATGTTCAGAGATTAAAAAGAGCAGCACATAATATTCTTGTTGGCCTACCAGAGTTAAGATACATTGTACTTGAGGGTGGAGGGAACCTTCTGGAAGTATGGAAAAAAGAGGCATTAAAGAGGGGCATGAAGGTGATAGAGGTTTCTGCTGAAATATGGCGTAAGGATTTTTTCCCTCAAAAGAAACAAAGAGACACAAGGACTGCTAAGGCAAGTGCCGTCAAATTAGCTACCGAACTTCTTAAATACACAACTTCAGCCTATAAAAAGAAACTAAATCATCATACTGCAGAGGCAGTGCTAATAGGAATCTGGGCAATGAAAAATTTTATATAATCCACAATATCCTCTATCCAGTATTCTTTATTGCATAAACTAAGAGATATTATCGAGTCTGCCAGAGTTTTACTTGGGTCAGTAATGTCAAAGTTGCGACCCTTTAGGTCTTATAACTTCGTGAAGGGGCTGTCCCTGTACATCATGATGTATGATTTATAAAAGGATCTGCCCTTTACCTTAATCAGCCAAATAGCTGCAATGAGAATTAAAATAATTAAACTTTTCTTTAAAGACTTAATGGTCATTTTTACATTTAAAGTAGTATATTAGAGTATTGGTGTATTGGTTAGTGGTATAGTGGTTATTAAGTTATTGGGTTATTTGCGTTATTTTGTTCATCGGGTTGATTGTGTTGGATTTCAAGGATGGTATACTGGGTTAGTTGGATATCAGGTCATTGAGGTTGGCTTTTTACTACCCCTACACTCTATAATGTTAAGATGCTGGATTTCTAATTTAGATTTTTGCTTATTAGATTCTCTGTGAACTCTGTACTTGCAAAGACTATATCTAAGGTAAACACTAAAAGGAAATAATTTTAATTTATAATCAAAACCTCCTCCCCTGTTTACATAAAACTTAACATTAAAAACCTCTTGACAAGTAATACTATATTGCTATATAGTTATGTTTATATTGAGTTGAAAATCATAATAAAAATAAATTGAAGCAATGCTTAAAGGGATAGCGGATCTGGTTGTTTACAAACTGATGGG
>CAZEYP010000036.1:0-26401 GCA_964515925.1 uncultured Nitrospirota bacterium
GTGTAGGGGGTAGGGAGTAGTAAAGATAATTAACCCAATTAACACAATTAACCAATACACCAATAATCAATATACCAATTACCCAGACGCACTTTTTTCTTTAAAATCACAGGGAAAGTTTATTGATAATCAATGACTATTGGATAATAAGTTTTTTTTATTTGACCAAAGAGGCATGACTATATTATGGTTTAATGCTTTCATTTTTAGTAGCCTGTAAACGAGTAAAATGAAAATCTTACAACGAGGAGGAGATTATGCCACAGAAACACGAAACGCCAACGATTGACGAACTGGAAAAGGGTGCTTTTCCAAGCTTCGTCAAAGAGATCAAGAGGGCAGCTGAAAGTAGCAATGTTCAGGACAACAACTACGCTCAGGACCTTCTTGGTCAGTTGGAGCTCTCCTACAAGGAGAAAAAGACACACTGGAAACACGGTGGTATCGTAGGTGTCAGGGGTTATGGTTCTGGTGTTATTGGAAGGTATTCTGATATACCAGACAAGTTTCCGGGCGTTGCACACTTCCACACTGTCAGGGTTAACCAGCCAGGTGGTTTCTTCTACACAACTGAGGCCCTTCGTGAGATCTGTGACATCTGGGATAAGTATGGAAGTGGTCTTACAAACATGCACGGCTCCACTGGTGACATAATCCTTCTTGGTACCAAGACAGAGAACCTGGAGCCTGTTTTTGCAGAGCTTTCCTCAAGGGGCTGGGACCTCGGTGGTTCTGGTTCAGCAGTGAGGACACCAAGCTGCTGTGTTGGTCCAGCAAGGTGTGAGTGGGCCTGCTATGATACCCTTGAGTTGACCTACCAGATCACCCAGAGGTTCCAGGATGAGCTTCACAGGCCAATGTTCCCTTACAAATTCAAATTCAAGATGGCTGGATGTGCAGTTGACTGCATTGCATCCATTGCCCGTGCTGATATGTCAATAATCGGTACCTGGAAGGGTAACATCCAGATTGATCAGGATGAGGTCAGAAACTATGCCAAAAATGGTATGAACATACAGGCAGAGATCATTGATATGTGTCCAACCGGCTGCATGAGCTGGGATGGCAATGAGCTGAAGATCAACGATGAGGACTGCAACAGGTGTATGCACTGTATTGCCAAGATGACCAAGGCCCTCAGACAGGGTGAAGAAAAGGGTGCAACAATTCTCCTTGGTTCAAAGGCACCAATCGTAACAGGTGCACTTATGTCATGGGTAATCGTTCCGTTTATCAAGCTTGAGCCACCTTATGAGGAGCTCTTTGACCTGGTAGAGAGGATCTGGGAGTTCTGGGATGAGCATGGAAAGAACCGTGAAAGGGTTGGTGAGCTTATTGAGAGGATGGGTTTTCCTGTGTTCCTGAAAGAGACTGGAATCGAGCCGCATCCAGCAATGGTCAAAGAGCCAAGGCGTGATCCATTCTTCTTCTGGTCAGAAGAGGATGTAGAGAAGTAAAAAACCAAATTTTTATAATATAAGGAGGTTATTATGTCAGAATTACCACAGAGACAAACAGATATTGGACCACCGCATTATAGCAAGTTTTTACCACCAGTAATAAAGGAAAACTACGGTAAATGGAAATATCACGAGATTTTAAGCGCCGGTGTAATGGTTCATGTTGCTGAAAGTGGTGCAAAGATATGGACTGTAAGAGTTGCTTCCCCAAGGCTTGTTTCAACTGACTTTATAAGGGATATATGTGAGATTGCAGACAAGTACTGTGATGGCCATCTCAGGTTCACCACAAGGCACAATGTGGAGTTTCTTGTCTCCGATGAGAGCAAAGTTGACCCACTGGTCAATGAGCTCAAGGAAAAGGGCTATATGATAGGCGGTATTGGAAGCAGGATAAGTAATGTTGTTCACACTCAGGGCTGGGTGCATTGTCATTCTGCAGCAACCGATGCATCAGGTCTTGTTAAGGTAATGATGGATGAGCTCCATGAGTACTTCACAGAGAAGGAGCTTCCTGCAAAGGTCAGGGTTGCAGTTGCCTGCTGCGTGAACATGTGTGGTGCAGTTCACTGCTCGGATATTGCCCTGGTTGGTGTTCACAAGACTCCACCAAGAATCGAGCACGATAAGGTCAAGAACCTCTGCGAGATTCCATCAACTGTTGCATCCTGTCCAACCAGCGCTATCAGTCCTGATCCTGCAAAGAAGAGTGTCAAGATCAAGATTGAAAAGTGCATGTACTGTGGTAACTGCTACTCAGTCTGCCCGGCAATGCCAATCTCTGACCCCAAAAACGACGGTGTTGCAATAGTGATTGGTGGTAAGGTCAGCAACCTGAGGTCAGCTCCAAAGTTCTCAAAACTTGCTGTGCCGTGGCTTCCTAACAATCCACCAAGATGGCCAGAGGTGGTTGAGAATGTAAAGAAGATCCTCAACGCCTATATAGAGGGTGCCAAGAAGCATGAAAGACTTGGTGAGTGGGTTGAGAGGATCGGATGGGAGAAGTTCTTCAAGCTGACTGGTCTTCCATTCCAGATCCAGCACATTGATGACTTCACCTTTGCTCGTGAGACCTGGAGAATGGCAGCTACCTTTAAGTGGTAAAATAAAAAATACAGAGGGGCAGGGCGCTCTGCTCCTCTGATTAATCAGAGAGGAGTGAGAAGATGGATAGAGAGGAACTGAAAAAGATAATTTATGAGTTGGTTGAAAAATCAATGGGTAAGAAGCTTTACAAACCAGGTGACCTGTTCAAAAAGCTTGAAAAGGACCATGGTGTTTCAAAGGCTGAGGCCAAGGCAGCACTTCGTGAGCTTATGGACGCTGGAACTCTTATTTACTCATACAAAGGTGGAAGCTATGTAGAGATTCCACCAAAGGAATAGAAATAAATTTAACAAACTAAACTAGGTGACTTACAAGATTCCAAGGGTGGTTATAGCAGGGCTTCGTGGAGGCTCTGGTAAAACCACCCTTTCTGTTTCTTTATGCAGGGCCTTTACACGACAGGGCAGAAAGGTTACTGCCTTTAAAAAAGGACCTGACTACATAGACGCTGGCTGGCTTTCAAAGGCCACAGGCAGGGAGTGCTACAACTTAGACACCTACCTTATCCCCGAAGAAGTCCTGTATAGGTCCTTCCTTTATCATACCTTAGATGCAGAGCTTTCTATAATTGAGGGTAACAGGGGGCTCTTTGACGGGCTTGATGCTAAAGGCACTTACAGCACTGCAGAGCTTGCAAAGAGGCTCCAGGCCTCTGTGGTCTTAGTGGTGGACTGTACAAAGGTCACAAGAACCATTGCTGCTTTGTTGAAGGGTGTGAGAGAGTTTGACCCTAAACTGATGCTTGAAGGTGTGATTCTCAATAACATTGCTGGCAGACGCCATGAGATGGTTGTCAGGGAGGCTATAAAGGAGTATGCTGGCCTGAAGGTTGTTGGGGTGATGAAGAAACTCAAGGATATAGAACTAATTGAACGACACATGGGGCTTAAACCATACCATGAACATGATGATGTAGAAGGGGTAATTGACACTCTGACTGAAAAGCTTGTTAACAATATAGACCTTCAGTTGCTTTACCAGATTGCATCAAAGGCGCCAGAGCTTTCATCTGACGGGGCAGTGTCACCCTATGAGGAATGGGCAGTCAACAAAACAGAGATAGTAGATATTGGTGTGATCAGGGATAGGGCCTTTCAGTTTTATTATCCAGAAAACCTTGAGGCATTGAGAAAGATGGGAGCCAGACTCATAGAGATTGATGCTACCGCCATGAATAGACTGCCTGCAGTTGATGCACTTTACATTGGTGGAGGATTCCCGGAAACAAATGCCATTGAGCTTTCAAAGAATAGAGGTTTTATGGAGTCTCTTAAGAGGGAAGTAGAAAAGGGGCTTCCTGTTTATGCAGAATGTGGGGGGCTAATGTATCTTGGTAAAGAGATACAGTTTGAAGGTAAGGGTTACGAAATGACCGGAATACTCCCACTTAGTTTTGAGCTTTTTCAGAGACCTGTGGCTCATGGTTACACAGTGGTAGAGGTTATAGGAGACAACCCCTTTTATCAAAAAGGCACGGTGATAAGGGGGCATGAGTTTCACTATTCTGCAGTAAAGGGTTATAATCAAGATATAAAGATGGCATTTAAGATGTTAAGAGGAAAGGGGATCCAGGGTGGCCTTGACGGCATTGTTTATAAAAATGTGTTTGCCACATACACCCATGTGCATGCCTTTGGCACACCTGAGTGGACTGAAGGACTAATTAAGGCAGCAAGAATGTACAGAAATGAGAGAGGCAGTAAAAAACAGATATGAACTGAAGAGACTGATTAAAGATGCACTTATAAAAAGGGATTTAGAGAAGGTGGCCCGATATGCCCTTGAAAGTCCCCGTACAGTGGGCATTCTTTTTAATCTAAGTTATGACAAGGACTCTATCATTACCTGGCGGGCTGTAGAGGCAATGGGTGTGGTGGCCAGGGCGCTTACTGAAAGGTCCCACGAGGAAGGAAGAGAGCTCATGAAAAGGCTCCTGTGGTCTATCACAGAGGAGTCCGGTGGGCTCGGCTGGTCATCCATTGAGATGATGGCCGAGGTGGTGGTGAGGTCACCTGAGGTCTTCAGTGACATACCGCTTCTTCTTCCAGAGTACTATGATGAGCCCGTGTTCAGGGACTCGGTGCTTTATGCACTCTGGCGAATTGTCTCCAGTAATCCTGAACTGCTTGACCCGGATGAAGTGAAGGAAGTCGTAAGGCTGGCATTAAACACCGACAATGCCTACCAGAAGGCCCTTGCCTTAATGATAATTTCCTCTACCAAAGAAGTTATTGACTACGATGATATGGTGATAGACAATAACCTGCTTGATGATGATACTCAGGTGAGAATTTACCTTGATGGTGACTTCAGGGTAAAGAATTTAAAAGAGATCGCCGCTTCTGTAACTCAGCAATGAAACTCACCATCTTCAGCCGTCTCAGCTTTGGTTACCTCGTGTTGTTTCTATTTGTATTTTCAATTGGTGCCTTTTCAGTCTATCAGATTGAAAGGATAAAGCTTAAGACCGCAAAGGTGATAACCAGTGATAGCCAGCTTATTGAGATAAACAAAAAACTAATTGATACCATCCTGAGTGCAGAAAAGAACGAAGAAAAATTTCTCCTCATAGGTGATGATGCCTTTCTGAAGCAATACAGAAGGGATATATCAGAGTTTGGAAGGAATTTAGAAAGAATAAGAGCAATGACAGGTGATGAGAAAGTAAAGGCAATAACAAATGAAATTTACGGCGCCTTTAAAAATTATAAAGTGCTTTTTGATGAAGAGTTGGGGCTTATAAAAAAGAAACTCCATTACAATAAAAACGAATACAAGACACGAAAGGAACACCAGATATCCGAAGTCCTAAGGGGGATCAATCGCCTGAAGGCAGTAAGCCGAGAGCATATAATCAGAACCCTGAGAGCCATTGACAGAGATGAAGAGTCGGTGGAGAGATTGATATTGCTGGTTACGGTCTGGTTCCTGATTATCGGCGTAGTGCTTGCAGGCATAATAACTAAAGGTATAGTTAAACCCCTTTCACGGATAAAGAGAAAGACCAGAGAGATAGCAGATGGAGACCTTGAGCCCAACCTTTCGGTTAAAGGACCGCCAGAGATAAAAGAGGTTGCGCATTCGATAAACTCCATGTGTGAGAGACTAAGGGAGATAGACAGTCTAAAGGCAGACTTCTTCTCTGTCATGTCCCATGAGCTACGAACCCCTCTTACAGCAATAAAGGAAGGCGTAAGCTTGCTTCAGGATGGAGTGTGTGGCCCGACAAATGAAAAACAGAAAAAGATTTTAGCGATACTTTCTACTGAAAGCAGCAGGCTCATAAACCTGGTAAATAACCTGCTTGACCTGTCTAAGATGGAAGCAGGAATGTTAAAATATAATTTTGAGGAAATCAGTATTAATCCACTTGTAAATCAGGTAATTAAAGAGTTGTTGCCTATTGCGGAGGGCAAGGGGGTCGGGTTTAAGTTTACTGGTAGCTGCTCCTCAAAAATCAGGGCAGACAGCGAAAGACTTCTTCAGGTGTTGAGAAATCTAATTGGAAATGCGGTAAAATTCAGCCCCGAGGGCTCTGAGGTTGTCATTAATATTGATACTGACACATCTGGTGTGATTGTTTCTATTTCAGACCAGGGCCCAGGTATCCCTGAAGAATACAGAGAGAAGATTTTCGACAGGTTTCAGCAGGCAAGGCTTCCAAACTCAAGCCTGTACAAGGGAACAGGCCTGGGACTTTCGATAGTAAAAAACATAATCACCGGACATGGAGGAAGGGTATGGGTGGAAAGCAGTACCGGAGGTGGAAGCACCTTCAGGTTCTGGTTGCCTTTTTAGTGGCAGTAGCGATTCTGCAGGGTTGTCTTCCCAGGGTTGAAGTTAAGAAAAGATCTGGGATTATGAAAAAGGAATCTGAATCAGGGAAAAAGACAATGACAGGGTTAAAGCCCAGAAGGGATTTGCACTGGGCTGAAATGATGAATAGGGGTGGTTATGAGCAGTTTATGAATGAGGCTGAAAAGGTGTTCAGGGACACAGACAGTTACGAACAGAAACAAAGGGCTCTTTATTATATGGCACTTACACTTATATATCCGAATAACCCATCAAGAGACATGAAAAGGGCAGCGAGGTATTTCAGGGAGCTGATTCAGCTTTACCCTGATAGTCTGTATGCCGAGGAGTCAAGGGTCTGGTTAGGGCTTATCTCTATTATTGAAAAATCCAAGAAGATTGACATAGAGATAGAGAAAAAGAAACAGGAGTTCTCAAAATAAGATGTCTGCTCCTGCAGTACTGATAGTAGATGATGATTTAAACCTGCTTGAGATAATGAAGATGAGGCTTGAGGCCTCCGGGTTTGATGTTACCAGTGCCCGTGATGAAAATGAGGCAAGGGCACTTATTAAAGAGAAGGACTTTGACCTTGCAGTGGTTGACCTGCAGCTTGTGCAAACCGACGGTATCAGCCTGATGACCGAAATCCACGAGATTTACCCCCTTATGCCCGTAATTATCCTCACTGCCCACGGAAGCATTGAGACTGCTGTTGAGGCTATGCGTCGGGGTGCCTTTAATTATCTTACAAAGCCCTTTGATGCAAGGGAACTGATTGTCCAGATTGAAAGGGCCCTTCATAGCAGTGAGCTTGAGAAAGAGGTTCAGCGGCTTAGGGACTTTCTCAGAGAGGAATATGATTTTAAAAATATAATAGCCAAGAGCTCAGCAATGAAGAAGGTGCTTGAGCAGGTTTCAAGGATTGCTCAGGTTGACTCATCTGTTTATATTCATGGTGAAAGCGGAACGGGAAAGGAGCTCATTGCAAGGGCTATTCATCTTGCAAGCCCAAGGCGGGAAAGACCCTTTGTTGCAATAAACTGTGCTGCCCTTCCTGAGGGGGTGCTTGAGAGTGAGCTATTCGGACATGAAAAGGGTGCCTTTACAGGGGCTGTAAGGACGCTGAAGGGGACCTTTCAGCGAGCAGAGGGAGGCACTGTGTTTTTAGATGAGATAGCAGACATGCCCCTTTCAATACAGGGGAGGTTTCTTAGGGTGCTTCAGGAAAGACAGTTCTATCCACTGGGAAGTGACAGACCTGTTGAGGTAGATGTAAGGGTTATTGTTGCAACCAATAAGGACCTTGCTGAAGAGGTCAGGGCTGGAAGGTTCAGAGAAGACCTGTTTTTCAGAGTACATGTGATTCCTGTAAAACTGCCTCCTCTGAGGGAGAGAAAAGAAGACATTCCTCTGCTTGTAAACCACTTTATTAAAAAGTATAGCTCAAAGATGAACAAGGATGTCATCGGGATAAAGGCAAAGGCACTGAAAAAACTTATGCTTTATGACTGGCCTGGCAATGTAAGGGAACTTGAAAATACCATTGAGTACGCTGTGGCTATGGCAAGGTCACGGACCATAGACGATGAGCTCATAACCGTAACACCTGCCTCCACTATAAGCTCCCTGAGACCCTATGATGAGGCAAAGAGTGAGTTTGAGAGGGAGTACCTGACTAACCTTCTCCGACACACAGGGGGCAATGTCTCAAGGGCAGCAGAGATAGCAGGCCGATATCGGGCAGACCTTTATAACCTCATGAAAAAACACGGTATAAACCCAAAGGACTATAAATAGTCTCTGTATGGAAATTCATACAATTTCTACACTTTTTTCACGCCCCCTATACCCTTCATTTAATTAAATTTATTTTAAAAACAACCACTTAGCTCTCCACCACATTCTGGCATCATTATTGCGTAATAGAAAATGTAAAAAGAAACGGCTGTAGGGACACTAAATACTATCCGCTACACCCTAAACCCTACACCCTGTACTTTTATAGGCTGGAGGTGATAAGCAGACAGAAAGGGAGGAAAGAGATGGAAATACTGAAACTCATAACTGCACTCCTTTTATTTGCAGGGGTGCTTCAGGGTATATCCTATCTGACATGGAGTATTAAAGAGGTTTATCAGGAGAAAAAATCAAAGGAGGTTAAGGTTTATGAGAAATGCTCGAATAATGCTTATAATTGCGGTAATGCTCATGATTGTTTTCAGCCTTTCGCAGGCATGGGCAGACAGAGGTAAAGAAAAACATCAAAAAAACCACAGCAAAAGGGTCTTAAAAATAGAAAAGGCAAAGTACAAAAGGAAAAAGGACAGACTTGTTATAAAGGGTAAACTGAAGGGTTACAATCTCAAGGCTTTAAGCATAACAGTAAGGATAAAAGACCCTGATACGGGTGTGGTAATTGGTTCTGTAAAGCCAGACATGAAAGGCCGTTGGAGGCTGATAGTCAAACATCCAGATTACATCCCCTGCAGTGTGGTTGCCACGGCAGGTGAACTCATGGCCCAGAGTAATGTAAAAAACGCTCCAAGGGATTGTAGTACACAGGGTGATAACCAGCAGGGAGATGAACCTCAGACTGGTGGCAGCGTAAAACAGCCTGTTACGGGCGTTCAGTATCAGGTGCTTGCCTTTAACGACCTTGGCATGCACTGTTATGACAGGGACTTTTCGGTCTTTTCCATACTGCCTCCCTTTAATGTCATCCACGCACAGGTAGTGAAAAAGGGCGCTGAGCCAGAGGTGCTTGACGACACAGAGGTTGAGGTCTATTATTCTTCGGTAAGGGATACAAGGGGTTCGATAAATACCACAAGCGTGGGGAAGACTAATTTCTGGGATTTTGTATACGAGCTTTTTGGTGTTTTTCCCTCACCTGATGAGGGTCTCACTGGCAACCGTATGCCTGGCAACAGAAAGACCGAGAGGATTTTTGCCGAGTACAATCCTGACAAAAAATGGTTTACTGCCTCGGGCATACCGATTACCTCTACAGATGACAGTGGTTCAAAAAACCACTATCCCATGATGAGGATAACCGCAGTGGATAAGGCAACCGGACAGGTGCTTGCCTACACGGACATAGTGCTACCAGTATCAGATGAGATGCACTGTGGTGACTGTCACTCAACAGGTGGCATGGCGGCAAACCAGAGCACTGCAAAAAGATACTCAATAGGTGCATGGAGTGATGGAGGAGGTGACCCTGAGATAGAGTACAGGGAAAACATCCTGATACTTCATGATGCGAAACACGGCACAAACCTGTTAAGTTCAACCCCTGTGCTCTGTGCATCATGTCACTACTTCCCTGCCCTTGACCTTGCTGGTAAAGGGCCACAGGGGCCACAGGTGGGCCTGCCACTTCTGTCAGAGGCCATCCATGGTCGACATGGAAGAACCATGAACGGGCAGATGCCCTCAAACCCGCAGGATGCAATAATACCTGATACCGCTGGCACAGGTGCCTGTTATTACTGTCATCCTGGAAGCAGCACGAAGTGCTTAAGAGGTGTTATGGCTCAGTCTGGCATAGAGTGTCAGAACTGCCATGGTGGGATGCTTCAGGTGGCTGGTGAGTTTTCAAGCAGGATGCCCTGGGTTGATGAGCCAAAGTGTCAGTCCTGCCATACAGGGGATGCAGTAAAAAACAACGGTGTAATAAGAGAGACGGTGGCTTACGACAGTTCAGACCCTGCCGCCTTGCCAAGACTCAATCCCTGGAGCAGATTTGCTGAAAATAACGATACCCTTTACAGAGACAGTCTTGGTCATGGCGGGCTTGCCTGTGAGGCCTGTCATGGAAGTACACACGCCATATGGCCAAGCAGGGAGGCCAACGACAATGTTGCAGCCACTGAGATACAGGGACACCAGGGTGTGATAATAGAGTGTAGCGTCTGTCACGGAAATAACCTTGCACTTACAACCGATGGTCCCCATGGAATGCATAATGTCAATGACCCTCAGTGGAACAAGGAGCATGGGGAATTTTATGAGCAGAATGCCAATACCTGTAAGAGCTGTCACGGCAGAAACCTTGAAGGCACCGTTCTTTCAATGGCACATGAGCAGAGAACATTGTTTGACAAAAAAGGCAATAGGGTCAGTTTATCAAAGGGCACAGTGGTAAGCTGTTCAATCTGTCATGAAAACCCAGAAACCGGTAACATCAGTGCACCACCAACAGTACCAGTACAGTCACCTTCTCAACCAACACAGTCAACACAACCGTCGCAGCCCACAACACCCACACAGCCTGACGGTGTAGCCCTTTATTCGCAGAACTGCTCAGGTTGTCACGGACCACTTGCAAGATCGAAAAAACGAGGTGCCACTGCTTCACAGATACAGAATGCCATTAACAACAATTTCGGTGGTATGGGTAGATTTAAAAACCTGACCACCGCTGAGATAAACGCTATAGCCTCCGTCCTGTAAACCCCCCCAGCCCTCCTTCAAAGGGAGAGACGCCCGTCTCTCCCTGACTTTTTTATTTGACTTTTTTATCCCATCTTATTATAATTTTTTATTCATCGGATGAAGTACAGAGAAGACAAGAGTACACTATACGAACCACGGTGTCCCTTTTGCAGGGAGCTTTTTTCAAGACCAGAAGAAATAGACACGGATTTTGGAAGTTTTACCGGAGGGGTGTGTAACTGCGGCGCTGTATATGCCTTTGACCCTACTGGAAGGAATTTAGGGGAGACTTTTATGGATGCCCTTTCATACGCCTGTGGCGGTGATTACGAAAAAGCAGTGGGTCTTGAGTCAGGGGTTGATTACGAGGAATCCTTAGTCCAGTACAATTACAGAACCCATAGCGTTTCTCCAAAAAGGACAGAGAGGCTTTTATTAAGAAGTGCAATAGGTATGCTTTATTTTATAAAGCTAAAAAATATTAAGTCCACTGATTGAAAGATAAGTTTTTTTAATTTGACGCTGAAATGTAAACTATATTATTGTTTATAGCCTGATCAGAATAGTTGTATCTGTTAAGGGAGTTTTCCCATAAAAAACAATTTAAGGAGGTTTAAGATGCCAACATTAGAATTTCAGGGCAAACAGATCGAGGTCGATGAGGAAGGTTATCTCCAGAATCTTGATGACTGGACTCCTGAACTTGCCACTTACATGGCTCAGCAGGATGGCCAGGAGCTGACAGATGAGCACTGGGAGATCATCAACTTCCTGAGGGATTATTATCAGAAGTATCAGATCGCTCCTATGATTAAGATACTGGTTAAAGAGATCAAAAAGACAATGGGTGCAGACAAGGGTAACACCAAGTACCTTTATCAACTCTTTCCAGATGGTCCTGCAAAACAGGCCTGTAGATATGCAGGGCTGCCAAAACCAACTGGTTGCGTATAATCCTTTCTGATAAGGGCACCCCGGTTTTTAGTAGGGGTGCCTGATTTTTATCAGGACATTTAAAAAAATGGGGATAAGGGAACAACTTAAAGAGAACAGAGAAAAGATACTAAAAAAGTGGTTTGAAAGTATTGTAGAGACCTATCCAGCAGAGACAGTTAAATTTCTTAAAAAGACAAAAGACCAGTTTCACAATCCTGTAGGACAGACAATAAGAGAAGGTATAGAGGGCATATTAGTTGAGCTAACAGGGGAAGGGGAAATAGAGAAAATAACACCCTTTCTTGACAGAATTATCAGAATCAGAGCAATTCAGGATTTCACACCATCAGCGGCAGTTTCTTTCATTTTTCAGTTGAAGGGCATTATCAGACAGGAATTAGATGTAAACAAAATAGACTCTGATGAGCTGGCAGGACTTGATAAAAAGATAGACGAACTGGCACTGCGAACCTTTGATATCTACATGGGATGTAGAGAAAAGCTCTATGAACTTAAGGCAACAGAATTAAGGAACTGGACATACAAACTACTTGAGAGGGCTAATCTTTTAACGGAGTTTGAAGATAATTTCAAATCAAAGTAGTGTTTCTTAAAAGGAGGTTATAAATGGGAGCATTGTTATCCTTTGGAGCTGTTGTGGTTCTTTTGCTTATCCCTGCCATCGGTGCTGGTGCCCTCAAGCTTCATTCACTATTTGGTATAGTGATTCCCTATCTTGCGTTAGTGGTTTTCATAGTTGGCCTGATTAACAGGGTTATTGGCTGGGGAAAGGTACCTGTGCCTTTTAAGATTCCAACCACCTGTGGGCAGCAGAAATCACTTCCCTGGATAAAACACAGCAAACTTGAATCTCCAGCAACCGGTGGTGAAGTGTTTATGAGAATGGTTCTTGAGGTGCTGCTTTTCAGGTCGCTTTTCAGGAACCTGAGAACAGAAAAGGCTCCTGGTGACCGTGTGGTTTACGGTTCTTCAAAGTGGCTGTGGGTAGCAGGGCTGGCCTTTCACTATTCATTCCTTATTGTCTTCCTGAGGCATCTGAGGTTCTTTAAACAACCCACACCAAAAATAATAAGCATTATAGAAAGCTTTGATGGCTTTTTGCAGATAGGCTCACCACATCTGCTGGTTACAGGACTTGTTCTTTTTGGTGCTGTCTTTTATCTGTTTCTTAGAAGACTTTTTGTTCCACAGGTTCGTTACATTTCACTTCCTGCAGATTATTTCCCTCTGTTTTTGATCATGGCAATTGCAGGCACAGGGATGCTGATGAGGTATTTCTTGAGGGTTGATATAATAAAGGTAAAAGAGCTTACCATGGGGCTTGCAACCCTTCATCCAAAGGTACCTGATGGTATCGGGGTTATCTTTTATATACACATCTTCCTTGTATCAACACTTTTTGCCTATTTCCCATTCAGCAAGATGGTTCACCTTGGTGGGGTCTTTTTGAGTCCTACAAGGAATCTGGCCAACAACTCCAGGATGGTTCATCATCCAAATCCCTGGAACTATCCTGTGAAGGTTCATACCTACGAGGAGTACGAGGAGGAGTTCAGAGACAAGATGATATCGGTGGGAATACCTGTTGAGAAACAGCCAGAACCAACCAACGAGGAACAACCCACAGAAGAAAGCGAAGGAAAGGAGTGAGACCATGTCAAAACAGCCAAAACCACCAAAGCCCGACGAATTAGCAAAATCAATAGAATACAAAAATCCTGAGACCCAGTGGATGGAAACACCAGTTGAGTTCAAACCCGGGATGTGGTGTTATGGGTCAAGGCCAAAATATCTTGAGATAGTGGATTTCCCAAATCCAAGGGAGTGGTCACCAGCAGATGACGACTGGAAACTACCTGAGAACTGGAAGGACATTGTACTTGATGGAATGAAAGACCGCCTTGGCAAATACAGAACCTTCAAGCTTTTCATGGATATATGTGTTCGTTGTGGTGCCTGTGCTGATAAGTGCCATTTTTACATAGGCTCAGGTGACCCCAAGAACATGCCTGTGCTCAGGGCCGAGCTAATGCGTTCTGTTTACAGAAAGTATTTCACCACCGGTGGAAAACTCTTTGGAAAGACAGCAGGTGCCCGTGAGCTTACTGAGGATGTAATAAAGGAATGGTGGTACTACTACTATCAGTGCACCGAGTGCCGCCGCTGCTCAGTGTTCTGCCCTTATGGTATTGACACAGCAGAGATAACCATCATGGGAAGGGAGCTTACCAACCTGCTTGGTCTTCAGACCGACTGGATAGGTGGTCCGGTGTCTAACTGCTATCACAAGGGTAACCATCTTGGCCTTGAACCACACACAATATATAGCATTATCGAGTCCATGTGTGATGATATAGAGGAAATAACAGGTATAAGGATTGAGCCAAGCTTTAACCGTAAGGGAGCTGAGATACTGTTTGTAACACCCTCTGGAGATTTCTTTGGCATGCCTGGAATTTATACATGTATGGGCTACCTGATGCTCTTCCATGAGCTTGGCCTTGATTACACATGGAGCACCTATGCATCTGAGGGTGGTAACTTTGGATTCTTTACATCAAATGAGATGGCCAAGAGGCTTCATTACAAGATATATGCTGAGGCAAAGCGTCTTGGTGTTAAGTGGATACTTGGTGGTGAGTGTGGTCACATGTGGAGGCTCATACACCAGTATCTGAACACCTGGTGGGGACCACCGGATTTTCTTGAGGTTCCTAAATCTCCAATAACTGGCACTGTTTTTGAGCATGCCAAGAGCACCAAGATGGTTCATATTACCGAGTTTACGGCTGACCTCATAAAACATGGCAAGATAAAGTTAGACCCCAGTCGTAACGACCATCTGAAGATAACATTCCATGACTCCTGTAATACATCCAGAGGAATGGGGATCTTCGAGGAGCCCCGTTACATTATTAAACATGTGGCAAGACATTTCTATGAGATGCCTGAAAACACCATAAGAGAAAAGACCTTCTGCTGTGGAAGTGGTTCCGGATTGAATGCAGGTGAAAACATGGAACTCAGGATGCGTGGTGGTTTCCCAAGGGCCAACGCAGTTAGATATGTTCATGAAAAATACGGCGTTAATATGTTAGCCAATATCTGCGCTATAGACAGGGCAGCACTTCCAACACTGATGCAGTACTGGGTACCAGAGGTTGATGTTTGTGGTGTTCATGAGCTTGTAGGAAATGCACTCGTGATGACCGGAGAGAAGAAGAGGACCATGGATCTCAGGTTAGATCCGCTTCCTGGAATGGAAGATGAGGAAGAGGAGGAATAATCTTATGAACAGGAAGGAGGTCAACCATGTATGACGGTGGAAAGATAATTGCAGGGATAATAATCTTCCTGGCCTTTGCATTGTTTCCTTTCTATTCAAACATTGGCAAGGCCGATATAAAGCCTCCAAAGCCGAGTCTTGACACACCGGTTATTAAGGCACTGAAGGTGAAGAGCTGTGTGGAACCAAAGCAGTACATGAGAGAATCCCATATGCAATTACTTATTAAATGGAGAGATTCGGCACTGAGACATGCTAAGAGGGTATATGTAAATTCAAATGGTGAGGAGTATGTAATCAGCCTGCAGAAGACCTGTCTGAAGTGCCATTCAAACCGTTCAGAGTTCTGTGATAGGTGCCATAAGTATGCAGATGTTGACCCCTATTGCTGGGACTGTCACTTTTCCAAAGCCAAACAGGAGGAGCAGAGATGAGCATAAACAGGAGAGAATTTTTAAAATACGCTGGTCTTACCTGTATAGGTGTTGGTGTGGGTGGTGCCCAGTTATTTGTAACGAGGGTAAAGCCAGCCTTCTCTGATTATAAACCTGCTGACTATTCCCTTAAGGCCAAACGCTGGGCAATGGTGATAGACCTCAGGAAGTTTAAGACCGAAGAGGACTACAAAAAGGTTATAGAGGCCTGTCACAGCATTCACAATGTTCCTGATTTTGGTGATGACAAGCAGCACGAGATAAAATGGATATGGACCGAGGATTTTGAACACTCCTTCCCTCACCAACAGAACAGGTTCATTCCAAAATCAGTAGAGGAAAAGCCGGTGCTTCTTCTCTGTAATCACTGTACATACGCTCCATGCACAAGGGTATGCCCCACGAAGGCAACCTTCAAGAGACCTGACGGTATTACTGCACAGGATTACCACCGTTGTATAGGTTGCCGTTTCTGCATGGCAGCCTGTCCCTATGGAGCAAGGAGCTTTAACTGGCTTGATCCCAGACCACATATAAAGCATGTAAATCCGGAATTCCCGACAAGGACACCCGGTGTGGTCGAGAAGTGCAACTTCTGTGTTGACAGACTCGACCTTGGTAAGGGACCTGCCTGTGTTGAGGCATCAGAGGGCAAGATGATGTACGGTGACCTTGCAGACCCCAACTCAGAAATTAGACGCTACCTTGAGGAGAATTTCAGCATCCGCCGTAAACCTGAGCTTGGAACACAACCAGCTGTGTTTTACATAATAGGAGGTGAAGAAGATGCTTGAGAAGGCACTAAATGGTGGTAAGAGATACTGGACCTTGATATTTATACTACTTGGTATATCAGCAGTAGCCTTTTTTACCTATCTGTATCAGTTAAAGACAGGACTGGGAATCACAGGTATGAGCAGGGATGTTTCCTGGGGATTTTATGTTGGACAGTTTACCTTCCTTGTTGGTGTTGCTGCATCGGCAGTGATGCTGGTGATACCCTATTATCTGCATAACTATAAAAAGTTCAGCAAGATAGTCATCCTTGGAGAGTTCCTTGCTGTATCAGCGGTTACCATGTGTCTTCTGTTTATCTTCGTGGATATGGGACAGCCCATGAGGATTTTCAATGTTATTTTGCATCCAACACCAAATTCCATCCTTTTCTGGGATGCCATTGTTCTTAATGGTTATCTCTTTCTTAACATAGTGATTGGCTGGAATACACTTCAGGCTGAAATAAAAGAGGTGCCACCACCAAAATGGGTAAAGGCACTTGTGTATGTGTCTGTTCCGTGGGCAGTTAGTATTCATACGGTAACGGCATTTATTTATGCTGGTCTGCCCGGAAGGGAGTTCTGGCTTACTGCAATCATGGCAGCACGATTTCTTGCCTCTGCATTTGCAGCCGGGCCTGCCCTGCTGATAATACTTGCCATGATAATAAGAAAGTACACCAAATTCGACCCCGGATATGAGCCTATACAGTCGGTAGCAAAGATAGTTGCCTATGCCATAAGCGTAAACTTCTTCTTTATATTACTTGAGCTCTTTACAGCACTTTACAGTAGGATTCCAGGGCATGTGCTTGCTTTTAAATACCTGTTTTTTGGGATTGATGGTCACATGAGGCTTGTTCCTCTTATGTGGCTCAGTATATTCTTTTCACTTTTTGCCATTGCTCTTCTGGTATGGCCACCTACAAGGAGAAACGAGACAACCCTTCTTATTGCCTGTATAATTGGTTTTATCTCCCTCTGGATAGACAAGGGTTTTGGGCTGGTTATCGGTGGTTTTATTCCAAACCCCTTTGAAAAGGTATTCGAGTACTGGCCAACACTTCCAGAGCTTGTGATAACCATCGGTGTTTACGCCGTTGGGTTCCTTGTGCTTACGATACTTTACAAGGTGGCGGTAAGTATCAGGGAGCAGCAGGCTGAATCAGGCAGCGAGCCAGCACACTAAAAGGTCATATTAACAAATAACCTTTTTTGAGTAGAGAATGGGAGGACACTGAGATGTCCTCCTTTTTATTTGTAAATTAAATCCCTAAGATGGTCAGATATTCGACTGCGACAACTATATAGATGGTGGGTTTTATCAGTAGTTCTTTTTCAGCTCCTTCAGTACCTGTTTACCAACATCCTTGAGGGTTTCAAAAACACCCTTTCCCTCGGTGGCCACTGCCTCGTACCAGGGGACATTGTCAGGGTTCAGAACCCTCTGCATCTCCTCAACTGGCACCACATTGGGCAGGTCTCTTTTGTTGTACTGTATGGTAAAGGGGAGTTTTTCAAGCTCAAAGCCATATTCAGCAAGGTTTATCTTGAGGTCTTCAAGGCTTTCTATGTTTGCATCCATTCTCTCAATCTGTGAATCTGCCACAAAGACCACTCCATCCACACCTTTGAGGATTAATTTTCTGCTTGCAGCATAAAAGACCTGTCCAGGCACCGTGTAAAGATGAAACCTTACCCTGAACCCCTTGATGTCACCAAGGGCAAGGGGAAGGAAGTCAAAAAACAGGGTTCGCTCTGTCTCTGTGGCCAGGGAGATGAGTTTTCCCTTCTGCTCAGGGGCAGTGCTACGGTAGATAAACTGCAGGTTCGTGGTCTTTCCACAAAGACCAGGCCCGTAGTAAACTATCTTACAGTTAATCTCTCTTGTTGAATAATTTATAAAAGCCATAACTTTTAAACAGGGTGTAGGGGGTAGGGTGCAGGGTGTCGTAAAACCTTCCAACCCATCCCCAATTACTATTAACTAATACACAAATACACAATCTCTTATCCAAAGAGCTTATCTATATCCTCATCTGTTATCTCAGCAAAGGGTGATGTGTCGGCGCTTGTCTTTTTTTCTGCCTGTGCCTTGCGGTCAAGCTCAATAAATATCTTCTCCAGTGTCTGAGTTGATTTTTTTACCCTTAGCCGCACAAGTCCCAGAGATGTCCTCTGGTCAAAGACCACCACAAGTATTACTCGATTTGCAATCAGTGATATGTGTATGTTGTCCTTTTCCCCCTCATGAAAGAGTATGGAGAACTCCTTCTGTCCAAGGAGCTTTGCAATTCCACCTGTGGCTGCAATGTTTCCTGCTGTAAGGGATGCAAGGGCAGTGGTGTCAATGTCGTGAGTCTCTCCTGCAGAGGCTATGAGCTGTCCGTTTTTGTCCACTAAAAAAACCAGCTTTGCGTTGGAGAGTTGATGAAGCTTTTTGAGCTCCTCATCAATCCTCCGAAACTCCTCCTCATAAATTACGATTTCTGACATATTCCCACCTTGAAAATTAAAATTCTAAATACTGATATCTAAATTCCACCAGTGCATTGCCCCCAAATTAACTTATAACCACTATACAAGGGAAACTAACTCTCAGCTTTTGCCTTTTCCTCCTCCGCCTTCCACATAGCCTCTTCCCGTAAAAGGTCTTCCCATTCCTTATCGACCAGTTCCTGTGCCTTCTTGAGAAGATGCTCGTTTTCTGGTGAAAAGAGGTGTTTAAACCTGCCCTGAGTCTTGAGGAACTCAACAACTGGTTTCTTTTCCTTCGGTTTTTGATTAATTGTAAGTTTACCATTTTCATACTCATAAAGTGGCCAGAAACAGGTCTCAAATGCCAGTTTGCAATCCTCTATGGCCCTGTCAGTAGGGGTTCTCCAGCCACGGTTACATGAGGAAAGCACATTTATAAAGGCAGGGCCATCCACCTCAAGTGCCTTGCGAACCTTTGTCATAAGGTCACGCCAGTGTGCTGGCGTTGTCTGAGCCACATATGGTATGCCATGAGCAGCCATTATCTTTGTCAGGTTTTTCCTTGGCTGAAGTTTACCGGGGATGACCTTTCCTGCAGGACTTGTTGTTGTGTTGGCACCAAACGGGGTGGCGCTTGAACGCTGAATGCCGGTATTCATGTAAGCACCGTTGTCATAACAGATGTAAACAAGGTCATGCCCCCTTTCCATCGCACCTGAGAGACTCTGAAAACCAATATCATATGTACCACCATCACCACCAAAGGCAATAAACTTTATTCTGTCTTTAATCTTGCCTTTCTTCTTCAGTGCCCTGTACATGGCCTCAACCCCAGATGCAGTGGCTGCGGCGTTCTCAAATGCAGTGTGTATCCATGGCACCTTCCATGCTGAATAGGGATAGATGGTTGTTGATACCTCGAGACAACCAGTGGCATTTGCCACCACAACCGGCATCTCAGCAGCAAGCAGTACCTGCCTTATAATAGTCGGTGCTCCACAGCCTGCACACATCCTGTGGCCACCTGTGAGAAGGTCTTCTTTCTTTGAAAGCTCCTTTAATCTTAATGGTGTTGTACTCATAGTCCAACTCCTTTCAAGAGATTTGGTATATTTGTTAATTGGTTATTAGTTATTAGTTTTTAGTTTAATACACCTTATACGCTACACCCTACACCCTGTCTTTTATAACCCTACACGCTACACCCTACACCCTAATATTGCTATTCCCTTACACCAAGATAATCCTTGTATAGCTTTACCTTGCCTGTTTCGGCAATCTCCTTCAGTTCGTCAATAACCATGGCGGCATGCTCGGGCATGAAGTCTCTACCACCAAGTCCATAGATTTTATTAATCATGGTTGGTTTTGAACCATTCATCATCATGGCCGATGCAATCTCCATGTACATTGGACCAAAGCCACCAAAGCTCTCTGCCCTGTCAAGCACGCCAATTACCTTAACACCTGAAAGCGCCTCTGAAACCTCTTCATAAGGGAATGGTCTGAAGAGCCTTGGCTTTAAAAGCCCCACCTTTACGCCTCTGTCTCTGTACTCATCTATTACATCCTTACTGGTTCCAGCAGCTGAGTTAAGCACCACTATGGCAAGCTCGGCATCATCAAGCCTGTAGGCCTCAAAAAGCCCGTAACTGCGGCCTGAGACCTTCTGAAACTCCTTTGCAACCTCAAGCACCACATCCTTTACCTTAAGCATTGCCTCATGCTGCTGACGCTTGAACTCCATAAAATAGTCCGGAAGCACCAGAGGCCCCATGGTTACAGGGTTTTCTATATCAAGTAATGGGTTTTTAGGTTTGTATTCACCGATAAAGTCTTTCACCACATCATCTGGCAGAAACTCCATGCTTTCTATGGAGTGGCTGATAATAAAACCATCCATGTTAACCATGGCTGGAAGCCTTACATCATCGTGCTCGGCAATCCTGATTGCCTGAATAAGGTTGTCGTAAGCCTCCTGGCCGTTTTCAGACCATAGCTGTACCCAGCCACAATCCCTTGCACCCATGCCGTCTGAGTGGTCGCCATGGATGTTAATGGGTGCTGAAAGTGCCCTGTTTACAAGGGTCATAACAATGGGCATCCTCATTCCTGATGCAATGTGAAGCATCTCCCACATCAGTGCAAGCCCCTGTGAACTGGTTGCAGTCATGACACGGCCACCTGCAGCAGAGGCACCGATACAGGCACTCATTGCGCTGTGTTCACTCTCAACGGTGACCAGTTCGGTGTCAACCTTTCCGTCTGCCACAAAGGCGGCAAAACGCTGCATTACCTCAGTTGAGGGAGTGATAGGGTATGCAGCACACACATCCGGATTTATCTGTCTCATGGCCTCTGCAATGGCCTGATTCCCTGTAACAGCAAGTACCTTTCCCATCTTATTTGCCCTCCTCTTCCATTACTATTGCCTTTTTGCCCTTTTTGCCAGGACATTCCATTGCACAGATACCGCAGCCTTTACAGTGTTTGTAATCGAACTCGCCACGCTTTCCGTCTTTAACCGTGATTGCTGAATCTGGGCAGTAGATCCAGCAGAACAGACACTGTATGCAGTTTTCCTCAATCCATACAGGTCTGAAGGCACGCCACGAACCTGTATTATACTCATCAGCACTGCCTGCCTTTGTTAAGGCACCTATTTCAAGTTCCTTCCAGCCTTTCATCCTTCCTTTACCTCCTCATATCCTCTTCTTGTTGCCTCTAAATTGGCGGTAATGATCTTTTCAGAAAACTTGCTGCCAAAACTTCCCTTTACATCAGCTAAGAGTGTGTCAAGGTCAACCAGGCCCGATGCCTTTGCAAGGGCTCCAAGCATACAGGAGTTTGGTAAAGGTCTACCGATAGTCTCAAGGGCAATCTTTGTTGCATCCACTGTAAAGACCTTCTGGGTCTCTTTGAGCTTCATCTTCTGTCTGATCTCAGAGGGCTCCTTGCCTGTGTTAACCACAAAAATGGCATCATCTGGAGCACCCTCGGTTACATCGATGCTGTCAAGCAATGTGGCATCTACCACTGCAACGATATTTGGTTTTGTAACAGGGCAGTGAATCCTCAGGGGTTTTGAGCTGATGCGATTGTAAGCCCTCAGAGGGGCCCCAGCCCTTTCAGGTCCGTACTCAGGGAATGCCTGCACATGCCTGCCGCCGCTCAGGCAGGCGTCGGCAAGCACCTTTGCTGCGGTAACTGTTCCCTGCCCACCTCTACCATGCCATCTTATCTCAACAGTTTCTGCCATAGAAGCCTCCTGATAAAAAATTCTTTTGATTTCAGGCATTATTTTATTCTATTAAATGTCAATATTGCAAGAAAATTGGCAATTTATAAGAAAATGTTATAGTTATAAATTATGAAGGTCAGATATCGGGGGCTAAACCATGTTGCCCTGGTCACAGGGGATATGGACAAAACAATACTCTTCTGGCGTGACCTCCTCGGGCTGAGGTTGGTTGCAGGTGTGGGTAAGAAGGGCTTCAGGCAGTACTTTTTTGAGCTTTCAGAGGGGCACTACATATCCTTTTTTGAATGGGATGGGGCTGAGCCTGTGGAGGAAAAAGAGCCTGGTTACATTTATAAAGGCCCCATTGCCTTTGACCACATCTGCCTTGAGGTTACCGAAGAAGAGATGCTGTGGGAGCTTAAGGCACGGCTTGGGGCTCAGGATATCTGGGTTACCGAGGTGCTTGACCACGGTTTTATTGTCTCCTTTTTTACCTTTGACCCAAACGGAATATGTGTAGAGGTCTGTTATGGCAGAGGGACGCTATCGGATAAGCCGAGGATGACAGACCATGATATGTCTGACATTACCAGAGAAGGGCCGGAGCCTTCGGAAGGGAAATGGCTTGATTCTGGAACTATTCCCATAGAGGAAAGACGGGTTTATCCTGGTGAGTTGAAGAAGATTTTTGAAAAGAGAAATCTCTGGAAAGGATTAACGCGGTTTTAACTATACCCTCTCAGTTACCTCACCCTTTTCATCAAACCTGCAGGCCTTGAGAAAGGGGTCGTGATAAAACAAAAACCATGCCCCTCTTTCAATACCTGCCCTTTCGTATTTCTCCTTAAGTTCAATCACCTCAAGGGGATAGTTGTCGTAAGCCATGATCCACAGGGGGTTGAAGTGCACATGGGTTGGTAGCAGGTCACCAAGGTGAAGGGCAACCTCTCCTTTGCTTTCAATCAAGACAATCTGGTGTCCTCTGTTGTGTCCACCTGTGTGCTGAAGTCTGACCCCTGGTAAAAGCTCATGGTCACCGTCGATTAACATAAGGTTTCCACTCTCTTCAATGCCTTCAAAATTAATGCTCCAGAAGCTGTGTGCCGAGCGCTTGTTCGGGTTTTTTACATCCTCCCATTCCCTCTTCTGGATGACATAACGGGCCTGTGGAAAGGTAAGTTCAAGGGCATCCTGCCTTTTTGAGACGAGCCCGCCTGCATGGTCAAAATCACAGTGAGTAAGTATTACATAATCTATCTCTTCAGGGCTCATGCCAAGGTTCTGGAGGTCTTCAATGAGGAGCCAGTCTTCTTTTATGTTGTATATCCTTTTCTGTTTGTCCGTAAGTTTATTGCCAAGGCCGGTCTCGATTATAAGTTTTGCCCGGGGGGTGATGACAAGCATGGGATGGTTAAAAAGCAGGATGTTGTTACCCGTAGATGGTGGATATCTTTTTTCCCACAGCACCTTTGGCACAGGGCCGAACATGGTGCCTCCGTCAAGCTCAAAGACTCCACCTCTTAACCAGTGTATTTCAAACTCGCCAATCCTTAGCAGGGACATTTTGTCAATCCTTCATTTTGGTTTTATGGCATTTAAAACAGGCAAACTTTGGAGGATGTTTTCTGCTTAGAGGACTTTGTCCATCTTTTCCATGACATCCAAGGCAGTCTTTCTCTAAGGTGACCTCCCTGTGACTTTTGTCCTGGGGAATGGCAGGCACAGGCCTTCGGGGCAGCAGAAACAATACCAGTATTACTGCAAGCACAAACAGAGCAAAGATGATACTGTTTTTCATTTAGATATAGTATATCACAAAGCTAATCCTCAAAGGCATGGCACTTGTAGAGATCCTTTCCTTCAGGTGAGCCAAGCAGTTCTGCCCTGAAACGGCAACCTCCCCGGCACTCATCCAGGAAGGCACATCCTGAGCACTGAAGCCCTTCAAGCCGAACTGGTGGAATCCTCTTCCAGCATGTCTTTAGCCCCTCTGATATGTGGCCCACGGGGCTTTCGGCATAAAAGGCACATTTTGCCACAGAGCCATCGGGAAGCACCGAACAGAGATGAACTCCACAGCCGTAGCCCTCGGCTCCGCCGTGAAAGCCTCCGCCAAAACCGTATCTAAGGTATCTTCCTGCTACCTCTGGTGGCAGATAAAGAGAGTGGTTTTCCTTCATTCTACCCCAGGAGCAGGGCACATCCACAGTCCATTCCCTAACACCAAGGTCTTTAAGCAAATCCTGCATATCATCAAATTCATCAAGGTTTCCAGGATGAACCATGGTTGAGACAGACACAGTAAATCCAGACTCCTTTGCCCTTTTAAGGGCCTTCAGGGTGGGCTCGAAAGTGCCCTGTCCGCGCAGGCTTTCATGTCCCTTTTTCATCCCATCAAGGCTTATCTGAATCTCCTCCACATTGAGGCCTGAAAGCCTCCTGTCTGTAAGTAAGAGTCCATTAGTAAGCAGAACCTTTCTTAAGGGATAGTGCCTGAGAAAATCATTCAGTCTGTCAAACTCCCTGTGCATGAGCGGCTCACCACCTGAGATGAGCACCCTGAGACCTTGAAGGGCTTCAAACTCCTTAAGCACCTTAACGATCTGCTCATAAGAGAGTTCCTTTGCCTCTGGCTCGCCCACATAGCAGTGACGGCAGCACAGGTTGCAGCGGTCGGTTATCAGGAGTTCCAGGTATCTTAGAGAAGGCTTAGGGGCGGACTGGATGTGATGCCTGAGGACACTATCAGGTTCGGTAACCAGTATTCCTTCCTCCAGACAGTATTCAAGGAATTCCTTTTCATCGGTGTAACAGCCAGGGGATTCGTAACAGTTTTTTAGAAACTCGAATGCCCTCTGGTCAAGTTCATAGAGATCATCGGTTTTGATATTGTAAACCGAAGGGTGTTCTAAGATACGCAGGACTACATGGGGGCCAAAATAGTATCTCTCAGTCTGAATAGTAAAACTCCTCCTTTGGGCTTCGGGTCATGAGTTCACGAACCGCCTCTGATGGGTCTTTGTCTTTATGAAGCACTAAATAGACCTGCTCCACAATGGGCATCTCCACGGACATCTTTTTAGACAGTTCATAGGCAGAGATCGATGTTTCCACACCTTCTGCCACGGCTGTCATGCCAGAGAGAATCTCCTTCAGGGTCATGCCCTTACCAAGTTTTACTCCAACGGTATAGTTCCTTGAGAGTGTGCCCGTGCAGGTAAGCACCAGGTCGCCAATGCCGCTTAAGCCGGAGAAGGTCTTTTCCTCTGCACCCATCTTCACACCGAGCCTTGTAATCTCTGCAAGCCCCCTTGTGATAAGGGCTGCCCTTGCATTAAGGCCAAGACCAAGGCCATCGGAGATGCCCGAGGCAATGGCTATTACATTTTTAAGGGCACCGCCAAGCTCAACACCAAGCACATCATGGTGTGTGTAAACACGGAAGTAGTGGGTGTTGAATATCTCCTGAAGCAGTAGCCCAAGGAAACGGTCTTTAACCGCAAGTGTTACAGCAGTGGGCAGTTTCCTTATTACCTCTTTGGCAAAACTTGGCCCTGAAAGCACCGCCACCGGATGATGGGTTATCTCTGAAAGCACCCCTGATACTGTAAGCAGTGTGCCCTTCTCTATTCCTTTTGAGGCACTTATAATTACGGCATCCTCTTCCAGGTATTCAGTCGCCTCTTTAAACACCGAGCGAACATACTGGGTGGGCACAACGCAGAGGACATATCGGGTTCTGTATAGGGCCTCTTCAAAACTGGATGTGATTTTTATGTTTTCAGGCAGTTCCACCTCGGGCAGATACACCCTGTTTACCCTGGTCTGCTTCACCTCCTGTGCTATGTCTTCCTCATGAACCCAGAGGGAGACATCGTAGCCCTTTTCAGCAAGCAGCACCGAAAGTGCCGTGCCCCAGCTTCCAGCACCTATTACAGCAACGTAGCTCATTTCATTTCAGATTTGTGATTTCAGAATTATGATTTTGTGAATCTAAACTTACGGGTAATTTTTTCCTATTGCGTTTGGTTGAATTTATTGTGGCTACAAATATTGCAGTTAATTCGTGTGCTTCATTTATAAGAGTATTTAACACTTCAGTATTAGTATTTAAGATATTGCAATCTTTAATCAATTCTAACCAGTATATACATTCGTCCGATTCTTCTACAACTATTCCTAACTTTGAAATAAATTCCGCTTTAGATCGTGCCCTGCATGCTGCTCTGTAATTTGCTCCAACAGAGGTAGCAGCCCTTAATAACTGTCTGCCTAAAACTTGCCCTTTGTTGTTTTTAGGTAAAAAATCTATCATATCAATAACATCAAGTGCAAATTTCTTTGTTCTTTCTTTTAAATCCTCTCTATTCATGACTCACAATCTCCAAATCCTAAATCTAAAACTATAAATCATACATCTAAAATCT
>CAZEYP010000037.1:0-26400 GCA_964515925.1 uncultured Nitrospirota bacterium
AGGACACCGGCCTCTCACGTCGGTAACAGGGGTTCGAGTCCCCTTGGGACCGCCAATGATAATTTATAGTTCCTATAACTCACAAAGTATATTCTTGAGGTTTTTAATCAGCAAGGCATTTTCTCTGTGGCTTTTTACAGCTATTCTAAAAAACTCATCGTTCAGCCCCCTGAAGTTACCACAATGTCGAATAAGGATTCCCTTTTTCTTCATTTTTTCAACAATATTGACTGAATGGGGATGCTCTATTAGGTAGAAATTTATTTCAGAGGGGTAAAAAGTGATGCCAAGTTTTTGTAGTTCCCTCTCCAGATAAGTCTTCTCCTGCCCTAAGACCCTGAAGGTTTCTTTTTTGTAATTTTTGTCTTTTATTGCCACTACAGCCGCACGCTGTGCAAGGGTATTTACTGTCCATGGCTCTTTGTGTTCTTTAAATTTTTTTATGATATCTGGATGAGCGGCGAGATAGCCTATCCTTAAGCCGGTCAGTGCATAAAACTTTGTAAGTGACCTTAACACCAAAAGATAGGTATTGTCCAGCACAGCATCTATTAAAGTGTGCTCAGGGATAAAGTCAATAAATGCCTCATCCACAACAAGAAAGGTTTTAGTGGCTTTACATGCCTCTGCAAGTTGAAGTATTTGTTCCCTTTTAAGGTACTGTGCTGTTGGATTATTCGGATTGCAGATGTAAACTATATCCCTATGGTTGAGTTTTTCTATAAACTCTTCAACAACAATCCTGAAAAAATTCTCCTTTTTCAGCAATACATGCTCTACAACAGGACTACCTCTCAATATGAGAGCCCTTTCGTACTCGGAGAAGGTTGGGGCAGGAAGAAGGACTTTTTCTGGTTTTAGTGCCATAGGTATTAAATAGATGAACTCTGTACTGCCATTTCCTGCAATAAGGGCATCTTCAGGCAGTTGCAGAGATTTTGACAGATGCCTGAGAAACCTTTTACATTCAGGATCAGGGTAGTTATGAAGATATTTAAGATATTTTCTGAGCTCTGCTTTAACCTTTTTTGAAACACCAAGGGGATTAATTGAAGCGCTGAAGTCTATTATTTTTCTTTCCGGCCAGCGAAGGAACTCAGCAGCTCTGTAAATATTTCCACCATGCATAATATATAATAACAAATTAAACTTAAATATTTATAAAATTTGACTTTTTTGTGGGAAATTAAATAATATAATTCAATTGTATAGAATTCAATCTGGAGGTGAAGGTTCATGTACGCAATTATAGAAACCGGTGGTAAACAGTACAGGGTTCAGGAGGGGCAGACCATAAAGGTTGAAAAACTCAGTAAGCCTGCTGGTGAGACAGTTGAGATTGAGAAGGTATTGCTTGTATCAGACGATGATAATGTTACAGTAGGCACTCCCTATGTGGAAGGAGCAAAGGTAAAGGCAAAGGTGGTTGAGACTGCAAAGGATAAGAAGGTTCTTGTTTTCAAGAAAAAGCCCCGTAAGGGTTTCAAAAGGCTTCGTGGTCACAGACAGCTTTATACAAAACTTCAAATTGAAAACATAAGTATTGGAGGTTAGCCATGGCACATAAAAAGGGAGTTGGAAGTTCAAGAAACGGTCGTGACAGTGAGGCAAAAAGGCTTGGTGTAAAGCGCTATGCAGGTCAGTTTGTAAAAGCTGGTAACATACTTGTTCGGCAGAGAGGCACAAAGTTTCATCCTGGTTTTAATGTAAAAAGAGGTGGTGATGATACCCTTTATGCATTGATTGATGGTATAGTAAAGTTTGAGAGAAAAGACAGAAGAAGAATGAAGGTAAGTGTTTATCCTGTTCAGGCTGCAGGTTAATAATTCAATCAACCTCATAGATTACTATTTTCATAAAATAAAGGCCCTGCCATTGTAGCAGGGCTTTTTTGTGGCAGGGACTAATAAATAATGAAAGAGAAGATGCGACTTAATATAATCGGTGGTGGTCTTTCAGGCACTGAGGCTGCCTGGCAGGCCGCCAGAAGGGGAGTAAGAGTTGTTATATACGAAATGCGGCCTCAAAAGACCACCCCTGCACATAAAACATCTTACCTTGCTGAACTTGTCTGCTCCAATTCTCTTCGTTCTGTAGAGCTTTACACTGCGCCAGGACTACTGAAAGAGGAAATGCGGATTGCCCAATCCTTAATAATGGATGCAGCTGATAAATTTAGCCTACCTGCTGGTGGAGCACTGGCTGTAGACAGAACGCTTTTTTCAAGATATATCACTGAGAAACTTCAATCCCATCCGCTTGTTGAGATAGTTAGAAAGGAAGTCACCGAAATCCCAGAGGGTTATACCATTGTAGCTACAGGCCCTCTTACTTCAAAAAGGTTTGCTGAGGTATTAAAGAAATTACTCGGCAGAGATTATCTTTATTTCTACGATGCAATAGCACCCATTGTTGATGCTGATAGCATAGATTACTCTAAGGTCTTCAGGGCATCAAGATATGGTAAAGGAGGCGATGATTATATAAACTGCCCGATGACAGAGCAGCAATATGATAGATTTTATAAGGCGCTTTTAGAGGCAGATGAGGTGCAGGCAAGAGAGTTTGAGGATATAAAAGTCTTTGAGGGTTGTATGCCAATTGAGGTAATGGCAAGAAGGGGAAAGGATACATTGAGATTTGGCCCTATGAAGCCGGTAGGGCTTGTTGACCCCAGGACTGGCAGGCAACCTTATGCTGTGGTGCAGTTGAGGGTTGAAGACATAGGTAAAACCGCATATAATATAGTTGGCTTTCAGACAAGACTTCGCTGGTCTGAGCAAAAAAGGGTATTTCGTCTGATTCCAGGGCTTGAAAATGCAGAGTTTTTACGCTATGGAAGCATACACAGAAATACTTTTATAAATGGCCCAATGTTTTTAAACAAAGACCTGTCCTTAAAGGGACATCCCACTGTTTATATGGCAGGCCAGATTATAGGTGTGGAAGGTTATATCGAGTCTACAGCAATGGGGTTAATAGCCGGTATAAATGCTTCAAGAAACATACTTGGACTTGAATTTGTAAGGGTTCCGGAAGACTCTGCCCATGGTGCATTGATAAAATATATAACAGAGACCAGGCCCGATACCTTTCAGCCGAGCAATATTAATTTCGGGCTCTTTGAGATTAAACAGAGAATAAAGGATAAAAAGAGAAAAAGATTGTTTATAGTTGAGAGGGCATTAACAGCCTGGAAAGAATATATTAAAAGGGTTTCATGATGGTCAATGAATATATTAGAGAATTTCTAAGATTCATGGAGCTTGAAAAATCTGCATCGAAACATACCCTTCGTGCTTACAGAAAGGATCTTGAGGAGTTTTTCTCATTTGTAAAGACACCTGTAAAGGAGATAGAGATTAACCACATAAGGGGTTTTATTGCCTACAGGCTCAACAGTGGATGCTCTAAAACCACTGTATCAAGACAGCTTGCCACACTGAGGTCTTTTTTCAGGTTTTTGCATCGTGAGGGCTATGTTGATTTCAATCCGGCCAAACTCATTCAGAATCCAAAAACAGACAGGAGACTTCCAAGGTTTCTTACAGTTGATGAGGTCTTTTCATTGGTTGAAAAGCCTGAGGGCTTTGGTTTTCTGCCTGTGCGCAACAGAGCAATACTTGAGCTGATTTACTCTGCAGGGTTACGGGTAAGTGAGGTTTCAGGTCTTAGTGTGGATGATGTAAACCTCAGAGATGGATATGTAAAGGTCAAGGGTAAGAGAAGAAAAGAGAGGATAGTTCCCATTGGCTCAAAGGCAATTGATGCCTTAAAGAGATATGTAATTGAAAGAAAGCTTCTTAAAAAAAAGACAGAGGCATTTTTTATAAACAGAAAGGGTGGAGCACTTTCTGAAAGAAGCATAAGAAAGATAGTGGTTAAGTATGCAAAAGAGGCTGGTATAGGTGGAAGAATTGGTCCTCATACACTGAGGCATACCTTTGCAACCCATCTTCTACAGGGCGGAGCAGACCTGAGAATTATCCAGGAGCTTCTTGGTCACAGCAGTCTTTCTTCTACGCAGGTTTATACACATCTTGACATAACCCATCTCATGGACATATACGATAAAAGTCATCCCCTGGCAAAGAAGAAGAAAGAGTAAATAATATGGTATATTGGTATATTGGTTATTGGTTAAAAATAATTTTGGTAAGTGAGGGTGTTTATGTTTAAGGGAACCACTATTTTGTGTGTGAGACGAGATGACAGGGTTGCCATTGCAGGTGATGGTCAGGTTACAATGGGCAATACGGTGCTGAAGCACAATGCCCGTAAGATAAGAAGGCTTTATGAGGGAAGAGTGCTTGCAGGATTTGCCGGTGCCACTGCAGATGCCTTTACGCTTTTTGAGAAGTTTGAGGGAAAACTTGAGGCCTACAGGGGAAATCTTACCCGTGCTGCAGTGGAACTTGCTAAGGATTGGCGAACAGATAAGATACTCCGCAGGCTTGAGGCATTACTTGTGGTAGCTGACAGGGGGCATACTTTGATAATCTCTGGAACGGGTGATGTGATTGAGCCAGAGCAGGGTATTGCGGCCATTGGTTCAGGCGGTCCCTATGCACAGGCGGCAGCACAGGCACTATATGAAAACACGGAGCTTGGAGCTCGTGATATAGTAGAGAGGGCCATGAAGATTGCATCACGTATATGTATTTACACCAACGACAAACTGGTTATAGAGGAGATTTAATGATGAAGAATTACATGGCAGTTGAAGAAAGACCTGAAGAACAGAACAAATGGATAAAAGATATGGAGGCACTCACCCCATCAAGGATTGTTCAGGAGCTTGATAAGTTTATCATCGGACAGAAAAAGGCAAAAAAGGCAGTTGCCATTGCATTGAGAAATCGCTGGAGAAGGCAGAAAATAAGCCCTGAACTAAGGGAAGAGATACTTCCAAAAAACATCATAATGATTGGTCCGACAGGGGTGGGTAAAACCGAGATCGCCAGAAGGCTTGCCCGCCTTGCCAATGCTCCGTTTTTAAAGGTGGAGGCGTCAAAATTTACAGAGGTTGGTTATGTGGGACGGGATGTAGAGTCGATGATTCGTGACCTGACTGAGATTTCTGTCAATATGGTTAGAAGAGAGCACATCGAGTCTGTTCAGGAGCGTGCAAGGGCTCTGGCAGAGGAGAGATTGCTTGACCTTCTGCTTCCACCACCAAGAACAGGCTTTGGCATACAGCAACCCGAGGAGCAGAAGTTTTCTGAAACCCGTGAAAGGCTGCGACAACAACTCAGGGAAGGCAAGTTTGATGAACGTTTTGTTGATATTGAAGTCAAAGAAAAGGTGATGCCCTTTGGTGTTATCTCAAATGTTGGGCTTGAGGAACTGGAAATAAACCTCAAAGAGATGATGGGCAACCTGTTTCCTGAAAGGCCAAAGAGGCGTAAGGTCAAGGTGCCTGAGGCTCTTGAGATACTGACAAAACAGGAGGCAGACAAGCTGATAGACATGGACAGGGTGAAAAAGGAGGCCATAAGGAGGGCTGAGCAGGCAGGAATTGTGTTTATTGATGAGATCGACAAGGTTGCCTCAAGGGGCTCTGGTCATGGGCCTGATGTATCAAGAGAAGGGGTTCAGAGAGACCTGCTTCCAATAGTGGAGGGAACAACGGTTACCACAAAACACGGGCCTGTGAGGACAGACCACATACTGTTTATCGCAGCAGGTGCCTTTCATATGGCTAAGCCCTCAGACCTTATACCAGAGCTTCAGGGCCGTTTTCCTATTCGAGTTGAGCTTGAAGCCCTTGGAAAAGATGAATTCAAGAGGATTCTAACAGAACCAGACAACGCACTTATCAAACAGTATATATCACTGCTTGAAACAGAAGGTGTGGAGTTAGAATTTACTGAAGATGCTATTGATGAAATTGCCTCAATTTCACAACAGGTAAATGACAAAACAGAAAACATAGGGGCAAGAAGGCTGCATACTGTGCTTGAAAAACTGATAGAGGACATATCCTTTAAGGCACCAGAAATGCGTGGTGCAAAGGTTGTAATAGACAGGCAGTATGTGAGAAACAGACTTTCAGATATTGTAAAGGATGAAGACCTGAGCAGGTACATATTATAAAAACAGGGTGTAGGGAGTACGTGTAGGGAGTAGGGGTAGTTTTTTTTCGGCTTGGTGATTGGATGTTAATTTATATTTAAACTGTAGTGAATGAAGGTAATATGAAGAGGCTTTTGATACTTTTTTTTCTGGTTCCACTTTTTCTCATCGTATCCTGTGCGTCTGCACCTCGTTATCAATACATCCCTAAAGGTAAAGGTGTAATGGTGGCATCCTGGTATGGCCCAAAATTTCACGGTAGGAAGACTGCCTCAGGAGAAATATTCGATATGTATAAATTTACAGCAGCACACAAAACACTGCCCTTCGGGACACGACTTAGAGTAACAAACCCAGAAAATGGAAGATCAGTGGTTGTAAAGATAAACGACCGTGGACCATTTGTGCGTGGAAGGGATATTGACCTTTCCTATGCAGCTGCCAGAAAGATTGGGCTTTTACAAAAGGGTACCTCTCGAGTGTATGTGGAGTTTCTCGGCAGAGATTATGATTATGTTAAAACAGTAAAATATGCTGTTAGTGGCTTCGGGCCCTACACAATACAGGTTGGCTCTTTTAGAGAAAAGGAAAACGCCTGGCGTTTGAAAAGGGCATTGTCCTATTCCTACAATCATGTAAAAATCATAAAAAAGCGAATTAGAGGAAGAGTATTCTACAGGGTGCTTGTGGGCCGGTTCAGTTCTCTTTCAGAGGCAGAACGAGTTGCCATCAGATTGACCAGCGAAGGATATAGCGCAATACTAACAAGATACGAGGAGGTGCTTTAATGGAGTTTGATGAGGTTGTAAGGTTTCACGGACATGCCTGCCCTGGGCTTGCCCTTGGATACAGGGTGGCAGAGTATGTGATAAATAATTTCTCATTAAGACCAGAAGATGAGGAACTGGTGGCAGTGGTTGAAAACAACTCCTGTGCTGTTGATGCTGTGCAGGTTGTTACAGGATGCACCTTTGGAAAGGGAAATCTTATATTCAGGGATTACGGAAAACAGGCCTACACATTCATAAAGAGACCATCTGGAGAAGCCCTGAGAATTGCCATTAAGTGGCAGTCTCCTCCAGAGACTGATGAGGAAAAAGAGGCATGGAAGAGGTACTCTGAAGGCGACCGTTCAGAAGAAGTCTTAAAAATCGTACACAGCAGAAAGGCAAGAAAACTGAAGGCAATAATGGATGCAACAGATGAAGAACTGTTTGATATTAGAAAGGTAACTGTGGATTTACCACCACAGGCAAGGGTTTACCCATCCCTGATATGTGAGTTCTGTGGCGAGAAGGTAATGGAACCACGGGCAAGGATAAGGGATGGAAGGGTTGCCTGCATCACCTGCGCAGAAGGAGGAAATTAAATTGGAAAGTCTAATTCAGAAAGCAGAAGTTCTAATAGAGGCACTTCCCTATATCAGGAAATTCTACGGAAGGACCTTTGTTATAAAATACGGTGGTGCTGCCCAGAAAGAGGATGCGCTGAAAGAATCCTTTGCAAAAGACATCGTGCTACTTAAATTTATAGGAATAAATACCGTTGTGGTACACGGCGGTGGTCCTAAAATCTCTGAGACCATGAAAAAGATGGGGAAGACCCCTCAGTTTGTTTATGGCCAGCGCGTGACAGATGAAGAGACAATGGACATCGTGGAGATGGTGCTTGGAGGGCTTGTAAACAAGGGAATTGTGGCCACTATAAATCAGCAGGGTGGTCGTGCTGTTGGTCTGACAGGAAAGGACGGAAACCTGATAAGGGCTGTACGGAAAAGGATCAGAAAAAAAAGCGAAAAAGATAAAACCGATGAGATAATAGACCTGGGTCTTGTTGGCGAGGTGCAGGAGGTGAATCCAGAGATTGTTGAACAACTTGACCGCAGTGGTTTTATTCCCGTAATTGCACCTGTTGGCGTTAGTAAGGATGGAGAGACCCTTAACATAAATGCAGATTATGTGGCTTCAGCATTGGCCTCAGCACTTCAGGCAGAAAAGCTGATACTGCTTACCGATGTGGATGGAGTAAAATCAGCCAGTGGCAAAAAGATATCAACCCTGAAAAGAAAGAAAGCAGAGGATTTAATCAGCTCAGGCGTTATAAAGGAAGGCATGATACCAAAGGTGCAGGCCTGTCTTGAGGCACTCAGAGCAGGGGTGAACAAAACACACATTATTGATGGAAGGGTCCCACACTGTCTGTTGCTGGAGATATTTACTGAAGAGGGTGTAGGGACGGAGATAGTTTAATTTAAGATTTCAGATTTCAGATTTAAGATTTCAGATTTAAAAGACTCTGTGAACTCTGTGTTCTCTGTGGTTTATATAAAGTGGAAGTCAGAAGAGCGGAAGATCGGAAGGTTTGAGAAATTAGAAAATTGGGATTTGGAACTTGTTTAGAGTTTAGAATTTCGGATTTAGGATTTTCTAAAAAGGGGGTATAACATGGGGAAAAGGGCTCTTTTAGTTATTGATATGCTTAACGATTTTGTGCTTGAAGGCGCCCCCCTTGAGGTTCCTGAAACAAGAAAGGTTTTAATATCTATAAAGAGAGAGATTGACCGTGCTCACAGTGAAGGAGAGCCTGTTATTTATGTTTGTGATGCCCATGAGCCTGACGATAGCGAGTTTGAGAGGTTTGGCTGGCCAAGACATGCAGTTAAAGGAACCAGAGGAGCTCAGATTGTGGATGACTTAAAACCAGGCAAAAATGATATTGTTATTGAAAAGACCACTTATTCAGGATTCTACAACACAAAACTGCAGAGTACTCTTGAAACTCTTGGAATTGATACCCTGCGGCTTACAGGCTGCGTTACCCATATCTGTGTGCTTTTTACTGCGTCAGATGCGGTACTAAGGGGGTACAAAGTAGAGGTAATAAAGGATGCAGTTGCAGGTCTCTCCAGTGAAGACCACGAAGCAGGACTTCGTATAATGAAAAATGTCCTTGGTGCAGAGATAATTTAGCATTTCAAAAGCCTAATCAATATTAGTTTCCAATGGACCTTGAAACTTTAAGAAAACAGATGGTACAGACCCAGCTTATTCCAAGGGGGATAAGAGATGAAAGGGTTATAAATGCAATGTTGAAGGTTCCCCGACATCTATTTGTCCGTGAGCAGGACCTTTACAGGGCTTACGACGACATGGCATTACCCATTGGTGAAGGACAGACTATCTCTCAGCCATACATGGTTGCAAAGATGACCGAGCTGTTACAGTTAAAGGGTGATGAGAAGGTTCTTGAGGTGGGAACAGGCTCAGGCTACCAGTCTGCCCTTCTTGGTGAACTTGCTCAGGAAGTGTACAGTGTAGAGCGTGTTGAATCTCTGGCAAAAAGAGCTCAGAGGATCCTTTCAGAGCTTGGGTATGACAATGTGCACATAGTCGTGGGTGATGGCTCTTTAGGTCTTCCGGAACAGGCTCCTTTTGACAGAATTATCGTAACCGCTGCTTCGCCAGAGGTGCCAGAGCCACTAAAGGAACAGCTTTCCGAGGGAGGCATACTGGTGGCACCCGTGGGAAGCAGGTTCGGTCAGCAGCTTGTAAGATTATGTAAGAAGGGGCTTAGATTTGAAAAAGACTATAGCACAATGTGTGTTTTCGTACCCCTCATTGGTGAATATGGATGGGATGATTAATAGAATTTTTATAATATTATATGATAGAATTTATGATTATATATAATTTTCAAAATAATAAAGAGGCTAATGCCTCATAATGACAAGGAGTAGTAAATATGAAAAAAACAGGTGCAGAGATTGTAATTGAGTGTTTAAAAAGGGAAGGGGTAAAGCATATATTTGGCTATCCTGGTGGTGTGGTGCTGAATATATTTGACCTGCTCTATGATGATAAAGACCTGAAGCTGATACTGACCCGTCATGAACAGGGCGCTGTACATGCTGCCGATGGTTATGCAAGGTCTACTGGAAAACCAGGCGTGGTACTTGTAACATCTGGCCCTGGTGCAACAAACACCGTAACAGGCATTGCAACAGCCTATATGGATTCTATACCGGTGGTGGTCTTATCAGGACAGGTTCCTACAAAGCTGATTGGTAACGATGCGTTCCAGGAGGCTGATATAGTGGGCATTACAAGGCCCTGCACAAAGCACAACTACCTTGTCAAGGATGTGTCTGACCTTGCACGGACAATAAGAGAGGCATTCTATATTGCCACAACTGGAAGACCTGGCCCTGTGCTGATTGACCTTCCAAAGGATGTAACCAGCGATAAAGCAAACTTTCACTGGCCAGAAAAGGTGGTGCTCAGAGGTTATAATCCAAAGTATGAGGGTAATAAGTGGATGATCAAGCAGGCTGCGGGCTTGATTCAGAAGGCAAAGAGGCCTGTTGTTATTGCAGGTGGTGGGGTAATAAGCTCAAATGCCACAAAGGAATTAAAGGAGCTTGCTGAGCTTGCAAGAATACCTGTAATCATGACCCTGATGGGACTTGGTGCCTTCCCCGGAACCCATGAGTTATCACTCGGTATGCCGGGCATGCATGGTTCTTACTATGCCAATAAGGCTATACAGGAGGCTGACCTTCTTGTTTCAGTTGGAATGAGATTTGACGACAGGGTAACAGGAAGGATCAGTGACTTTGCCCCTCATGCAAAGATTATTCACATAGACATAGACCCCACATCTATTAGAAAGAATGTCAGGGTGGATGTTCCAATTGTAGGCGATGCAAAGAGGGTGCTTAAAGAGATTGTGCAGGAGCTAAAAAAGTCTGATAAAAAACAGTGGGAGGCTGTTAAAAAGGCATGGCTTAAACAGATAGATAAATGGAAAAAGGAACATCCCCTTACCTATGAGTTTGATGAGGAAGTAATAAAACCACAGTATGTGGTCGAGAGGCTTTATACACTGACAAAGGGTGAAGCCATAATATCCACTGAGGTTGGACAGAACCAGATGTGGGCAGCCCAGTTCTACAAGTTTGACAGACCAAGGACCCTTCTGACCTCAGGAGGTCTTGGGACAATGGGATATGGCTTTCCTGCTGCCATGGGTGCACAGGTTGCCTTTCCAAACAAGATAGTTATAGATGTTGCCGGTGATGGAAGCTTTCAGATGAACATACAGGAACTTGCCACCTGTGTTACCTACAAGCTGCCAGTAAAGATTGCCATTCTTAACAATATGTATTTAGGAATGGTGAGACAGTGGCAGGAACTATTTTACAGTGAAAGATACTCATACAGTTATCTTGATGTGGTACCCGACTTTGTAAAGGTAGCCGAGGCATATGGTGCCGTTGGATTAAGGGCAACAAAACCATCAGAGGTGGACGATGTGATAAAAGAGGCACTAAAGGTAAAAAATAAACCAGTGGTAATGGACTTTATTGTTGACTGGAAAGAGAAGGTCTATCCAATGGTTCCTGCAGGTGCTGCACTTGATGAGATGATTTTTGGTGAGGAGAAGAAGAAAAAAGAAAAGAAACTCAGGGCAGTTAAATAGGAGGTCCAGAAAATGAGACATACAATAAGCGTTCTGGTTGAAAACAAGTTTGGTGTGCTTGCAAGGATTTCAAGCCTCTTCAGTGGAAGAGGCTACAATATAGAAAGCCTGTCTGTAGGAGAGACTATTGACCCAAAGACATCCATAATGACCATTGTTACCACAGGTGATGACAGGATAATAGAGCAGATAACAAAGCAACTTAACAAGCTGATAGATGTCATAAAGGTTACTGATCTCACAGAAGTGGACCATGTGGAGAGGGAGATGGTGCTTATCAAGGTTGCTCCAAAACAGGAAGACAAGGCAGAAGTGCTCAGACTTACAGAGATATTCAGGGGGAGGGTTGTGGATTCAAGCCCAAGAACCTATACCGTTGAGATTACAGGAGATGAAAGCAAAATCAACGCCTTTGTAGAACTCCTGAGGCCCTTTGGAATAAAGGAATTCGTAAGAACTGGAAAGATTGCCATAGCCAGGGAGGGTGTTAAGAAATGACAGGAAAATTAAAGGTAATTTTCCATATCAATGACCCTTCAAGATGGGAAACCGCTATTGGAAACATTACCAATCTGCTTAAGGATGTAGAAGATGATGGTGCTGATGTGATTGTGTTAACTAACGGTCCCTCTGTTCGGGCTTATGCTGACAACGATATAATTGAAAAAATAAAACTACTTGCTGACAGGGGTGTAAGATTCAGGGCCTGTAGAAACTCCCTGAAAAATCTGTGTGCAGGTGGTGAGGTCTGTATAAACGAGGATAGCCTTCCTGATTTTATAGAGGTCGTTCCTGCCGGTATTACAGAGCTTATAAAACGCCAGATGGAAGGTTATGCCTATGTTAAACCCTGACCATGATTAAAAGAGTCTTCCTTTATCTTCGGATGATAAAATTCTCTCACTCTGTTTTTGCACTGCCCTTTGCATTTACTGCCGCACTTCTTGCCGCCAACGGTCTGCCTGAATTTAAAAAACTGCTCTGGATTACGGTAGCAATGGTATCAGGCCGTTCTGCTGCCATGGGCCTGAACAGGGTAATAGATAGAGAGATTGATTCAAAAAATCCAAGAACCGCTAAAAGGGAAATTCCCTCGGGAAAGATAAAAACCAGTGAGGCCTGGCTTTTTATATCCATATCCCTTCTGATCTTTGTATTTTCTGCATATATGCTCAATCCATTATGCCTTAAATTTTCGCCTCTTGCAATTGCATTTTTTGTGCTTTATCCTTACACAAAAAGATTTACCTGGCTCTGTCATATTGTGCTGGGAGTGTCTATAGCAGGAGCACCGCTTGGCGCATGGATAGCAATTAAGGGTGAGTTTTCAGTGAAGATACTCTTTCTCTGCCTTGCTGTTGTGTTCTGGCTTTCAGGGTTTGATACCCTTTATGCCCTGCAGGATGTGGAGTTTGACAGGACCTACGGGATATTTTCCATACCTCAGCGATTCGGCGTAAAAAAGGCAATAGTTCTTTCGCGTCTATTTCATTCTTTAACCTGGATACTGCTACTTGTTACAGCAAGGGTATTCAACATGGGGGTGGCCTTTTATACTGGATTAATTTTAGTGGGAGCGTTGCTTGTTTACGAACACAGCCTGGTCAAGGAAAATGACCTCAGTAAACTTGATATTGCCTTTTTCAACATGAATGGATATATAAGTATTGCTGTTTTCTCTTTTACGCTTATTGACCTTATGATATAAAAGAGGCGTTTTTGAAGCACATAAACAAAAAAGAGCTAATCAAACACCCCAGGATAATAGAAGTAACAAGAAAAATACAGGGGGAGCCTTCCTTTCGGAAACTCCTGGATTTTAAAGAAGAGATTGCCCTTCTTGCTGCCTACAGTAACTTTCTCTTAAACTTCTCCATCAGACATCCAGAGATACTCAGGGATGCCCTTTTAAACCTGGACAAACCACTTACTGAAAGCGATATAGCCTTTAAGGTTAACAGATTCACTGAGGCCCTGGAGGATGAAGTAGAGATGGAATCATCCATGAGGTTGCTGAGGACTGCCAAAAAGGCATTGCTTCTTGGAATCACCCTTCAGGATATACTCGGTGTTGTGGATTTAAGACATACCATGGGTTCACTCAGTACCCTTGCAGAGTGTCTGCTTGAAAAGACATTGTCCCTGGCTGAGCGGATTTGTATAAATAGATATGGAGAGCCCCCTGGAGGTACTAATCTATGCATTATTGGGGTAGGAAAGCTTGGAGCTCAGGAGCTTAATTACAGCTCGGATGTAGACATTATTGCAGTTTATGGCAGTTCAGAAGGAAAAACCTCAGGTGTGCTGACTCCTAGTGGTGTAAAGACAAACCGAATAACGGTTCATGAGTTTTACTGTAAGATTACTGAGATTCTTAACAGACTTCTTTCTACACCAACAGAGGAAGGCATCGTTTACAGGGTTGACCTTAGATTGAGGCCTCAGGGACAGAGGGGGCCACTTGCTATAGGGCTCAGGTCGTGTAAGGAGTATTATGAGAGCTGGGGAAGAACATGGGAACGAATGGTCATGATCAGGGCAAGACCTGTGGCAGGAGATAATGACACTGCCAGAGGGTTTATGGAATTGATGGAGTCTTTTGTATGGCAGAGAGCAGTGGATTATTCAGAGATTGAAGAGATAAAGGCCTTAAAGAAAAAGATAGATTCCACCTTTTTAAGAGATGATATAAAAAGAGGTTATGGGGGAATAAGAGAGGCTGAGTTTTTCGTGCAGACCCTGCAGCTTATGTACTCAGGCCAGCACACTGCCCTTAGAACCCACAGGATGGACAGGGCTGTGGAGGCGATAAAGAATATCAGGATTATCCCAGTGGATGATATTGAAGGAATATATGAGGGTTACCTATTTTTAAGGCGGCTTGAGCATTATTTACAGATGAAAGATGACCTTCAGACCCATACACTGCCAAAGGATGAGGAGGAGATTGAACTGCTTGCCCTTAAAATGGGATATCCGGGGAAAGGGCAGTTTCTTAAAGACCTTAAGGTAAAAAGGATGAGGGTAAAAAGCATGTACAACACACTGCTTGGAACAGAAGAGGATGTGCATGCTGAGGCAATGTTTCTTTTAACAGGGGATTTGAGTGACGATGAAATCATGGAATTTTTAAGGTTAAGAGGACTGAGAGAGCCTGAAAGGGCTATGAAGTCGGTAAGACGAATTGCAGAAAATCTTATTCAGTACAGTACAGAAAAACAGAGAAAGACAGCGCAAAAGGTGGTTCCTCTTATGGTGGAGGAATGCCTTAGAACTTTTAATCCTGACAGGGCAATTACGCATCTTGAGCAGTTTCTTGAAACCTTTGGTATGAAAGAGGCATATCTTTCATGGTTTTCTGACCAGATGCATATATGTCGGGGGCTTATCAGGATGTTTGCACAAAGCAGTTATTTATCAAGACTGTTTCTTAGTGACCCTTTATTGCTTGACAACCTACTTGAAGAAAGTATAATAAGAAAGAGCTTCCGTCATATGACCTCACAGCTTAACCGTCATCTCACCCTTTCTTCAGATAATATCTCAAGAATCCTTGCCTGGTTCAGACGATTTGAGGAGTTCAGACTCGGGCTTTACTATATTATGGACATAATTAGAACCTATGACCTGTTCAGATATCTCTCGCACCTTGCAGAGGTGGAGATAAATGAATGTCTTCGCAGGGTAGGGGGGCAGGAAGACATTGTGGTTGTGGCAATGGGAAAGCTTGGCGGCAGGGAGATGACCTTTGGCTCTGACTTAGACCTGATTATGGTAGCAGAAAGAGCAGAGGATGTAAAAAAGGCAGAGGCAACTATATCCATTCTAACTAAATACACCGATAAAGGACCCCCTTACAGTATAGACTTGAGACTGAGACCAGACGGCTCAAAGGGCACCCTGGTGAAATCATTAGAGGGCTACAGGAGCTACTATCTTGAAGATGCCCGTCAGTGGGAGATACAGGCTTTGTTAAAGGCAAGACCTGTGGCAGGTTCGGTTGAGGGAAGAAGAGGCTTTTTTAAGATGGTTCGCGATGTTATGATAAAAAGGGCAGTGAACTTTGATCTCGAAGAGATCAGGGTTATGCGAAAGAAGATCGTTGAAGAGGTGTCGAAGAAAAAGGGGATCGATATAAAATTTGCAGTAGGTGGAATAGAGGAGATAGAGTTTTATGTTCAGGGGCTACAGATAGTAAACTCTGTAAAACATCCTGAACTTGTTGTTCAGAATACCGAGATTGCCCTGAGAAGACTATGTAACTGCAAAATAATCAAAGAAGATGTTTTCAGAAAATTACTGGAGATTTACAGAATGTACAGAAGAATTGAGACCCTTCTCAGACTAAACGAACAGGACATCATAGTAGAAGAAGACGACGAAACATCTGCCATTGTTGCCTGCACAATGGGGTTTAAAAACACGGAAGAACTGATAGACAGAGTAAAAGAATCAATGGCTGTGGTAACAGAGAGATTATAACAGCACAGGCTTTCTAAGCAATATAAAATACTCAATATTGCCTTTAGCGCCTTTTATGGGAGATTCTGTGATGCCAAGAACCTCAAGGTTCAGCTCTGTTGCGAATTCTACAACCGAATTAACCGCTTTTTTTCTTTTTTCCTCTGACCCTATTACCCCTCCCTTTTCAACCTCGCCCTTTTGAAGTTCAAACTGGGGTTTTATAAGTGCCACTATCTCACCGTCTGGCCGCAGAAATTCCAGTGCCTTTGGAATAACCTTTTTCAGAGATATAAAGGATACATCTATGGTAATGAGGTCGACATCTTCTGGAACCTTCTCCCTTTCCATGTAACGGATGTTGGTCCTCTCTATTACCACCACCCGTGGGTCATTTCTGAGATTCCAGTCAATCTGCCCATAGCCCACATCCACTGCATAAACCTTCCGGGCACCATGCTGAAGAAGGCAGTCTGTGAATCCGCCTGTTGAAGCTCCAATATCCATTGCTGTTTTTCCACTTGGCTCAATTTTAAATACCCTTAGAGCACCTTCAAGCTTCACACCTCCACGACTTACATAGGGGATGTCCTGACCTTTAACCTCCAGAGAGACATCATCTTTAACCTGCATGCCGGCTTTTGTTGCGGGTGTGCCATTAACAAGAACCTTTCCTTCCATAATCATTGCCCTGGCACGTTCGCGGCTTTTGCATAGCCTCCTTTTTACCATTAATACATCCAGCCGAAGCTTCATTTTATTGAAGGGTTTTAGTGTTGTGATTTAAGTGATTGCTCAAGAAGGTTCACGCAGTGTTTTTTTATTCCCTCCACATCAAGCTCTAATAAACGACGCAGGGTCTTGAGATCACCATGCTCTACAAAGGTGTCAGGAATGCCAAGGAGTCTTATGTTTATATCGTTCAATGACATGCTTGAAAGGGTCTCAAGCAGAGAAGAACCAAAACCCCCTGCAAGGACATTGTCTTCAACGGTTAAGATGGCATGGTGACTACGGGCAAGCTGTCCAATAAGATGGCTGTCAAGTGGCTTTATAAATCTTGCATTTACAACAGTAATGGAATGTCCTTCCTGTGTCAACTCAACCGCAGCCATGTATGCTGGATAAACCATGTTTCCTACAGCAATTATTGCAATTTCTGAGCCTTCTAACAGAACCTCAGACTCTCCAAGTCGTATTGGCTGAGCTACTTCAGGAAAACTCTCCGTAGCCCTTCCTCTTGGATATCTTATTGATGAGGGACCATTGTAGTTTAAGGCAAACTCCAGCATCATTTTCAGCTCTGCCTCATCCTTTGGCGCCATCACCACCATGTTAGGTATGTGTCTTAAATAGCTTATATCAAAGACTCCATGATGTGTGGGGCCATCCTCTCCTACAAGACCTGCCCTGTCAATGGCAAACACCACGGGCAGGTTCTGAAGTGCCACATCGTGGATTATCTCATCGTAGGCCCTCTGCAGAAATGTGGAGTATATGGCTACCACTGGCCTGTAACCATCCTTTGCAAGACCTGCAGCAAAGGTTACAGCATGGGGCTCTGCTATTCCCACATCAAAAAACCTCTCAGGAAACCTTTCTGCAAATCCTTTAAGCCCGGTTCCCTCTTTCATGGCAGCAGTGATGGCAAGAACATCATCTCTTTTTTCTGCAATTTCTATCATGGCCGTGCCAAACACACTGCTATAGGAAGGTCTCTCTGAACTCGATACAGCCTTCCCGCTTATCCTGTCAAATGGGCCAATACCGTGAAAACAGGAAGGGTCCTGTTCTGATGGGTCATAGCCTCTTCCCTTTCTGGTTATTACATGAACAAGGATTGGCTCTCTTATGTCCTTTATTGCCTGAAAGGTCTCAATAAGTTCCCTGAGATTGTGTCCATCAATTGGACCAATATAGTTGAACCCGAACTCCTCAAAGAGCTGTCCTGGCAGGAAAAAGCCCTTTACTGTTTCTTCAAGTTTATGTGCAAAGCGGGACATACTTGAGCCAAGTCGTGGGATGCCTTCAAGGATGTTTTTTGTATCTTTTTTGAACCGTTTATAGAAGTCGGTAGTCAGTATCTTGTTCAGGTACTTGGAGATAGCACCAACGTTTTTTGATATTGACATCTCGTTGTCGTTAAGCACCACGATCATCGGTACCTTTAGCTGACCAGCATTATTTAAAGCCTCAAAGGAAAGCCCTGCAGTCATTGCACCATCACCTATTATGGCAATTACATGGTAATCCTCGCCTTTCAGGTCACGGGCAATGGCCATTCCAAGGGCTGCAGAAATGGAAGTAGAACTATGGCCTGTGCCAAAATGGTCGTGTGGACTTTCAGAAATCTTTGGAAAACCTGAGATGCCTTTATACTGTCTTAATGAATGAAATTTAGTTCTACGACCTGTAATGAGTTTATGTGTGTAACATTGATGTCCCACATCCCATACAATATGGTCTCTGGGAGAGTCAAAAACATAATGAAGTGACAGGGTAAGTTCAACAACTCCAAGGTTTGAAGCAAGATGCCCACCTGTGCAGGAGACTGTATGAATAATCTCTTTTCTTATCTCCTCTGAAAGACCTTCTAACTCGTCAACTCCAAGTAACTTAAGGTCCTCAGGACTGTCTATGTTTTCAAGAAACGACATCTAAAAACACCTCTCTCTTAAATCCTAAATTCGAAATCCTAAATCCAAAACAAAATAGGGTGTAGCGTGTAGGGGGTATTAAAAATCAAAAACCCTACACCCACCAACTCAATTAACACTATGAACGCAACTAACGCGATAAAACCTATTAACCCAATAAACGCAATCAACCCGATTAACGCAAATAACGCAATTAACGCAATTATATCATTCCATCCTATTTATAATATACTCTGCTATCTCCTTTAGTGCAATAGCCTTCTGTCCAAAGACCGATAATTGCTCTATGGCCTCATCAATCAGTGCTTTTGCCTTAGCCTTTGACTCCTCAATCCCGTAAAGGGCAGGGTAGGTCATCTTACCCTTTTGAAGATCAGCTCCAGTCTTTTTCCCGAGTTTTTTCTCATCGCCTATTATATCAAGAATGTCGTCTACAATCTGGAATGCAAGGCCGATATTTTTACCGAATTGCTCCATAGCGGTTATTTTTTCCTCTGATTCGCCTTTCAATATAGGACTTATACTAACCGATGCCCTGATTAGTGCAGCAGTTTTATGAAGATGAATAAACTCAAGGGTTTCTTCATCAGGCTCTTTATTTTCAGAAAGTATGTCCTCAGCCTGCCCTCCTACCATTCCGTGGGCACCTGCAGCAGTCGCAAGCACACGAAGTGCCCTCTTTATATTTCCCGGTGAAAAGACATCTCCCTCAGTAAACATATAAAATGCTTCCGTAAGAAGTGCATCACCTGCCAGTATGGCGATTGCCTCGCCAAAGACCTTATGGTTTGTGGGTTTTCCTCTTCTGAGGTCATCGTCGTCCATGGCCGGAAGGTCGTCATGAATAAGCGAATAGGTGTGAATAAGCTCAATTGCAGATGCCTGAGGTAGTATATTATCTGCATCGCCACCACATGCCTCATAGGATGAGATTGCAAGTATGGGCCGAAGCCTTTTCCCACCAGCAAAAAGGGAGTAGGTTACTGCTTCATGAAGACGCTCAGGCATGAAAGGTTTTGAGAAATACCCCCTCAGGTAGCTATCAACCAGTGACCTCTTCTCATCTATGTATTGTCTCAGATTAAACTCAGTCACAATAATTTGAGTTTATTCCCATTCTATGGTGCCTGGTGGCTTTGATGTTATATCGTAGGCAACCCTGTTTATACCTTTAACTTCATTGATAATCCTGTTGGATATCATGCCAAGCACCTCGGGTGGTATTTTTGCCCAGTCTGCTGTCATGCCATCAAGGCTTGTTACTGCCCTGATTGCCACTGCATAATCGTAAGTTCTCTCATCGCCCATAACACCCACGCTTCTGACAGGAAGAAGCACAGCAAAGGCCTGCCATATCTGTCTGTAAAGTCCTGCCTTTTTTATTTCCTCAAGCACAATAGCATCTGCCTCACGCAGAATGGAAAGCTTCTCCTCTGTTACCTCTCCAAGGCAGCGAATTGCAAGCCCTGGCCCTGGAAATGGATGGCGCCAGCATATCTCCTCTGGGAGACCAAGCTCCTCGCCAATCTCTCTGACTTCATCTTTGAATAGTTCACGCAGTGGCTCAACCAGCCTGAGTTTCATAACCTCTGGAAGACCACCCACATTGTGATGAGATTTTATCGTTGCTGAAGGCCCTTTAAAAGAAACGCTTTCTATTACATCCGGATAGAGAGTGCCCTGAGCAAGGAAATCGGCTCCCTTTATCTTTTTTGCCTCTTCTTCAAATATCTTTATAAACTCTCTACCAATGCGTTTTCTCTTTTCCTCCGGGTCTGTTACGCCTTTCAGGATTGAAAGAAACCTCAAACGGGCATCAACAAATATGAGCTTTATATGAAAGTGTTGCTCAAAGGTATCCCGAACCTTTTGAGCCTCACCTTTTCTTAGAAGACCATTGTCAACGAATATACAGGTAAGGTTATCAGCAATCGCTCTGTGCATAAGAAGTGCAGTAACCGATGAGTCAACACCACCGCTTAAGGCACAGATGACTTTACCATCTCCTACCTGTTTCTTGATATTCTGAACAGACCATTCAATAAAGGAACTCATCTGCCACTCGGACTTACAGCCGCAGATATTATGCACAAAGTTCTGGAGTATTCTTTTTCCCTCTTCTGTATGTGCCACCTCAGGATGAAACTGAAGGGCATAGAACCTCCTTTTATGGTCAGCCATTGCAGCTACAGGTGAGTTTGAGGTGTGAGCAATTGGTTTAAAACCAGCAGGGCATTTCTCTATCCTGTCGGCATGGCTCATCCAGACCACAGAACGGTCTGTTATGCCAGAGAGAAGATCAGTATCATCATCGATTATTATCTCTGCTCTGCCGTATTCATGCCTGTCTGCCCTTGCAACCTCTCCACCAAGCATGTAGGCCATAAGCTGCATTCCATAACAGATACCAAGCACTGGAACCCCGAGCTCGAAGATGCCTCTGTCAGGAATTGGTGCCTCTTCACTGTACACACTGGCAGGACCACCTGAAAGGATTATACCCTTTGGATTAAATTCCTTAATGCGTTCTATTGACACATTGAAGGGGAGTATCTCTGAGTAGACCTTACATTCCCTTACACGCCTCGCAATAAGCTGGGTGTATTGAGAGCCAAAATCCAGAACAAGTATCTTTTCTAATTCCATATAAACTCCTTTTAAGGGTGTAGGGCATAGGGAGTAGCGTGTAGTATCAAGAATTTTTTAACTACACCCTACACGCTACCCGCTACGCCCTGTTTTTCCTAAAATTCTGTCCTGTAATTTGGTGCTTCCTTGGTTATGGTTACATCGTGAACATGGCTTTCTCTGAGCCCTGCGTTTGTAATCCTTATAAACCGAGCCTTTCGGCGAAGTTCATCGAGTGTCTTGCATCCACAGTATCCCATTCCTGAACGAAGTCCACCCACCAGTTGATGCACACTGTATGCAAGAGGGCCCTTGTACGGCACCCTTCCTTCTATCCCCTCTGGCACCAGCTTTGAGGTCTCCACACCTTCCTGACCATAGCGGTCCCTTGCACCCTGTGCCATGGCACCAAGTGAACCCATACCACGGTAAACCTTATAACTTCTTCCCTGATAAAGTATGGTCTCGCCAGGTGATTCATCTGTTCCAGCAAAGAGGCTTCCAATCATCACTGAATGGGCACCTGCTGCAATGGCCTTTGTGATATCACCAGAGAACTTTATTCCTCCATCAGCTATTACTGGAATTTTATATCTTTTAGCAACAAGATAACAGGCTTTAATGGCAGTAAGCTGCGGAACGCCTGCACCAGCCACCACCCTTGTGGTGCAAATAGAGCCAGGGCCAATACCAACCTTTATTGCATCGGCTCCAGCCTTTATGAGATCTTCAGCTCCTTCTTTTGTGGCAACATTACCTGCAATTACATCTATGTCAAACTTCTTTTTCAGTGCCTTAAGGGTCTTTATAACCGCATTGCTGTGTCCATGGGCAGTATCAATAGCAATCACATCCACGCCTGCCTCAATCAGTGCCGAGGCCCTTTTTATTGCTTCTGGTCCTACGCCTATTGCTGCGCCAACTCTCAGACGGCCAACCTCATCTTTACAGGCATTTGGATATTTTTTACGCTTCTCGATGTCCTTTATGGTTATAAGTCCCTTCAGGTTCATATTTTTGTCAACGATGGGAAGCTTTTCAATCTTGTATTTATGGAGAATCTCCTTTGCCTCTTCAAGAGAAATCCCCTCTTTTGCAGTGATAAGGTTTTTGCGTGTCATTACATCCTTTACTTTTCTGTCGAGATTTATCTCGAAACGAAGGTCTCTGTTAGTAAGAATTCCTATAAGTTTGCCCTTTACTGTTACAGGAACTCCCGAGATCTTATAATGTGCCATTATCTCTGTTGCCTTTCTGATAGGCTCATCAGGACCTATGGTGATGGGGTCTATAATCATACCGCTTTCTGATTTCTTTACCTTATCAACCTCAAGAACCTGTCGTTCTATAGGCATGGCCCTGTGTATAATTCCAATACCACCTTCTCTGGCAATTGCTATTGCAAGGGATGCCTCTGTAACAGTATCCATGGCAGCACTAACAATGGGTATATTCATCATGATGTTCCTTGTAAGCAGAGTTGAGACATCAACCTCTTTTGGAATGACATCAGATTTTGAAGGTAGCAATAATACATCATCAAAGGTTAAGCCTAAAGGGATGTTATCCTGTAACATGGGCACCTCTTTTCTGATATTTTTTGTAGGGTTAATGATTAAAGCAGCAATATATTGAATGGTATTTTACCATTATTAAAAGCTGGAAATCAAACCTGGTTGCCTGAAATGCCCATTTACAATACCCCCTTTCGAAAGCCTTAACCTCTTGTCGGTGCAATGCACTGCACTGTCAATTCTACGATCTTATAAGTTGTGAGACAAGGATGATGGATTATTTTGTCTGCGTTTTCAGCCACCCAGTCTATTTTTTGTGCAATTCTTTTTTGTATAGGCTTATCAAGAGATTTAAAAGACTCCTCTGCATCTGGAAGCAAGGTTATTCTATGTATAATTGTTTTTTCAACTCCTGCCAGTCTTTACCAATCCCCTTTAAATCATCCTCCCTGGCCTTTCTCATCCTTTTAATAAATTCAGGATTTTGAGACAAAAGCCAGTCTTCAAGGTCTTCCTTGGTGTCTGCAGTCTCAAAAATGCTTACTGGAATTTGAATATATTTTTCCTCTTTATATGGTTGAAGACATCGCAACCTCCTCAAAGTAAATTTATAATATTTAATTATACCATTTCCACTGCTGTTATCTATCTTTTCTCCTCCCCCACAATCCCCATCTCCCCTGGAGTGAGTCTATAAAGTTCATGAACCATTCTGTTAATCTCCTGCTTCAGAGCCGGGAGCTCTGCTCCGGCGTTACTCTCCTCTGTCTTGAGAATCTCTTCAACCAGCCCCTCTATCTTTCGGGCAACAGAGGTAGTTTGAGAATCCTTTTAAGTTTGACTGAGGGTAGCAAAAGGCAAGACATGACCCTGTCTCTCACTGCTGTTATCCCATACAATTACAGTAAAGCCCATTTATTGGCATTCCAAGAGCTCTCCAGATCGTTGAATTTTCTTTACAAAGGGCTATTTTTACTTTTCTGTCATGTTGTTTTATTGCTTTTATAATTGTGCTGAACATGGCCAAACGATATTTGTCAGGGTATCTGAGTTTTGCCCCCTCATTGATCAAGCCTGAATTTATCTTCAGAAGGGGAGAGTCAGGAAAGCGTGTACTTATATGAGTGGCAAGACCTTTTGAAGGACGATATTCGCCTATAGTTATTCTGGAAGGTCTGACATAGGTAAAAATCTTTTCAACAAGTTCTATATAATCTTTTTCCCATGTTGAATAAAGAATTACAGGATCTATTCTTAGTCTTACCTCATAACCAGCCTCTTGTAACTTCCTTGCAGCAATTAATCTTGCCTCTGGAGAGGCTGTTCGGTGTTCAAGTTGAGAATAAACAGTATCAGTATTGACACTGAATGACATTATTGATTTACCGCCATGTTCCAGATTCAACAGAGTATCAATACAATCACTCTTTGTAAGAAAGAGTAATTTGGTCTTCTTTGTCTCCGTTGAAACAAATGGAATAAGTTCCTCCGCAAATCCAGTAATATATTCTACAGCCAGCGGATCACATAATTCCCCCAGGTTGAGAACTCGTAATGCATCAGGAATATCTGCTTTGTCAAATTTAATAATTTCACGAAACATCTTATCGTAGTTTACAAAGTGGGTAGATACAGGCATATTGCGGAATGTAAGATATAGATAGCAGTACTCACACCAGAAGTTACAGTTATTGTATGCTGTCAATTTATAGAACCTGGCACACCTTCCAATTGGATGCTGAAACTGTTCAATAAAAGGACTTGTCCGGTTTCTTAAAAGAAGCACCCCTCTTTCAGATTGAAGTCTTTCTATTCCTTTTTTGTCATTCATCGAAGGAATCTTATCAAACCATTTCAAAGACAACTTTGCCTTTTTAGCTATTTTGTTAGCCCTGATCTCGTCACAATTCCCACGAATAGCCCAGAGTTCTGAGATAAGAGGTTGTTTGCAAATATCCAAAGTATGATTAGCATTAGTCTCAGAAATCATCATCTTATCATTTGAAAGGTTTTGTAGATAAAAGTTCATTGTCATTAATTCTTTTCCTTCCTGATTTACTGTATAATTTTAGCCCTTGAATCCCTTTTAATAAATTACTAATAGTCTTTGAGTAGTCACTCGAACTATACCGACAGAAAAAATCTTGCATAGCAATCAACTTTACATCTTTTCTTGAAATTGGTTCATTCTCTTTTACTATTTCGTACAATTTTTGTGTAAAATAAGTTATATCTTTTTGTTCTTCTAATGGTCTTGTATCAAACAATTTTCCATCAGAAAACTCACTTTTTAGAAATTGTTCTCTTGCTTTGTACATTATATCATTCATTAACAAAACTCCATCAGGATGTCTAGTTCCATAGATAAGTCTATATTTAGGCACTTTATGATAATATCTTTCCTTTACAGGAAAACTACATACCATAGAAAAGTATGCAAGCATCTTTTCCATGTATAACGATGTTATTTTTTGTTCTTTTTCGTAAAAAGGCAGATTTTCATTTTTTATTATATCTCTCCAATAATTTCCACCTGCAATTGTGTCCATCTGTTGTGGGGTCATACCTCTAATTTCAGATAAAGGCGCTTCATAAAAATCATCTGTTACATCATGGTCTAAATTAGAACACTTCAATTTAAGTGCTACAAGACCACATCTTACAAAGCCAGGGCTATTGAAATTCATCAAAACTTCAACACTTGAACCATACCTATTAATCTGTTCATAAATTTCTGAAAGTTCATCAAAAGGTAATTCTTTAATTCCATAAGGATCTACATATAAAAAGACAGTATAACTCTTTGCTATTTTAGCAATATCATTCAAATATTCAGTAAAATCAGCATGTATAACTTTAATAAAATCTCCATAACTTTGTAATGTATTATGTAGTTTTTCAAAGTATTTTTTCTTTTTCTCCATAAATAATGCTTTTATCTCAATACCTTTTTCATGATTTTCAATAACATGCTTAGCGATTATCAAAGGAGAACCCTCTGCTCCATCTTCAAACTTACCAGGCCCAGCACAACAATCAATAATTAGGATTGGTCTTTTAAGTGTCTTTACTTTAGCAATATATGGTTTTAAGTAGTAATCAAGAATAAAATCTTTATATATCGACCAAAGTCTTTTTTGTTTAAAGAAATCATCCGTCATAGTTTCCCTCCACAATCTCAATCTCCTCTGGTGTTAGTTCATAAAGTTCATACACCATCCTGTCTATTTCTCTTTCAAGTTCTTTTACTTTTGCCTGTTTTTCGTGATTCTGGAGATAATCGTCTGCTTGGGTGAGCGAGAGGATTTGGTTAACTTTTATAATGAATGGCTTTTGATCTTCTATCGGAATTGCTCTAATAGGCAATTGTTTTAGATCATCTGGATAAAAATAATTTTGCATTTTGTGTCTTCTAATATTATTCAAATAGAAAAAGGCATATTTAGAATTTAATATTGCCAGCAAATATTTTAAGTCATAATTTCTTGAAAAAACTTCCAACTCTTTTCTGTCTCTAATATTGTTTTTCTTTAATTGAGTTCTTATACTTCTATTATTGACTCCAGTTAAATCACAATATCGTTTCA
>CAZEYP010000038.1:0-4045 GCA_964515925.1 uncultured Nitrospirota bacterium
CCGCCAGGAAAACATTATCTAAACATCTCTTCGGCATTCATTGAGCTTCTAACAAGGGGGGCAGAGGCAACATAACTGAAACCAAGTTCGTAGCCTATCTCTCTGAACCGTTCAAACACATCTGGATGGATGTATTCAACAACAGGGAGGTTGTCTTTTCCTGGCTGAAGGTACTGACCAATAGTGAGTATCTCGCATCCTGCCTCTCTGAGGTCATTCATTACCTCAACAACCTCCTCGAATTTCTCACCAAGCCCCACCATGAGGCCTGATTTTGTGGGCACTGAGGGGTATAACTCCTTTGCCTTCCTTAACACAAAAAGCGACCTTCTGTAATCAGCCTGGGGCCTCACCACAGGATAAAGTCCTGGAACGGTCTCTACATTATGATTGAACAGATCAGGGCCTGAATCAAGCACTGTTTTAAGGGCATCTATGTCACCCTTAAAATCAGGGGTGAGCACCTCTACCTTTGCATCATGAAGCAGGGCTCTTACTGATTTTATAGTGAGTGCAAACTGCTCTGCTCCACCATCAGGCAGGTCATCCCTTGTAACCGAGGTTATTACCACATACCTTAGCCCCATATCCTTTGCTGCCTGTGCAACCCTTTGAGGCTCTGTGGGGTCTGGAGGAAATGGTCTTGAAGAGGCGACAGAGCAGAAACCACAGTTTCTTGTACATCTATCACCAAGAATCATAAAGGTTGCCGTGGGCTTTGAAAAACATTCTCCCCTGTTAGGACACCTTGCCTCCTCACATACTGTGGAAAGTCCATACTGACGAAGTAGCTGTTTTGTATGATGTCTGCCGGTTATGTTTTTTGTTTTAAGCCAGGGAGGAAGTCTCATTGGATAGCTTTATGGAGGACTTTATTAAAGGTGCCTGTCCGAAGACAGGCACCAGTTGTTATCAATCCATTTTCACAACATTCGTTGCCTTTGGACCCTTCTCACCTTCTACAATGTCAAAGGTTACCTTCTGCCCTTCTGTGAGGGTCTTAAACCCTGAACCCTGGATTGAGGTATAATGGACAAAGACATCCTGACCATCATCACGCTGGATGAAGCCATACCCCTTCGTCTCATTAAACCACTTCACTGTTCCTTCGTACGACATACTGCTAAAGCCTCCTTTCAAAAACTGAACCTGAAAAATTGCAGGTCACATTCCTTTTATACTTGTTTGCATAGTTAAAAGTCAAGGAAAAAATAGGGGCAGAAATTAAAGATAAATAAAAAAGGGGCCCAAGATAATGCCTAAGAACTTTAAATCAGGCCCCTTTAAATAAAAAATCGATTGTATAACTACTTGAATGAACTATTTTTTCTTGCCGCCCACAGCCTCCTTCAAACCCTTACCAGGTCTGAATTTTGGAACCTTCCTTGCCTTGATTTTGATGGTCTCTCCAGTCTGCGGATTCCTCCCCTTTCTTGCCTTTTGCTTTGTTACAGAAAAAGTCCCAAACCCAATAAGTGTGACAGTGTCGCCCTTCTTCAGTGCCTTTGTGATGGTGTCGAATACTGCGTTAACAGCCTTGGTTGCCTCCGCCTTTGACGAGCCTGTGGCAGAAGCCACACTCTCAATAAGCTCTGCTTTGTTCATAGGCATCCTCCTTTTTAATTTTTTTATTACAAAAAATTTTACATATTTTTCAAAAATAATGCAATAATTTTTTTCAGGAGTCCACCATTTTTAAGGGCTACAGATATTTTTCACACCAAATCTGTTAAAATAAGGGCATGTTTAATGACTTTAAAGCCATATTGCCTGAACTGATAGCCATTGCAAAAAAGGCTGCAGAAGAGATACTTAAGGTATATGAAAAGGATTTCTCTGTTGAGTACAAGGACGACAGAAGTCCTCTCACCGAAGCTGACAGGCGTTCACATCGTGTAATCCTGCATGGTCTGGGAAAGATAACCCCTGACATACCAGTGCTCAGCGAGGAAGGTGCAGGCATTGATTACAGTGAAAGGAGCAGGTGGGGGTATTTCTGGCTTGTTGACCCCCTTGATGGCACAAAGGAGTTTATTAAACGAAATGGTGAATTTACCGTTAATATTGCACTTATCAAGAATAATAAACCCCTGTTTGGACTAATATTGATTCCTGTAAAGGCTGTCGTATATTACGGTGGTCCACTAATTGAGGGTGTTTATAAATATCCTGTCGGTTCAGGCATAAAAAACAGTGATTATCTAACTGCTAAGTACAGGATAAAACCAGTGAGGAGAGAAAACAATTCACTTACAGTTGTTGGAAGCCGCTCCCACGGCTCTGAAAAATTAAAGGCCTTTGTGGAAAAACTCAGGAATAGTTATTCAACTGTCAACTTTGTCAGCGCTGGAAGTGCCCTGAAGTTCTGTCTTGTGGCTGAAGGAAAGGCCGAGCTTTATCCAAGATTCGGGCCAACCATGGAATGGGATACAGGAGCCGGTCATGCCATCCTTTTGAGTGCTGGCTCCAGTGTCTTAAGAGCAGATACACTGACAGAGCTCACCTACAACAAACAGTCCCTCAGAAACCCTGATTTTATTGTTATAAGAAATGACATATTAGAAGAGATAATACCAACTTTGACAACATAGCTCTAATAATGCATTTTCCCCTTTAGAATTTCCTCCCTGGTGATTAGAGCTTTTCTGCCTGCCCCATGTCTCTTTCATCTCTTTCTTTCACGAATAAATATCCTTAAAGGTGTGCCTTTGAAACCGAAGCGCTCCCTTAACTTTTTCTCTAAATAACGAATATACTCTTTCTTGAAGGCATCGGGGTAATTTACAAAGAATACAAATACGGGTGGTGCAGTTTCAATCTGCGTAGCATAAAGTATCTTTACCCTTTTACCTTTGTGAGAGGGAAGGTTTTCAGCAATAGAATCTTTTAGCCTGTTTAGTTCTGAGGTAGCAATCCTCTTGTTACGCTCTGATATTATCTCGTCCACTAATGGAAAAATCTTTGTTGTTCTTTTCCTGTTTAACCCTGATATACTAAGAATAGGGGCATAGTTTATAAAGTTGAGTTTCCACTGAAATTCCCGTTTAAGCTCCTCAAGCCTTCCCTCAGGCTCCTCTACAAGGTCCCATTTATTGAAGGCAACAATAATTCCCTTGCCATATCTATCTATCAGGCTTGCTATCTTCTGATCCTGCTCGGTTATACCTTCGCTTGAGTCGATTAAAAGAACCACCACATCAGCCCTGTCAATAGACCTTACGGCCCTTACAACCATGTAGCGCTCAAGGGAATAAGAAACCTTTGATTTTTTCCGGAGACCAGCTGTGTCAACAAGTAAGTATCTCTTCCCGTAATACCTGCATACTGTATCAACTGCATCACGGGTAGTGCCAGGGGTGTCACTAACTATCATCCTATCTTTACCAGAAAGGACATTTACCAGAGTGGACTTACCTACATTAGGCTTTCCCACAATTGCAATCTTAGGGATATTCTCCTCCTGCTCCTTCTGAATGGGTATCTCTGGAAGTAGTGAGCACATAAGGTCCATAAACTCATTAAAACCGTTACCTGTGGCAGCAGAAAGGGAAATTAGATTATCAACACCCAGGGAGTAAAAATCATAAAGCAGAGATTCCTTATCTGGAGTGTCTATTTTGTTTACCGCATAGATTATGGGCTTTTTATAGGGACGAATGAGCTCTACCACCTCCCGGTCAAGCTCTGTAAGGCCATCTCTTGCATCAAATAGCAGTACAATAACATCAGCCTCCTCTACCGCAAATAACGACTGTTCCCTGGTCTTTGCAACTATCTCATCCTCAGGGTCCGGATATATTCCACCCGTATCGATAACAATAAACTCCCTGCCCTCCCAGTTTGCCTCCCTGTAAATCCTGTCTCTTGTAACACCCGGGATGTCCTCTACAATAGCCTCCCTGGCCCTCATTATCCTATTAAAGAGGGTTGACTTACCCACATTGGGTCTTCCAATTATGGCAACTATCGGTTTTCTCATAGATTTTAATTATAACAAACCCAGTTTATTTATGATTTCAGATTTATGATTTATGATTTCAGATTT
>CAZEYP010000038.1:4145-12438 GCA_964515925.1 uncultured Nitrospirota bacterium
ATTTATGATTTCAGATTTATGATTTATGATTTCAGATTTGGGGTTTAGAAAATCTGTGTAAAATTCATCAATATTGCGTGAAATAACGCATATAAAATTACAACTTTAGATAAAATGCCCGATTTTAAGCCACTTTGAGGGATTTTCATCAGGCACAACTTTTGCTTAGTAGTAATCAAGGAGAATAGCATATATGCAACTTAAGACAAAGATAATCACCATAATCTGCCTCGTTGTGCTGCTCACCCTTGGTTTTTCTACTGGCATTATTGTGAAGGTTCAAGAACAAAAACTGATGGCTGGAAAACTCAAAGATGTCTCCATGATCAGTTCACTCATCGAGCGGAGCATAACCTCTGCAATGAAGAGAGGCCGCAGCGAGGAGGTACAGAGTATACTTGAAAATATAGGAGAAAACCAGGAGATAACATCTCTCAGGATACTCTCAAAGGATGGAAGGATTCTCAAATCAAAAAACCCACAAGAGATTGGTTCTCGCTCAAGGGAATTTTTATCTTTCGGCAGAGAAAATCTGAAAAAACCTTTCAAGGTAAAAGGGCAGATTTACGACTACAGGATCATAAGAAACAAAAAAGCCTGTTATGGCTGTCACAGTAGTTCAGAAAACATAAACGGAATTATAGAGGTTAGTCTTGATGTATCAAAATATGCAGCAACGGTTTCATCATTAAAGAAATTATTCCTCATAGTCAACATTCTTGCAATAGTGGTAATTGCAGGAACACTCAGTTTTATGCTTTCCTCCTTTGTTCTAAAGCCAATCGGGAAATTGCTTAAAACAATGGGAAAGGTGGAAAAGGGCAACTGGGATGCAAGGGCAATCATTCACAGTGAGGATGAATTAGGTACACTTGCCCTTTCGTTTAACAATATGGTCTCAAAGATCAAGGAGCTCCACGAAAAGACCATTAGCAAAGAAACAGAACTGTCACGAATCAAGGCTGACCTTGAACACAAGCAGCGTCTTGAGACACTCAACAGTCAGCTTGAATATAAAATAAAAGAGCTTGAAACAGCCAATAAGGCTATCATGGTTCTGTCAAAGGAGGTAAAGAGTAAAAACAAGCAGCTTACGAGCATGGTTGAGAGACTGAAAAAGATAAACGAGATTGGCAGAATGCTTAACAGTATTGTGGAGTCTGAAGAGCTTGTTAAGCTCATAATAAAAACAACTGCAGAGCTACTCAATGTTCATAAAGGCGCTATCCATATTAACGATGAAAAGCAGAACAAGCTAACGCTGAAATATCAGAAGGGCATGGGCATCAAAAGCTACGATGACATTACCATAGAGTTCAAAAATATGTATGTTGACCTCATTAACAAAGGGCGCCCTATGTTAATAAGACTAAACGGTGGCAAGGAAATTCAGGCAATGGCAGTACCCCTTAAGATGAGAGGGAAGGTGGTAGGTGCCATTTATGTGGAGCAGAAGGCAGATGGAGGCTCCTTCTCAGAAGAGGAACTGGAGATCCTCTCAACCCTTGCAAATCAGGTAATGGCATCTATAGAGAATGCCTGGCTCTATGAAAAGCTGAAGACAAACTACTTTGCCACCATACAGGCACTGGTAAATGCACTTGAGGCAAACGACCGTTATACTAAGGGTCACTCCGAGCGGGTCAGGATACTTGCCACAGAACTTGGAAAACACATTGGTCTTGATTACAAGGAGATTGAGGTGTTAGAGCATGCTGCAATACTTCATGACATTGGAAAGATAGGCATTGATTCCAACATCTTGAAAAAGGACGGAGCACTTACCCGTGCAGAGTACAGCCTTGTCAAGGCTCATCCATTAATAGGAGAGGAGATTCTGGGTCCTGTTGACACACTCGATGCAGTCAGAACAACCATCATCCAGCACCATGAACGATACGATGGAAAAGGCTATCCCTATGGGCTTGCAGGTGAGGAGATATCTCTGAAGGCCCGTATCCTTGCAGTTGTGGATACCTTTGACGCCATGCTTACTGACCGCCCATACAGGAGGGCGCTGCCCTACCCCAAGGTCATTTCCGAACTAAGAACTGGAGCAGGCACTCAGTTTGACCCCTTTGTTGTGGAGACCTTCGTTGACATGCTCAACAAACGTGGTGATAGTTTCCTTCACGAGGTGGGCTACAGCCTGACACTTACCTACGGTAACTAATCCTTAAGCTCAAATATAAAATCTATTTCCACAGGTGCATTAAGAGGCAATACCGTTACCCCAACAGCTATACGGGTATGTATACCGGCCTCTCCAAAAACCTCCTTTAACAGGTCAGACGCAGCGTTTAACACCTTTGGCTGCTCATAAAACTCTGCTGATGAGGCAACAAAACCATTTAATCTCACACAGCGTCTTACTTTATTCAGTCCTACTTCATTATGTATCACCGAAAGTGCGTTTACAACTACCTGTCGGGCAGCATTCTGTGCTTCTTCAAGGGTAACGGTTTTACCAACAACACCTTCACAAAGAAGCACCCCATCCTTAAAAGGCAGTATTCCACTTAAAAAAAGAAGACCCCTGGATACCAGTGATGGAGTGTAAGAGCCAACAGGTGCTACCTGCTCAGATATCTCAATTCCGAGCTCCTTCAATCTCTTATATACATCCATGGAGATTATTTTAGCCTATTGGGTCCTTTTTTCTCCATTTCCTGATACCTTTGGCCTTGGCCCAAAGAAGGCATTCTCTTCATCCTTACCCACCAGTGCCATAGCCTCCCTGATTGTAGAGTCGGCCTGCAATCCTTTTTTCTCTTTAAAATCTGTAACATCTACTTCATTATCCTCTCTTATCTTAAACCACTGAACCAGTTCCTGAAGTTCGTAAGAGAGTTTACTGAGGTCCTTCACAGCAGTATTAATCTGTTCTATTGCTTCCTTAGATGAAATTGAAACAGAGCTTACGGTTTCAAGATTAGATGTTATCTGTTCTGTTGCAGCAGACTGCTCCTCTATAGACCTGGCAATACTGTCTACCCGCTCATAGCATTTCTTTGAAGTCGAAATTATCTCCTCCATTACTGATTTTACCTTCTCTGAAAGCTCCACACCAGAGACAACCTTTTCTTTTCCCTCTTTCATCTGGTCAGAGGATATTTTCACATCGGTCTGTATCTTTTTAATCATATCGCTAATTTTATTGGTGGCAGATGCAGTCCTTTCTGCAAGCTTCCTCACCTCATCTGCTACAACTGCAAAGCCCTTGCCCTTTTCACCTGCTCTGGCAGCCTCAATTGCAGCATTCAGGGCAAGCAGATTGGTCTGCTCTGCTATCTCATTTATCACATCTGTAATTTCACCAATATCTTTTGAGCCCTCATTAAGCACATCTATTGTGTTTGCCAGCGATTCAATGGTTCGCCTTATGTCTTCAAAGGTCCTTGCTGTCTGATTTGCCACCTCTGAGCCCTTTTCTGCTGCCTCAAAGGAGGCCCTTGCAGCCTGGGATGCGCTATTTGCATTCTCTGACACTGCAACTATACTCTGGGCAATCTCGGTGCTTGCAGCTGAGACCTGCTCTATCTGGCTTGTCTGCTCCTGAATGCCTGAAAGTATCTGACTGGTTGCAGCAGAGGTCTGCTCAGTGTTGCTTGCAACAAGCATTGAGGCATTATTGATCTTTCCTATTGCCCCCGAAATCCTGTCTGCCATCCTGTTAAAATCATCTGCCATCTCTCCAAACTCATCATTACTGAATCTTTTAACCCTGAAAGTAAGGTCACCCTCAGCAAATCTTTCAATACCTGTTTTAATAGCCATAACAGACCTCAGAATACCCCTTACGAAAAACACTGCATACAATACAGCGACCACCACCGCAAGAATGCCAAACAGGACCACAATCTTTATAACCCTTTCCGACCTGCTATCAAGAGTTCTCATCATTGTCTGATAATCTCTGTCTGCTGCCTTCTCCATCTTAACAAGTGCTGCCATCAGTGGACGGTCAACACCATTTATTGCCCTGTCAAGCTCCCTCACATCATCGGTTCTTCTCATAGCTTCAAGCAGCTCAGGCATTCCCTTTTCGTAATCTGCAAGCCTCTGTTTTACCTCATCAAGCATTGTAAGGTCCTCTTGCGACTCGGCCACTTTCTCATAATCACTCAGTGCCTTCTTAATGTTTTCAACATGCCTTTGCCATGCATCCCTGTACTTCTGTTTTCCCCTCAGAAGGAAGTTCTTAAACTCGTGTATGGCATACTGCAGCGCTGCTTCAGCGTGAAGAGCAGATACCATTCGGACCTGAGTCTTTTCGCTTAAATGGTCAAAGCCCTTCACCAATCCATTCATCGTAACCAGTGAAAAAACAAGGAGGACAAGAAAAATCAGCATAATACCGCCAACCAGGCTCCAGAGCTTTGCTGAAAATTTCATCTTCATGGAAACACCCCCTCTTCCAAGAAATAGAGTATTTGACTGCACGGCTTTTATTTTATATCGACTAATTATTGAAAAACTTTAACCGTTGCAACCGGTTCCCATAGAGTAACAGTAGCCACGACGAGGGCATTGTAGGTTTTACTGAAGAGGGTAAAAAAGAAAGAGGCTATGTTCGGTACTCTGCATTTATGCGGATGTACTCTTCTGTAAGGTCACAGGTATAAACCCTGTAAGACTGCTTCCCAATGCCAAGAGAAACCCTTATTATAACCTCATGCTGGTCAGACATACTCCTCTGAGCCTCTTCATCCCGTCCTGTGGAAAGACCATTTTTTACTATCTCGATACCGTTTATACTTATAGCAGTCTTTTCCTCTGTCACTCTGGCTCCAGACCGACCAAGGGCAGCCATAATCCTGCCCCAGTTTGCATCCCTTCCATAAATTGCGGTCTTTACAAGTGGAGAGTTTGCAATGCTAAGGGCAGCCTTCCTGGCATCCTTTTTTGTTACCGCCCCATTAACTATTATGGTGACCAGCCTCGTTGCCCCCTCACCATCTGATGCAATCATGCGAGCAAGAGCATCCATTACTTCGTAGAGGGCATCTCTGAATACCCTGTAGTATTTCTTTGAGATTATGGGGCTCTCTTTTGCACCGTTTGCCATGACAAGCACCGTATCGTTGGTGCTCATATCACCATCCACGGTTATTGAGTTAAAGGTGTCCTCCACTACCTCTCTTAGTGCCCTTCTAAGTGCATCTGTTGAAACCGTTGCATCGGTCATTATAAAGGAAAGCATGGTGGCCATATCAGGTGCAATCATGCCAGCGCCCTTTGCCACGCCGGTAAGTGTAAAGGATTTCCTGCCCACTGTAAAGGTAGTGCTAAAAAGCTTCTCAAAGGTGTCAGTTGTCATAATGGCTTTTGCAAGTTCAGGTAACCTCTGGGGGCTTAATTTAGTTATCAAATCAGGAATGGCAGCCTTCATCCTGTCAACCGGAAGTGCAGTGCCAATGACACCTGTTGATGCAATCAGTATATCATTTTCAGGAAGGTTAAGCCTTTCAGCAAGCTCTCTTGACAACTCAAGTGCATCTTCGGTTCCCCTCTTACCCGTGCATGCATTGGCATTACCACTGTTTACCAGTATTGCCCTTGCCCTACCCTTTCTTACACGCCTTCTTGTAATCATCACAGGGGCTGCCTTAATCAGGTTTTTTGTAAACACACCCGCCACCTGTGCAGGCTTCTCAGAAAAGATAAGTCCCATATCATTACGGTCATTATATTTAATGCCTGCCTGAGCAACAGAAAACCTGTAACCCTCTGGTATCAGCAGATCAGTCTTTTTCAAAGGCATCAGGTAAGAGCTCCTTTATGGTGTATTTTTTTATTCCCTTTTTACTGGTCAGATATATTTCAGCATCTGGGGCAAACTCTGCAATAAGCTGGCGACAGGCTCCACAGGGCGGACAGTAATCACCCCTTGATGACCTGATCATGATAGCCTTAATCTCTTTCTTTCCCTCGGAAAGTGCCTTCATGATGGCAACCTTCTCAGCACAGATGCTCAGCATTAACGAGGGATTCTCAATATTACAACCAGTAAACACTGAGCCATCCCCTGTACTCAGCGCAACCCCCACCTTGAATTTTGAGTAAGGAGCAATGGCATTTTTTAATGCCTTAGATGAGGCATCAAGAAGCAATTCAACTGTATTAAGACTCTTTTTCACCATCTAATAGTAAAGGATGTCTAAAAGGTCATTATAATCCTGTTCAACTGCCGGATCTGTAGCCTTCAGTTTCATCTGTTTGAAAAACTCCTCTGCCCTGTCCCGGTCACCCTTGATTGCAGGGTCTAACTTGATTGCCTGCTCAAGGGCATCTGCTGCATCACCATATCGCTTAAGCATATTATAACTTAGTGCAATCCCATAGTAGGGAAGATGAAACTCAGGTCTCCTTACAACGGCTGATTTATATGCCCTGAGTGCTTTTTCATAGAGTCCCTGTCTGTAATATACATTTCCAAGGTTGTAATAGGGCTTTTCAGGATTCAAATAAAAGGGATTTTTAAGTGCCAGATTAAACTGCTCTATGGCCTTCTGCCACTTCCCCATGCTTTCATAAACCACACCAAGTGCATTGTGGGCTTCAGAATAATCAGGGTCAAGCTCTACTGCCCTCTGCAGTGTCTCCTCTGCCTTCTCTTTGTTGTCAAACCGTCTATAAATTAAACCCAACAGATAATAGGCTCTCTTTTCCTCTGGATTTATCTTTATTGTCTTTTGCAGTTCTACAAAGGCATCCTGCAACCTTCCAGACTGCATATAGGAGATAGCAAGCTGGTAGTGAGCATCTGCCTCTTTGTTTATTGAGCCTTTATCTGTAGAGGCACAGCCTGAAAGGGTCACAAAACTCACAAAAACAGCTATGAAAAGTGTTATCTTTTTCAACTGGTTAACTCAACCCTCTTTTCCTTAAGAAGGTCAATTATTTTGTCAAAGGCCTCCTGAAAGAGCCTGACCCCTTCTTGTTCAAGCTCATCCGTAACCTCTTTAATACTTATTCCAAGGGACTCCACATCCCTTATAACAGACTTGGCAGCATCAATATCCCTGTCGATTGTTCTCTCAGCACGACCATGGTCTTTAAATGCCCTCCATGTGGCATCAGGCATGGTGTTAACCGTGCCAGGACCGATGAGTTCCTGCACATAAAGTATGTCACTGTAGGCAGGGTTTTTGGTGCTGGTGCTACCAAAAAGGAGTCGTTGAATTTTTGCACCTTTGGTTTTCAGCCTGAAAAAGGTCTCCGATGCAAAATCCGTCTTAAAGATGTCATAGGCAATTTTAGCATTGGCGACTGCGGTTTTGCCCTTCAGGGAAAAGGCCTTTTCTCTGGTTTCATTGTCACCTGCATTTTCTGCAATCTCATCGAGTTTTTTGTCCACAAGCGTGTCAACCCTGCTTACAAAGAAACTCGCCACCGATGCCACCCCTGAGATGGGTTGTTCATCTATCAGCCTCTTGTTCAGTCCGTTCATGTAGGCCCTGATAACCTCATCGTATCTTTCTACTGAAAACAAAAGTGTAACATTTACATTCACACCCTGCCGAATAAGCTCTTCAATAGCTGGAAGACCCTCCTTTGTTGCCGGCACCTTTATCATCAGGTTCGGTCTGTTTATCCTCTCAAAAAGCTCTCTGGCCTCCTTTATTGTGTTTTCTGTATCATAGGCAAGGTTAGGGTCAACCTCGATGCTCACATAACCGTCTTCACCTTCGGTATCTTTATAAACTGAAAGCAAAATGTCGCAGGCATCGGTTATGTCCTTAATGGCAAGCTCAAAGAACAGCTCTTTCTCTGTAATGTCAGGATTGTCTTTAAGGATATCTTTCATCTGTTCATCATAGGTATTTCCTGAGCTGATGGCCTTCTGAAAGATGGAAGGATTGGAGGTAACGCCTCTTAGGCCCTCCTCCCTGATCATCCTCTGGAGTTCCCCTGACTGCAGTATCTCCCTGCTTATATTGTCGTACCAGAAACTCTGCCCATACCTCTGAAGCTCAATAAGTGGATTTGTGTCCATGACTTTATCCTCCTTTTTATAAAAGGTCCTAAATCCTGATTATTTAAACCACAGAGAACACAACCTTTAAATTCTAATCTCTAAATCCTAAATACTAAAGAATTCCCAAATCCCCATCTTCTAATTTTACAGAACCTCAGTTCTTCCGCTCTTCCGAACTTCCGCATCATTTAAACCACAGAGGACACAGAGTGCCCAGAGTTTTTTAAATCATAAATCTAAAATCTGAAATCTGAGATCCCAAATCCCAATCTTCCAAACTCCCCATTAACTCTACGAACGCAATCAACGCAA
>CAZEYP010000038.1:12538-25889 GCA_964515925.1 uncultured Nitrospirota bacterium
CCCAAATCCCAATCTTCCAAACTCCCCATTAACTCTACGAACGCAATCAACGCAACCAACGCGATGAACGCAATCAACGCAATTAACTCAATGAACGCGATAAACTCGATGAACGCAAAGAACCCGATATACAACCACTATACCACTATATCAATATACCAATTTTAGAATTTCGATATTAGTGCTTAGAATTTTTTTATTACCCCCTACCCCCTGTCTTTTTTATTACCCTGTGTCCTCCAAACTGTGCCCTGAGTGCAGCAAGGACCTTGTCTGAAAAGGAATCCTCCTGTCTTGAACGAAACCTCTTAAAAAGGCTTATTGCCAGTATCTCCTGGGGCACATCAAGCCTTACAGCCTCCTGAAGTGTCCACCTGCCCTCACCAGAGTCCTCCACATAACCTATAATTGAATCCAGCCTTGGGTCCTCTCTGAAAGCAAGCTCAAGCAACTCCAGCAACCAGGACCTTATCACACTTCCATGGTTCCAGAGCCTTGCAAGGGCTGAGAAATCAAGGCCATCGCTGTACTGAGATGCATTAAGTAATTCAAATCCCTCGGCATAGGCCTGCATCAGGCCATACTCAATGCCATTGTGTACCATCTTCACATAATGCCCGGCACCTGTGGGACCACAATACATATAACCATTCTCAGGCGCAAGGCTCTCAATTACAGGTTTAACCATCTCGTAGATATTTGTATCTCCGCCTACCATCAGACAGAACCCTTCTTTAAGCCCCCAGATACCACCACTTACTCCGATGTCTAACAAATGAATACCCTTTTCAGAGAGAAACTCTGCCCTTCTTAAGTCATCCATATAAAATGTATTCCCACCATCTATAATCACATCACCCTCTTTTAACAGATTGGAAAGCTCCTCAATATGACGGTCGATAACCTCTCCTGCAGGCAACATAAGCCATACTATGGCTGGTTTGTCAAGGTTGTCAACCAGCTCTTTTAAACTATATGTCCCGATGGCACCTTCTTTCTGTATCTCTTCGGTCCTGGCTGCTGTCCTGTTGTAAGCTACGACCTGATGCCCCTTTTCAAGGAGCCTTCTTGCTATATTCATCCCCATTCTGCCAAGACCTACCACGCCTATCTTCATGATTATTTCTCCTTCCCTAAAACAAACTCGTAAAATCTCCTGTACTGTATAGGTAATGTTCTATTTTTAAATGTTATTATATAAAAATTCCTTTTGATGTTAAATCCCCTGACCCTGATCTCCCTTAAAACTCCAGATTTAAGTTCTTCCTTTATCGCAATATCCGAAATAATAGACACTCCAAGTGATGACTTCAAAGCCTCTTTAACTGCATCTGTGGAGCCAAACACCGCAATTATATTAAGGTCAGTGATATCAATTCCCTTTGAGTCCAGAAATCTCTCCATTGTTCTTCGAGTGCCAGAGCCTTTTTCTCTCAGGATAAATGGCAGGGAAAGTAGTTCCTGAGGAGTAATCCTGTCTTTTTCAATAAGTTCTGCACTACCAGCAAGAACAAGCCTGTCTTTATAAAAGGGCATTGCATCGATCTTTTCATCATCCATTATTGCACCAGTGAAGCCAAGCATAAGTTCATGATTTTTTACCTTCTCTGTTATCAGTTCCGAATCTGACACCTCTAACTCAAAGGATACATCAGGATAGAGCTTTCTGAATCGAGCAGCAAGCTTCGGAAGGATGTAGGCACCGGGGATGGTGCTTGCACCAAACCTTATCAGCCCCTCTACCTTTCGGGTTTCCTCTGAAATATATTCTTTAAGTCCCTTTACTTCCTCAATGATTTCAACCACCTTTGGATATAACACCTCTGCCTCTTTTGTGGGCACAACAGTTCTGCCAAGACGGTCAAAGAGTTTACAACCAATGCTATCCTCCAGGTTCTTTATCTGTTCACTAATAGTAGGCTGGCTCAGGCCAAGCTCTTCAGCTGCCTTAGTAAAACTCTTAAGACTGTAAACTGTTATAAATGTATTTAACTGATGAAGGTTCATTAACTGATATTTTACACCAACCAATAAACAACTTACAAAAAAATTATCCCCTAATATTTTATAGCTTTATGCAATGACAGCCTATGAATTAATCAGTCTTTCCTATTTGACATTTCTATACTTTCTATCGGATAATTTAATAACTAAAATCCTCAGGGAGGTCATCGAATTATGAAAAAGGTCTTCTTTCTGGTATTTGTTGCGTTGTTGTTTGTTATCACCACAACAGCTTTTGCAAAGGAGCGAAAGGGTGTTTTCACCATTAAGTTTGAGATTAAAGAGGGTAAAGGGCATAACACAAGGCTATGGATACCCTACCCCATGTCAGATGAGTTTCAAAGGATAAGTGATGTACAGATAACAGGTAATTACGACCACTACGCAGTCTATCACTCACCTGATGCTGAGGCAACCTACATCTATGCTGAATGGAAAAAGGCCAAAGACACGCCAAGGCTTATCTTCAGGTTTAAGGCAGAGGCTAAGGAAAGAAAGGTAAATGGTTTTAAAGAAGAGGGGACAATTCCAGTAGAGGTTCAAAAGTACCTCAGGGCAGAGAAATTTCTTCCTACAGATGGAAAGATAAAAGAGATTGCTGACAGGATTGTAAAGGGCAAACACAGCATACTTGAAAAAGCAAGGGCAATATATGACTGGACAGTTGAGAACACATACAGGGACCCAAGGGTAAAGGGCTGCGGAAGGGGCATTGCTGAAGAGACCATTGCAAGGAGAGGTGGTAAGTGTGCTGATATAAGCTCTGTGTTTGTGGCACTTGCAAGGGCTGCTGGTGTGCCAGCCAGGGATGTCTTCGGTTTAAGACTTGCAAAAACACCAGAGAAGGATATGACAGGTGGTTTTCACTGCTGGGCTGAGTTTTACCTGCCAGGTACAGGATGGGTGCCTGTTGACCCTGCAGATGTACGAAAGATAATGCTTGTAAAAAGGCTATCTCTTCAGGATGCAGAGCCCTATAGAGAGTATTACTTCGGAAAGGTGGATGAATACAGGATAGTGCTTGAGCGTAGTGGCAGAGGGATAGTGCTCGACCCTCCACAGGGAAGCTGTCTCAATTACTTCATGTATCCCTACGGTGAAGTGGATGGACAGCCCCTTGATTACTATAACCCAAAAGGCTTTACATATTCGGTAAAGTTTAAGGCATTATAAACAGATGAAGAAACCTGCGGCAAGCTATAGAGAACAGGGCATAGGGAGTAGGGAGTAGAGAGTAATGAATAGTGAATGGAAAATAATTACACGCTACCCCCTATGCCCTACACCCTGTTTATAGAAATGCGCTCGCTGTGCATATTCAAGGCACTATAGAGATTTCAGGGAGAGACATGGGGCTGGTGCCCCGGCTGGTCTGCAAAACCAGTTCAGAGCCAGTAAATATTTGAGGCTCAGGTGGGTTCGATTCCCACTGTCTCTCTCCAGATGTTTCTACGAATTCTCTAAGAAAGCACAGATCATAACAGTTTTTAAAGGAGGTGCTTCAATGCTTGTAGATGCAAGAGGGCTTGGCTGCCCAAAGCCAGTGATAATGGCTGAGGATGCCCTGAAAGAGATAGAAGAAGGCACAGTAGAGGTGTTAGTTGACAATGAGGCATCTGTGAGTAATCTTAAGAGGTTTGCAGAAAAATACGGTTTTCATATTGAAACCGACAGGATTGAAGATTACTGGAAGGTGAAGATAACAAAGGGCTATACCTGTGAGATTTCAGTTTCACAGACAGACTCTGAAAAAAAGGAACTCCTCATGATCATTGGCACCGATACCCTTGGCAAGGAAGAAGACATTGGTAGGGTTCTGATGAAGGGTTTTTTAGAAACACTGAAGGTAACAAAGGAGTTACCAGATATGATGTTTTTTCTTAATGCTGGCGTAAAACTCACCACCGTAAACCATGAAACCATTGAACTGTTGAAAGAGATTGAGTCGATGGGAGTGGAGATATTTTCCTGCGGAACCTGCTTAAAACACTATGGTCTTGAAGAGAGCCTGAAGGTAGGTTACAGGGGGACCACCAATCACATCGTGGAAGGTCTAAAGGAATTTAAAAAGGTAGTGTGGGTTTAGCTATCCCTCTTTCTTGACAAATTCACCCCGATATTCCTATACTTCAAATTAGCCCATACCCTTACAGGAGAACAGAAAAAATGACAGAGGCTCTTACCGAGATTTATGAAGAAGCCAAGAGACTTTTTGAAGAAGGCAAATACGACGAGGCAGAACCCCTCCTTAAGACCATAATTCAGCAAAAACCAACCTATGCAGATGTGCTTAACAAACTTGGATTTATCGAAAATCTTAAGGGAAACCTTGAAGAAGCAGTAAAGTACTTTGAACGGGCTGTCACCATCAATCCAAGATACACTGAGGCATCACTCAACCTTGCCATTACATACAATGAACTTGGTGAGTTCAAAAAGGCTGAAGAGGTAATGGCAATGGCTGCACAGATAGCCAGGGATAAAAGAGGTAAGTTAGACCACTTTGTTGCAGGCAAGCTTGCCAATGAGCATTACAGAATAGGCAACATCTATCTTGATTTCGGACTTTATGATGATGCCATTGAAGAGTACAGAAAGGCACTTGAGCTTTATCCGGAGCTGCCTGATGTGCACACAAAGCTTGGAGTTGCCCTCAGAAACAAGGGCGAGTTCGAGGAGGCCATTGTACACTTTAACAGGGCTAAAGAGATTAATCCCAGCTATTCTGCAGCCTGGGTTCAGCTTGGACTGACCTATTACATGAAAGGACTCACAGGTCTTGCTGTTGAGGAATGGGAAAATGCCCTGAAAGAAAACCCTGGCCTTAAAGAGGCTGAGGCCTATCTCAGATTTATTAAAAAAGAAGAAACAGATTAACAACAGATGTCTATAAACGACGCCCCCCCTAAAGAAGCACCTCTTTTAACCATAGAAAATCTTACTATCAATTTAATAAGAAAAAACTCCACCGTAAACATAGTAAATAATATATCTTTATGTATAAGGCAGTCAGAGGTATTCTGTGTTGTTGGAGAAAGTGGCTGTGGAAAGAGCCTGACAGCCCTTTCAATATTGAGGTTACTTCCCCAGAACTTAAAGGCAAGCGGTAATATACTGTTTCATCCATCAGGCAAAGACCTCCTTTCACTTAAAGAAGAAGAGATGCTTAACATAAGAGGGAAGGAGATTTCCATGATATTTCAGGAGCCCATGACCTCTCTTAACCCTGTCTTTACTATTGGATACCAGATTGAGGAGGTGCTCAGGCTTCACGAAGGGCTATCAAAAAAACAGGCAACGGAAAAGGCAATAAAACTACTTCAGGATGTAAAGATACCCCAGGCAGCACTCAGGGTGAAGGATTACCCACACCAGCTATCCGGTGGTATGCGTCAGCGTGTAATGATTGCAATGGCAATAGCATGCAATCCAAAGCTGCTGATAGCAGACGAACCCACCACAGCGCTGGATGTCACAGTGCAGGCTGAAATACTTGATATGCTCCTTGAAATACAGGCATCTCAGGGTATGAGTATATTGCTTATAACCCATGACCTTTCGGTTGTAGAAGAGACAGCTCACAAAGTGGCAGTGATGTATGCAGGAAGAGTGGTGGAGCTGGCTGACAGAAAAGCACTTTTTGAAAACCCCGGGCACCCATACACGATTGGGCTTTTTGATTCTCTGCCTGGCAAAGGCAAAAAAAGGCTCCGTCCCATACCTGGCACAGTGCCCTCACCAGAGGAGCTACCTTCAGGTTGTAAATTTGCCACAAGATGCAGAATGAAAATAAAGGAATGTGAGCAGGCAGAGCCTGACCTCATTGACACAGGAGGCGGGCACCTGTCAAGGTGTATCAGGGCAGATGAACTTACAGGATGAAATCATAATAAAAACAGAAGGACTTACAAAACAGTTTTCCGTTAAAAAAGGGCTGTTTGGTGAGAAAGCCACTATCAGGGCTGTTGAGGATGTAAGCATTTCCCTTAAGCATAACATGGTTTTTTCAGTTGTTGGTGAAAGTGGCTCGGGGAAATCCACACTTGCGCGCCTTGTTCTAAATCTCCTTAAACCAACTGCTGGAAGAGTCCTTTTCAAAGGAAATGATATCTCTTCATTTACAAAAGAGGAGCTAAAGGCATTCAGAAGGGCAGTTCAGGTTGTGTTCCAGGATCCCTTTGCTTCGCTGAACCCAAGGCAATCCATTTATTCAGCACTGTCCGAGCCATTCAGGGTTCACAAACTTGCCTCTGGCAGAGAGATAGAAGACAGGGTTGCTACACTGCTTGAGTCTGTGGGTCTAAGACCAGAGCATATGAACAGGTATCCTCATGAATTCAGTGGGGGACAGCGTCAGCGTATCTGTATTGCAAGGGCACTGGCGCTCAGACCCGAGGTTATCGTGGCTGATGAGCCCCTTTCATCGCTTGATGTCTCCATACAGGCTCAGATACTAAACCTGCTCACAGACCTCAAAGATAAATACGCCCTCTCTTACCTTTTTATAAGTCACGACCTGAATGTGGTTAGGTATTTCTCCGATTATGTGGCTGTAATGTATGCTGGAAGGGTGGTGGAAGAGGCAGAGGCAGGTGTGCTTTTCGAAAATCCCCTGCACCCCTATACTCAATTGTTGATCGAGTCTGCCCCTGGACAGGGAAGAAAGAAAATAAAGCGGCAACATATCGTTAAAGATGGGATAACCTTTTCCGGAGGATGCGCCTTTTATATCCGTTGTCCTATAAAAAAAGACCACTGCAAGACAGAAAAACCTCCACTTGTCAGTAGAGGGGGACGAAAAGTTGCCTGCTTTGAGGTAAAATAGAAGGTATGGAAATCAACGAACATATGATAAAAGAGCTTGACAGGCTGAAGCGTGATATATTCAATGAGTTGATGAACATAGTGGGCAGGGTCTTTATCGTTGTGAAATACCACGAGGATGTAAAGATCGGTCAGAGGGGTTTTCTGCCCGAAGAAAGACAAAAGGGTCTTGTTCTTGTTTTTAACAGCAGGATGCAGTTTTCCTTTGAGCCATGGGGTATCGATGCAAAGCTACTCTTCGGCACAAAGGTCGAACATTGCCAGATTCCAGTGGAGCACATTGTTGGAATCTACTCCCCTGAGCTGAACTGCCAGTTCTTTGCCATACCGCCTGAAGTGGAAACAAAAACACAGCAAAAGACAGAAGAAGAGGAAATATCCGATGTAACGGACAGTTCCAAGGTAGTAAAGCTGGACTTCAGGAAAAAGACTTAGACTGGCACCGATTAAAACCAGTACTTATCCCTTGCTGCCCTTAGCACAAAGGACCATAGAGAATACTCCCGGGATATCAGCCCACACACGGGTGCTTTGTAATTTCCCACTATTCTGTAAAATGCCCTTGCAGCCTTTGCATAAAACCTTATATCAAGTAGCCTCTTTTTAAAGGCTTCAGGATAGAAGCTCTGGAAAAAAAGTATCTTGTCTGCAGCATACTGATAGGCATCAAGTGAGACCTCGGTCTTTTCAACTTCCCTCTTAAGCACATCTATTATCCTTACAAGGTCAACGGGCTCCTTCATCGTGCGTTCCGGGTCCACAAAATTTGAAAGCATCTTAGAAAGGTATTCAATCTGGAGGAACTTTTCCTGATGGTCTACATCTGTATCAGAGCACACTTTGACAATATAATACTGAAAGAATCTCTTTGGCTCGATACCTTCTGTAATTGGCCTCATAACCTCTTACCACCTCCTGTAGATACATATCGTCCCAAAGAGATAACTCCTTAAATCTATTATACCTCATATCTTCTGCAAACAGAATTTGTTACCAATAGTAACACTTAATATGTTACAAATGGGGGAATATGACAGGGTGCAGGGGATAAAAAAGACAGGGTGTAGGGAGTAGCGTGTAGGGTGTAGGGGGTAGCGTGTAGTATAAAGAATTTGTTTTTTACTACTCCCTACACCCTATTCCCTACCCCCTACTCCCTACGAAGTGCTGGCATAAAAAATGCTATTAAAAATAATAATAAAATCATAAAAATTTTATTGACAATCCATTTAATATGTGATAAAGATAAAACAGTAAAAGCAGGCACTTTTAAAGTATGCACAGTTCCTTTAACTCTGACAGAAAGGAGGTGTCTATGGGAAATGGAAATTCCCCTGAGTTAAAAGGGGGAACAGTTTATGAGAGTATGAGGGAGAAGGGGATAACTCGAAGAGATTTCCTGACATTCTGCAGCATGATGGCCGCCACACTGGCACTTCCGGCAAGCTTTGCACCACAGATAGCAGAGGCTCTTGAGAAAAAGAAAAAACCCACCGTTGTATGGCTTGAATTTCAGGACTGTGCCGGAAACAGCGAGGCATTTTTAAGGGCATCTGCTCCTACTGTTAAAGAATTAGTGCTTGATGTATTAAATGTTGAGTATCACGAAACCATCATGGCAGCAGCAGGGCATCAGGCAGAAAAATCCCTTGAAGATGTAGTAAAAAACCTCAAAGGTCAGTATATCGCAGTGGTTGAGGGCTCTGTGCCTCTTAAAGACGGTGGTGTTTACTGCTGTATTGGAGGCAGGTCGGCAGTTGACATAGTAAAAGAGGTCTGTGGTAATGCGCTCGCCACACTTGCAGTAGGCACCTGTGCAGCCTATGGAGGAATCCCTGCAGCAAGACCAAATCCGACAGGCGCTGTTGGAGTAGCAGATGCAGTGCCCGGGATTACGGTTGTAAATCTGCCCGGCTGTCCTGTTAATGTTGAAAACATCACCGCAACGGTTGTCCATTTTCTGACCTTCGGTTCACTTCCTTCACTTGATAAACTGGGCCGTCCGCTTTTTGCCTATGGAAAGAGAATTCATGACAATTGCGAGCGTCGTGCACACTTTGATGCAGGACAGTTTGTCCGTCAGTGGGGCGATGAAGGACATCGTCAGGGATGGTGTCTGTATGAGATGGGCTGCAAGGGGCCTGAAACCTTTAAAAACTGTCCACGCATTAAATACAACGAGGGCACAAGCTGGCCTGTTGGTGCAGGTCATGGCTGCATCGGCTGTGCAGAGCCTGCCTTCTGGGACAAGATGACACCTTTTTACAAACGGCTACCCCAGCCACCTGGTTTTGGTGTGGAAAAAACAGCAGATAAGGTTGGAGCCGGGCTTGCTGCTGTTACAGGCGCAGCAATAGTTGCTCACGGAATAGGCCGCATCGTCTCAGGAGGCAAAAAGGAATCCGAATAACCAAAACTAATAACTAACCTTTGGAGGTGTCATGGCAAAGATAGCAATCGATCCGGTAACAAGGATTGAGGGACATTTAAGGATTGAAGCTAAAGTAGAGGGGGGCAGGGTGGTGGATGCCTGGTCAGCCTCAACCATGTTCAGGGGCATCGAGATAATACTCAAAGGCCGCGATCCCCGTGATGCCTGGGCCTTTGCCCAGAGGATATGAGGCGTCTGAACAACGGTTCACGCAACCGCCTCGGTGAGAGCGGTCGAAAACGCCTTAGACATAACAATACCTGACAATGCACGGATAATAAGAAACCTTATAACAGGTATCCAGTATGTCCAGGACCATGTTATACACTTCTACCATCTTCACGCACTGGACTGGGTTGATATAGTTAATGCCCTGAAGGCTGACCCTGCAAAGACATCAGCCCTTGCCCAGTCAATATCCGACTGGCACAACTCATCTACTGCCTATTTCAAGGGCGTTAAGGAAAAGCTGAAGACCTTTGTTGAATCAGGTCAGATTGGTCCCTTTACAAATGCCTACTGGGGTCACAGTGCCTATAAACTTCCGCCAGAGGCAAACCTTATGGCAGTTGCCCATTACCTTGAAGCACTTGATTGGCAGAGGGATGTAATCAAGATTCAGGCACTGCTTGGTGCAAAAAATCCACATGCCCAGACCTATCTGGTTGGTGGCATGGCAGTTCCGGTTGACCCAAACAGTGAAAACGCCCTGAATGCAGGAAGCATTGCCTTCATACAGGGTCTTGCTAAAAAGGCACTCGTATTCGTTGAAAAGGTCTATATCCCCGACCTGCTTGCAGTGGCATCCTTTTACAAGGACTGGGCTAAATACGGAGCAGGTGTCGGCAACTACCTTGCCTACGGTGTCTTTGAACAGGATACAAAGAGCAATACCGACAACCTCTACTTCCCGCGGGGTATAATTCTGAACAAAGACCTCTCAAAGGTTCACCCTGTTGACCATAAGAAGATAACCGAGTATGTAACCCACTCATGGTATGAATACCCTGATGGTGACGACAGGGCAAGACACCCCTGGGACGGAATAACTAATTACAAATACACCGGCCCAAAACCACCCTATAAGTTTCTCGACACAGACAGGAAGTACTCATGGCTAAAGGCACCAAGGTATGAGGACAGACCAATGGAGGTAGGCCCCCTTGCAAGGATGCTTGTCGCCTATACCTCGGGACACAAGAGGGTGCAGGAAGTGGTTAACTTTGTGCTTAAGAAACTGAATGTTGGGCCGGCCGTGCTCTTTTCCACCCTCGGACGCACTGCAGCAAGGGGCGTGGAGACTCTGGTAACAGCAGAGATGCTTCCTGTGTGGCTTGGTGAGCTTTCGGCAAACATAAAAAAAGGCGACTATCGCATCCACAACTCAGAGCGATGGGACCCATCCACCTGGCCTGAAGAAGCTCATGGTTATGGTTTTCATGAGGCACCCCGTGGTGCACTTGGTCACTGGGTCAAGATCAAAGACGGCAAGATCGAAAACTATCAGTGTGTGGTTCCAAGCACATGGAATGGCTCACCAAGGGATGCAAAGGGACAGCGTGGTCCATACGAGGCAGCCCTTATAGGAACACCTGTGGCAGACCCTGAAAAACCAATCGAGATACTGAGAACAATTCACTCCTTCGACCCCTGCATGGCCTGTGCTGTTCATGTAACCGATGCAGAGGGCAGAGAAGTGGTAAGGATCAGGATTGCCTGATGAAAGGAGGCTTCCATGAGTAGGGAGAGATTAAGGGTCTATGCCTGGGAGTTTCCTGTGCGTCTTACACACTGGGTAAATGCCCTCTCAATAGTGGTGCTTTCTGTTACAGGGTTTTACATCGGACATCCCTTCATCCATGCCATATCATCAAGGCAGTACATAATGGGCTGGATAAGGTTTATTCACTTTGTTACTGCCTATGTATTTCTCTGCAGCGTAGTCATTCGCTTCTACTGGGCCTTTGTTGGAAACCGTTATGCCCGCTGGGGAGCCCTTATACCCCATACATCACGGCAGTGGCGGGACCTCTTTGATGCAGTAAAGTTCTATCTCTTTTTAAGCAGAAAGCCACCCTATGCCGTTGGACATACTGCCTTCGCCGGGTTTGTCTATCTGTTTATATTTCTGCTATATATCTGGCAGATCATATCAGGTTTTGCCCTCTACAACCTCTCAGCACACACCGCCTCATCAGCAGCCCTTGGTGGATGGCTTACAGGCATAATGCACCTGCAGACAATACGGCTCTATCATCACCTCGGCATGTATGTGCTTTTAGCCTTTGCCATGGCACATATCTACCTCGGGTGGTATCTTGACAGCAAAGAGCGCAACGGCATTATGGGCTCCATATTTGGCGGATACAAGTTTGTAACAGGTAGGGAATGGGAATAAGCAATTTGATTCACCATACCTCATTTACCGGGTGCAGGGAAAACTTCTTTCCTGCACCCTATTTTTGAAATACTGGCACATTAGTCAAGCTCTAAGCTCTGGTATATAGATTATGAAAATAAAGATAGTAGGCATTGGCAATACCCTTATGACCGACGATGGTGTTGGTGTTTTTGCTGTTCAGAAGCTTGCACGCAGATTTGAGTTTCCAGAAACTGTTGAATTGATTGATGGTGGCACAAAAGGAATTGAGCTTCTACCATATATTGAAGGAAGCTCAAAACTTCTTTTCATTGACGCTGTAAACTTTGGCAGAGAGCCTGGCTACATTGATGAAATAGAAAAAGACAGGGTGGCAGAGTACTTCCAGACAAAGCTCTCTGTCCATCAGATTGCCCTGCCTGATATGCTGGGAGCAGGGATGCTTCTTGGCAGCCTTCCAGAAGAAATACACCTGATAGGGATTCAGCCTGAATCGATTGAACTCGGCTATGGCCTTACTGATACCATATCTGAAAGACTTGATGAATTTATCGAAAGGATAATTGAAAAACTCAAATCCTGGGGTGTTTATGTGTCTGGCAATACCATCGAAGATAATAAATGTTAATGGATTCAATGCTGTTGTAGATGTAATGGGTGCACGCCGTGAGGTTAGCCTTATGCTTCTGCCCGAGGAGGCAAAAGAAGGCGACTATGTGCTTGTTCATGCAGGGTTTGCAATACAGAAGATAGATGAAGAAACCGCACAGGACTCACTGAATCTTCTTCAGGAGATTGCTGAAAAGTTAGAGGCTGAAGGTTACTGAGCCCATTTTTTCTGAAAAACAACAAAACCACTATAAAAAACAAGTTTCAACCCTGAAGAATATCCTCAGAGAGTATTCAAGTGTAAAATTTTCCGACACTACCAGGAGCTACCCAAAAACACCTGCCAGTCTATCTTATTGTTTTTATTATATTTTCTTTGTTATATCCATTTGAGCCTCTGTTTTTTTACAGCACTGTAAAATTTTCCATAACGATACTGTCGGAAATCTTTACATTTTTGAAGAAAACTGAAAAGGGTGTTAATATAATTTCTTTTAATTTCAGCATGTTAGAATTCTGGCATAATTGTTGCATCTCTAATTAACAAGAAAAAAACTTAAAAAACATAAAAGGAGGACTTAATTATGCTGAAAGGAAGAAGAAATTTATTAATTTTTCTGTTTATGTTTGTATTTACATTCTTTTTTGTTGTTAATACTATTTACGCAACACCTTTTATAGAGTTATATGATCCATCTACAAATACATTAATGACCATAAGTGATAACAGCACAAATGATAATAGTTCTATTAACGGCGTAATTAACTATATTGGAGCTTTTGGAGATTTTGATATCCAGATAAGCACGGGTATAACCAAACCAGCACAGGGCTCTGCAGCTAATCCAAATTTACATTTAGATGTAGTAGCAACAAATTTTTCTAACAAGTACGCAGAATTTTGGATAGGTTTATTTGATAATAATTTTGGTCCCTTTAATGGACATGGTTTTACCACATCTACTGGAGGGGTAACAGCAGGAAAGGTAGAAGTTTACTCAGCATTATATGATGGAAGTTGGAATTTAAATAATGTTGATTGGAATAAAGTTACAAAATTAGCTGAATTAGGTCCTTTCTCAAATGCTTTTTCTGGCTCTACG
>CAZEYP010000039.1:0-24554 GCA_964515925.1 uncultured Nitrospirota bacterium
GTTCTTTGCGTTGATAGCGTTTGTTGGGGGTTGAGTTGGGTTAGGGTGTTCACTACTCCCTATACGCTACACCCTACACCCTGTAATTTCAGTATTTAGAATTTATTAATAAAATCTGGAGGTTTACTGACTATGAAGGTTCTGGTAAGCGATAATATTTCGCCCAAGGGTGTGGAGATAATGAAAAAGGCAGGGCTTGAGGTGGATGTAAAAACAGGCCTTAAGCCTGAAGAGCTAAAGGAGATAATACCCGAGTATCATGGCCTTGTCATAAGGAGTGCAACCAAGGTAACAGCCGAGATAATAGAGGCTGCGACCAATCTCAAGGTAATCGGTAGGGCTGGCTCAGGTCTTGACAATGTCGATAAAGAGGCAGCCACCAAAAAGGGTATTGTGGTTATGAACACCCCTGGTGGAAATACCATTACCACTGCTGAGCACGCAGTAGCAATGATGTTTTCACTTGCACGCAACATCCCACAGGCCACTGCATCCATGAAGCAGGGCAAGTGGGAGAAAAAGAAGTTCATGGGAGTGGAGCTCTTCAACAAGACCCTTGGTGTGCTTGGGCTTGGCAATATAGGCTCTCAGGTGGCCAAGAGGGCGCTGGGTCTTCAGATGAATGTGATAGGCTTTGACCCCTTTCTCAGTGATGAAAGGGCAAAGGAGCTTGGCATAGAGAAGGTTAGTCTTGATGAGCTATTTGAAAGGGCTGATTTTATCACCATTCACACCCCTCTTACACCAGAGACAAAGAATCTCATTAATAAAGATACCATTGCCAGGATGAAGGATGGGGTAAGGATTATAAACTGTGCTCGTGGTGGTATAGTAAACGAGAAGGATCTATATGAAGCACTTGAGTCAGGCAAGGTAGCAGGTGCTGCACTTGATGTGTTTGAAAAGGAACCACCTGAAGACCTGACACTTATAGGCCATGAAAAGGTCATCTGCACTCCCCATCTTGGTGCCTCTACAAAAGAGGCACAGGAGAATGTTGCCATTTCAGTGGCAGAGCAGATAGTGGATTATCTGCTTCAGGGCACTATCAGAAATGCCGTGAACTTTCCCTCAATCCCATCTGAGCAGATTCCTCATCTCATGCCCTATATCAAACTGGCTGAGATACTGGGCAAATTTGCTGCCCAGCTTTACGAGGGTGGTATATCTGAGGTAACCATTGAGTTCAGGGGAGATGCTGAAAACATAGATACAAAGCCAGTTGTCATAGCCGCCCTGAAGGGCCTCCTTGAGCCAATCCTTACGGAGACGGTCAACTTTGTTAATGCACCCTTTATTGCCAAAGAAAGGGGAATCGAGGTCAAAGAAACAAAGAGTCCGGACTCTGGCGATTATCATACCATGCTTGTGCTGAGAGTAAGGGCTAATGGAAAGGAAAACAAGATATGTGGAACCCTTATAGGCAAACGGGAGCCAAGGATTATAAAGGTCGAGGAGTTTCCTGTTGAGATAGTGCCTGAGGGAACCATGCTTTTTATATACAACAATGACCGCCCTGGTGTGATTGGTAACATTGGCACCACCCTTGGCAAGCGGAACATTAATATAGCGAGGATGCATTTTGGCAGGGTTGCGGCTGGTGGCAAGGCCATCAGTGTGGTTAGTATAGACGCAGATGTAAGCCCTGATGATCTTGCAGAGATAAAGGGGCTACCAAATATCCTTTCTGTGCATATTATCAAGCTCTAAAATGAACAGGATAAGAAGCCTTTCATCAAGCCCTCGTGGCTCTATCACACTCCTGCCTGGCCTATCTGAGCATCGGAGATGGCTTGTTGAGAAGTGCCTTGATCTGATGAAGAGATGGGGTTACAGAGAGGTGGTAACCCCAATATTTGAATTCCTTGATGTAATATCCAGGGGGGTAAGTAACGACCTGATCGAGCAGGGATACAAACTTACTGACCGTCAGTCAGGCAGGGTTATGATAATAAGACCTGATGTAACCCCTCAGATTGCAAGAATTGCAACCACATCTTTCAGGTATACCCGACCCCTCAGGCTTTCCTATGCACTTGATGTTTTTCGATACGAACAAAGCCACGGAGGCCGCCAGCGTGAACTAATGCAGATTGGTGCAGAGCTTATAGGGGTTGATACCACCAAGGGCGACATCGAGGTAATAGCACTTCTTCAGGAGATACTTGAAGCCACAGGGATTTCTGATTATCGAATAATACTCTCACATAGCGATTTTCTGAGGGGCATAATAATCCAGTGCCCTGATAAACTTAGAGGACATCTGATAGATATTGTCAGTAAGAAAAACCTCTCTGGTCTTGAAGAGCTTTATCAAAGCAGGAGTATTTCTAAGAGTCTGTATCAGACATTAAGCAGGGTGATCTTTCTTTTTGGTGATGGAAGCACCATCTCTGAGGCCAGAGGGATAGGCAAAAATCCTGTTTCAGCTCAGGCACTGGAGGTGCTTGAGGAGTTTTACTCCCAGGTTCAGGGGTCTTCACTGGCAGATAAGATACTGTTTGACCTATCAGAGGCAGAGGGGCTTCAGTATCATAGTGGCATTGTATTTCATGTGATGGATTTTAACAGAAATATAAGCCTTGGCTATGGTGGCAGATACGATGATATGTTAGCCCTGTTTGGCCATTCTGACAGTGGAACCGGTTTTTCTCTCGATGCCCATGCCCTGCTTCGGGCATCCTCATTCACCACTGTCCCACAGGGTAAGGTATTGTTATACGCAGGTGCGGAGTTGAAGGGACTTCCGTCAAGATTAAGAGATATAGGATTTTCTGTGGTTTACTGTTACAGGAAAGGAAAAAGACTCCTTTTAAGAGAGGCTTATAATGCTGGGGCAGATTTTATAATTTTGGAGGTAAAGTCCGGTGGAGGGCTTTATGAGATAGTATCCCTTGATAAAGGGACAGTAAAAAAGAGATCTTCTGAAAGGGAGATATTGAAATTTTTTGAGGAGGTTTACTGAAGATGTCAAAAACAGTTGTTGTCCTTGGAACACAGTGGGGTGACGAAGGAAAGGGCAAGATAGTGGATGCCCTTACAGAAAAGGCAGATATAGTGGTCAGGTTTCAGGGAGGTAACAATGCGGGGCATACGGTGATGATAGATGACAGGGAGATTATACTTCACCTGATACCATCAGGGATACTGCACAGTGACAAACTCTGTATAATTGGCAATGGTCTTGTCATCAATCCCAGAGCACTGATTCAGGAGATGACAGAGCTATCTGATAGGGGGATTAAACTAAGTGGTAATCTTAAGATAAGCAAGAATGCTCATCTAATTATGCCCTATCACCTTGCCATTGAAAAGGCAAAGGAAGACAGAAAAGGGAAGAAAAAGATAGGCACTACCCTGAGAGGCATAGGCCCTGCTTATGTGGATAAGATGGCACGAGTGGGGATTCGAGTGGTTGACCTTCTTTATCCAGATATACTGAGAGAGAAGATTCAGCAGAATCTCCTTGAGATGAACGAGATACTCTCCAAGGTATATGAAACAGAAACCTTTGACCCCGAGGCAGTATACAATGAGTACATTGGCTATGCAGAGATACTCACATCCTTTATTGACGATACCGATGTGCTCGTAAACGATGCAATAGATGAGGGTAAGAAGGTACTCTTTGAAGGGGCACAGGGCACACTGCTTGATATTGACCACGGCACCTATCCCTATGTGACCTCATCCTCTCCAACTGCAGGTGGGGCCTGCACTGGATCGGGAGTGGGACCAACAAAGATAAACACCATACTTGGTGTGGTGAAGGCATACACCACAAGGGTGGGAAGTGGTCCTTTCCCAACAGAGCTCAAAGGGCCCTTTGGTGATGAGATGAGGGAGCGTGGGGGTGAGTATGGAGCCACCACAGGAAGACCCCGCAGGTGCGGATGGCTTGATTTTGTGGCATTAAGACATGCTGTAAGGGTCAATAGCCTTACAGGACTTATAATCACAAAATTAGATGTGCTTGATGGGATAGACCCTCTGAAGGTCTGTGTTGCGTACCGTTACCAGGGTGACCTGATTACCGAGTTTCCCAAGGAGCTGAATATCCTTGAGGAATGTGAGCCCGTGTATGAGGAAGTGGAGGGCTGGAAAGAGTCTACCAGAGGTGTCAGAGAGTTCGATAATCTACCTGTAAACGCACAGAGGTATATAAAACGCATCGAGGAGACCCTTGGTGTGCCTGTGGATATCATCTCAACAGGAAAGAAGAGGGATGATATCGTGGTGATGAAGGAACACTTCTGATCTATAGACAGGAAGTAGAAGATACAAATTCTAAGCACCAGGCACTAAATCCTGAACAACGACATAGCACAGAAGCGCAGAAGGTTTGGGATTTGGAAAATTGAGAATTGGGATTTGTTTAGAAATAGTGTCTAAAAGAAGATACAATCGAGTTACCAGACGGCTTGAGGTAGAGTTTTCTGCAGGAGGGCAGACCTACAAAGGCATCTCATCGAATATCTCTATTGGTGGGATGTTTATCCGTACACAGCATGCCTTTGTGCCTGATACAAAGATCGATATCAGGCTCTTTCTACCTGATGGAGAGGTAGCCCGGCTTGAGGGGGTTGTGCGCAGAGCCATAAAAACCCCCCATTACTTCATAAAAAACGGGATGGGAGTGGAAATAACAAAGACCGACCAGGTCTTTGAGAACTTTCTTTCTCAGGAACTCCTTGACTATGACAGGGACTACTTCAGGGCAGAGAAAAAAAGCAGTGTCCATAGCGCAGAGGATTCTATCATTCTGGTCTGTCCTTCCTGTGGTGTAAAGAACAGGCTTAAAAAGGGGCTCAGAAGCTATAGGGCAAAATGTGGCCGCTGCGGATGTTATCTTTCATAATACCTTCAAGGTGTCCTGTCTGTAAAAAACACTTTATCGGGGTTGATCATCTGTGCACCGGGTGTCTAAAGGAATTAAGGGAAGGGGACCATACAAACAGGTGCATCCAGTGCGGAAGGAAACTGATCGGTGGTAACAGAAGGTGCCTTTCCTGTATAAAAACCCCGCCACTGATAGATAAAATCATGGTTTATACTGACTATTCTGGTGTTGCAAGGGAGCTTGTCCATACCATGAAGTTTAGCCCTAATAAAGGGCTTGCCCGATTTATGGGAAGACTCCTTGCAGATATGACGCTGCCTCAAACAGATGCCCTTGTCCCTGTGCCTTTAAGCAAGAGGAGGCTTCTTAAAAGGGGATTTAATCAAAGTCACATAATAGCAGATAACCTTTCAAGACACAAAGGGGTGCCTCTCTTGCCGGTGGTGCTTAAAAACAAAGACATACCTCCCCAGAGTGGACTCAGTAGAAAGGAGCGGCTAAGAAATATAAAGGGGGCCTTCAGTGTCATCGATGGCATTTCTTTACCTCCAAGCTTAACCCTTGTAGATGATGTTACCACCACAGGTGCCACATTAAATGAGATAGCCAGGCTACTGAAACAGCAGGGGGTAACTACTGTGAATGCAGTGGTCTTTGCCCGAACTCCTGAAGAATAAATTACTTGCTTTTTTTAACTTAAAAGAGGTTTAATAATTATAATTATCAAATCATTCTTTTATGCTGAATGAAAAAGAAGACCCTACATAAGGAGCTTACAGAAGAGGAAAAGAAGGCTATGCCCCTTTATCCTATAGGGGTTGTTGCAGAGCTTTTAGGCACCACAGACCAGACCCTGCGACTTTATGAAAAGCATGGCCTTATCAAGCCAGCCAGGAGAAACAAAAACAGATACTATTCAGAAAATGACATCAAGTGGCTTAAGTGTTTAAGGGAGCTTATTCATGTCAAGAAGATAAGCATAGAGGGGATAAAAAAGCTCCTTGAGTATGCACCCTGCTGGGAGATAACCGAGTGTTCTGAAGAAAGACGGGAGAAATGCTCTGCATATATTGACAAGAGCAAACCCTGCTGGGAACTCAACCGCCAGATCTGTAACAGAGAGACTGGCAGGATCTGCGAGGACTGCATAGTATACATATCGAAAGTGCAGGTTGACAAAAAGAAGCGTAACTGATTCCCTCAGAAGTTCCCTTTTAATACCGTCCAGATTGTCATGAAGTCAACCCCTTAAGCACAGGTAGTTCAATAAATTATTCATTTAAATCCATCCCGCTTTCTATCACCACGGCTTTTGGCATCTATCTGATACCGTTATGTCTTGCCTTTTTCTGTTGTGTTTTGTTTATAACAACTATTTTTTTATCACTGAGAAGTCTATCCTGGAAGGGTCAAACTTCGGGTCTATCAGATAGACCTGTTTGAAGTATTTCCTTGCCTCCTCATGTTTGCCGATCTTGTAGAGGGAATAACCAAGCAGATAATATGCCGTAGGGTCAGGTTTCTTCTCAACATACTCCTTAAGTGTGTCTGCTGCTTTTGTGAACTTTCCAGTGGCGTAATACTTAAGTGCCCTCTGGTATAGTGCCTCTGTTTGTGAGAATGCCGAAGCTGAAAGACTCATAATAAGCAGAAGGGAAAAAAACAACGATAATAAACGCATGATTTTCCTCCTTAAATTGTATTTATTCTTCATCATCCTTGCCCCAGAGTATTTTATCAAAGATGCTGTCCAGGGACTGCTTTACCCTTCTGGTTTTGTATAATTTTACAACATTTTTGGGAGGATGAAAAGTAAAATCTCTCTCCCCGGAAATGAGATAACGCATATAGTGTTTCCAGATTGGTGCAGCAATCCTCCCCCCTGTATGCCCCCAGCCAAGAGAGCGATTATCATCGAAGCCTATCCATACCACGGTAACCAGCTCAGGGGTGAGTCCGACAAACCAGGCATCTCTGTATCCATCGGTGGTTCCGGTTTTACCTGCCACGCCTCGTGCAAGTCCTGCTGCAGCCCTTCCTGTGCCATCTCTTACAACATCAGTAAGCATCATTGTAACCCTGTAGGCAATATCAGGTGGAAGAAGCTTTATCGATTCAGAGCCGTGTTGTTCAAGGACCCTTCCGTCCTTTGTCCTTATCTCTCTTACGAAAACAGGCTCTGTGATAAAGCCGTTATTCGGGAAAACAGTATATGCAACGGCAATCCTTAGTGGAGATGTAGAGAATGTACCAAGTGCTATGCTGAGGTCCCTGGGTACTTCTCTTGCAAATCCTGCCTTCAGGGCGATGCGGGCAATAGGGTCAACTCCAATTGACTCAGCAAGTCTGAGGGTTGCCACATTCAGTGATTCCTTGAGTGCCTCCCTGAGTGTTACCCTGCCATGGAATCTTCTGTCGTAGTTCATTGGTTTCCATATCTTTGCATCTCTGGTTTTATAGGATACAGGTGTATCGTAAATGATTGACGAGGGGGTATAGCCCTCCTTCAGAGCAAGGGCATAAACAAAGGGTTTAAACACAGAGCCAGCCTGTCTTTTAGCTGATACTGCCCTGTTAAACTGGCTGAGCTTGTAGCTATAACCACCAACCAGTGCCTGGACATAACCGTTTTCAGGTTTTATGGTTACTATGGCACCCTGAACAAGGGGGTATTGCCTGAGGCTGAGATAGGCAGTGTCTCCCTTTACTGATTTTATTCTTACCAGAACCACATCCCCTGGCCTCAGTACCTTTTTAAGATTAAACCTCCTTAGTCTTTTGGTCTTGCCATTTTTATTTATCTTCCTTGCCCATAGTGCATCAGACCTTCTTAATACACCGTAGGCTCCTTTAACCTTCACAATTGCCCTGTCTGGATAAACCCGTAATATAACAGCTCTTGCAATCTTACCCACAAAGGGCCTCAATGTCTTTGCACTATGAAGGCTTTTGAACTCTCTCTGAGGAGATATCTTTATGTGTTTCAGTGGGCCCCTCCAGCCATACCTCATGTCCAGTCTTTCAATCTCCTTTTTCAGGGTCTCAACCGCCTTTATCTGAGCCCATCTCCTTAAAGTAGTAAATACACGAAGTCCACCATTGAAGGTCTTAGCGGAACCATATCTCTTGATAAGATATCTTTTCACCACATCAAGATAGTATCCGTATATTTCATCCGTATCAGGTGCATTGCTTATGTGGAGCTTTATCTTCTCAGCCTTTTTCCGTTCAGATGGCTTCAGATAGCCAACTAACTCCATTCTTTTAAGTACCACCTTTGCCCTCTTCTCTGCCCTTTCAGGGTTTCTAAAGGGAGAGTAATACTCAGGTGCCCGAAGAAGCCCTGCAAGAAGGGCAGCCTCTTTGGTGTTGATTTCTCTCAGGTGTTTACCAAAGTACCCCCTTGCTGCACTTTCGACACCATAAAAGCCAGCTCCAAAGTAGGCCCTGTTCAGGTAAAGCTCCATTATCTCCTGCTTTGTGAGTTCCCTCTCAAGCCTGAGGGCGATAATAAACTCCTTTATCTTCCTGGTTATGGTCTTTTCACTGGAAAGGAAGGCCATCTTTGCAAGCTGCTGTGTGATGGTGCTTCCGCCTTCTTTGAATTTCAGAGAAAGCAGGTCCTTCAGGAATGCCCTTATAATGGCTGCATAGTCAACCCCCTGGTGTTTGAAAAACCTGCTGTCCTCTGTTGCCACCACCGCCTTAACAACAACAGCAGGTATCCTTTTGTAAGGCACATACTCGCCCTTAATCCTTCCAAACTGACCAATCTCCACACCATCAGCGGCATAAACAATGGTGGGGTCTTCTCCAAGCCACTTTTTCAGCTCCTCTGGGGCAGGTATGGTCCTTAAAAAAGAGTAAAAAAGAAGGCCTCCGATAAGAATAGCTGCTACCAGGAGATAAACCACAAACCCTTTCATAAAGAAAATACTAACATACTTAAAGGGTAAAACTCATACACCGTAAGCAGCACCAAGACAAACTTCTGGAACGTGGAGGCGATTAGAGGGCCTGCTTCAGCCTGAATTTCCAGAGCTCTGTAATAGCCATGTAAAGAGAGGAGAATTCCTTTATATCCAGACTCTGGGCAGAGTCGGAAAGTGCACTGTCAGGCTCAGGATGAACCTCTATCATTACTCCATCGGCACCTGCCATCACAGAGGCAAGGGCCATGGGCCTGACCAGTGAGCGTCTGCCAGTGGCGTGGCTTGGGTCAAATATCACGGGGAGATGAGAGAATTCTTTAATAAGTGGTATCACAGACAGGTCTGCCGTATTACGGGTCGCCCTTTCGTAGGTCCTGATGCCTCTTTCACAAAGTATGACATCTGGATTGCCCTGAACCAGTATATACTCTGCTGAAGAAAGCCACTCCTCAACTGTTGCGGCAAGTCCTCTCTTCAGCAAAACCGGCCTTTTTGCCTTGCCAACCTCCACGAGCAGGTCGTAGTTTTGCATGTTTCGTGCCCCGATCTGAAGTATGTCTGCCACTTCAGAGACCTGCTCCACATACTCGGGGTTCATCACCTCTGTAACGATTAGCAGACCGAATTTTTCTTTCACCTCTTTCAGAATCAGAAGCCCCTCTTGTCTCAGTCCCTGAAAGCTGTGAGGTGATGTGCGTGGTTTAAATGCACCTCCACGAAGAAGCCTGACACCCATTGAACTCAGGGCTTCAGCCACTCGGGTCATCTGCTCAAGGCTTTCCACAGCACAGGGACCAGCAATAACAGCAAAACTGTCTTTTGCACCTATTGAAACCTTATCGGAAACCCCTATTACACTGTCTTCAGGATGAAAGTCGCGGCTTACCAGTTTGTAGGGCTTTGTAACATGGATGATCTCCCTTATCCCTGGAAGGTCCTGAAAGGGCGAGTCATCTATCCAGCCCTGATTGCCTATGACACCTATGGCTGTGCGTTCAGCACCAGGTATGGCCACTGGTTTGAAGCCAAGCCTTTCTATGGTGGCTCGAACCTGCCGGACATCCTCCTCGGTTGCATTGTATTGCATTACTATAAGCATGGTAAGTGTTTTAATCCTTTGTGTTAGGTTTGAATAACCTATAGATTGATGAAAAATCTTCCTCTGCTATGCCTGCCTTGAAGGTCTGTCCATAGAGTTCCTTTACCACTGAGCCCGTAAAAAGTGGTAGCCTCAGCTCATAGGCAAGGTCCTGAAGGCAATGCAGATCCTTATAAATTAGTGCATTTGAAAAATGTGTTGAGAAGTCCTCCTTTTTGAGCTTTTCTTTTTTGGCATTTAACACAAGGGAGTTTCCACCACCAACAGAAAGTATATCAATGACTGTTGTCCTGTCAAGCCCTATGGCCTCACCAAGTGCAATTGCCTCTGCCAGGGTTGCCATAAAACTTCCAAGGGTAAGGTTATTGATGAGCTTCATCTTGGTGGCAGTGCCAGGGGATTCAAAATAAAAGAGATGTTTACCAATGGCCTGTATTAGTGGTTTTACCTTTTCATAGGCATCTCTGCTACCGCTTGTAAGCACTGTAAGTGCACCCTGTGATGCTGGAACAACACTGCCAAGCACAGGTGATTCAAGATAAAATGCTCCTTTGTTTTTACAGATTTCGTGAAATTCCAATACATCCCTGAAGTGGTTTGTCGTAAGGTCAACTATGACCTTTCCGTCAAGGCCAGTGCTTAGTAAGCCCCTTTCTCCTGTTAAGACATCTCTGACTGCCCTGCTGTCAAAAAGGCAGATGAAGATGACATCGCACCTGCTGGCAACATCTGAAGGACAATCTGCTACCTCAGCGTCTAACTGCCTGGCTTTTTCAGCGGTCCTGTTCCAGAGGATAAGGGACTGTCCATAGTTTATTAATCTGCCTGCTATTGCACTGCCAAGATGCCCAAGCCCAATAAACCCTGTTTTCATCCTATCTCCTCCCTTCGGTTTACAAAGTATATCAAACAGAAGTGCTCCTGTCAAACTGCTGTTTTTAGATATAATTTTGTTATAAAGAAATTACAGTCAATTAACTAATCTCCAATCCATCTTGCCAACATTAAAGGATAATGTGTTAAACTTATGGAAGAATTAACTTTAAAAGGAGATGTTGGATGAGTACAGTAACACAGATGACAAAAGAGGAATTAAAAGAACTAATAGAAACAATTGTTGAGCAGAAAATGCTTGAATTAATAGGTGATCCTGATGAAGGGTTATCAATAAGAGAAGAGTTATTACAAAGACTAAAAAGACAAAAAGAACAAGTGTCGTCAGGAAAGAGGGGAAAATCTTTTGAAAGTGTCGTTAAGGAACTTGGGTTGGAATAATTTTTATGTTTAATGTCCAACTTCTTGACGAAGCAATAGATGATTTAGCTAATTTGGATAAACCAATTGCAAAGCGTATCACACAAAAAATTAGATGGCTTGCAGATAATATTGAGAGCATCCAGCCAGAAGGATTAAGTGGTCAATTTAGTGGTTTTTATAAGTTAAGGGTTGGTAGTTATAGAGTGATTTATGAAATATTAGAAAATGAAAATTTGATTATCATACATGCAATTGGTCATAGAAGTAGAATTTATAAAAGATAGAATTCTAACGAATCGCTACACCTGACCGAAAATGCTACCACATTTTCGGCAGGTGAGTTTGGATGTTATAATATATCCATTATGAAAAAGGTGCTTCCTTTAATAACGCTTTTTTTGCTCTTAATTTTACCTTCCTCAGTTTTTGCTGAGGTCATACGCGAAAATAACATCCATGCAAAGAAGGTTATCATCTATTTAAGGGAGCATTTAAGGCTTTCCATAGTGGTTGACGACAGGATAGTCTTCAGTGAAATAGGCGGACGGACAATAAAGAGCCTTCGCAGACTTGATATCCTTGTAGATAAAGAAAGAAGGCTTCAGGGAATCAGGATAATCTATGATGACAGTGTTTCTGGTCTAAAGAGCATATATATACCCCACCCAAAGACCATTATATTTGAGAAACCAGTTAGAGAAACAGATAAAAACCTTGTAAGACTCAGGGTGCTTACTACTGATGAAATAATAAATATATGGTAGGAGGTTCCATTATGAGAATGATTTATCCTTACATTGTTTTATTCCTATTAAGCCTTTTTATTTACTCCTGCGCAGGCACAACTGCAGAGGTAAAGCAACAGCCTACAGCACCAACCATGCAGGAGGTTATTACTTATACAGGGCCTAAGGCTCGTATCTCGGTTGCTCAAATAAAGTGTAAGGCTGCAAAGTGTTCAGGTGAGATTGGAAGTGGAATAAGGGATATGCTGATAAGCAGCCTATTTAAGACCAACAGGTTTATAGTGCTCGGCGGTCGTGAGGAGATAGAAGAAATAAAAGAGGAGATAGACCTTGGTCAATCAGGCTATGTTAACGAGAAACAGGCACCACAGGCAGGTGGCTGGGAATCGGCAGATATAATCATACTTGGTGCCATAACTGCCTTTGAGCCACATGCAGGTGGTATAGGGGGTGGGCTTGGTGGCCTGGCAGGTGGTTTTCTTGGTGGAATTGGCCTGAAGAAAAACGATGCTTACATTGCAATGGATTTGAGAATCATTGATGTGAGGACGCGCCGCATAATAAACACCACCACCGTGGAGGGCAAGGCATCGAGCTTTGCTATCGGTGGACTTGGCGGTGGTTTTGGCAGTGCAGGACTTCTGGTTGGTGCCCTGGGTGTTTACAAGAATACACCCATGGAGAAGGCAATAAGGGTGATGCTTGAGAATGCGGTAAATTATATTGCATCCCAGACGCCACCCAGCTATTTCAGATACTCACCAACTGGTCAGGAGGTCTCACCTGCACAGCCATTGGGGCTTGAAAGGCCAAAACACGAAATAACCGGTGGCCTGCAGAGACCCTCTGTTTCGTTCAAGCCTGGCAAGGAGATAATCTTTGAAGAGGATTTTTCAGACTGTTCCGAGTCACCCACCACTGTAGAGATTGCAAAGGGTACGGTTGAGTGTGTGGGATTTGCAAACAGGAAGTGGATTGTCAACTCCACACCTGATTCGGTTGTGAAGAAAAGACTTGACCTCAGTGGTGACTTTGCCATAGAGTTTGATGCCTACAGCACCGACAACGCCCCGGATGCTCAGATAATCATTGGACTTTCAGGAAAGGGGCCAGGACTTTATCTGCACAGTCCTTACGGAAACAACAGGGTCTTTTCCCTGCTTTATCCACGAAACGACCAGAAGATTGCAGAGGCCTCCACAAAGCAGATCCATCATATTGCAATGCAGAACAGGGATGGCAAATTCAGGATATTTGTTGATGGGAAAAAGGTCTATTCTGCTGACTCTGATGGCCTATGGCTTTCAGCAAACAACGATGGCTTCTCTATACGACAGATCGGAGACATTGAAAAGGGCAGGTACCTGCTTATAACCAACATCAGGGTCAGCAAGTATTAGTGAGTGAGGTTTTAGTTGGCACCTGTTCGTGGGCAGAAAAAACACTTATACAGAGTGGAGAGTTTTATCCTGCCCATGTAAAGTCAGCGGAAGATAGACTCAGGTTTTATGCTGACCGTTTCCGCACCGTAGAGGTTGACTCCACCTATTATGCCATACCTTCTTTAAGGACAGTTATGCTCTGGAGTCTTCGTACTCCAGAGCGGTTTGTCTTTCATATAAAGGCCTATGGAGCCCTTACAGGCCATGGTATAGACCCAAAGACACTGCCTGCTGATTTGCGGGATACACTGTCTTCAAAGGAATCGAGTAAGAGCAGCCGGCTCTATATAAAAGACCCTCTGTTGATAGAGGAGATATTTAAAAGGTTTAAGGAATCCCTCAACCCCCTAAAAGACAGCGGCAAGCTTGGTCTGCTGGTGTTACAGTATCCTCCCTGGTTCAGGTATAGCACAAAATCCCTGAATGAGATACTAAGGGCAAATGCCCTTCTTGAGGGGTTTCATCTGGCAGTGGAGTTCAGGCATGGTAGCTGGCTTATTGGAAAAAGGGCAGGGGAGGTGTTGCGGTTTCTTCGTGACAATCGGATAGCATACATAACAGCCGATGAACCCCAGTTCGGTACTCCTGATACGATTCCCTACATCCCTGAGGCAACCACAGATATAGCCTATCTGAGGCTTCACGGAAGAAACAGGGAAAACTGGCTTAAAAAGGGTGTGGAGACATCCCTAAGATATGACTATTTTTATTCTGACAAAGAGATAGAGGGATTTATTCAGGATGTAAAGAAACTGTCAGACAGGACACAGAAGACCTTTGTCATGTTCAACAACTGCCATGGTGCCTCGGCAGTAAAAAATGCCCTCCGCATGATGGAGCTTCTCAGGACAGGCTCCTGAGGTAGATCTGGCTGGCCAGTGTCCTGATCAATTCCCTGTGTTCAAGTCTCTCAAGACATACCTCTGGCAGTTGCGCCTCTTTAACCAGACAGCCTGACAATGCCCCGGCCATTGCAGCTATGGTGTCTGTATCGCCCCCAAGGCTGAGGCAGAAGGTTATTGTGTCAAGGAAATCATTACCATATTTCACAAATGCATAGATAGCTGTGGGCACCGAACGGTGGGAAGCCACTGAATTGCCAAGAAGATAGATAAGTTCCTCAGTTTTTAGACTTCCCTTTATTGCCCTGCTTACCATTTTCATTGCATCCTGGAACTCTGATGTTTCGGCCCTTTGAGTTAGAAAATCAGGCAGTTCCTCAAGGGGCATCCCTCTTAAGACAGCGGCAACCGACAGTGCTATCATCCTTGCCCCATCAATCCCCAGAGGATGGGCATGGGTTGCAAGTGCCGACTCTATGATAGCCTTCTCTAGGCGGACTTCATCCCTGTAGTATCTGAGCCCTACAGGTGCCACCCTCATTGCAGCGCCATTTCCAAAGGAGCCCTCTGGAAAGAATGCCCTTACTGCCCTGTCCAGCTCGGCACCCTTTTTCACAAGTGAAAGAACCTTCAGGGTGCCGCTACCGTAGCCCCTTGAGGGGTTGTGGTTTTCTGCAAAGTATCGTGCAATCTCATGTCTTGATACCCTATCGCACTCTATCAGTGCCCTTGCAAGGTTAATCATCATTTCGGTGTCATCAGTATAGGTCAACTCTCTATGACAGTCAGGCCTGTAGTGTCCGGGTGGGGCGCCCTCAAAGGGTGCACCCAGTGCATCTCCAAGGGCAAGACCAAGAAGACAACCAGTAAAAGAGGCTTCATCCGGGTTTATTGAGATCATCTCTTCAGTGGTGCCGAAGGGGGGATTCGAACCCCCACGGGGTTGCCCCCACAAGATCCTGAATCTTGCGTGTCTACCAATTCCACCACTTCGGCAACAGTATATGATATTATAAAGTTTATCTCTGTTTTGTTTCAACTTGAAGAGGAAAGGAGATGAGCTATGCCAGAGCTTACTCACATTGACGAAAAGGGTAGGGCAAGCATGGTGGATGTATCTGAAAAGCCACCTACTGCACGTGAGGCAGTTGCCCGGGCCATGGTCAGGATGAAGCCTGAGACGCTGGAGCTGATTCTACAGGGTAAGGTGGCAAAGGGAGAGGTCTTTCAGGTTGCCAGAATTGCAGGCATAATGGCAGCCAAAAAGACGGCTGAGCTTATCCCACTGTGTCATCCTTTAAGTATCACCAAGGTGGAGCTGGACTTTTCAGCCGACACAGAAGAAAGCCTTGTAAATATTACTGCCAGGGTGAAGACCATTGGTCAGACAGGAGTAGAGATGGAGGCCCTTACAGCAGTGAGTGTTTCGGCACTGACCATCTATGATATGTGTAAGGCTGTTGACCGAGAGATGACCATAACCGATGTGATGTTACTTGAGAAAAGAGGTGGAAAAAGCGGTGAATTCATCCGGAAGAGGTAGAGCTTTTGGATCTGGTAAGGGGACTTTTCCTGAAAAGACTGAACAGGTTTGTTGTTCAGTGCCTGATAGATGGTAAAAAAGAGCTTGCCTATCTTCCAAACCCTGGACGGCTTTTAGAGATACTCCTTCCTGAAACACCTCTCTATCTACTGCCTCAAAGGGGAAAGTCAAAGTATGGGTTTGTGGTTTATGGAGCAGAAAAGAGGGGCAGAGTGGTTATGCTCCATACCCATTATACCAATGATGTGGCGGGATGGTTGATAAGGGAAGGACTGATTCCAGGGCTCAGGGGCTATAGGGTCGAAAGACAGGAGGTCACCCATGGTCGTAGCAGGTTTGACTTTCTGCTGTCAGGCAATAAGGGAGAGCTCCTTCTTGAGGTAAAGTCATGTACCCTGTTTCACAGGGGCATTGCCATGTTTCCAGATGCCCCCACAGAAAGAGGCAGACGGCATATCTTACACCTTGCAGATTCTAAAAAGGGTGCGGTGTTGTTTGTGATTCACGACCCTGAGGCTCAAGTATTTGTACCTGATTACCACACAGACCCTGACTTTGCACGCACCCTGTATTCATTGAAAGATAAAATACAGGTGTTTTCAGTCTCTCTGGGCTGGAACGAGGCTATGGAGGTAAATACTGATGTGAGGCCTGTAAAGGTCGGGCTTGAGCTGATAGGAGAAGAACTTGAAGATTCAGGCTACTATGCAGTTGTGCTTGCACTTGATAGCAAAAGGAAGATAGAGGTTGGCTCTCTCGGAAGGATTAACTTTCCACGGGGTCATTATGTTTATATCGGCTCTGCACGAGGGATACTTACAAAGAGGATAAAGAGACACCTTGTAAACAGAAAAAGGTTGCACTGGCACATTGATTATCTTCGAAGGTATGCAAGGGTAGTGCATGTCTTTCCCATAAGGGCATCGATCTCCAGGGAGTGCGAGCTTGCCGGTGCTATAAGCAGGATTTCAGACTGGCAGATAACCGGTTTTGGAGCAAGCGATTGCAGGTGTAGCAGCCATCTCTTTGGTTTTAAGGAAAACCCTATTCAAAAAAGGGCCTTTATAAACAGCATAATGGACTTCAGGGTAATGGATATATTGAAAAAGTTAAGAAAAGTTTGACCCAGGTCATATTATAATTATAAAATAGACCAGCATGGAGGAAAATAACAAGAAGATCTTTGAACTTCAGGCCGAGGTATGTAAAATCCTTACCAACCCAAAGAGGCTTGAGATTATCCATGCCCTGAAGGAAGGCGAAAAGACGGTTACCGAATTGGTAAACATACTGGGCATATCCAAGGCCAATGTCTCACAGCACCTTTCTATCCTGAAACAGAGGGGCATAGTTAATGCAAGACGGGAGGGTGTAAACATCTTCTACAGTATCACTAACCCAAAGGTGATACAGGCATGCACATTGATGAGGGAGGTTCTGATTGAGCAGCTAAAAAAGCAAAAGCTACTTCTGTCCAATCTGTAGGAGTCTTTCTTTTAACCTTTTTATCCTGTCTCTCAGTTCTGCAGCCTTTTCAAACTCCAGATTCCTGGCAGCCTCTTTCATCTGTTCTTCAAGACGCTTTATCTCTTCCTCATCAACGGCCAGGTATTCATCTGTTTCCTCCTCCACAGCAGGAACTGTCCAGTAATCAGCCTCGTATATGGAGCTCAATATGTCCTTTATATTGCTCTTTATGGTCTCTGGCTCTATGCCCTCCCGTTTATTATACTCAAGCTGTATTCGTCTTCTTCTTTCGGTTTCATTTATGGCTGCCTTCATTGATCTTGTAATCCTGTCAGCATACAGGATGACCTCGCCGTTTACATTCCTTGCTGCTCTGCCTGCTGTTTGAATAAGTGACCTTTCTGAACGGAGAAAGCCCTCCTTATCTGCATCAAAAACAGCCACCAGTGAGACCTCTGGCAGGTCAAGCCCCTCTCTCAAGAGATTGACCCCTACCAGTACATCGAATTTTCCAAGTCTTAAATCCCTGATAATCTCAACTCTCTCCAGTGTGTCAATGTCTGAATGCAGATACCGTGCCCTTATGCCCAGCTCATTGTAGTACTCAGTAAGGTCCTCAGCCATCTTTTTGGTAAGTGTGGTAACAAGTACCCTTTCTTTCCGCTGTATCCTCTTCTTTATCTCTTCAAGAAGGTCATCCACCTGCCCCTGAACAGGCCGAACAGTCATCTTAGGGTCAACAAGCCCTGTAGGTCTGATGATCTGTTCAACCACCCTGCCACCGGATTTCTCTATCTCATAATCCCCCGGTGTGGCCGAAACATATATCGCCTGGTTTACCCTGTTCTCAAACTCCTTAAAGGTCAGAGGACGGTTGTCAAGGGCTGAGGGCAGACGAAAACCATACTCCACCAGGGTCATCTTTCTTGAACGGTCACCCTCGTACATACCACCAATCTGGGGCACTGTGACATGGGATTCATCTATCACTATAAGGAAGTCTTCAGGGAAATAATCAATCAGGGTGTAGGGTGGCTCACCAGGTGCACGGCCACTGAGGTGACGGGAGTAGTTCTCAATCCCGTGGCAGTAACCAAACTCCCTGAGCATCTCCAGGTCAAATCGGGTGCGTTGCTCAAGCCTTTCAGCCTCAAGGCTCTTGCCCATCTTCCTGAAGTATCCAAGCCTTTCTTCCAGTTCCTCTTCAATAGATTTGATCGCAGCTTCAAGCCTGTCCCTCGGTGTTATCCAGTGGCTGTTTGGGTATATGGCAATCCTGGTAAGTGGGCGTATTCGTTCACCTGTCAGGGGGTCAAACTCCACTATCTGGTCTATCTCGTCGCCAAAGAACTCTATCCTTATCCCCTTATCCAGTGAAAAAGAGGGATAGACCTCTACTATGTCTCCCCTTACCCTCAGGGTTCCTCTTTTGAACTCACCCTCTGTCCTTTCATAAAGCATGTCAACCAGTTTTCTCAGAAGGGCATCCCTCTCGGTCCTCATCCCCTCTTCAACAATCAGGTGCATGGCCATGTAGTCTTCAGGGGAGCCAATTCCGTAGATACACGAGACCGAGGCAACCACTATGGTATCTCTTCTTTCAAGCACAGCACGGGTAGCAGAATGACGCATCCTGTCGATGTCGTCGTTAATCAGGGCATCCTTTTCAATGTAGGTATCACTCTGTGGGATATAGGCCTCGGGCTGATAGTAATCATAGTAACTCACAAAGAACTCCACTGCATTTTCTGGAAAAAACTCCCTGAACTCCCCGTAAAGCTGGGCAGCCAGGGTCTTGTTGTGAGCAATCACAAGGGCTGGCTTCTGGAGATTGGCAATCACATTGGCAATTGTAAAGGTCTTACCAGAGCCTGTTACACCAAGAAGCACCTGATGCTTTATGCCCTGCTCTACGCCTCTGGTGAGCTCCCTGATGGCCTTTGGCTGGTCGCCCTCTGGCTTGAAGGGGGTTTTTAATCTGAACTCTCCCATCCCTCAGGCAGTTAAGCCTTTGCCTTCAGTAGAGACTCGTAGGCCTTACAGAGTTCAACGAACTCTCCGTCAGTGCCTCCCTTGTCAGGATGGCATTTATGGGCAAGCTGTTTGAACCTCTTTGAAAGCTCCTTTTTACTCATTCGGTTGAATTCCTCAATGCTCAGACCAAGGAGTGCACAGGCCCTCCGAATGCTCATGTCTGATGATGTCTCGCGGGGCATATAATAGAACTTTTCCCTCTTCTGGTGCCTATGTCCACCTGCTGGAAAGGCAGGAAATTCGTTTTCATAAAACATGATGAAGTACTTAACAAGATAGGGATGAAGACTCGTTCTCTTTTCTCTTATAAAGTCTCTGTCATTGTTCAGTCTGCAGAGTTCTTCAAGAAAGGCATCTTCAAGACGTTCCCTGTTTAGAAATCGGGGGTTCTTAAGGGCCGTATCTTTGTCTTTAAAATACTTCTGGAGGTTGAATATGGTGTAAACATAGGGTTTAAGCTGGCTCTTTTTCAGTTTCTGCTCCATCTCATCAATGAGGCACTCTATCTCGTCTCTTGTCCTGTCAAGCACAACATTGAAAAACCTGCAGGGTCTGCCAGTATCAATGTCAGTCTGGTTCATTGAGCCATACCTGAGAAAGTGTAACCTCCTCTTGTCAAACTCATGGATACCCTTCTGTGCCTCCCTGAGTTTTTTCCTGCTGATGTAGCCGTGGGTCTTCTTTTTAACGGGTTGTTTCAGCACCATCCGTAGCCTTGGATTTACAAAATCCCACATGAGTGCCTCAAGTTCAAAGGTGTCGACCTTCAGCCCTTTCTCAAGTATGCTGAGTTCTATCTGTTCGTCAATATAGAAACTGTTTCCTCCTGGATAGTGGATGTATTTTTCTGGCTCAGGGCCGAGTTCAAAGAGTGTCCGTGTCTTTATCCTGCCCTCCTCTGAGTAGCTCTCCATGATATAGAAATGTTCTACACCGTTGATCCTCTTTTTCTCTAAATACATATCTCACCTCATGTTTTTAAAGTAATCTATAGATTAGATTTATTATAAATTATCCAACAGGCTTTAGGCTAATGCTGTAATGTCTGAGGCGGAGAGGCTATAATAGAACTATATGGTGATACGAAATGACTCTTGAGTTTATACAACTGAGCCGGGGACTTAAAGTTAGCTGGTTCCTGGCCAATGAAGGGAGGATATCATGGATGCACTTGAATGTATCAGGACGAGGATGAGTATCAGGGCTTACCGGAAGGAGCCAGTCCCTGTGGATGTGCTTACACAGATTGTGGAGACAGCACTCTGGAGCCCTTCTTACAAAAACACCCAGCCCTGGGAGGTAATCATACTATCTGGTAGAAAAAAGGAAGAGCTTTCAGAGATGCTTATTGGATTGCTTGAGAAGGGAGAGCCACCCTGCCCTGACCTGCCAGAGCCAGAGGGATGGCCTGAGACGAACCAGCAGAGAATTGATCGACTCTACAGGATGAGGGCAGAGCGGACAGGCATTGACCTTTCAGACCCTGAGGTAATCAGAAAGGCAAAGATCGCCAACTTCAGATTCTACGGTGCACCCCACGCGATTTATTTATATCAGGATGCCTCACTTCCCCTGTGGTCACTGTTTGACCTGGGACTTTTTGCCCAGAGCCTTATGCTTGCAGCCCATGCCCTTGGGGTTGCCACTGTGCCCCAGGCCTTTGCTACTGATTACGCAAAGTATGTCAAAGAGTTTCTCAACATTCCTGCCTCAAAACGCCTTGTGCTTGGTCTTTCAGCAGGCTATCCGGATATGGACTCACCTGCTAATTCCTTCAGGCCCGACAGGGTTGATGTGAAAGAGATATTGAGATTTGTGGATTGACAATTGCCTACTGGCTCCGAAATCAGTCCTCTGGCTTCCTATGATGAGGCTTAAAGATTCTCAGGACCTCCGAGAGTTCCTGTACACCAAATAGCCTGCAGCAGCCTGCATACACGGCAGTTGAAACCATAATGGTCAGAAAGAGGTAGACTGCCTTTTTTGTGACAAAGCCGCTCTGATGCCAGATTGGGCCTCTCAGCAAAGCACCTGCAACAAGGGCCATCACAGCCGATGAAGCAGCTATCTTCAGGAAACCAGTAATAATCCTCCTGCCGTCTACCCTGTTAAGCCTTCTTTTGAGAATAAGAAACAGCAAAGAAAAGTTTATCCAGGATGCCAGGGAATTTGCCAGTGCCAGGCCTCCATGTTTAAGTGGTCCCATCAGAATCAGACTGAACAGGATGTTCAATACCATCGCCACTGCAGCCACAGCCACAGGGGTGCGGGTGTCCTGCATGGAATAGAAGGCTGACACCACAACCCTTACCCCCACAATTGACCATATACCTATAGAGTAAAAGATCAACGAGTATGCTGTGCCCTCAGTGGCAGTAAAGTCGAACTCTCCCCTCTGGAAGAGCAGATTCACAATGGGAACCCGCAGGGCAATCAGCCCCATCATTGAGGGGACGGTGATGAAAAAGAGCATCCTGATGGCATAGGAAAAATCATCCCTGAGACTTTCCATCTGTCCTGTGGCTGCATGTCTTGAAAGTGCTGGAAGTACAGCCATGCCCATTGCCACACCAAAGATGCCGATGGGGAATTGTATGAGCCTCATGGAATAGTAAAGATAGGTAATGCTTCCTTCCTTTAAGTATGATGCCAGAATGGTGCTTACAAATATATTAATCTGAGATACTGCAAGTCCCACTGTTGTGGGAAGCACCAGACGCCCCATCTTTCTAAGCCCTCTGTCTGAAAAGCTCCAGTTGAGTCTGAATTCATATCCCTTTCGTAAAAAAGCAGGCACCTGGGATGCAAACTGCATAAAACCACCCAGGGTCACACCAATGGCCGCTGCAATGAGAGGGTTCTCAGTGATTATAGAGAGGATAACAACGGTCACAATAACTGTGATGTTAAACCATGAAGAAGCCATGGCAGGTATAAAGAAGACCTTCTTCACATTTAATGCCCCCATGCAAAGTGCTGCAAGGCTTACAAAAAGCAGAAAGGGAAACATTATCCTGGTAAGCATAACGGTCAGGTTCAGCTTTTCTGCTGACTCAAACCCAGGTGCAATCAACCTGACTATAAAGGGAGCAAAAAGGATACCCATAAGCACAATCAGACCCACCACAGAGCAGATGAATGTAAAGGTAATGGCCGTAAGCCTTCTTGAGCTTTCTTCCCCTTCCTTTGTGCTTACCTCTGTAAGCACAGGCACAAAGGCAGAAGACATTGAACCTTCGGCAAAGAGCTCCCTCAGTAGATTGGGCACCCTGAAGGCAACAAAGAAGGTGTCTGAAAGCCCTGTGGCACCAAGATAACGGGCAAGCACCATGTCGCGTATGAATCCAAGTACCCTGCTAATGAATGTCGCAAAGGACATTACCGATGCAGAACGGACTATCTCCCTTCCTTTTCTCATAGGGTTGATTATATCAGATTCGGCAGGTTTGCTTTTGATAAGAAGACATTACAGGTTATCACACAATATATTGTTATTTTTGTGTTGACATAACCCCACATATTGTGTTAGAAAATCAGTCAATGAAGGCTCTAAAAGAAATAAAAAACTCCTATCGCTATTTTCTTAATTACTCCTGTGAGTACTATCCCTGTCATGAATCAGACATAGAGGATTTTAACTGTCTGTTCTGTTACTGTCCAATGTATGGGCTTTCATGCCTTGGCAGTCCAAAGTACATTACCCTTCCTGACGGTAGAATGATCAAGGACTGCTCGGGATGTGACTTTCCCCACAGGCCAGAAAACTATGAAACCATTGTTGAGTATCTTAGATTGATTGCAACCGGTGAGGCAGTGTAATGGGGAGTCTGGTCTTTGTGCTTGGAGGGGCAAGAAGCGGAAAGAGCAGTTTTGCCCTGAAGAGGGCAACGAAACAGGGCAAAAGGAGGGCCTTTGTGGCAACTGCAGAGGCAGGCGATGAGGAGATGGCCGAGAGGATAAAGCGACACAGGGCAGAAAGGGGCAACCAGTGGTTTACCTATGAAGAACCGGTTCATCTCGCCAGGCTTATAGGAGAGATTTCAGGGGACTTTGATGTTATTCTGATTGATTGTATTACAATCTGGCTTTCCAATCTCATGGCAGAGGGATTAGGGGATGAGGAAATTATAAGAGAGGTTAAGGAGCTTTCAAGGGTATTGGTTGGTCTGAAGAACTGCTCTGTCTTTGCTGTTTCTAACGAGGTGGGGCTTTCGGTGGTGCCTGAAAACCCTCTGGCAAGGCGGTTCAGGGACCTGGCAGGATGGGCCAATCAAATACTGGCAGATGCCGCTGAGGAGGTTTATTTTGTGGTAAGCGGTATTCCTCAGAGGATAAAATGATGCAGAAGAAGGCACACTGAAGAAGCCACCATCACAGGAACTTCGGTATTTATATAATAAAATCAGTAGAGGGCGGGTAATTTCCCTACTCCCTACCCCCTACACCCTATAAAAGGAGGTGGCCATGACAAAACAGATAGGCGTCAGGACATCAAAAAGAAACGAGTTCGTTGATATAACCGATGAGGTTCAGTCAGTGGTTGAGGAATCAAAGGTCAAAAGCGGTATCTGTTATGTGTATGTGCCTCATACCACAGCAGCGGTTACCATAAATGAGGGCGCAGACCCTTCGGTAAAAAGAGATATCCTTATGATGCTTGAAAAACTGATACCCCACAGGGCATCTTATTCCCATATGGAAGGTAACTCTGATGCCCATATCAAGTCTTCACTGATAGGTGCATCAGAGACGATTATTATCCAGGATGGCAGGTTACAGCTTGGCATCTGGCAGTCTGTATTCTTCTGTGAGTTCGACGGCCCTCGAAGCCGCAGGGTTATAGTAAAGGTTATCAGTGATTAGGGCTTTTCGCAGGATATCTTCAGAAGCTCCCTGAGCCAGTTATACAGGGTCTGCTCTGCATTCTTAAATTCAGTAAGGGGGCTTAGTTCCTTTACCGTGCTTATTACCCCATCACGGTAAACACCATAGCCTGCCTCAAGCGCCCTTCCCTTAAGTACGGCATAAAGGCAGTAATCCCTCTCGGGCAGGAGCCTGTTCTTTCTCACTACCAAAAAGGCGGTCCTCTGTGCCCTGTCTTCGCTGCCGTCTATCTCTTCCGGAGGCACATGGATATACCTGAGTCCCATGCGAAAGCTATCTTCAAACCTCTTTACCTCAGATGGCACCCTTGCAAGAAAGGCAAGAAATCCGCTCTCCTCTTCCCAGGTCTTATCAGTGGCTGTTAGCCTCTGTGTTGATGTCTTCATAATCTATACCTCCGAGTTTATGTTGGATGGTTTAAACCGTTTGAACCGGTTAAACCGTTTGAGCCGTTTGAACCGTTTGAAC
>CAZEYP010000040.1:0-16386 GCA_964515925.1 uncultured Nitrospirota bacterium
ACTACCTCCTGTCTTTTTGTGGTTTGCAGCAGAGAAAGTTTATTTATGTCAGCCAAGTGTCTGGTCGTGGCCAAAGAAATCAGAAATTTTCTAGAGTGGATGGAAAGTTTTTTTATCAGATAGTAACAGGAGGAATCGAAGAAAAAGCAATCTTGTTTCAGAGAAAAAAGTTTCAGGAGCAATAGGACAGTGAGAAGGTGTTGATAGTTTGTGCTGACTGTTTGCTGACCACAATTTTAAAGATAATGGAGAACTAACTTATTGAAAATTAAACATAAATTTGGTGGAGGCGGCGGGAATCGAACCCGCGTCCGGAAGTACTACACTCAGGCTTCTACATGCTTAGACTGTCTTTGGAGTTTCGGGCAGTGAGCTGCCGACAGACAGGCTCTCACTGTCCTATCCCTCTTGGAGTCTCACCTCTACACCCGAGGGCAGGGTGCATGAGGCCAGCCTGCTTGCCGACGCCATCTGAGGATAGCAGGCATCTCCTCAGTGGCGCGCTGCTACTTATTAAGCAGCGAGTGCAAGTTCGCTGTTGGCGTTTGTGTTTGTTCCCGTCTTTTTACGTGGTGACGGGACCACGGCATGCCACCTGAGCTTCGTTACCCCCGTCGAGTCCATACGCCCCCGGTTAAAGAAGTTCGAACCGTTTGAGCCGTTTGAACCGTTCGAGCCGTTTGAACCGTTTGAGCCGTTTAATTGTTCTTCATTGCTCGCTCAATTTCCCGTCTTGCCTCACGCTCCTTGATACGATCGCGTTTTTCGTATTTCCGTTTACCTCTCGCAATTGCAACCTCAACCTTGGCATAGGGGCCTTTGAAGTATATCTTCAGGGGTATCAGGGTAAGGCCCTTTTCCATTACCTTGCCCTGAAGCCTCTGTATCTCCTTTTTGTGAAAGAGCAGTTTCCTTGTCCTAAGGGGCTCGTGATTGGTGATATTTCCATGGCTATAGGGACTTATATGACAGTTCAGAAGGAACGCCTCGCCCTCTTTTATTATAACATAACTGTCCTTCAGATTCACCTTTCCCTGCCTGAGGGATTTTACCTCTGTGCCCTTAAGCACAATACCTGCCTCAATGGTCTCAAGTATATCGTAGTCGTGATAGGCCTTTCTGTTCTGAGCTATTATTTTTATCATAATTTAAGAGTCCTACCTTTCACTAAGTTTATATGTATAGAAATTACATCGCTCTGCCACTGGGCATTTCAGTGCAGGGCTTCATTTCATTGTGTATGAAATAATGCTCCATCCTCTTAGGTCAGGTATTATAACATTGAACTCACCTGCCGTAAATGCGGTAGCATTTTCGGTCAGGTGTAGCGGCTCGTTAGAAGTTCTTTATTTTTTGTCTTATCTGCTCTGTTAACCGTTTGATTTCTGCTTACCTATGAGTTTCTTGAATTACCTCTGGAGAATCTTTTTATTTCCAGTCGCTGCCTCCCTCCTGACCATTACACTTAATTAAATACTACCATCAGAATTCTTTTGAAATCAAGACGATATGAGAAGAAATTAGCCTTTACATTTACCTGTATTCCGTTTCGAGAATGTTATTTCCGTTGTGTTTTATTTTTATAACTTATTATATCACAAAGCTTTTTATCAGACCCTGCCAACTATCGTTAATTTTAGTTATAATTAATGATTAGAAAAATCCTTAAAAGGGAAAAGAGCTTTAATGAAGAAATATATATTTTATGCAATATCGGCGCTTTTTTGTCTATCAATAGTACTAACACTTTTTTATCTCAGGTCTGAAAACCTTAAAAAAAAATTAGAGGATACCCTCATTTCGGCAATTGAAGAGTACACCGCTGGTAACGCCACAGTCAAAGAGGTCAGTATCAACCCATTAATGTTTTCTCTGCAGATTTCTCAATTAAGGGTTCTTGATGCCTCAGGTACAGTAGTGGTTGGGCTTGAAAAGGGAAGGCTTTATATCTCACCACTGGAACTTATCAAAAAAAGAATCTTTATAAGAAGGGCTGTTATATATGGTTTGTACATTGGCAGAGGTGTTGAAGATTTCATTGCGACCTTAAAGAGCAGAAAACACCTGTCTGTTAAAAGGAAAGCTAAAAAAAGAAACTGGACCTTCTCAATCAGGAATGTATCAATACGAGATGCATCTGCAACAGTCAGCCTTGGCAACAAAGAGGTCAGGCTTGAGCATGTTTTTATAGATTCCGACCTTTTTAGAGGATGGGTGAAGCTTAAAAAGGGTAAGTACAGTTATTCAGACATCAATGGCAACCTTAAGGCATCACTGACTTTTAAGGATAAGAACATTAAAATCAGAAATTTTTATATAGATGACCAGAACAAAACCCGGATAGAGTTCGAAGGCTCTATAGACAATGGTTTAAATGGAAGGATAAAGGCAGATATTAACCTTATGAGCATCTCAGAGATAATGAACTACAAACAGAAGGCGAGAGGAGATATTAATGCTGAGGGCATAGTAAAGTTGAAAGACCTGCGTTTTAACAACATAGGGGATTTCCTGAAAAAGTTTTATGCTTCATTAAAACTAAAAGGTAATCTTTATGTCCAGGATATGCTTCATCTGTTGAAGGTAAAGGAGCCTATTTCTGGAAGGGCAGAATTCCACGGCACCCTTAAAGGATTCTTATTCTCACCTGTTTTAAAGTTGAGGGTTAAAGAGGGTGCAGGAAGCCTTTATGGAATCAACTTTGATTCAATAGTTTGTGATGTTACTTTTAAAGATAGAAGGATGCTGTTTGCCAACTCTAATGTAAGTGCCTATGGAGGCAATGCCCATGTGGATGTTCAATTTCTGCTACCAGTTAAGTGGTTTCAGGTTAAAGTGGTTGCAAGTGCATTGAATGCAAAAGATGTATTGAAATTGATTAAGTGGAACCCGGGACTTCCAGAGGGAAAGGTATGGGGTAGCCTTTATTTTTCTGGAAGAAAGTTTGCCCCCTCTGGATATTTTCTGTTTAGAAGCAATGGACAGAGTGAAGAAATAAAAAATCCTTTGCAGGAGATAAAAGAGATAAAAGGTTATTTCAGAAAGTTCGGAAACTCCCTTTATCTTGAAAGACTCAGTGTTAAAGGTGACAGAACAGAGGGGACGGGTAGTGGAGTAATAAATTTTAAAAGTAAAGTTATACACATGAATGTGAAATTAAAGACAGATTCACTTGAAAAGATTTTTTTAAGAGATGATACGACCGGCAGTGCAAACATAAAGGCTACTGTTGAGGGGAGGTTGAACAAATTAATAATCAGTGCTGATGTGGATGTTAGAGATGGTGTGTTTATGGGGATAGCATTGGGTAATGCAAAGGGCAGGATTTCCTACAATATACGCTCAATTCGCTTCCTTAACTGGACAGGAGGGTTTGATGAGGGGAGTTACGATATCTCCGGTTTGATTTATACAGGCTCTGACAGGCTGTTTGTGATAGAAAAACCCTATTTTAATATTTCGGTAGAATCCAGAGGGCTTTACCTGAGAAGATTTAAAAGGTTTGTCGATATACCAGAAGAACTCAGTGGTATCTTGAAAGGTCTTTTTACCGTTAAAGGCTACCCTGATGACTTGAAGGTTGTTGCTTCTTTGATGCTAAAGAATATGGATTACAAGGGTTTTGGTCCAGCAGAAATGGATGCCCAGCTTTCTGTTTCAGGCCCCCTTATAGATTTAAGAGGTATTGTTGTAAAGAAGGGAAGTTCACGGGCATCAGGCTCTTTAGAGGTTAAGTCAGGTGAAATAAAAAAGGCAGGTTTTAGGTTTTCTGTGTGGTCAGATGACATCCCAGCAAGATACAGGATACCAGGTGGTGTTGTTGCAAGAGGCAATATCTTATTATCTGGAAAGGTTGTTAAACCGATTATAAATCTGAAATCAAATCTGTTTATAAAAAAGAAACAGACAAAGAGGTTGCTTGAAGCTGGAAGTATTGATATGGTTTATAAGCTCAGGGATTCACTCAATGCATCAGTAAATATCTTTGGAGGTATATACTTCAATGTAACGGCAGCCATGAAAGATGGTGTTCAATGGGAGGCCAACTTTGACATAAAGGATAGCAAGTATGAAGAGTATATAGGACTCCTCTTTAATAATCTGCCAGAGGACTTTACATTTTCATTAAGTGGAAAGGGGAGGTTAACAGGCAAAGGTAAAGAGGTAAATGGAAGAATAAGACTGCGAAGGTTACAGCTCTCTCTTTACGAGCAGAGCATTGCAAGTCACGGTCCAGTTGAGATAGATATAAAAAATAACAGGCTTATAGTTAAATCAATGCAGTTAAAAGCAGGCACCTCAATTACAACAGTAACAGGTGAGGTGGGACTTAAAACTGGCTTTGACCTTACTGCTTATGGTGTATTTTACTTGAGCCCATTACAGTCTTTTTTAAAGAAAATTAGTTATCTCACAGGAAGGGCGGATTTTGTAATAGGCATAACTGGAAGCATTGATAACCCGGTGCTAAATGGTGATGTAACCATAAAAAACAGCTCCCTGTCATTAACCGGTCTGCCTGGAAGAATCTATAATTTAAATGGTTATATGTATCTCTATCAAAACAGGGTTGTTCTTGAAGAACTCTCGGGTAATTATGGTGATGGAAGGATCAGGTTAAAGGGGGCTGCCTATATAAAGCGCAAAGAGGCCATTTCTCTGAGCAAACTTAACGCAGACATTACTTTAAAAGAGGTGGATTTGCATCCTTTCAGTGGACTTGAGCTTACAGTGTCAGGAAATATGTCTATTTCAGATTATGACAGCGGTTACAGCCTTGTTGGTGACATGAGAATAATAAAAGGGCTACTTAGAAAAGACATTAACTGGAGGTCGCTGGTATTAAAGAGGCTCAAAGAGAGGGTAAAACCGAAAATTAAGAGTGCCTCCAGGATTAATATGAATATTGCTTTTTATGGTGACAGAGACATTAAGATAAAGACAAATATTGTCGAAGGTGATGCAGTTGTTGATGTGGTTGTAGTGGGGTCTCCACAAAAACCATCCCTTCTTGGAAGAATAGAGCTTAAAAAGGGGAAGCTCTTCTTCAGAAACAACGAGTTTAATATCAGACATGCAAGTGCTGATTTTATAAAGCCCGATCGCATCTATCCCTACTTTAATGTGAATGCCGAGACAAGGGTGCGAGATTATAATATCACGCTGATACTGGACGGGTATGTAGATGAGTTTGACCTGTCACTGGTTTCAGACCCACATCTTGATGAGGTGGATATATTAAGCCTTCTAATGCTTGGTCGCTTGAGTGGTGAGCTCAGGGGTATGGAGGGAGGCATCAGCACATCAGAGGCAACTGCCTTTCTTACAGGAGAGTTCCAGCAGACCATACAGGAACGAATAAAGAACCTGACCGGTTTTGACAGAATTGAGCTTGAGCCCTTTGTGTCAGAGTCAACCGGTAGTATTACTCCAAGACTTACTGTTTCGAAAAGGCTCCTCGGAGACAGGCTCTATCTTATATACTCTACAGCTCTTGGTGATACAACCGAGCAGCTAATTAAGATAGAAATGAAGGTAAAAGACAATATCTCATTGATTGGTGAGAGAGACGAAACCGGTGGTGTCGGAGCTGATATCAGGTTCAGAGTGAGGTTTAAATGAAAAAGGCAGCATTTGTGATGTTTCTGCTTTTTTTCTTCTCGGTAAAGCTATATGCAGCAGAGACTTACAGGATAGATAGAATAAAAATAGTAGGTCAGAGCATGGCAGAAAGGGAGGAGTTGCTTGAGCTTTTTGGTTTGAACCCTCCCTGTGAGGCAGGCATAAAGGATATTGATGAAGGAGTAAAGAGATTGTTCAGAAAGGGTTTTTTTGACGACATAAAGGTTGATTATACAGAGCAAAAGGCACTGTTGATAATATATGTAAAGCAAAAGAGATTTATACATTCTATAAAGATAAAAGGCACAAAGCTGCTGTCAGGCAGTGACATTATGAATGTAATCAGTCTCAGGGAAGATACACCCTTTGAACCTTTAAAGCTTAAAAAGGAAGAGATAGATGTGGAAAGATATATAAAAACAAGGGGATTCCCCCGGGCTTCTGTGAAAACCGAGATTAAGGATTACGGAGATGGTTGGGTGGATGTGTACTTTTATATACATGAAGGTAAGCCCTTACTTATAAAGACTATTACAATCAGGGGCTATTCGCAATGGATTAAAACCGAGTTGAAGATTCAGGCAGGCGATATTTACGACCTGAAGGAAATAGAGAAAGAGATAGAGCATATCAAAAGGTATTTCAAGAAGAAAAGCTATATAAATACAGTTGTTGGGCCTGTAACATTTTATGATGGAGCTCTCACTATAAACATTAGTCCTGGTGAAAAACTTCAGCTTGTTTTCAAGGGAAATAAGGAATTTGGCAATGACGAACTTGAGGAGTTATCAGGACTGAGAGAACTGCAAAAAATAGACACAGAGTCCATTGATATGGCCACAGAGCAGATAATGAAAGGTTATAAAAAAAGAGGATATCTTGACATACAGATTGCACCTGTTATGGAGGAGATGCCTGATGGAAAAAGGGTAACCTTTTTTGTTTATGAAGGGAAAAAATATAAGGTTGGGGGAATTGAGTTCCTTGGTATATCTATCAATGCAGAACGGTTCAAGGAGATAATGAATCTACAGGAAGGAGAGATTTTCAGTCCGGATATGCTGGACAATGACCTTAATAGAATTATAGCCTTTTACAATTCTCTCGGTTACCTTGACGCAAAGGTTGAGGAAAAGCTGTTAGAAAAGGACAGTAAAAGAGGCACTGTTACAATAAAGATTCGTGTTAAAGAGGGTAAGCTATACAGGGTTGGCAGGATAAGCATAGTGGGTAACAGGTTTTTTAGAAAAGACCGAATATTGAGATACCTGAGTTTCAGAAGTGGAGACCCTTTTAATGCAGTAGAGCTTCTGAACACAAGAATAAGGATTATCGATGAGTATAAGAGGGATGGTTTTGCAGATGCCAGGGTTTCTGTTTCTTCATCTATAAAGGACTCCAAGGTTGATGTTGTAATTAATATCAGTGAAGGTAAAAGGTACAAACTTGGAAAGATAATAGTCAGGGGAAATCTGAGAACCAGAAGGGTTGTTATCTTGAGAGAGCTTGAACTAAAGGAGGGAGAACCTTTAAATTTCAAGGCCCTTACAGAGATACCAAGGAAACTATACAAACTTGGCCTCTTCAGTAATGTTGATGTTAAGGCCGTTGATTCCATTGATAACCAGAAGGATCTGATAATAGAGGTTAAAGAGGCCCCCCATGGGACCCTTGAATACGGTTTTGGATACGGTGAGTTTGAAGGATTAAGATTGATGGCTGATTTTACTTACAACAACCTGTCAGGCATGAATCGGAGGATCCGATTCAGATTGGAGGGAAGCAGTTTGAAAAAGAGATTCTTTGCAAACATCCATGAACCCTATTGGCTTTCAAGGGAAACATCACTTAATGGTGTTCTGCAGTATATTGAACAGGAGAGGAAGGATATAGATTCTGGAGAGATACTTTATAAGGTGCGTAAGTACTCAGCAGAGGTGCTTGTGGACAGGGAACTTACAAAGAGGATAAAGACCTTTGTGGCTTATAATTATTCTCTGGTTAAGACCTATGATGTAAAGCCTGATGTTGTCTTATCAAAGGAAGACTTAGGGACACTGGGTATAAGCAGTATCAGACCAGGCTTTATATATGATAGTCGTGACCATCCCTTTGAGCCAAGGCATGGTATGGTTGTTGGTGTATCCTTTAAGCTTGCAACAAGGTATCTGCTGAGTGAATCGGATTTTTATAAGCTTAATGTCTCTACAAGTTTTTACAGAGGGCTTAACAGATGGCTGACACTGGCGGTTTCATTTAGAGGAGGTTTTGCAGAGGGCTTTGGTGACACAAAGGAGTTGCCCATAGTCGAAAGATTCTATCTTGGAGGAAGAAATACAGTAAGGGGATTCCCACAGGATGGATTGGGTCCAAAGACTAAAGACAACTCGCCAGTTGGGGGAGACGCCTATGTGGTTGGAAACCTGGAATTCAGGATTAAGGCCTGGAAGAGCCTTGGTTTTGTACTTTTTCTTGACTCAGGCAATGTGTGGCAGAGGATTAAAGACATAGATTTTAATCTGCGTTACACAGCAGGTATTGGGCTCAGATACAGCACACCTGTTGGACCTATCAGGATAGACTATGGCCATAAATTAGATAAAAAGGAAGGAGAGAGTTCAGGTGAGATACACTTCAGTATTGGTCATGCTTTTTAGTGTGCTCTGTGTAATGGTAACACTGTCTCTGATAGAGACAGCAGATGCACGAATGCTTGATAGGGTTGTAGCCTATGTAGATGATGATGCCATTACCTATGTTGACCTGATGGAATTTATTTCCAGGATGAAGAAAAAGGGTGTTATTTTAAGTGAAAAGGAGGCATTGAATACACTTGTTAACAGGAAGCTTTTAATTAAGGATGCATTAAGGCTGAAGCTTGAGGCTGATAACGATGACGACTTGATAGACAGGTATATTAAAATCAAGATAAGGCCCTTTGTTCTGGTAAGGGAAGAAGATGCAAGGCAGTATTACGAAAGGCACAAAGAAAAATTATCCTTTGAAGGATACCAGAAGGTGCGTAAAAGGATTATGAAACTTCTTTTTGAGAAAAAACTAAACAGGGCCATAGATGATCGCCTGGGAGAGTTAAAGAGGCGGCATATTGTGAAGATAAACTATCATCCCGAAAAATAACCCCCTCTAACCCATAGCCCATCGCCTGTAGCCCATAGCCCATAGCCTGTTGCCTATCGCCTATTCACTAAATCTCTTTTATATATGCAAGCTCATCGCACTGGGGGAACTTATGACACTTAAGACAGTCGCTCCAGATCTTCTGGGGCAGGGTGGACTTATCAATCTCCTTAAATCCCATCTTTTCAAAAAACTCCCTGCTGTAGGTAAGCACAAAAACACTTTTTATTCCGAGTGTTCTGGCTTCTCTCAAGCACCGACTTACCAGTTTTTTCCCTATTCCATGTTTCTGTGCCTCTTCGGTAACAGCAAGGGACCGTATCTCGGCGAGGTCTTCCCAGAGTATGTGGAGTGCACAGACACCAAGGAGTTTGTCCTTTTTTCTGTAACAGACGAAATAGTCACGGAGGTTTTCGTAAATCTCATTTAATGACTTGGGAAGCATAAGCTCCCTGCGGGCAAATCTGTTAATAAGTGCCTGTATCTCCTTTACATCTGAGACAATTGCCCTTCGGATGGTGAATTCCCTTGAGTGTTTCATTGCGTTTTTAACAGTTCTGCTCCCAGTTGAAGGGCCTTTAGATTGGTTTCTATGGTATGGTGATGTCTGCTTGAAAGTGCCTTTTTAAAGGTAGTCTCAAGCACCGAAGGCTCTATGTCTGGAAACACAAGTGAGAGGAAGGCTCCCAGCAAAAACATATTTGCATATCTTTTTGAGCCAAGCCTTGTGGCCTCCTCTGTGGCAGGTATGCCGTAGGCACTTATACCGTTTAACCTCTCTTTAAGGTCCTTAATACCGCATTTTTCAGAGGATACCATTGATGAGTCATAAATCAGCGTTGCCCTTTCTTTGAGCCTTGGAAGAAACCTCTCAAGAGATGGGCAGTTCATTACGATCAACATATCAGGTGAAGTAACCACAGGTGAGCCTATTCTTGACTCAGACATCACGACAGTGCAGTTTGCAGTTCCACCTCTCATCTCAGCCCCGTAGGCTGGAAACCATGTTACATTTAGCCCCTCAAGCATGGCTGTATAAGCAACAAGGCGGCCAAGAAGCAGTATGCCCTGTCCCCCATAACCTGCGATGATTAGACTTTTTGACTTTTCCTTTTCCATTTTTTTACTGCTTTTATTCTTCATAGACATCCTTCAATATGCCCGGTTTGAATACCTGCTCCATTGAGTCCTTCACCAAGTTAAATGCCTCCGAAGGTGATATGCCCCAGTCTGTGGGACATGGAGAAAGGACCTCAACAAAGCTGAAGCCCCTGTTATCAAGCTGATACTGAAATGCCCTTTTTATCATTTTTTTAGTTTCCTTAACTCCCTTTATGCCGTCAAGGGCAGTTCTTGCAAGGAATACAACACCATCAATCTGAGAAAGTAACTCCGAGACAAGCAGGGTGTAACCCTCTTTTTCTGGCCTTCTGCCTTTAGGGGTGGTGGAGGTCTTCATTCCCTTAAGTGTGGTAGGTGCCATCTGACCGCCGGTCATTCCATAATTTGCGTTATTTACGAAGACCACAGAAAGGTTTTCACCACGGTTAGCCGCATGTATTATCTCTGCCATGCCAATGGAAGCAAGGTCACCGTCGCCCTGATAGGAGAACACAAACCTGTCGGGCATAACCCTTTTAAGGGCTGTTGCCACGGCAGGAGGGCGGCCATGGGCACACTCAATGACATCAAAGTTAAAATAATCGTAAGCAAATACGGCACATCCAACGGGTGCGATGCCAATCGTTTTCTCTCTTATGCCGAATTCATCTATCAGCTCTGCTATCAATTTATGAAGTATGCTGTGTCCGCAGCCAGGGCAGAACCTGAAAGGGGCATCCTTAAGGCTTTCAGGTTTTTTATAAATCTTTTTCATTACAAAACCTCTGCTTCTTGGGTCCTGTCATAGCATATCACCCGTTTCTTTCCTTTCTGTTTTGCCCTGTAAAGTGCCATATCAGCACAGTAAAGCAGGTCCTTTTCATTGTCTCCATCCTCTGGAAAGGATGAAATCCCACCACTTGATGTGATATTAAGGCAATGACCTTTATGACTGAGAAACTTATGATTTTGTATCTTTTCAAGGATACGACTGGCAAGGTTGAAGGCACTCTGTTTCGTTGTTTTGGGAAGTATCATCACAAACTCCTCACCACCGTAGCGTGCCACTATGTCTGAACGTCTTGAGAAATTGCATATAATATCTGCAAACTCCTTGAGCAGGTCATCTCCTATCTGATGTCCGTAGGTGTCGTTAACTATCTTGAAGTCATCTATATCAAAGATGGCAAGTGAGAAGATGTCGTCGTATCGTTTTGCCCTTTCAATTTCAATCTGAAGGCTTCTGTAAAAATAACGGACATTGTAAAGTTCTGTAAGGGCATCTGTAATGGAAAGTCGCTGGGTCTCTTCGAAGAGTTTTACCTTCTCGATTATGAGCGAAGAGTGATTGGCAACAAGAGAGATAAGAGATGCAAGGTCAAAATCAAAGGTAATAAGCTTACGACTTGCAAGTATTAGTGCACCGAATATATTGTCTGAAATGATAAGTGGTGAAATAACTAAAAACTCTATGCCCTCTTTTATCAAAAGGGGGTTGTTTTTAAGCTCTTCTTCCTCGGCAATATAAAGGGGCTGGCCTTCATCAAATACATACCACAGTAGCCTGTCAAGAGCCCCCTGTTTGACCTTTTTGGAGAATTCCTTTGAAACACCACTTTCTGCCACTATTCGAAAATCTGTTCTTTCCCGTAACATAATAAGACCAACCTTGAATTCCGTAAGCATCAGCACCTTTTCTAAAAGGTCATTAAATACCTCTGTTATATTTTCTGAATTAATGAATGTGGTAGAAAGGGTGTTTACGATCATTAGCTCTTTGTTTCTTTTTAGAAGCTGTTGTTCAAGATTGATAAAGTGACTTATATCGTAGAAAGTAACAGTGACAATCTCTTTATGATAGTTTAACCTCGAATTTTTCAGAATTATTTCATATTCCCTGTCATTTATTTTTATACGGTCTCTGACCGGCTCAGTTGATGACCTCGCATACAGAAAGCTTGACCAGAGGGGAAACAGCCTTTGTATATCCTTTATATGACGATTTTCAATCTCCTTTGATTCTGCTCTAAGTAAAGACAATACCTGGTCATTGAAATCAATAATCTTGCCGTAAGAGTCTATAATCAACACAGGGATTGAGAGGGTATTAAGAACTCCTTCTGTAGTATCTCTTTTCTGTTTCGTAGTCAATTTGGTACCTCTTTAAATATTAATCTCCAACCACCTCTTCTGGCAGGGCAATCCTTCCAAGCACTGCTGAGGCTGCAGCCACTGCAGGGCTTGCCAGATAGACCTCACTTTCAGGATGTCCCATCCTGCCCACAAAGTTACGGTTGGTTGTTGCAACTGCCCGTTCCCCCTTTGCAAGTATGCCCATGTGACCACCAAGACAGGGCCCGCAGGTGGGTGTGGAGACAACGGCCTCAGCATCAAGGAATACCTCTATGAGCCCCTCCTTCATTGCCTGCTTATAGATCCACTGTGTTGCAGGAATCACTATCATACGAACATTGGGGTTTATCTTTTTGCCCTTAATTACAGATGCAGCCTCTCTCAGGTCTTCAAGTCTTCCATTGGTGCATGAGCCTATCACCACCTGGTCAATAGTAATATCTGTGAGCTCCTTTGCAAATCGGGTGTTTGATGGCAGATGTGGACAGGCCACCACTGGTTCTATCTTTGAACAGTCGTACTCTCTTATTTCAGCATAGCTGGCATCATCGTCAGACTTATAAAAGGTGTAATTTCTTCTTGCCCTGCCTTTTACATACTGTTCTGTGACCTCATCAGGTTCAATGATGCCGCTTTTACCACCTGCCTCTATAGCCATGTTACACATGGTAAGCCTTGCGTGCATGGGAAGTGAACGGATTGTTTCTCCAGTAAACTCCATTGCCCTGTAAAGGGCGCCATCCACCCCGATGTCTCCAATGGTATAAAGTATCAGGTCTTTGCCACCGACCCACTTTTGAAGCTTTCCATAATAGATAAACTTCATGCTCTCAGGAACCCTGAACCAGCACTCTCCTGTGGCCATGGCAGAGGCCACATCGGTGGAGCCAACACCCGTGGCAAAGGCACCAAGTGCACCATAGGTGCATGTGTGGCTGTCTGCACCGATTACCAGGTCCCCGGGAAGCACAAGTCCCTGTTCTGGTAAGAGGGCGTGTTCAACACCCATTCTTCCTACTTCAAAGTAAAGTGAAAGGTTGTGTTTGTGTGAAAAATCCCTTAAGAGCTTGCACTGTTCAGCGGCCTTTATATCCTTTTGCGGGGCAAAGTGGTCGGGAATAAAGGCAATTCTGTCAGGGTCAAATACTTTTTTTGCCCCTATTCGTTCAAACTCTCTTATTGCTATTGGAGCTGTTATGTCGTTTGCCAGTACAAGGTCAACCTTTGCATTGATAAGTTCTCCTGGTGCTACTTCACTCTTGCCGGCATGGGCAGCTAAGAGCTTCTCAGTGATTGTCATATAACTCCTCCTATACTCCTTTTTCAGGAACCCTTTTCCTTATCTCCAGTTTATTGAGTGCATTTATATAGGCCTTGGCTGCAGCCACTATTATGTCTGTATCAGAGCCATTTCCTCTTACGGTTTTGTCATGCTGTGTAATCGTTACCGTAACCTCACCAAGGGCGTCAGTGCCTCCTGTGATACCCTTTACCTCAAATCTTTCAAGGCTGCTTCTGGTTTCAGTGAGTTTTGCAATGGCCCTGTAGGTGGCATCAACGGGGCCGTCACCTGTTTCTGTGGTTTCTTTTTGTTGCCCTTTGATATTCATTACTACAGTGGACACTGGTTTTGAGTCTGTCCCACTCTGCACTTTCAGACTGATAAGGCTGTAAACCTCGGGAACCTTTTTAACCTCCTCTGATACAAGCACCTCAAGGTCTTCGTCAAAGATGTATTTCTTCTGGTCGCAGATCTTTTTGAATCGTTCAAAGGCCTTGTCAAGCTCTTCCTGGTTTAGTTCATAACCAAGCTCTTTGAGCCTTTCCTTGAAGGCATGTCTGCCAGAATGCTTACCAAGGATCAGTTTCGACTGTGGAATGCCAACTGTTTCAGGTCTCATTATCTCGTAGGTGGATCGCTCCTTTAAGAAACCATCCTGATGAATGCCTGATTCGTGTGCAAAGGCATTGGCACCAACGATGGCCTTGTTGGGTTGCACCACCATGCCTGTTATCTTTGAGACGAGACGGCTTGTCTTGTAAATCTCCTCTGTCTTTATTCTGGTGTCTGCTTCAAAAAACTTTGGTCTTGTCTTAAGTGCCATAACTATCTCTTCCATTGCAGCATTTCCTGCCCTCTCTCCGATTCCGTTTATGGTGCATTCTACCTGACCTGCACCGTTCATCACTGCGGTCAATGAGTTTGCAACCGCAAGACCAAGGTCGTTGTGGCAGTGAACAGATATAACAGCCTTATCAATGTTTGGCACCCTGTTGACTATATATCCAATCAGTTCACCGAATTCCTGTGGAATTGCGTAACCAACGGTGTCAGGGATGTTTACAGTAGTAGCACCCGCATCGATAACCCTTTCTATAATCCTGCAGAGGAAATCCCGGTCACTACGGGTTGCATCCTCTGCAGAAAACTCCACATCATCTGTGAACTGGCGGGCCTTCTTTACTGCCTTAACTGCCTGCTCAAGCACCTCATCCCTTGACATTCTTAGTTTGAACTGAAGATGGATGTCAGAGGTTGCGATAAAGGTATGGATTCTTCCTGACTCAGCAGGCCTGATAGCCTCACCTGCCCGCTCTATGTCCTGGTCTTTTGCACGGGCAAGGCCACATACTGTAACTCCCTTTATCTCTTGGGCTATGCGTTTTACTGCCTCGAAGTCACCTGGAGAGGCTATGGGAAAACCAGCCTCAATGATGTCTACATTCAGACGGGCCAGTTGACGGGCAACATGGAGCTTTTCCTCCACATTCATGGATGCCCCGGGAGATTGCTCTCCGTCACGAAGGGTTGTGTCGAATATCTTGATGATCTTCATGTCTCTATGGTCCTTCTTTTTTGTCGTTTTTTGTAAAAAAGATATGTATTTTCTATTATACCCCAAAGCAGATAGGCCATTGCAAAGGTAAACAGCGCAATTGGTGGATGAACGACTGTTATAAATATCAGGGTTACGAAGAATACCAGAAACCAGAAGGGCTTTCTCCTTTTAAGGTCAATCTCCTTTATGCCGTGAAACCTTAGGGTGCTTACCATCAATATTGAAAGGATGATTGTAAGAAAAAGCACTGCTATGCTTCCCTCTGGAGGGGTGTCTGAAAAGTTATGATGAAATATCACCAGCGTTGCTATTACAGAGGCCGCAGCAGGTATTGGAAGCCCTGTAAAGGATAGCTTTTCTGCAGAGACCATCTGTATATTGTATCTTGCAAGCCTGAGTGCACCGCAGACAGCAAAGAGAAAGGCCGTTGCAGCCCCGGGCCGTCCAAGGGGCATCAAGGACCAGGTATAAACCAGCACTGCAGGCGCCACTCCGAAGGCAACCAGGTCGCTCAGTGAGTCAAGCTCAAGACCGAATTTTGTGGTGGTGTTTGTAAGCCTTGCCACCCATCCATCGAGTCCGTCAAAGATATTGGCTATAAGTATTGCCCAGGCAGCCCTCACATAATCGCCTTTAATAGCAGAAAGAAGGGCATAAAAGCCAAAAAACATCCCGCAGATGGTCAGGCTGTTTGGAAGTATGTATATGCCCTTTTTCATTGTTCTCCCTTTATTTTTGCAACTACAGTGGAGCCAGCTTTTACTCTGTCCTTTTCTTTAACCAGTGGTTCAGCATCAGCCGGCAGGAACAGGTCAACCCTTGAGCCGAGCTTTATAATACCATAACGCTGTCCTTTTTTAAGACTGGACCCCTCCTTCATTCTGCACACAATCCTTCTTGCCACAAGCCCTGCAATCTGTCTTACGAGCACCGGGCCGAACTCAGTATCAAGAAGCATTGAGACATGCTCGTTTTCAAGGGCTGCAAGGTCAGTGTAGGCAGCCCTGAAGCCGCCTTTACGGTGCTCCACCCTTTTTACCCTTCCGTCAAGGGGTGCCCTGTTTACATGCACATTAAAGGGTGACATAAAGATACTGATTCTCAATGTTCTGGATTTAATAAAATCAGGCTCTTCTATGTGGTCAACCTTTATTACTCTGCCATCTGCAGGTGCTACGACGAGCCCTCTTTCTTCAGGAGTGCTCCGTTCAGGGTCACGAAAAAAGTAAAGCACAAACAGAAGCCCCGAAAAGGGAGCCACTGAAGCAGCCACACCCCATATTAAATAAAAAGCCACTGTCACAGTGGCAAGTACAAAAATATAAGGATATCCTTCTTTTGCGATCATTTTGCGTTAATAGCGTTCATAGCGTTTATTGCGTTAATTGCATTCAGAACGTTTATTGAGTTTATTGCGTTAGCTATTGCTCAGTTGTTGTATTGCTTTATGTTTAATTTTATGTTTTTGAATATGTTTAACTCAGAATTTCCGCGGCTTTGCCACTGAGCAATAACTCCCAAATCATAAATCATAAATCATAAATCTTAAATC
>CAZEYP010000040.1:16486-23803 GCA_964515925.1 uncultured Nitrospirota bacterium
TAAATCATAAATCTTAAATCATAAATCTTAAATCTTAAATTATTTATCTTCTTCTCTAAGGAGCTTATAATCTATGCTGTCCACAAGGGCCTGCCAGGATGCCTCTATGATATTTTCAGAAACACCAACGGTGCCCCATTTTTTCTCATTATCTCCTGACTCAATAAGCACCCTGACCCTTGAGCCAGTGCCCTTTTTAGTGCTCAGCACCCTGACCTTGTAATCATTTAGCCTTACCTCTTTCAGGGTAGGGTAGAACTTCTCAAGTGCCTTTCTCAGGGCATTGTCAAGGGCATTAACAGGACCGTTTCCTGTTGCAGCTGTGTGCTCTATATGTCCTCCCACCTTTACCATAATGGTTGCTTCACTGAGGGGTTCCTCACCTTCCTTTCTCTTTTCCACTATCACCCTGAAGCCAATGAGGTCGAAGAATCTCCTGTGTAAACCAAGAATCTTTTTCACAAGAAGTTCAAAGGAGGCATCGGCAGCCTCAAATTGAAAGCCCTGATTCTCAAGCTCTTTCACTGTCTGCAGTATCTCCTCAAGCTGAGGCGAGTTTTTATCAATGTGGATGCCCAGCTCTTCGGTCTTTCGCAGTATATTGCTCTTTCCTGCAAGGTCAGAAACGAGCACCCTCCTTGAGTTACCAACCAGTTCGGGCCGTATGTGCTCGTAGGTTTCCGGGTTTTTCAGTATAGCCGAGACATGAACTCCTCCCTTGTGGGCAAAGGCACTGTCACCCACATAGGGCTGCCTATTGAAATGGCGGATATTGGCAATTTCGTTTATAAATCGGGATACCTCTCTGAGTTTTTTTATGTTTTCATCACCAATACAGTAATATCCTGACTTTATCTGCAGGTTGGGAATTATGGAGCATAGGTTTGCATTACCACAGCGTTCACCAAGCCCGTTAATGGTACCCTGCACATGGGTAGCACCTGCTGCGACTGCCATAAGGGAGTTTGCCACCCCGCATTCTGCATCATTGTGGGCATGGATGCCGATCTTGCACTTGAGTTTCTTCTTGACCTCACGGGTGATTTTTTTTATCTCTTCAGGCATGCTGCCACCGTTTGTATCGCAGAGGACAAGACAGTCTGCCCCTGCATCTCGTGCTGCCTCAAGGCATTTTAATGCATATTCAGGATTGTTTTTGAAGCCATCGTAGAAGTGCTCTGCATCAAAGAATACCTTTTCCACGCGGCTTTTAAGGTAGTTAACTGTGTCAAAAATTAATTCTAAATTACGCTCCAGAGAGATTCTGAGTGCTGTGGTGGCATGGAAGTCCCAGGTCTTTCCAAAGATGGTGATGACCGGTGTTTCTGCCTTTAAAAGGCTCTGGATGTTTTGGTCCTTTTCAACCGATACACTTGCCCTGTGGGTGCTTCCAAAGGCAACCACCTTTGCATTTTGAAGGTTTAGTTTTTTTGCCTTTTTGAAGTATTCGGCATCCTTTGGGTTTGAACCGGGCCAGCCACCTTCGATGTAATGGATGCCAAGCTCATCAAGTTTTTCCGTAATGCGGAACTTGTCTTCAACAGAGAAGTTAATCTCCTCAGATTGTGAGCCATCTCTGAGGGTTGTGTCGTAGATCTCTATCCTTTTCATAATATTAAATTTAATCAAAAACCCTTTGAAAATACAAGCTTAAAAAACCTCAGGAATAAAAATATCGGTAATTTACAAAGATGGCACATGGGTATAGAGTTTTCACTCATTCTCGAAGGCCATCCATGGCCTTCTCCGAGGGATCACACTGAAGCTGCCATCACGGCAGCTTCGGCCGTGTGATAAAACCGTTCAAACTCTATACCCATGCACCTAAGATAATTTATCAAATAGTTCTGGATGGTTTATATTGTATAATAAACTAAAAGGGGATGGTGCGAGGTGTTATGAGGCTTTTGGGGCTGTTTGCGATTGTTTTTCTTTTCTTATCATCTCCAGTCAGGGCTTCATCCTTAAGTTATCAGGGCACCCACATTCTGACCTACAGGACCATGTATGAGCTTTCCATCGCCTATTATCAAAAAACAGGCATCAGGGTTCAGGTGCGGGGTGGTGGCTGTGCTGATGGCATATCCTCTGTGCTTCACGGACGGGCTCTCATGGGTGGGCTATGCTGTCCTCTGCCAGAGGAGTTTTTAAAGAAAAAGGGGCTTGTTGCCTACAGGGTGGCATCAGACATAAAAGTGGTTATTGTAAACCCTGAAAATCCCATAGACTCCATAACACTAAGGCAGTTGAGGGCACTTCACAGCGGTGAGATTGAAAACTGGTCAGCCCTTGGCTGGATTAACAGGCCTGTGGCATTGATATTCAGAAAACACTGCCTTGACATGAAGGAGCCCCTGAGGGGCATACTCAGGATTGACAACAGACTATCTACGCTTTCAAAAAAGGCCATAATCGTGCGAACTGACAAGGCAATGATTGATTATGTATCAAGCTTTAAAACAGCCATTGGCGTTACAAGCAGGGTCTTTACTGAGGGCAGAGCAGTGAAGCTCTTAAGGATAAACAATGTGGCTCCTACAGCAGAGAATGTTCGCAGAGGGCTTTATCCCCTTTATACACCGCTTTATGTGATTGTAAAGAAAGAGAGAGTATCAGAGGTGGAGGATTTCATAAGGTTTATGTTGAGCAAGGAGGGAAGTAGGATAATTAAAAGGCATCTTTCTGAGGTAAGATGAGGGAGTTTCTAGGAAGACTTACGCTTACAAAGAAGGTTATAGCCCTTGTGATACTCATTAACATTGCGGCTACAATAACGGTAATACCGGTGATATTTTATACTATCAGGGGCGGTTTTAAGGGTCAGCAGAGGGCCTATCTTCAGGGCATAAAAAACCTTGTACTGAGCACAATAGAAGACAACACTCAGGCAATCAAGAACTATGCAATCCTCTTTTCAAAGGACCGCCAGTTGATGGACAACCTCTACTACCACACAGAGCTTGCTGGTGAAAGGAGCCATCCACTGAGGGTCATCAGACAGATAGCTGACACCTTCAGTATTGATTTCATTGAACTAACAGACCGAAACGGAATGGTCGTGGCAAACAGCCAATATCCGGGAATTTTTTATGTTAGCCGTCTTGGGAATTCTCTTATAAGGCAGGCACTGCAGGGTAAGGTGCTGACAGGGATTGAGCGAGATGGCAATCTCTATGTTTTAAAGGCAGTTTCACCAGTGTATTACGACCAGGGTCAGCTCATTGGAACCATAACCACTGGGATTACCATTGACAGGACTTTCCTTGGAAGAATAGAGACACTAAGTGGGGTAAAAATAGGACTACTTGACAGGACAGGCAGGATACTTCTTTCACCCTTTGAAGACCTTTCAGCCCTTACACTTCCTTCTACCTATGACTCTCTGGAGGTCAAGGGCATTAGATACATGCTCATGAGACTTCCCTTTTACGATGAAAAGGGAAGGGTGCTTGGTTCATTTCTCATAATGAAGGAAGATACCCTTCCGTGGATTATGAAAAAGGCACATATCAGGGTGGCAGTTCTACTTGGACTGATAGCGCTTGTATCGGTATCAGTAACTGCCTATATGCTTAGAAGGGTTCTCATGCCTGTTAAAAGCCTTAAAGAGGGGGCACAGAGGATAGGTGAGGGCGATTTTTCATACAGACTTAAGGTTACATCCCACGATGAGATTGGATCTCTCTCTGAGGTGTTTAACCGTATGGCTGAAAACCTGCAAAAGTTAAAGGAGATGCAGGAGAGGCTTCAGCATTCTGAAAGGCTTGCCTCCATAGGCAGGTTCACTGCAGGCATTGCCCACGAGCTTAACAACCCTATTGCAAATATCATTGGCCTTCTTAAACTGATAGACAGGGAGATAGAAGAGGAAAGCCCATTGAAAGAGGATATAGGGATTGTGCTTTCTGAGGCTGGCAGATGTGGAAGTATTGTGCGGGACCTGCTCGTCTATACAAGGCAGTCTACACCAAGAAAAGAGCCAACCGATATGATAGGTCTGGTTGAGGGCATAGCTGAGCTGATAAGAAAGGGATTAAATAGGAAAGCGATTGAATTAAACATATCATCTCTGGTGCCCAACACCGTTGTGATGGTTGACCCCGTACAGATGGAGCAGGTGGTGAGGAATCTGCTCCTTAATGCTGTTCAGTCCATTGATGGAAAGGGTAGGGTAGATGTGGTGCTGGGCAGGGAGGATGGCAAACTGGTAGTATCTGTTACTGATACAGGCTGTGGCATTAAAAAGGAAGACCTTGGACGGATATTTTACCCTTTCTACAGCACGAAAAAGACGGGGCAGGGTACAGGGCTTGGTCTTACGGTATGTTATAGTATTGTAGAAAACCATGGTGGACGCCTGGAGGTGGAAAGCACTGTTGGTAAGGGCTCCACCTTCAGGGTAATCCTTCCTGCTTCATCCACCTCGAAGCAGGAAAGAAAGGTGTATTGAGATGAAGGAAATCAAGATAACCGTTATCGATGATGAGCCTGCCATGCTGAGGGTGATAAGCCGCACACTGGGGACAGAAGGATTCAGTGTGGCTTCCTTCACTGATGCCACAGAGGCGATGAAGCATGTGAGAGCTGACCCGCCCGACATGGTTATTACCGACCTGATGATGCCAGAGATGGATGGCTTTGAACTGATAAAGAAAACAAAGGATGTTTCTGAAGACATAATGGTAGTAGTTATAACAGCCTACTCATCCATTGAAACAGCGGTTAAGGCAATGAAGCTGGGAGCCTACGACTTCATCCCCAAGCCCTTCGACCCTGACCACCTGTTGATGATTGTAGAGAGGGCAGTTGAAAACCACCTTTTAAGGCTTGAAAACATAGGGCTTAAAGAGAGGCTCAAAAAGAGGGATTACCTTGAGGATATAATTGGCACAAGTCAGCTCATTCAGGATATAAAAGAAACCATAAGAAAGATAAGAAACACCGATGCCAATGTGCTTATAACAGGTGAAAGCGGAACTGGTAAGGAGCTTGTTGCAAGGGCCATACATTTTGGTAGCAGAAGAAGCGAGAATCCCTTTCTGCCCATAAACTGTGGTGCCCTTCCTGATGAGCTCCTGGAGTCAGAGCTTTTTGGTTACGAAAGGGGAGCCTTCACTGGTGCTACTTCTGACAAAAAGGGTCTCTTTGAGATGGCTCACGGCGGCACCCTGTTTCTTGATGAGGTAGAAAGCATAAGCCTGAAGATGCAGGTCAAGCTTTTAAGGTTTCTTCAGGACAGAAGCTTTATCCCTCTTGGCAGTAATTCTCCTCGTGAGGTAGATGTAAGGGTAATTGCGGCAACCAACGAAGACCTCAACGAGGCAATACGAGAGGGCAGGTTCAGAAAGGACCTTTACTATCGTCTGAATGTGATACCCATAAAGATGCCTCCGCTGAGAGAAAGAAGACAGGACATCCCCCTTCTTGCACGACACTTTATAAACAGGTTTTCTCAGAGGGAGGGCAAGGTCATCTCTGGTATCAGTGATGATGCCATGGAGGCACTTTTAAGGTATAGCTGGGATGGTAATGTTAGAGAGCTTGAAAACACCATTGAAAGGATCATAATACTTAAAGAAGGCGGACTGATAGGGTTTGATGACCTGCCAGAAGAGATACAAAACTTCAATGGCAAACAATCCCTGATTAGTGCCTCTCTGCCTCCCACAATGACACTTGAGCAGGTAGAGGCTCTTTATATAAAGACCGTGCTCGACTCAGTGGGTGGAAACAAGAGCAGGGCTTCAAGGATTCTTGGTATCGACTACACCACGCTTTTAAGAAAACTTAAGACCATAGGGTCTTAGCCTGTTGTATTTTGCCATAGCCTACCTGCCTGCCTCTTGTAATTAACCATAGGCTGGTTTTTTCTCATTATTCATAACCCATTGTAATTACGCAAAAAAGAGCCGCTGGCATGTAAGTTGTATTAAAGGCTTCAGAAAGGAGCCTTGCTCCGTAAAGAACTAAAAGGAGGTGCGAGGTATGAAGAGGAGTTATCTTTTATTGCCAGCGGTGGTCGTTGTCCTTCTGTCGCTGGTATTTGCAGGGTTTGCCGCTGAAAAGGAGATAGTGATTAATCCGGGTAAACAGCTAATGCTTGGCGGAATTATGCATGCCATTAAGGCCTTTGAGCAGGAGACTGGAATCAAGGTGGTGATACCAAAGGTAGGTGGATGTGGTCTTACTGTAAAAAGCCTTAAGGAGGGTAAAATCTCAGTGGGTGCAATGTGCTGTCCTGCGAACAAGGACGAAACAGGCAGGCTTGGATTGGTTGACACATCTGTGGCAAGGGATGCGATAGTCTTTGTGGTGAACAAAAATGTCCCCATTGACAACCTGACAACAGAGCAACTAAGAGGCATCTATCAGGGAAGGATCAAGAACTGGAAAGAGGTCGGTGGGCCTGATGCTGCAATAAAGCCCTTTGCCCACATCATGTGTGGTAACAGAGAGGAGGTAATGCGGCAGTATCTTGTAGGCGTGAGGGATTACAAACACGGAAAGGTAGGCATTGACAATGGTAGGTTTGCACCCTGGGTAACCAACATAAAGGATGAGACTGATGTCTGTAAGACCGTTGCCGCAAACGCTTACAGCATAGCTCCGGTGAGCCGTTCAATGGTTGAGGATAATGTAAAGGTCATTGCTGTTGATGGTGTAAGACCTACCTTTGAAAACATTGCATCAGAGAAATACCCAATAGTCAGGTATCTACATATTGCAACAAAGGGCTATCCAACCGGTGCCACAAAGAGATTTATCGACTTTCTTTTAAGCCCGAAGGGGCAGAAGCTGCTTGCCAGGGAAGGAAAGATAGTGCCACTGCCTGAAAGATAGAAAGAGGCTCTCTAAAATCCCTACATCCTAACTTATCAAAGATACCCTGCTGATAGACAGCAGGGTATCTTTATTTTGCCTTCTCAAGCTTTGTAAGTATTGATTTAATAGACTCTTCCTTACCTTTAAGAAAATCACGCCAGGATTTCTTATCTGTATCAGCTATTTCGTATCTCAGATCACCAAGATATGACCAGAGGGTTTCCTTTAAGACCTCCAGTTCCTTCTGGTTGAAATCCACCTTTGCCATAAAGCCCTCCTTTCGATTAAGAATTGTTTTATATTTGGTTATGATACAAAAAGCAATCGCTGCTTCATTAACCATTCCTTAATTTCATTATATGACAGTTCAGAAAGGATTTCAAATAAAAAAAGGATGCCCGAAGGCATCCTTTTTATCCTGTTTATACTGAGTTACGCTATTAACTCGTTAACGCAAAGAACTCAATTAACGCTTCTTCCTTCTCCAGCCAATCA
>CAZEYP010000041.1:0-23194 GCA_964515925.1 uncultured Nitrospirota bacterium
TTATTTGGGGGTCAACTATTATTCTATCCCTGTATGTTCCTTTCATATTGCCTCCATATGGATATTTTTTCATTCTCAAGTCTTTTCTTAAGAATAATTTTTTCTTCAGGGCCGAGTTGTTCTATTATATATATTTATTAACTGCTTGAAGGGTATCTTAACTTTGCCAGACTTTGTTGCCATGGAAACCTCCAGATGTTCTTTTATAAGTTATTATATCAAAGTTGACCATTATAAAAAGGTAATTTAAAAAATTTCTCACACAATTCCTAAAAACCTATTTATTTCTTTAACTTCTTCTTTACCTCTGTCCATATATATAAGTTACTACTCATTTAGCAAAGTTAATGGAAGGGTAATTTCGCAGGCCTTATAATTTATAAGATAAGGATATCAGGCAACGGGGTTACTGAATATTTAACCTCTTCATCTTTCTGTAGAGGGTTGCAAGGTCTATTTCGAGCTCCTTTGCTGCTGATTCCTTGTTCCAGCCATGTTTTGCAAGGGTCTCAAGGAGTATCTTTTTTTCGTAAAAGTTCAGTCTGTCCCGAAGGGTTGAACTTCTCAGCGCATCGTTGTACTTAATCTTTTCTGGAAGTTCATCTAATGTAATTGTATTGCCTGGACATAAGATTACTGCTCTTTCCATAACATTCCTTAACTCCCGAATATTCCCGGGCCAGTGGTAATTTTTTAGACATTCAAGGGCCTCATCGGTTATGGAAAGTGTGGTCCTGCCATTTTCAATACAGAACTTCTCAATAAAGTAGCGAACAAGAAGAGGTATATCATCTCTTCTCTCTCTTAGAGGAGGTAGCTTTATCTCTATTACATTTAGCCTCCAGTAGAGGTCTTCTCTGAATCTGCCCTCCTGAATAAGCTCCTCCAGGTTTCTGTTTGTGGCAGAGATTATCCTGACATCAACATGATGTGAACGAGTATCACCAAGAGGAAATACCTCAGAGGTCTCAAGAAACTTAAGCAGTTTTGTTTGAAGATGCACTGGCATATCTCCAATTTCATCTAAAAACAATGTGCCACCATTTGCAAGAGTTAATATGCCTGGCTTATCTGAACTGGCACCAGTAAAGGCACCCTTTTTATACCCAAATAGCTCACTTTCAAGTAGATTATCCGGAATAGCTGAGCAGTTTATAGACATAAAGGGTTTATCCCTGCGTGGGCTATTTTTATGCACTATCTCTGCAATCACCTCTTTACCAGTTCCGCTTTCTCCAAGTATCAGTATATTGCTCTTGGTCGGTATTACTCTCTCCAGGGTATCAAATATAGCCTGCATCTGAACGGATTGGCCAATAAAGTTCATTGTATCAAGTCGTTGACTTATCTGTCTGCGAAGCGCCTCGTTTTCCATCTTCAATCTACGATGTTCAAGCAGTCTTTTGATTCGGAGTTTTACATCCTCGTTAACAAAGGGCTTTACAATGTAATCAGATGCACCGCTTTTCATTGCCTCAACAGCGTTTTCTACTGAAGCATAGGCCGTCATCATGACAAAAACAGTTGAAGGAGAAAGTTTCTTTACCTCTTTGAGTAGTTCAAGCCCATCCATGCCTTCCATCTTAAGATCAGAAAGGACAAGGTCAAAATGCTCTTTCTTTATTTTATTCAGGGCATCCTTTCCACTCAGGGCAGTTTTTACAGTATATCCATCCATGGTGAGCAAAAACTTCAGAGCCCTGCAAATATCCTCTTCATCGTCAATAATCAGGATTGAATACTGTTCAGCCTTTTTCATAAGCCGGCAACCTTACAGTAAATGTTGTTCCCTCCTGAGGCTTGCTCTCCAGTTCTATTTTACCACCAAAGCTCTGCATAATACTATAGCTCACAGCAAGTCCAAGCCCGGTTCCACGGTCTTTTGTGGTAAAGAAGGGCTCAAAAACCCTGTCCCTTATTTCCTCTGGTATGCCGGGGCCAGTGTCTTTAAAGGCAATACATACCTGATTGTTTTCAGTCCATGCCCTGATCTGGAGACTCCCTCCCTCTTCCATGGCATCTGCTGCATTCAGGATAAGATTTATGAACACCTGTATGAGCTGATTACCATCTGCGTAAATGTAAGGTATAGTCTCTGGTATTTCAAGGGTGATGTCGATGTTTTTCGTCCTTCTGTCAAACTTTACTAATTCTATCGTTGATTCGATTAACTCTTTAACGATGTGTTCCCTTATATCGTCAGCCTTTGTTTTAGAAAAGCTCGACATCTGTCTGATGATGTGAGCTATTCTGTTTATATGTTTTGAAATGGTGTTAAGTGCATCCTTTGTAAAATCGTCAAACTTCATTTCCTTTAATATCTGCACATAGGATGAGATTGATGTCAGTGGGTTTCCAATCTCGTGAGCAACACCAGCTGACAGTCTTGCAAGAGCAGCTATTTTTTCTGATTGTATAAGTTGTTCTTCAGCCCTCTTGAGCTCGGTTATATCCTGTATCAGTAGCAACAGATTACAATGTCCATCAGGTGTTCTAAGCGGTGTTGCAGAAATCTGAAAATATCCTCTCTTCCGTCCAAAATCCAGTCTTGACACCTCCTGAATATGGTGATTATCCACAACTGCACTGCATACATGACCATAAAGGTCATTGTTGCTGACAAAGAAGGAAAGGTCCAGGCCATCCAGCTTCTCAGATGATACCCATTCTTCAAGGACCCTGTTATGCCAGATAAGACGGTTGTTTTCATCGAATATGCAGATTGCAGCGTTTATTGAACTTATAAGGGCGTGGAGTTTTTCTTTCTCGGTGGTAAGTTCTATTGTTCTTTCCACTACCAGCTCCTCAAGCTCCTCTGCGTGTCTCTTGATCTTTTCGGTATACTTTGCCCTTTCTTCTGCCTTTACTCTCTCTCGATTGATAGCTACAACTATAAGAGATATGATAACAGTTGCAAGAAATGTTGAAAGCACCAGAAAGGAATGAAATCTCATGCTTTTTTTAATGCTTTCGATTACTTCGGAATAGGGGATAGATACACAAACAATCCAGTCAGGTGTCTTTTGTTTCAATCTATAAAAGGCTATCAGCTTGTCTTCTCCATAGGGTGTAATGTAGTTGCTGAAGCCAACATCAGGGGTGCTGAGGATTTGATGCTCTGTTTTGAATGACCTGTGACACTTGAAACATGAACGGTCTGCTTCAAAGATGTTCCTGCCTATCATCTCAGGCATAGTCGGATGATATATCAGGGTCCCACCACTATCCATCATCCATGCATAGCCCCTTTTCCCTGACTTGATTGGTCTTAAAAATTTATAAGTAATGCCGTCAACACTAAGTCTAAGCAAAAGGTAACCAGAAGTTTGTCCTTTTTTATTTATAATCCTTTTAAAATAGGTTACATACTGATCGTCTGATACCATAGCACTTTTATTCCCTGTGCTTTTAAATGCTGCTATATCTCTCAGGTCAGCCTTTAACGAGCCTTCATAGGTTTTATTGAAATACACAGGTCTGTTATGAATATCGGTGATTGTTAAATATACCCTGACCTTTCCAGACAGTTCCTTCAGGGAAAAGTTTATAAACTCCTTAAGACCTTTGCTTTCAAGCCCTCTTATACCGAGCAGGTTTGCAAGTGAGTCTGCTTCTTCCCTGATATGGTTTATGGTATCTTCAATCGACCTACCCACTGTTTTTGCTATTATCAACTGCTGGCGGTTGAATTGTGAGGCCATTTCAGCCTGATAGTTTTCCTGAAAAAAGATGTTCAGCGTAATGATAATACTGATGACAACCACTATAAATATCAGAAAAAATATAGAGGTAATTCTTAGTTTCATTTGATGGTGCTTACAATTGCCTCTTTAGCTGCTCGGCAATGGTTCTGTTCATGCCTTTTACAGAGGCAATTTCATCAATTGAGGCCTTCCGTATTGCCTCTATAGAGCCAAAGTGCTTAAGTAAAGCGAGTCTCCGTTTCTTCCCGATCCCCTTTATCCCCTCCAGAGGTGATTTCATAAAAGCCCTGTCTCTTAGCTTACGATGAAAAGATATGGCAAATCGGTGGACCTCGTCTCTTATCCTGATTAACAAAAGTGATGCCATCCCTCCATCATCAAGCATCAGTTCATCCCCCTTTTTAAGCACAGCCCTGTCAGGTTCTTTTGCTACTGCTATTATATCATCAATTTTTCTCTCTTTGTCAAGGACATCATCAAATGCCTTCAAGGCAACTTCAAGATGCCCTCTACCTCCATCAATAATAATCAGGTCAGGCAGGACATCAAGACTTCTAACCACTCTTTTTATCGTCTCCTGCATCATTGAATAGTCGTCTATACCTTCAACGGTCTTAATTCGTAAATGTCTGTATCTTGATTTAACAAAATCACCATCCTCCCACCACACAAAGGCTCCTATTGAATGGGTGCCAAAGGTTGTTGAAACATCAAAGGCACCTATAGACTGAGGAACTCCTGTCAGAGATAATTTTTCTTTGAGTTGTCTCAGGGCTTCAGAACAGGACAGTTCAGAGTAGTATTTCATTTGTATATGTGCATTTTCTTCGGCCATGCTAACAAGCTGTTTTTCGATGCCCTTTGAGGGAATCCTTATGGATATCGGATGTCCTGCTTTCTGTTTGAGCCAGTCCTCCAATATTCCTTTATCATCAGGAACCTCAGATAAAATTATCCTTCCTGGATAAACCATTTCCTTTGAATAATATATCTTTATTACATCAGACAGTATTTCTGAAGGCTCAAGTCCACCTGTGTTTTTCAGCAGGAAATCCTTTTTTCCTATAAGGAGACCGTTTCTAATTATCAGAATGTTTATCATGGTGTGAGAGCCTTCCTTATGAAAACCTATTATATCTGTGTTACCAAGCTCAGGAGCCACTACCTTTTGTGAATCAAAGGCCCTTTTTATGGCATTAAGTCTGTCTCTCACCCTGGCTGCTTCCTCAAATCTCAATTCTTCTGATAGCCTGAACATCCTATCCTCAAGAGACTTTATTAAAGACTGTTTTTCACCTTTAAGAAACCTCTCAACCTCTTTTACATGCTTTAGATATTCATCATGGGAGATTTTGCCCGTACATGGAGCCGGACAGCGTTTCATCTGATACTGAATACAGGGACGGTTAACCCTCTCAAGATTATATCTACAGGGTCTTATCTGAAAGTGCCTTCTTATAAAGGCAAGGGTGTCCCAAACAGCTGAAGCTGGAATAAAAGGCCCAAAATAAAGTGCTCCGTCCTTTTTAATCCTTCTCACCACTTCAACGGTGGGCCAGTGCTGTTTTATTGACAGCTTCAGATATGGGTAGTTCTTGTCGTCTCTTAAAAGGATGTTGTATCTGGGACGGTTTTGTTTTATCAGGTTTGCCTCAAGTGCCAGGGCCTCCAGTTCAGTGTGGGTAACTATAAAGGAAATACTTGCTGCCTTTTTAATCATTGACTGTCTTCTTGGGTCAAGTTTTGCTGAGGGAAGAAGATAGCTTTTCAGTCTATTTCGAAGGTTTTTGGCCTTGCCTATATATAAAACCCGTCCCTTTTTATCTCTGAATACATATACCCCTGGTGAGGCAGGTGCCTTTTTTGCTTCCTCAAGAAGGGCTGTCTTCAGAGAGCTCATTTAAAAATGAAAATCACCCCGGCCTTGCCACGGGCAAATCCTGTTGTTTAGTGCCCTGTTTCTCTCATATTAAGCCGTAGTCCTTAAGCACTTTCTTTAGCTTTTCTTTATTGTCATCAGCCATTTCACATAGGGGCAGGCGGAACTCTTCCTTTATCTTGCCCATCAGTGCAAGTGCTGTTTTAACCGGAATGGGATTTGTTTCAAGAAACATCGCTGCATTCAGAGGCTCAAGCTCATAATGAAGTCTTCTTGCCTCCTCTGTATTGCCTTCATTAGCAAAACGACATAGTGCTGCAACCTTAGAGGGCACTATGTTTGCTGACACCGAAATAACGCCCTTGCCACCGAGCATGATTAAAGGAAAAGTGGTAAAATCATCACCAGACAGAATAGTTATTCTGTCTCCACAAAGCCTGATGATATCACTTACCTGTCGCATGTTTGCTGATGCCTCTTTGATGGCCACTATATTGTCAAATTCTGCAAGCCTTGCCACAGTGGTTGGTGCAATGTTTACTGCCGTCCTTCCAGGAACATTGTATAGCACAAGAGGTAGCTCAACACTTTCAGCTACAGCTTTGTAATGTCTGTATAGCCCCTCCTGTGTGGGTTTGTTGTAATAAGGGGCCACAAGCAATGCTGCGTCGGCACCAAGCTCCTCAGCCTTTTTAGTCATCATTATGGTCTCTTCTGTTGAGTTAGCGCCAGTGCCTGCAATCACAGGTATTCTCTTGTTGACGACCTCTATGGCAGCCTTGATTACCCTGTAGTGTTCTTCATATTCAAGGGTTGCAGATTCACCTGTGGTGCCACAGGGGACTATGGCATCGGTGCCCTCAGAAATATGCCATTCTATCAGCTCTGCAAAGGCCTTTTCATCAAACTTTCCATCTCTAAAGGGTGTTACTATTGCTACTATTGAGCCCTTAATCATGGTATTACCTCCCTTTAATTAAAATCCTATATCCTAAAATAGGAAACTTTGAACAAATCCCAATTTCCAATTCCCCAAATTTTTACCCCTTCACCAATTCACCATTTAACTCGAACACTTGACCCCTCTCCCATCACTACCACTATAACAATCAAGTATTTTACACTCTGTACTCCCTTTTTTCCTGCTAACTAAAACTCAAACCAGCCCTTACCTGATTGTTCTCCATCCCTGACCATCTGACAATCCCGAAGTCAGGGATGTCTTCCCTTTTGCCCTTTCTTATGGTTATGACATGCCCTCTTTTAAGAGGGTATGATGTCAAGATTCCAAATCCTTCTGATGAGATATCCACTATGGTTCCTACAGCTTCGACAACTGAGGCGTATGAGCTTTCGATATCGGTAACAGCAAACAACACCTCTAATCTGACAGGCCTGCGGGCTGTTTTTCTCCTTTCAGACATCTAACCCCCAAATGATATATTAATAGAGCCGTCAAAGACAGCGGTGGCCGGTCCGGTCATATAAACATGGTTGTCATCGGCCCATTCAATTTGCAGGTCACCACCAAGAAGGTGTACAGTGACATTTCTCTCTGTTAGCCCCCTGATGGCTGCTATCACTGCAGAAGCAGATGCCCCTGTGCCACAGGCCATTGTTTCACCTGATCCTCTTTCCCAGACCCTCATGTTTATCTCTGTTCTGCTGACTATATCTATGAATTCAACATTTGTACGATTTGGAAAGATCTGATGATTTTCAAGTATAGGGCCATAATAACTTACAGGAAAACTTTTGCTGTCGTTTACCACAATTACACAATGAGGGTTTCCCATTGAAACACAGGATATCAGGAACTCCCTGTCTTCTACCTCGAGTGGATAGCCCAGAATCTTATCAGTCTCTCTGAGTCTTTCCCGGTCAAGATATTCTACATAAACAGGTATCTTTTCTGGTTTAAACTCCGGCTCTCCCATATCAACCCTTACGAGGTCGCCATTCTTCTCAGGCCTTATAATACCTGCAAGAGTTTCAACCTCAAGTGGGCTTTTATCACTCATTCCTCTTTCCCAGATGTATTTCGCAAAACATCTTATTCCATTTCCACACATCTCCACTTCTGAGCCATCGGCATTGAAAATACGCATTTTGAAGTCTGCTTTTTCAGAGGGAAGTATCAGCAGTATCTGGTCTGCACCGATACCAAAGCGTCTGTTACACAAAAAGGTTACAATTTTTGATAGTTCTTCATCATTTAAAGTTATTAGCTCCTGTTGATTAATCAAGTCAATCAATATGAAATCATTTCCAAGTCCATGCATCTTGGTGAAGTTGATGGTCATATCTATCACCTCAGGTGTTCTGGTATGTGTTCTCCACGAATCAGGTCGCGCAATGTCTCTCGTTTTCTTATTAAGTAGTGTTTATTGCCATCAACCAGTACCTCAGCAGGTCTTGGACGACTGTTATAATTTGAGCTCATACTGAAGCCGTAGGCTCCTGCACTCATTACAGCTAAGATATCGCCCCTTGAAACAGAAGGCATATCCCTTCCCTTAGCAAGAAAATCTCCAGACTCACAGATTGGACCAACCACATCTGCAAATATCTTTTTTACCCTCTTTTTCTTTACAGGCAGGATATGGTGATATGCATTATAGAGTGAAGGTCTTAACAGGTCGTTCATCCCGCCATCAACAATGATAAACCTGCGATCAACGCCCTCTTTTGTATAAAGCACCTTTGTTACAAAAATTCCTGCATTCCCCACTATTGATCTGCCAGGCTCTATAATCAGTGTAATGTCCATGCCTTTGAGTATTGGTTTTATCTTTTTAGCAAGTTCCCTTGGATGTGGCGGTTTTTCGTCGTTATACTGAATACCAAGCCCTCCGCCCATATCCAGATATCTTATATCAATACCCTCCTGTCTAAGGTTATCAAGAAGCACCATTACTCTTTTCAGGGCGTCAACAAATGGGGTTACCTTTGTTATCTGAGACCCTATATGTTTATGTACACCAACTACTTTCAGATTTTTCATTTTACATGCCTCTCTGTAAAGCTCCAGTGCGTTCTCAATTGGAATGCCGAACTTGTTTTTCTTCAGACCTGTAGATATATAAGGATGGGTCTCTGGATCGATGTCCGGGTTTATCCTTAGTGCTATAGATGCTTTTCTCTTAATCCTTTCTGCAATACGATTTATATTCTCCATCTCCTCGATGGATTCTACATTAAACATGAGTATCTTCTTTTTCAAAGCATACTCTATCTCCTCATCTGTCTTTCCAACACCAGCAAAAACTATTTTACCTGAAGGGACACCTGCTTTTAGTGCTCTGAAGAGTTCACCGCCAGATACCACATCAGCGCCTGCCCCCATTGAGCTTAAAAGCCTTAAAATTGCTGCATTTGAGTTGGCCTTTACTGCGTAACAAACAATATGGGGTATCCCCTTTAAAGCATCTACATAAGCCTTTAGATGCCTTCGGAGAGTTCGGGCACTATAGATATAGAGCGGAGTGCCATATTCCTCAACAATCGATGTAACAGAGACACCTTCTGCGTAAAGTGTGTTGTTTTTGAATCGAAAATAATGCACCTGTCCACCTTGCCTTAATACAATAAAGTTCTCCGACCAAACTTCAATGATTCAAAGTTAAAGGCACTTTGCCATTTAAGTAGAAAAAGAGATTTTATTTTTTAACATAAAAATAATCGTTATGTCAAAAGATGTCTATCTCATTGGGCTAAAAACTCTCCCGGTATCTATCCCATTTTACATGTTCAATTTTAAAAGACAAATATCAAACCCTCATTATTTTATTTGAAAAATACATCTATAAAGTGATAAAATTCATCTTTGAAGGCAGCCAATAATCAAAAATTTAAGGAGGCAGTATGAAGGTAAAAATCATTGCTATATCGGCAGGTCTGGGGCTTTTGCTTACCATGGGCGCCTGTAAAAAGAAAGAAAAGGCACAGACACCACCTCCATCACCAATGGCCAATGTACCACAAACTGTAATGGCACCAAAGGGAGAAACACAGATTGTTGTACCTGACTTTGTAAAGGGAAAGTGGAAGGCAGTTAAGATTGAGATACTTGACAAAAGCACAAACAAGAAGAAAGAGGTTACCATAAATCTGAATTCTGAATACAAGATACCTAATTCCACACTGAAGATAAAGGTAGGTGAGTTCCTGCCCGACTTCAAGATGGACGGGCTTTCTATTACCTCTGCTTCAAATGACCCCAAAAACCCTGCTGTTCATGTAACAGTTTTTGATGGAGACAAACAGATATTCAAAGGCTGGCTTTACTCAAGGTTTCCAACCATTCATCCATTTCAGCACGACAAATATGGTCTTACACTGGTTGAAGGCATAAAGGCTGGATAAATTGTCATGGCTCAGAGGCATTATGGCCTCTGAGCCAGCTTACAAACCTCTCTTTTATCTTGATGCCCGAAAGAGGGATATTTTCAACCCTTTCGTTACCAGGCATGGCAATCACATGAATAAACTTTGCGCCCCTTTTACGACTCCTGATGGCCCTTTTAATCTCTTCATCGCTACTACATTGAAACACATTCCTGAAACCATATCCCCTTGCAACCACTGACAGGTCAACCAGTTTAAATGAGTGGGTTGGCTGGTTGCCTGTAGAGCCATAAACACCGTTGTCTATTGCAATGATAGTGAGATTGTCGGGATTTAGATAGGCAACCGTAGCCAGGGTGCCTGAGTTCATAAGCAGGCTTCCGTCTCCATCAATAACAAAGACCTTTCTTTTTGTCTTAAGAGCCACTCCAAGCCCTATGGGGGTTGCCATTCCCATGCTTCCAAGCATGTAAAAATTAGAAGGCTGATCGGCGATATGGTAAAGCTCCTTCGACGGAATTCCCAGGTTACAGACCACCACCTGCGATTTAAGGAGGTCCTTTATTGCATCCAAAATATCGTATCTCCTGAGGCTTGCCTTTATCATCCGTGCTGATGTCTTTATTGAAGCATACCTTAATATCCTCTCACCGTAAGTATATGCCACAGAGCCACAGCCCTCCCAGAGACGGGGGCTCAGCAGGAAGGCATGAACCCTTCCTTCACTGAATACGCGCCTCAGTGGCCTCTCTACCTTTGTTAAGTCATACTGCCTTTCAAGCACTGTGTAGGTAATATCACAGGCCTTAAGGAGGGATTTTAATGCCCTGCCCATGGGTTTCTGTGCCTCTATCCGTTCTCCATACATACCCCTGTGGCTTATAAAGATCGGAAGCGAAAGCCTGTAATAGGATGTAAGAGAAAGCAGGGCATTAATCATGTTTCCAAAACCAGATGACTGAATAATCATGGCTGTTCTTCCACCTGCCATTGCCACACCTGCTGCAATGCCAACACCCTCTTCCTCTCTGGTAAGTGGAACATAATTGCCCTTATCAGAAACCCTCTTAAGAAGCCACTTTACCCTGTCGCAGGGAAGTGCCAGTATGGTATCTACCCCTGCCCTGCTCAATATCTCGACTAACCTGTCTTCAACTGTTTGCAAAGTATCTCCTCCAGTTCTCTATCATTGGTGTTTTTAGAGACAAAAATGGCTTCCACAATAAAGGTTCCCCTCTCTTTCTCAATCCGCCTTTCACCGCCGCCGGTTATGTTCAGAAGCACTGTGTCCTGTTTTTTTATCTTTCCTTTCTCTACTGCCTTAAGAAGTGCCGCAATTGCCACTCCTGAGGCAGGCACAATGTCTATTCCCTCTGTGTCCTCAAAAAGCCTCATGGCATAAAAGACCTCATCGTTTTCCACCCCGTACATATCTCCACCGCAAATACTCAATGCATCAAATACACCACCAGTAACCGAGTAGGCAGGATAACGGTTTGAAAGCACCCTTGTTGTTATAAGATTTATCAGCGAAGGGTCAAGGTCAGCAGGGTCTAACTGTCTGCTCCTTCTCTTCCATGCCTTCACCATTGGGGCAAAGGGCAGATTCTGGGCAAGATGAAGCTCTGGAAGCCTTTTTCCATACCGACCATCAAGCAAAAATCTCTCTGCCATCTCCCATACCCCTATTGCACCGGTACCACTTCCCACTGCCTGAACATAATGGTCAGGAAGCCTTCCCATAACCCTCACTGCCTCCATTAGCACCACACCAAGTCCGTCACGCTTTGCAATGTTCTTAACACCTCCTTCAAAGGGCATCTCAAGTATTGATGATATCCTCCTTGCAAGGTCGATTGAATCAGCATAATCACCATCAGAAAGGGCTATTGTAGGAACCCTGATTGACTCAACAAGATACCACATCTCACGAAGACACATCTTCGGAACCACTATTATAATGGGAAAATCTGATTTTGATGATATGTGAGCAAAGGCACGGGCGGTGTTTCCTGCTGAAGCAACCACGAGTCCGTTCATACCGTTTTCCCTTGCATTCTCAAGTGCCACTGCAGCCTCATACTCCTTGAAGGTACAGGTCTGGACATCTGCACCCTGCTCAGGCCAGTAGCCATTGAAGGCAATAAAAAGGTTTTCCAGACCAAGTCTTCCACCCAGAGACTTTGAATGGTAAACAACAGGACCTGACTGGGCAAACTCGGGGTTATGAACAGGCAACCAGTTGAAACGCCAGAGCCCGTCTCCACAGTCGGCATTGAATTTTATGTCATTATATTCGGTTACTAACAGTGCATTGACACAATGCTCACAAAAGGCACAATAGGTGTCTTTCAACACAGTGCCACAGCTTTTACACTTAATTCTGAAGTGGGGCATTACTGTCTCCTTTTTATAGTTGTGGAGATAAGCTCCATTATGTCCACAATTGGTATCTGATTTTTATATCCTCTCATTGCCTCGTTTACCTTTTCATAACAGGCAGGACAGCTTAACACCAGTCGGTCAGCACCCTTTTGTACTGCCTCATCAATGCTCAGCCTTGCGATGGCAACTGCGTTTTCATGAAAGACCTTTCGAGCAGCACCACCAGCACCGCAGCAACGGGAAAGCCTGCCGTGTCGGTCAAACTCTAAAAGCTCAACACCTGGAATAGCCCTGAGAAGTTTTCTTGGCTCCTCAACCACTCCAACCCCCCTTGAAAGATAACAGGGGTCGTGGTAGATAAGGCGTTCAGAGATTTCCTTTTCAAATACAACTCTTCCATCCCTTAAAGCTTTAAGCAGAAATTGTGTAATATGAACTATCTGGAAAGGAAGTTTCTCACCATAAAACTGTGGCCAATCCTTCACCATCATGTTTACACAGCAGGGGCAGGAGCAGACCAGTGTCTTCACACCACGGCCTCTGTAGGCATCCACAAGCCTCCTGACCAGCCCTTCAAGCATATCAAACTGGCCTGTTATAAAAAGTGGAAAGCCGCAGCATACCTCCTCTTCTTCTGCAAGCATGGTAAAGGGCTCTCCAATAGTATCCATTACAACCACATCAGCCCTGACCATGGGCTGTGCCTGATAGGCACCTGTGCATCCCGCATAATAGGCAACCTCTGCCTGCTCAGGGATTTCTACACCATCAGGGAACCAGGGTTTATACCGCTCTGATGGAGGACGGTTGTAAGGGTTTCCTGTTTTTTTTACAGCCCCGGGTATCTCACGCTGTGAACCAATTGGGCCAAGTCCCCTGAGAACCATCTCCCGTCTTAATATAGGCCAGAGCCTCTGGGTATCAATCCCCACAGGACAAACCTCTCCGCATACACCACAGGTGGTGCATTCAAAGACCGCCTTTGTAAAGTGCTCAAGCACCTCATCGGGTATTTCCTTTTTCAGGAAAAGGGATTTAAGTCCTTCAGTCTGCTCTATAAACTCCCTGTACTGCCTTATCTTCTCTGATGGAGATATACTCAGGTCTTCAGTTACCTCCTGCACAGGACAGTACCTCAGGCATTCACGGCACTGGGTGCAGGCCTTCAGCTCCACTATCTCCTTCCGTGAAAGTCTGTTTGTGAAACCTGTTTTTTTCATAGCAGCCTTCCTGTAAGTTGTCTCTGTCTTCTGCGTGCCTCTTTTATCGTAATGGGAGCAGTCAGTATATGTGAGGGAAGGTAAAGGAGAATAATCATTGCCATCAGATAATGAAACAGTAGTAATCTGTACTGGGGAAACTCAACAGACGACAGGGCAAAAAGCTGAAGCATGAAAGCCTTAACAGACAGCACATCCACCCTGAAGACATATCTCATGAAAAGCCCACTGAGGCCAGTGAAAAAGATGAGGGCTATCAACAATAAATTGGATGGTGATATATACCGCCTGTAGTCAACCGATACCCTTACCACAAGTATGTAAACCATGCTTAAGGTCATCGTCCATCCTGCATACTTTCCCATGCATACTATGTGAGACCACCATCGAGGTAAAAAAGTAAGTATAAACCTGAGATGAGAAAGAACAACCATTAAGAAGGAAATATGAAACAGCCACTCCCCAAACCAGAGGAGTCTGTTTACCCTGAAGAGCCTCCTGAAAAGCACTGCATCACATACTGAAAGAAGGAGTGTGCCTTTTGCATCAATTCCCTCAAGATATATCTCTCTCCTTGGTTTTTTGCCAAAGACCTTTATCACATAAAGTATGCCCCTCAGGTATGCGATAAAAAGAACGATATATGTAAGGATTGATAAAATCATCATTTTAATTACAGGGTGTAGGGGGTAGCGTGTAGGGTGTAGTCTTTTTTACTACTTACTACTTACTACTTACTACCCCCTACCCCCTACACCCTACTTTCTACCCCCTGTCTTAATTATTCCAACATAAAGGGTGTCTTCATAAACTCATTCCTCTGGGCTGAGCGAACGGTGTTTTCAAGCAACATGGCGATTGTCACCGGCCCAACCCCTCCTGGAACAGGTGTTATATAAGAGGCCTTCTCTTTCACCTCCTCAAAATCCACATCTCCCACAATGCGGCCATCATCAAGCACAATTATTCCAATATCCACCACCACTGCACCTTCCTTGACCATATCTGCTTTGATCAGACCTCTCACTCCAGTAGCTGTGCAGATAATATCAGCCTCCCGTGTAAAATGGGCAAGGTCAACCGTGCTTTTATGACAAACAGTTACAGTGGCATCCTTTGCGAGAAGCATCAGCGAAAGGGGCTTACCAACGGCAAGGCTCTTTCCTATAACCACTGCGTGCTTTCCCTTTATATCAATGCCATAGTAATCAAGTAACCTTATAACACCAAAGGGGGTACAGGGAAGAAAACTCGCCACTGATGGCATGAACCGAACTTCATTCAGAAGGTCATATTTGCCGTGTTTTAAAATCTGGAAAGATGACTCATCAGCAGCAAGCCTTCCAACCGATATAGAGCCAAGCCCATCTATGTCCTTTTCCGGAATGATCTCATTTACCACACGGCGGGCATTGATGTTTTTCGGAAGAGGAAACAGAACCAGCAGTCCATTAACTCTTTCATCATGATTGATATCTTTAACTACATTCAGTATCTCGTTTACAGAACTGCTTTCGGGCAGGTTATATTCAAAGGCTAAAATACCAACATTCTTGCAGGCCCTCAGTATTGCCCTGTAGTACTGGGTCGAGGCAGGATTTTCACCCACCCTTAGTACGGCAAGCCCCACATTTATACCAAAACCCTTTAATTCTTTTACCTTGGACTTAACCTTTGCTTTTATCTCATCTGAAAGCCTTTTACCATCCATTATTACAGCCATACACACACCTCCTGAAAAGTCATTCTATATTTTTGCTGTTTTCATGATGATAACTGTTCAATCATATTACTTTTCTTCTTCTACAAATTCTATCCGTACATCCCGTGCAAGTGCAAGTCCTGCTTCTACTTCAAGGGCCTTAAGAATTGCCGCAGGAACAGGGCAGGAGGTATGTCGCAGGCAGACAGAGGCCTCCCGGTACACCGGGTTGTCTATTATTGTCTTAAAAACATCCATCATATCAAGCCCCTTCAGTTTTTCACCAAGTTTTTCGACCATCTCACAGTCTGATTTAACCTCCACGCTGAAATGGTTCTTATCTATCTTCTTAATGGATATTTCACTCATCAGTCCGCAAATACCTGGATTTACTTTGACCCTGGTCATTTCTATCCCTTGATAGTCACGGGCACCTTCTTTTCTTCAAGCACCTTTTTAAGATTGGGAAACTTATCCTTCATGTGAGGTATATGCATTGCCATCATAAACTCTTTCTCAAACTCTGGTTCTACCGCAATCTCCATAAATTCTACAAACCTTGCCTTCTCATCAGCTTCCTGACGCTTTGCCCTGTTAAGAAGCGCCATACGGGCACCATCACCTGCAGCATTGCCCACTGCGTAGACTCTCTCAAGGTCACAGTCAGGAAACATGCCAAGCGTAAGGGCCGACTCTTTGTCTATGTAACTCCCAAAGGCACCTGCAAGAACCACACGGTCTAACTTTTCAACTCCCATCTTTTTCATCATAAGCTTTGCCCCAGCATACAGTGCCCCCTTTGCAAGCTGAAGCGCCCTAACATCAGCCTGTGTTATGGTGATATCCGTGCCAATAGAGGTCTCGTCAGCCCAGGCAATTACATACTCTGGCTTTCCGTCTGAGCCCTTCCTTACCCTTGGTGTGTCAAGCTCCATGTTAAACCTGCCTGATTTATCTATAATGCCTGCCTTGAACATCTCTGCCACGGCATCAATTATGCCAGAGCCACAAATACCCTTTGCGTTCACCTCCTGCAGATGGGTATGCCAGTCGGCTTTCCCTATTACCTTGTACCTTGGCTCCTTTGTCTCAGGGTCTATCTCAACCTTCTCAATTGCGCCTGGTGCTGCACGCATACCAAACTTAATCTGGGCCCCCTCAAAGGCAGGCCCTGTAGCACAGGAGGTTGAACATATCCTGTTACGGTTTCCAAGCAAAAGTTCACCGTTTGTCCCAATATCTATGATCAGTACCATCTCGTCCTGATTGTAGGGCTCTTCTGCTATAAGCACTCCAACATTATCAGCACCAACAAACCCTGCCTCTATAGGAAGAACATGCACATAGGAGCCCCTGTTTATCTGCAGACCAAGGTCTCTTGCCTTTACATTTACGGAATGCTGAAGTGCCGGTATAAAAGGAGAACGGCCTATGTACTCAGGATTAAATCCAAGAAATATATGGTGCATCGCTGTATTGAAAACTATTGTCATGTCTACAATTGCAGAGCCACCATTAGAACCATTTACTCTGAGGTCAGCACTTACCTTCTCTATTATCTCATTAAGACCTTCTATAATGGCTTTCTGCATCTTCTCAAGGCCCTCAGGATTGGTCATTGCATAGGTGATACGGGACATCACATCCTCACCATAGGGAACCTGGGGATTCATCATTGATTCGGTATTTATCACCTTACCAGTGTTAAGGTCGCAAAGGTATCCAACCACTGTGGTAGTGCCGACATCCACAGCAAGACCATAGGAAGGTTCAACAAAACCAGGCTCTATCTTTATTATCTCCCTGTCCATCCAGACTGAAACAGTAATTCGCCATTCACCCTTTCTTAACACCTCCTGAAGGTCACAGAGGGCAAAGTAGTCAAATGAAAGCCCTGACAATCCATACTCCTTTTTCAGAAACTCAAGAACCCTTTCCATATCACCTTCGGTAAGGTCATGAAGAGATGGTTCTGGCAGTTGCACATTGTATTTTTTCACTGCAGGGTCAAGTTTTATGCTTAACTCTTTAGCTGCCTTCCTGACAATCTGTTTTCCTGCCCGAGACTTCTCGGGAACGAAAACCTTAACATCACCCCTTATCTCAGCAGCGCATGCAAGCCTCATCCCGGGACCATCTTCCGGTTTAATGTGCTTTTCCTCATCTTCTGTAAAAGGTGAAAGATGGTTCATCCCTGACTCTATGCCATCTTTTTCAAAAAAACCTTCCTCAATCCTCACCTTGCATTTTCCACACACCTTTTTGCCACCACATACTGCCTCGATGTCCACGCCAAGTTGCTGTGCAGCCTCAAGAAGGGTTTTTCCTTCCTCTACATCTCCCCTTCTGCCCGAGGGTTGAAAGATAACCTTGTATTTTTTCATAATCCAATAACCTCCTTTTTATATAAACTGATACCGCCTGTAGTGCTGGGGTTTTGAAAGGCAGGCTCCGGCAGGGTGGGGGCAAGGAGGGGGGTCAGCCGGAACCTGCAAAAATGCCTATTTAAGCTATAACGCTGTATAAGAGCCTTTCATCTCCTGTTTTTTTTACGCCCTTTCTCGAATAAGGACATATTGTTACACATAAACCACAATTGGGTTTTTCCTTGAACTCTCTTATGTCTTTTTTCAGACTACGGCAATGTTCATAACAGACAATCTCTATGAATGGCGACTCCACTGTCCAGTTATGCCCCTTGATAGCACCTGACGGACAATACCTTACACATAAGTCACACTTACCACAACGAGACTCCCTGATAGGAGGGTCGGTAGCAAGAGGGGCGTCTGTCAGTACAGTGGCCCAGGAAAGTTTTGAGCCATAGGTCTCATTTATAACAAGTCCGTTCTTTCCGATCCATCCAAGCCCTGCACAGGTGGCGGCTGTTTTGTGACAGAACAGACCATAAAGTTTTGATACAAACTTACCATTCTGCCTGTCCGAGTCAGGTGGTATCGAAAGATACCTGTAGCCTTTGTTCTTAAGCCACATTACAGCAATACTCTGAAGTTGTTCAAGCATACTCACGGTCTGGTCATTTAAATTTCTGTTAACAGCAATGGATATACCAGTTGTAAGATGTTTTATCTCCTCGGTAAGCGCTCTTGTAACATCACCTATACCAACAAGGGTTGCCCCTTCTTCAATAAGCAGTCCCTTCAGTTCTTCAGCTTTTAGCTTTATTGCTCTCAGCCTCCTCTCTCATCTTCTTCAATGAGCTGATCATGTTGATAGCCTCTTTAAGGGCATTGTTTGCATCTGCTGCATAGCCGTCAGCACCCCACTTTTCTGCAATATCCTTTGATACAGGAGCTCCGCCTATCATAATCTTAACATTCGGATTCTTCTCTCTTAACTTGTCTATCACCTTCTGCATCCCCACCATGGTGGTTGTCATCATTGCCGATAGACAGACCAGGTCTGACTCGGTCTTTAATTGCTCCTCAACAAACTTATCAAGAGGCACATCACGACCGAGGTCGTATACTTCGAAACCAGCAACATCAAACATCATCTTCACTATGTTCTTCCCGATATCATGAACATCGCCTTCAACAGTTCCTATAACAACCGAGCCCTTCACACCAAGGTCCATCTTCTTCACATGGGGCTTCAGGATATCAAGGCCTGCATAAAGCGCATCGGCGCACATAAGGAGTTCGGGCACAAAGTACTCCTGCTCCTCAAAGAGCCTTCCAACCTCTTCCATGCCTGAAACCAGACCATCGAAGATTGCCTCGTTTGCATCCATGCCCAGGTCTATTGCCTCCTGAGCTGCCTCCTTTACAGCATCCTCATCGTACTGGATCACCCCGTTCTTAAGCCTTTCCAGTATTTCCTTCTTTTTTTCCTCGCTAATCATCCATTTCACCTCCTGTTAATTTCATCCATCATTGCCTTCATATTTTCTGCTGGTACTGTTGGCCATATATCACACCCGGGCCAGACAGCACTGACACCGTTTTCGATGCATTCTCTAATAGTGCTTCTTACCTTATCTTCATCGCCTGCCACAAGGACATTATAGGGGTCATAATTACCGAATATCAGGGCATCTGCACCAAGCTTTTTCCTTGTTTCAGTTACATCGTTTTTCTGGTCAACGCTTATAGCCCTTGCCCCTGACTCCATCATGAAGGGTGCAATGTCGTTAGTCTTACCACATATATGAAGCACTGTATTACCCTCTAACTTATCAAATATCCTTTTAAGATAAGGCAGAATAAGGTTTTTGAAAACCCTGGGACTTAAAACATCACTTGTTGCTCCCATTTCTCTTACTGTAATATAGTCAACTCCAACCTCCTCATAACTCCTTGCAACTTCAATAATCACATCAGCCAGTTTCTCAAGCAATGCCCCTACCTTATCAGGCTTCTTAAATGAGAGTTTTAAAAGGTCATTAAGCTCCATTATCTGTCCTGCAAGGGTAAAGGGACCAAGCACATAGGTACCGATAGGCACCTCCTCACCTATATCTTCCTTGAGAAGTTTTATTGCCTCCTGAACGAGCCCAATCCTTCCTCTTGACAGAAGGTCTGAGGGGATTGTTATATCCATCTCGTCTTCATTGTGGATGACCTTTTCCTTAATTGTGGGATACAGTATATCCTCTGAATGGGCATAGACATTAATCTGACATCCCAGTGCCTCTGCCTCAACACAGAGGTCAAAGGGAACCACCGCACACTCAAACCCGAAGAGCTTATAGGTGGAGGCTGCCGCATCTGCCATCTGTTTTGCATCAAGATGGGTTGCTGCAAATTTGTAACCAAGGGTTTTTAGTCCTTCTGTGGTAACATTGCCCATCCCGCTGAAACATGGTGGTCTGTCCACTTCCTCTCCATTGAAAAGCCTTGTAATTCGTTCTTTTGCATTTGTAACACTTACTGCCATATACCTTTCTCCTTTCTTATTACTACAGGGTGTAGGCGTAGCGTGTAGTGTGTAGTACCTACTCCCTGCTTTTTTATCTCCTTGCTCCTCCTTCTTTCACCTTCTGTACAAAATCACTAAAATACCTGTTTATTGGAAGCTCTGGATTTTCGTATAGTTCACCGGTTTCATCATAAACGAGCGTGCTTAGCAGTATGTGTGCTGTTGCCACAGCAGGAAATATCCTGTTAGCAGTAACAATAGGGCCATAGAAATTAAAATCACTCCACAGTGCTGTAGACATTCCCTGAGCCACTGCATCCATTGCCCTGAATCCATCAAGACCCCATTCTTGTTTGGCCTGTTTCCACATATGTGTACCGTTTGAGTAGGCACCACCACAGGGTAGCCCCAGTTTTTCCTTGATTATTCTGTTTGCCACAAGAGAGAAGGATGTGGCTGGCAGATTCATCACCGAAGTATCAACCAGTATGGTCTCAAAACTATCGGCACCCTGCTCAAGGATACTTTCAAGAGATTTCAGCCTTCCAGCAGGGCTCTGGTCCTTGTCATCAAAGGCCTGAACAACAACATGCCTTATACCAAGGTCCTTAAGTCTTTGAACCTGTCCCTTTATATCCTTATCCCAGGGAGTAATACTGTTGTATAGAAATCTGTCCTGGGCACCTATCTCAGCAACATACTCTGTTGCCTTTGCCCTTTTTTCTGCAACCCACATATCAATGCCAAAGGGCATATCTGTGGTTTCAAGATAAAAATCTATATATACCCGAGCCTCCTCGGGTGTGTTTGCAACCATGGCAACCATTGCTGGTATTCCTGTTTTTTTACTGAGCTCTTCCTGTGTCTTTATAAGCTCTACAGCCCTTTTTTCATCAAACTTTGCTGATTTGCGATCAATAAGAATCCTGTCTTTATTATGAAACATAGAAGCTATAAGAAATGGTGGATTCTCACCTGGCTGTCCACCTATTTTTATATCACCTATCTTACAAACCCTCTGTGTAGTTGAAAATCTAAACATACCATCTCCTTGATTTTCTGTTTTTTATTTTTTACAGGTGGTATGGCTTTTTAGCCATACCACCCTGGTTATTATTAATAAATACCGTGGTCGAATTTCGGTGGCGGTAGATACTCCCATTCCTCGCCTTTTTGTATCTTCTGTGCAAGCTCAACACATTTAACTGCATACTCAAAGGCATAAGGGATACCAGGACCATTTGGAACAAAACCTGCTAAAAGACAACCAATTGCTGCAGCCTCGAAGACCTCTTCTACTGTGGCGCCTGCTTTTACTGCTGGCAGAACATGCACTATGCATCTTGGCGACATGTAGGCAACTCCACCAGCCATAAAAATCAGTTCCTTAACCTTTCTTGAAAGGGCTCCGTCTTTCCAGAATGCATTATAAAAATCAGCAAAGGTCTTTCCTGCCTCAGGGTTAAGCTGGTTGATTATCTTGAACATCCTGGGTGTAAAGAGCATCTTTTCTTCCATGTACTGGTTTGCCTCATCTGGTGACATTTTTTTCTCCTCTGACATACCTACCTCCTTTTCGTTGCTGTCTGGCCTCATGGCCAGAAACCTTTTTAAACTCTCTAAAATCCCCATCCTTTCCTCCCCATAACTTGCTGACTGCTGACTTTATCACCTCCCCCATAAAATAGGGTGTAGGGTGTAGTTTCTATACACCCTACTCCCTGTTCCATGTCTTTTCCCTTCCGCACTTCCGCTCTATGTTTTTATTTAGAATGTAGATATTCGTGCTTAGAATTTATACTCATGTGCTACCTGAATGAACTTCTGGATGTTCTCATAGGGCACATCTGGTGGGATGTCACAACCCGGCATCAGAACAAAACCACCATCTGTGCCTGCAGCTTCAATTATTTCCTTACAGGTCTTCTCAACATCCTCAACACTGCCCTGAAGCATTACTGCGACAGGGTCAACATTTCCGGCAAAACACATCTTACCATGAAGAATCTCCTTTGCCTTGACAATATCTGTCTTGTGGTCAAGGCTTATGCAGCTTGCCCCTGTTTCAGGAAAGAGCTCAAGTCTGTCTGTCGTATTACCACAGATATGTAGAAGTGTATACACTCCCTTAGACCTGGCCCAGTCAGTAAACTTCTTAAGCGCAGGCACAGCAAACTGCTTAAACTGTCTCTTTGATATCAGGTCACCCGAGGCAGTTGGGTCAGCAAGACTTATTACCTCAATAGTGCCATCCTCCACGATATCGGAATATAAATGTATAAGAAGGTCTGTGGCAAAATCGATGACCCTCTCAACAAAGGCAGGCTTTTTGAAAGTTGCCTTCATCATATCCTCTTCACCTACCAATCTTGCCCCGAGCGTAAAGGGCCCCCAGGCTGTCATGGTTACCACATATCTATCTCCAATTTTTGCCTTTGTCCTGCGAAGTGCCTCTTTTACTGTTTGAATTGTTTCGTCTTTGTCTATATCTCCAATATTCAGTTTTGCAAGGTCTTCCTCTGAACTGACAAGGGGCTCTTCAAGGTCTGGTGCACCTATCTTCCGAAATTTTATTCTTCCTCCAAGTGCTGAGGCATGGAAGTTGTTATATCCAGAACCAGCGTAAACAATATCGCACTGGAGTTTCTCACTCATATCCACCAGCATCTGGGTCATTCGTTCTGCATCAGTTGCCAGTTCCTTAAAAGAGCTTCCCCAGCTCTTTATGCTCCACATCCCCCCACCAAAAAGTGTTACAGGAACCCTTTCTTGCTTACCCCCTTCAAATGCCTTTAGTACAGTTTCCCTATGTGTCATAAACTCCTCCCCTTAAAATGTTTTGCATTTAATAAAATTGCAATTTGAATGCCAGATAAAAACTGCACTGTTTTCAAGGAGCACCTATAAAAAGGGCTTTCTTTTTGTAGAATTCTTCCACACTATGGTGGGGAAAATTTGCACATTTAAGCAGATGTTGTGTTAGTTGCGTTCATCGCGTTCTTTGCGTTCATTGAGTTGATTGCGTTAATTGCGTTGATAGCGTTTTTTGAGTTCTTTGTGTTCATTGCGTTTATTG
>CAZEYP010000042.1:0-22583 GCA_964515925.1 uncultured Nitrospirota bacterium
AAGGTGGCCGCACGGTAGGAGCAGGTGTGGTTACTAAAATACTTGAGTAAAGAAGGTGAATAGACAATGAGGATGATCATACTACTACAGTGCACGGAGTGTAAGAATAAGAACTACTCCACAATGAAGAACAAAAGAAATACACCAGATAAGCTGGAGCTAAAGAAATACTGTCGTCATTGCAGGCGACATACAGTTCACAAGGAGACAAAGGCATAGATTTGTTGTTTTCAGACAGGCCAGTAGCTCAATTGGTAGAGCACCGGACTCCAAATCCGGGGGTTGTGGGTTCGAGACCTGCCTGGCCTGCCATTTTTTGTTTTAAAAGAGTGTTCTGTATAAGGAGCGGGGATAATGTTTGAGCGGATAAAGAATTTTTTCAGAGAAGTAAGGGTAGAGCTAAAGAAGGTGGTATTCCCTAACAGGGAAGAGTTGATTGGTTCAACCTGGGTTGTCATAGTCTCGACGCTTATTGTAGCCGTATTCCTTGGATTTGTGGATTTTGTGCTTACAAGGTTTGTGAAATACATTATAAGGTAGGTGCTATGTCGAAGAACTGGTATGTAGTGCACACATATTCTGGCTTTGAAGAGAAGGTTAAGACATCTATTGAGGAAAGAGTAAGAAAGAAGGGACTTGAAGAAAAGATTGGCAGGATCCTGATACCCACTGAGAAGGTAATCGAGCTAAGAGGTGGGAAGAAACGGGAAACCAATAAGAAGTTTTATCCTGGTTATATTATCGTAGAGATGGAGCTTAATGATGAGACCTGGCACCTTGTCCGTAGCGTGCCAAAGGTTACAGGTTTTGTTGGTGGTGCCAATCCAGTGCCTCTTCCTGAGGAGGAGATAGAGGTAATCATTCAGCAGATTGAGAAGGCACCACAGCAGCCGCCAAAGGCACAGTTTCAGCAAGGTGAGGTGGTCAGGATTACGGATGGGCCCTTTACGAACTTCAACGGGGTTGTGGATGAGGTTGACCTTGACCATGGGCGTCTCAAGGTGATGGTCAGCATCTTTGGAAGACAGACTCCGGTTGAGCTGAACTTTTATCAGGTTGAGAAGACATAAAGGGCAATTCTAAAAATATGGGATTTTAGAGGCTTGAGAAAGCCTCAATAAAGATAGGAGGAAGAGATGGCCAAGGAAGTTATTGCAGAGGTGAGACTCCAGATACCTGCTGGTAAAGCATCACCAGCACCACCCGTTGGTCCAGCGCTTGGTCCGCATGGTATTAACATAATGGATTTCTGCAAGCAGTTTAATGCCAAGACCGAATCTATGGGTGACACCATAATACCGGTGGTGCTTACTGTTTACTCAGACAGGTCTTTTTCATTTATCACAAAGACCCCTCCTGCTTCTGAGCTTATAAAAAAGGCAGCAAATGTGCTGAAGGGTTCCTCTAATCCTGGAAAGGACATGGTGGGTAAGATTACCATGGATCAGGTTAAAGAGATTGCACAGACCAAGTTAGTTGACCTGAATGCATACAGCCTTGATGAGGCAGTAAGGATAATAATGGGAACAGCCAGAAGCATGGGTGTTGAGGTTGTGGAGTAAATTTTTCAAGGAGGTTGAAGGTAATAATGGGTAAAAAGATCATAGAGGCAAAGAAGAAGGTTGAAAGGGAAAGGGAGTATTCCCTTGAAGAGGCAGTAGAGCTTGTCAAGGAGCTTGCCTTTGCAAAGTTTGATGAAACCGTTGATCTTGCCATAAACCTTGGTGTTGACCCAAGGAAGTCTGACCAGATGGTAAGAGGCACTGTTGTCCTTCCACATGGAACGGGTAAGTCTGTTAAGGTTCTGGTTTTTGCCAAAGGTGAGAAGGAAAAGGAGGCACTGGAGGCAGGTGCTGATTATGTAGGCGCTGAGGATCTTGCTGAGAAGATTCAGAAGGGCTGGCTTGATTTTGACAAGGCAGTAGCCACTCCTGATGTGATGAGCATAGTGGGTAAACTTGGCCGAATCCTTGGTCCAAGGGGACTGATGCCAAACCCAAAGCTTGGCACTGTTACCTTTGATGTGGCAAAGGCAGTAAAGGAGATAAAGGCTGGTAAGGTGGAATTCAGGGTGGAAAAGGGTGGAATAGTTCATATGCCCGTTGGCAAGGTCTCCTTTTCAAAGGAGCAGCTGATAGAAAACATTATGACTGCTGTAGATGCGGTGCTAAAGGCAAAACCTACTGCATCAAAGGGCAAATACATAAAGAGAATTACACTTTCCTCCACAATGGGCCCTGGTATCAGAGTGGACCTCAACAGCATCGTCAAGAAAAAGGCAGCCTGATTGATTTAAATACTAAATACTAAGCACTAAATTCTAAACGAAGTTTTGTGATTGGTATATTGGTTATTAGTTATTGGTTAATTGAAATTTATAATTTGTTTAGGATTTAGATATTAGAATTTAGAATTTGTTTTTTTCATCAGCCAGGTCTTACCTGGTATTAATTCGGTCAGAGACAGTAGGTATTTTAAATGGAACAGCAGATGTTCCAGCCTACCGAGACCGGACGGTTGGTTGAGCCTGTCTCTGGGAAAGGAGGTAGAAACTGAAGACCCGCAAAGAAAAAGCCCAGGAAATCGAAGCACTGCGCGAGAAGTTTACGAAGGCAAAGGGTGTTGTGTTCACAAACTACAAGGGCCTTACTGTGGCTGAGATGATGCAGATGCGGCGCATGCTGAAAGAGGCTGAAGTTGAGTACAAGGTGGTGAAGAATACCCTTGCCAGGATAGCCTCTGAAGGCACACCTATGGAAGTTGTCCGGGATGAATTTATTGGTCCTGTAGGTCTGGCAATCGGTTATGACGACCCTGTGCTCGTTGCAAAGAAGGTGCTCGATTATAAGAAGGAGAAGGAAGAGTTTGAGATTCGCTGCGGTGTTATTGAGGGCAAGTTTGTTGACCTTGACGGACTCAAGGCCGTATCCAAATTGCCTTCAAGAGAGGTGCAGCTTGCCATGCTTGCCGGGGCAATGAAAGCACCTGCACAGAAGATGGCTTCAGCACTTCAGGCTACCATCAGGAAGCTTGGCTATGCACTTAATGCATTAAAAGAAAAAAAGGACCAATAAAATAAAATTTTAAGGAGGATATGTATTATGTCAGAGATAACCAAGGAGCAGGTCTTTGAGTTTTTTGACAAGATGACAATTCTTGAGATGAGTGAGTTTATCAAGGAGTTTGAGGAGCGTTATGGTGTAGAGGCTGCTGCACCAGTGGCAGTAGCTGCTGGCCCTGTTGCTGCTGCAGGAGCAGGTGCAGAGGCTGCTGCAGAGGAGAAGACAAGCTTTGATGTGATTCTTTCAGCCGTTGGTGATAAGAAGATTCAGGTAATCAAGGCAGTAAGAGAGATTACAGGTCTTGGCCTCAAGGAGGCAAAAGAATTAGTTGATGGTGCACCAAAGCCTGTCAAGGAAGGTGTATCAAAGGATGAGGCTGAGTCAATCAAGGCAAAGCTGGAAGAGCAGGGAGCAACTGTAGAAATCAAGTAGATATCAAAAGATGTGTAAAAGGGCAGACAGCGGATAGGCTTTATCCATTGTCTGCCTTTAACGGTTTTTTTAGAAAACCCAATTCTGAGGTTTGAAAGGAGAGCCATGGCAAGGGTTTTAAGAGAAAGATTGGACTTTGGAAAGGTTAAACCTTTAATTGATGTGCCTTACCTGCTTGAGTTTCAGAAGAAGTCCTATGAGCGTTTTCTTCAAAAGGATGTCCCTCCTGAGAAGAGAAAGAACATCGGGCTGCAGGCAGCATTTAACAATGTTTTTCCCATATCTGACTACAACGAGACATCAACTATCGAGCTGTTAGAGTACTCTATTGGTGAACCAAAGTTTACCCCGAGGGAGTGTATTGACAAGGGTATTACCTATGGTGCTCCCCTTAAGATAAAGGTGAGATTAGACCTGTATGAGATGCAGGAAGACGGAACTAAGAAACTGAAGGAGTCCCGCGAGCAGGAAGTCTATATGGGTGAACTCCCACTTATGACAGAGACCGGGACATTCATCATAAATGGAACCGAAAGGGTAATAGTCAGTCAGATTCACCGTTCTCCAGGTGTTTCTTTCAGCCCCGACAAGACAAAGACCCATGTAAGTGGAAGACCCCTTTATACTGCAAGGGTAATCCCTCTCAGGGGTTCCTGGCTTGACTACGAGTTTGATACAAAGGACCACCTTTATGTAAAGATAGACAGGCGTAAAAAGATTCCTGCCACCATTGTGTTAAAGGCTCTTGGATATACCAACGAAGAACTGCTGAAGACCTTTTATCCAATTGAGACAGTTACCATAAAGGGACCAAATGAGTTTGTCAGACCTGTTTCTGATTTTCTTGCAGGCACGCGTTCAAGTGTGGAGGTGCGTGACCCAAAAACTGGCGATGTCCTTGTCAGAGAAGGTGGAAAAATCTCAAAGGTCTCCATCAGGAGATTAAGAAATGCAGGTATAGAGGAGATTCCTCTCACCCGTGAGGAGTTAATCGGCAGGGTAACGCTTAAAGACATTATAGACCCTGAAACAGGTGAAGTAATTGTTGATAGTAACAATGAGATAACCGAGGATAATCTGAACCAGATTATAGAGGCTGGTATAGATACCCTGGAGCTCCTCTTTATTGACAATGTCCGCTATCTCCCCTCACTTCGTGAAACCATCATGACCGATGGTGTAAAGAGCAGAGAGGATGCCCTTATAGAGATTTACAAGAAGCTCCGCCCAGGAGAGCCTTCCACCATTGAGGCTGCTGAGGAGCTTTTCAACGGTTTATTCTTCGACCCCAAGAGATACGACCTTTCACCTGTTGGCCGTCTGAAGATCAACAAGAAGCTGGGGCTTGATATCCCACTTGAGGTTACAGTGCTTACGGACAGGGACATCATCGAGATAGCCCGCTATCTTTTCGAACTAAGAACCGGCCGTGGTGAGGTTGACGATATTGACCATCTTGGTAACAGGCGTGTCCGTGGCGTTGGTGAGCTGCTGGAAAACCAGTTTCGCATCGGACTTATGAGGATGGAGAGGGCGATAAAGGAGAGAATGACCCTTAAGACCGACGAAGAGGAGATAATGCCCCACGACATCATAAATGCAAAGCCAGTGATGGCTGCTGTAAAGGAGTTTTTTGGCTCCAGTCAGCTCAGCCAGTTCATGGACCAGACCAATCCACTATCTGAAATTACCCATAAAAGAAGAATAAGCGCCCTTGGCCCTGGCGGACTTACCCGTGAAAGGGCAGGCTTTGAGGTCAGGGATGTTCATCCAACCCATTACGGAAGGATATGCCCGATTGAGACCCCAGAGGGTCCGAACATTGGTCTGATAACCTCTCTGGCAACCTATGCAAGGGTAAACGAGTTTGGCTTTATAGAGGTGCCCTACAGAAAGGTAAAAAACGGCAGGGTGACGGATGAGATAGAGTATCTCACTGCAATTGATGGTGAAAAGTATGTAATAGCCGAGGCAACAGCCCCTGTGGACAAGAATGGGAAGCTTCTTGGTGATGCCGTTCCTGCAAGGCAGGCAGGAGACTTCAAGATGGTTCCCCCTGAAGAGGTGCAGTACATGGATGTATCGTCAAAGCAGATCGTGGGTGTCTCGGCAAGTCTGATTCCCTTTCTTGAAAACGACGACGCAAACAGGGCACTTATGGGTTCCAACATGCAGCGTCAGGCAGTGCCACTTCTTGTGCCAGAGGCACCAGTGGTGGGCACCCTTATGGAGAGGGTGGCAGCAAGAGACTCTGGAGTATTGACAGTTGCAAAAAGGGCAGGAGTTGTTGAAAGCGTTGACTCCAAGAGGATAGTGGTAAGGGTAACGGAAAATGGCGGTGGCGTTGATATCTACAACCTTGAGAAGTTTATAAGGTCAAACCAGGGCACCTGTTTTAACCAGAAACCCATTGTTAAACCAGGCCAGAAGGTGGAAAAGGGTGACATCCTTGCCGATGGTGCCTGCACAGATATGGGAGAGCTTGCACTGGGTAAGAATGTGCTGGTTGCATTCATGCCCTGGGGTGGATACAACTTTGAGGATGCCATACTGATAAGTGAACGGTTAGTCAAGGATGATGTTTACACATCAATACACATCGAGGAGTTTGAGGTTGAGGCACGAGAGACAAAGCTTGGCCCAGAAGAGATAACCAGAGACATCCCCAATGTTGGTGAGGATGCCCTTAAAGACCTTGACGAAAGCGGTATTATTCGTATTGGTGCAGAGGTTGAGCCCGGTGATATACTGGTTGGAAAGATTACCCCAAAGGGAGAGACCCAGCTCACACCAGAGGAGAAGCTTTTGAGGGCAATCTTTGGTGAAAAGGCAGAGGATGTAAAGGACACCTCTTTAAGGGTGCCTCCAGGGGTTGTGGGCACTGTGGTTGATGTAAAGATCTTTGCCCGTAAGGGAGTAAAAAAGGATGCCCGTCATAAGGCACTTGAGGAAGAGGAACTTGCAAACCTCAAGCGTGACCTGGATGAGAAGATAAGGGTTGCAAAGGAAGAGGGTTATGGAAAGATAAAGAGCCTTCTTCTTGGCAGGGTGGTGGCCGAGGATGTGAAGATTCCACGCATCAAGGATCCGGTTCTTAAGAAGGGACAGAAGGTTACTCAGAAGGTTCTTGGCAGTATTAAAGAGCAGTATCTTAACAGGATAAAGCTGAAGGATTCTCAAAAGCAGGAGGAGATCGAAAGGATACTCAAGGAGATAAAGGAGGAAGAAAAGAGGCTTAAAAAGCTATACGATGAGCGTCTTGACAGGATGAAAAAGGGTGATGAACTCCCACCTGGAGTGAATAAGGTAATAAAGGTTTACATAGCCACAAAGAGGAAGATACAGATTGGTGACAAGATGGCAGGCCGTCACGGTAACAAGGGTGTCGTTGCAATGGTGCTTCCAGAGGAAGACATGCCTTTTCTGCAAGATGGAACACCTGTTGACATCGTTCTTAATCCCCTTGGTGTTCCATCCCGTATGAATGTTGGGCAGATAATGGAGACCCATCTTGGCTGGGCAGCAAGGGCACTGGGTATTCATGTGGCCTGTCCTGTGTTTGAAGGTGCATCGGAAAAGGAGATAAGGGCGCTTCTTAAGAAGGCAGGACTGCCTGAGGATGGTCAGACCATGCTTTACGATGGAAGGACAGGTGAGCCCTTTGAGAGGCCTGTTACAGTGGGTGTTATGTACATGCTAAAACTCCATCACCTTGTGGATGATAAGGTGCACGCAAGGTCTATTGGCCCATACTCACTGGTTACCCAGCAGCCCCTTGGTGGTAAGGCACAGTTTGGTGGTCAGAGGCTGGGTGAGATGGAGGTCTGGGCACTTGAGGCCTATGGTGCAGCCTATTCACTTCAGGAATTCCTTACAGTAAAGAGTGATGATATAAAGGGCAGAGGTGCAATCTACGAGGCTATTGTAAAGGGTGATGCCTCACTTGATTCAGGCGTGCCAGAGTCATTTAATGTTTTAATCAAAGAGCTCCAGAGTCTATGTCTGGATGTGGAGCTCTTAGAGAAAAAGAAAAAGGGGGAATAAAAATTGCTGGATAACATTTATGCAATGTATCAGAAACCAAAAAACCCTAAAGAATTTGATGCAATCCGTATCAAACTTGCCTCGCCTGAGAAGATCAGGGAATGGTCTTACGGTGAGGTAAAGAAGCCTGAAACCATTAACTACAGGACCTTCAAGCCCGAAAGAGATGGTCTGTTTTGCGCCAAGATTTTTGGCCCGATAAAGGACTGGGAGTGCCTCTGTGGAAAGTACAAGAGGATGAAACACCGTGGAGTGGTCTGTGACAAATGCGGTGTTGAGGTCACTCATTCAAGGGTCAGGCGTGAGAGGCTCGGGCATATAGAGCTTGTCTCACCTGTGGCACATATCTGGTTTCTCAGAGGTGTGCCAAGCAGAATAGGGACACTCCTTGATATGACCATGCGTCAGTTAGAGAAGGTTTTATACTTTGAAAGCTATGTGGTTATAGACCCTGGCGACACCCCACTTAAGGAAAAGCAGTTGCTCAGTGAGGAGGAGTTCAAGAAATACACCGCCGAATATGGAAACGCCTTCAAGGCTGGAATGGGTGCTGAGGCAATAAGGGAGCTTCTTAAGAAGGTCGACCTTGACGCCTTAAGTGCAGACCTCAAGGCAAAGATACAGGAGACCGGCTCTATAGGGCAGAAGAGGAAGTTCACAAAGAGGCTGAAGATTGTAGAGGCATTCAGAAAGTCAGGAAACAAGCCCGAGTGGATGATAATGGATGTTATCCCTGTGCTTCCACCTGAACTGAGACCACTGGTGCATCTTGATGGCGGAAGGTTTGCTACCTCAGACCTGAATGACCTCTACAGAAGGGTTATAAATCGTAACAACAGGCTTAAAAGACTTATTGACCTCAAGGCACCAAGCGTAATAATCCGTAATGAAAAAAGGATGCTTCAGGAGGCAGTGGATGCCCTTTTTGACAACTCCAAACGCACAAAGGCAATGAGGGCATCAACCAAGAGACCCCTTAAGTCCCTCAGCGACATGATAAAGGGCAAGCAGGGCCGTTTCCGTCAGAACCTGCTTGGTAAGAGGGTTGATTACTCAGGCCGTTCTGTTATTGTGGTTGGACCAGAGCTGAAGCTTCATCAGTGTGGGCTTCCAAAGGTAATGGCTCTGGAGCTCTTTAAACCCTTTGTGTTTAATAAACTTGAAGAGAAGGGCTATGCCACTACCATAAAACAGGCAAAAAAACTGGTTGAGCTTGAGACCCCCGAGGTCTGGGATGCCCTTGAAGAGGTTATCAAGGAACATCCTGTGCTTCTGAACAGGGCACCAACCCTTCACCGTCTTGGTATCCAGGCCTTTGACCCTGTACTTGTAGAAGGTAAGGCTATAAAGTTACATCCCCTCGTCTGTACAGCCTACAATGCAGACTTTGATGGTGACCAGATGGCAGTTCATGTGCCTCTTTCAATAGAGGCTCAGATTGAGGCAAGGGTGCTGATGATGAGTGTGAACAATCTGCTTTCTCCTGCTAATGGAAGACCCATTGTGTATCCTACACAAGATATGGTTCTTGGGATTTATTACATGACCAAGGAAAGAAAAGGTGCTAAAGGTGAGGGTATGGTTTTTTCAGACCCTGAGGAGGTGCGAGCAGCCTATGATGCCGGGGTGGTGCATGAACATGCAAGGATAACCGTAAGGATTGATGGTAAGAGGGTTGAAACCACGGTTGGCAGGGTGATATTCAGTGAGATTCTACCACAGGGTATACCCTTTGACTTTGTTAATAAGGTATTGACTAAAAAGGAAATACAGAATCTCATAGATTATTGTTATAAAAAACTTGGCCGTCGAGAGGCAGTGCTGTTTCTTGACAACATTGAAAGGCTTGGTTTTCAGATGGCAACCCGTTCGGGCATCTCCATCTGTATGAAGGACATGCATATCCCTTCAAAGAAGGAGCAGCTTATTAAAGAGGCAGAGCAGCAGGTTCTGGAGGTTTACAAACAGTACTCAAATGGATTAATTACGCAGGGTGAGCGTTACAACAAGGTTATCGACATCTGGGCAAATGTGACCGAGAAGGTAGCAGAGGAGATGATGAAGGAACTGGGTGCAGAGGATGGAAAGGACCTCTCGGAAGAGGAACTCCAGGAGAGGCGGGCCTTTAACAGTATCTACATGATGGCAGACTCAGGCGCAAGAGGCTCTGCTGCCCAGATCAGACAGCTTGCAGGTATGAGGGGACTGATGGCAAAACCATCAGGTGAGATTATCGAGACCCCTATTACCGCAAACTTCCGTGAGGGGCTCAGCCCTCTGCAGTACTTTATATCAACTCATGGTGCCCGTAAGGGTCTTGCAGATACAGCACTTAAAACGGCAAATGCGGGTTATCTTACAAGGAGACTTGTGGATGTTGCTCAGGATGTTATTATCACTGAGCATGACTGTGGAAGCACCGATGGCATAACCGTTACTGCCCTTATCGAGGGTGGTGAGATAATCCAGCCCCTTGAGGAGAGAATACTTGGTAGAAACGCTGCTGAAGACATAAAAGACCCGCTAACTGGCGAGATAATCGTCAAAAGAAACGATGAGATTGATGAGGAGGCAGTTGAAAAGATTCTGGATGCTGGTATTGATAGACTCAAGATAAGATCGGTTCTTACCTGTAATACCAAGTTTGGAGTATGTGCAAAGTGCTATGGTAGGGACCTGGCAAGAGGCGAGGACATCGAGATAGGCGAGGCTGTGGGTATCATTGCTGCTCAGTCAATAGGTGAGCCTGGCACTCAGCTTACAATGAGAACATTCCACATAGGTGGTACTGCTACAAAGGTGGTTGAGCAGGCGGTTATTGAGGCCAAGAATTCGGGTAAGGTGAAGTTTACAGACCTTAATGCAGTAAGAAACCGTGAAGGTGTACTGGTTGTTCTCAACAGAAATGCCCGTCTGTCTATTGTTGACAGTAAGGGCAGGGAAAAGGAAAAGTACAACCTGGTTTATGGTGCAAGGCTACTGGTTAATGATGGAGATACCGTAAAAATAGGCCAGAAACTTGTTGAGTGGGATCCTTATTCTGTGCCAATCCTGTCTGAGATAGGCGGTCGAGTTGCACTTGGTGACATCATAGAGGGTGTCACAGTGAAAGAGGTGGTTGATGAGGTTACAGGTCTCAGCCAGAAGGTTATCATTGATTATCCTGCTGACAAGAGGCCCCGAATTTCTATAAAAGATGAACATGGTAAGGCTACTAAGAAGATACCTGGCACAAAGAAACCAGCCCGTTACCTGCTTCCCTCTGGTGCCCATATACTGGTTGATAAGGGCGACATTGTAGAGCCAGGTGATATACTTGCAAAGATACCCCGTGAGACCACAAAGACAAAGGACATCACAGGTGGTCTTCCAAGGGTTGCTGAGCTCTTTGAGGCAAGAAAGCCTAAAGAGCATGCCATTGTCAGTGAGATTGACGGTGTGGTGGAGCTCAAGACAGCTCCTAAGGGACAGAGGGTGATTGTGGTTAGAGCAGGTGATACGGTCAAGGAATACACAGTGCCAAAGGGTAAGCATGTAACCGTTAATGAAGGTGACTGGGTTAAGGCTGGTGAATCACTAATGGATGGTGCTGTTAACCCCCACAGTATTCTTGACATTCTGGGGCCAAAGGAACTTCAGAGATACTTAGTTGATGAGGTTCAGAAGGTTTACAGGCTTCAGGGTGTTAGTATTAATGACAAGCACATAGAGATTATAGTCAGGCAGATGATGAGGAAGATCAAGATTGAAGACCCTGGCGACACGACATTCCTTGTTGGTGAGCAGGTTGACAGGATGGTCTTTCTCGAGGAAAACGAGAGGATCAGGGCAGAAGGCGGTAAACCTGCAAAGGGTAAGCCCATGCTCCTTGGAATAACAAAGGCATCACTTAGCACCTATAGCTGGATTTCTGCAGCAAGCTTCCAGGAGACCACCAGGGTGCTTACAGAGGCTGCACTTGAAGGAAAGATTGACGAGCTCAGAGGTCTGAAGGAGAATGTGATAATGGGTCGCATAATTCCTGCTGGAACAGGTATGAAGCGATACAGAAACACCTTTGTAAAGAGCGAGCCAAGGGAAATGCTACCAGAGGCTGATGAGGAAGAAGTGGAGTGATTTAATTTCAGATTTAAGATTTCAGATTTCAGATTTAAGATTTAAGATTTAGGATTTCAGATTTGAAGAGTTTTGTGGTTTTGAGTAAGTTTTGTGTTTAGAGATTCCTATGGAGTACAGAACCGGTAGCATTGGCAGAGTTGTAGTTGCAAGGTTTTCAGACGGTGAAGACCTGCTTGAGGGGCTTAAAGACCTGGCCCGTAAAGAGTCCCTCAAACAGGCCTTCTTTTTTATAGTTGGTGGGCTTAAGGGAGGTGATTTTGTTGTTGGGCCTGAAACAGAGGAGCTTCCTCCTAAACCCATGTGGAGGAGTCTCAAGGAAAGCCACGAGGTTTTAGGTTTTGGAACCATTTTCTGGGATGCTAATGAGCCTAAGGTGCACTTTCATGGAGCCTACGGAAAGGGCGACTCTGTAAAGGTGGGATGTCTCAGAAAAGGCTCTGAGACCTTCTTCATTCTGGAGGTAGTAGTGCTGGAAATTAAGGGCATAGAAGCTGACAGACAATTAGACCCCTCCATTGGCCTTCCTCTTTTAAGGTTTGTATGAGCTGAATATGCACAGCGAGCGCATTCCCCGCGGTCTTGCCGCAGGGTTCTTCATTTTTCCAGGGCAGCACACTTCCCCTCTTAATTTTATGTAAAAGACTTCATTAGTATATGCCTTATGATTGCATTAAGAAAGTGTATAATATAATATATATAATTTTTCTGGAGGCATTATGAAGAAAAAGGCATTTATCTTTGGACTGATCTTATCTTTGCTTTCACTTCTGCCCTCAATTTCCCATGGCCAGTGTTATTCGGATGTGTGCTTTAACAAGGGGCTTGATTATGCAATGAGGGGGCTTGTGACTGAAGCAAATGAGCAATTTGCCAAGACCCTTCAGTATGATAAGTATTTCAAGGCAGCCGAAGAGGGGCTCAGGGTTATTAATGACTTTAAAAAAGGAGCACTATCAAGGGAGGCATTGAAGAATTATTTTAAAGGTGTCTATTACTTTAATAGACAGCGTTTCGAAAGGGCAATTGAGAGTTTTTCAAAGGCAATCGAGTTATCTCCAGGTTATTACATGAGTTACTATAATCGTGGAGTGGTAAATAGTATATTGAAAAACTACGAGCTTGCCATAAAGGATTTTACTGAATCCATCAAGAGAAATCCCTTGCATGCCGAAAGCTATTACAACAGAGCAGTAATGTTAACTCTTAAAGGAGAAACAGAGAATGCACTGAAAGATTACGAAAAAGCAATCAAACTATCTCCATCGCTTTACAGGGCCTATTACAACATGGGAATGATTTATTTCAGAAAGGGCGATTATCGTAGTGCAGTAGCCCAATTTACCGGAGTGCTTACAATCAAACCAAATTACACCAGGGCGTTTATAAGAAGAGGAATGGCATACCAGAGGCTTGGACAGATGCAGAAGGCATGCGATGATTACAGAGAGGCCTGTAAAAGAGGTAAATGCACAAGCTACGAGGCAGCAGCAACAAGGGGATTGTGTAAGAAAAAATGATCAGGCATACCTTTTCAATTTTACAGGGCGTTGGTGAAAAGATAGAAAAGCGACTCTGGATGCAGGGGATACTGAGCTGGGAGGACTTTATTAATGCCGGGGAAATCTCAGGGATTAGTTACTATAGAAAGAGATTTTATGATCAGCAACTTGGCAGTTTCTCAGATGCACTGCAAAGAAGAGACAGCCTTTTTTTTACAAAAGTTTTACGGAGGAGAGAGCACTGGAGACTTTATGATGAATGGAAAGACTCTGTTGTATGCCTTGATATCGAGACCAATGGATTCATGCCCGAGCAGGGTGGATATCCAACTGTGGTTGGCCTGTATGATGGAAAAAACTGGAGAGCATTGATAAGAGGAGGGAATCTAACTAGTGAAAACCTGATAAAAGAACTATCAGGCTATAAAATGGTTGTTACCTTTTATGGTTCGGTCTTTGATATCCCCTTCTTATGTAAAACCTTCAGGACAGTCGAGTTCAACCTGCCTCATTATGACCTCTGCTTTGCACTGAAAAGGCTTGGCATTAACGGAGGGCTGAAAAAGGTTGAGGAAAGATTTGGTATAAGCAGAGATGTGTCTGTCCGTGGAATGGATGGTTACGATGCGGTTCGGCTCTGGTATGAATACAGAAGGGGAAGCAAAGATGCCCTTGAGCTTTTACTTAAATATAATGAAGAAGACACAGTAAATCTGTTTCAGCTTGCCAGGCAAATTTATCATTTGCTCAGGGAATCCACAGGGATAAAAAGATTCCTGATATCCTGAAGGATAACATTAAAACTTGGTAGCTTTTGAAGACCATCACGCAAACTGCCTTAATATCATACTAATTGAGCTTAGTTTTAAATCCAACATAACAAAAAAACATTAAAGAAAACTTTATTCTGTCAGATGAGCTCTTAGAAATCTCAAAGACCCTTAAAGAACAGATAAGCTTTTTTGTGATAGATAATACACAGAAGGTTGAATGTAAAATTGACAGGGAACTAATTGAAAGCAGTGAGGAACTTCTGGAAAATAGAGTTTTCAGCATGCTTAATGCTTTAACAGCCTAAGCACCTTCTGTGCGTCATCCCAGGTTTGCCACTTTGCCTTTGTGTTTCTGAGAAGGTAAGAGGGATGGAAAGTGGGGATAACATGGATATCTTCATATTTGAATTTCCTTCCTCTTACCCTTGATATGTTTCCTACATCTCCAAGAAGTGCACGGGTTGCCACATCACCGAGTGTCATGATCACTCTGGGTCTTATTATGGCAATCTGCTTTTTAAGAAAGGGCATGCACTCACGGAGTTCATCATCCCGTGGCTTTCTGTTCCCTGGTGGATGACACTTAATTGTGTTTGCAATATAGACATCCTGTCTTTTAAGTCCCATCTTATCGATAAGCCTTGTAAGAAGCTGACCTGCTGCACCTACAAAGGGACGTCCCTGTATGTCCTCTTCAGCACCAGGTGCCTCCCCCACAAACATGAGCTCTGCCTCAGGTTTGCCCTCTCCAAATACAATGCTTTTTCTCTTTTCACTTAGTCTGCAACGGGTGCACCCACCTATTTCAGAGCGCAGTGCCTTAAGCGCCCTTTCCTTTAACAAACAAACCCCGTTTTCACAGACCGTATCATCTACTTCAACTGGCAGACGCTCAAAACCAAAGGCAGATAGATACTCAAGCAGTAACCTTATTTCAGATGGTTTAATGTCAACTGCCATCATGCACCCCAGCCAAGCTTCTCTCTCAGTATCTGGAAATAATCCCTTTCGCAGGGAATCAGAAGCCGTGTTTTATGTGGCGACTTCTTTACAGTTATTATGTCTCCCTGTGCAAGTGACATGCCCACCTGACCGTCAAGTGTTAAAAACACATCCTCACTTTCAGACTTCAGGCATACCTCCATGCAGTAATCACCGGGCACCACTATGGGCCTGTTTGATAATGTATGCGGACATATAGGAGTAATCACAATACAGTCCTGGGCAGGATGAACAATTGGACCTCCAGCAGATAGATTGTATGCAGTTGAACCAGTTGGGGTGGATATTATCAGGCCGTCTGCCCTGTAGGTGGTGACATAGGAGTTTTCTATAAAGGTTTCAAGCTCAATAATCCTTGCAAGTGCACCCTTTGTTATAACCACATCGTTGAGCACCGAGTAGGTGTTGAGCACCTCTCCATGCCGTAGGATTGAGGCTGAAAGCATAATCCTTTCTTCTACCTCACACTTCCCTTCAAGCATGGTCTCCATCGCAGAAAAGACTTCTTTTCTATTTACCTCTGTGATAAAACCCAGTCCTCCAAGGTTAACCCCTAAGATAGGTATGCCCCTTTCAGCCACAAGCCTGGCAGCAGAAAGCATGGTTCCATCACCACCAAGCACTATAAGGACATCGATGAGGTCGACCAATTCAGCTCGCTGATAACCTCTGATGCCAAGTTCATCTGCGGCCTCCCGTGCTACAAAGACCTCGTAGTTTCTTTCTTTGAGCCAGGGGATTATCTCCTTTAGTATCTCAACCGGCTCTTTTCTTCCTATTTTTGTAAGAACTCCTATCCGTTTCATCCTCTTTGTCCTTCCGGAGTTTTCAGTTTTTTAACAATCTCATCAGGTCCATTTATTCTGAATTCTCTCTGGTTATCTCGGGTAATTTCAATGGTTATATTAAAGCTGCATTCATAATCGAGTCTTTCTGCCCACTCTATTACGCATATACCATCACTTTCTATATACTCATCAATGCCTGTATCAAACACCGCGTCCTTATCCTCTATGCGATAAAGGTCTATATGATAAAGAGGATGTTTACCGTAATGCTCAGAAATTATAACAAAACTTGCACTGGTTATCTCGTCTTCATCTATTTCAAGTGCCTGTGCTATTCCCTTTATAAATGTTGTCTTCCCAGCACCAAGGTCTCCATAAAGGCATACAACATCTCCAGGCTTAAGCAGTGCTCCTATTGATGCCCCGAGCCTTACTGTCTCCAGGGCAGAGTTTGTTTTTACGGTGATGGTCATCCCTGCTCAGCAAAAGCCTTGATAAGCTCCTTTTTACCTACAATTCCGGTGAGTTTTCCGTCTTTCAGCACAGGAAGAAGATGTATCCTTTTGTCTGCCATAATAGATGCTATTTCAGTAAGCGGTGTATCCTCTTCTATGGTAACAACATCGGTTGTGCAGATGTCTTTCACTGTAGATGCTGCCATTTTTCGGATTTCCTCTTCCACCTTTGAGTCTGATTCAAGGGGTATAATGGCATCGAATATCCTGATTATGGTGGGGATATGAAAGGGTCTTTCCTTGCTGATAAGGTCGTTTTCAGTAACTATGCCAACAAGATTACCTTGCTTATCCATTACAGGTGCACCAGAGATGTCTTTTTCGATAAAAAGCCTCCCCAGTTCTTCAATAGATGTCTCTGGCCGCACAGTGATTACATCGGTTTTCATTATGTCTCTTGCTACCTTTTCTTTCATAATGCCTCCGCTTTAGGTTTTATGCCTATAAAGGCACCCTGTCTTCTGTCTGTTTTTGATGCCCTGTAAGAGTAAAATCTATGCTGCTGGCAGCAGGTGCAATCCTTTGAGTCCCAGATGTTTTCCTCTGGAACCTCCATCTGAATAGCCTGAGCTATATTTGCTCTGGCAAGGTCGACGAATAGTTTATCGTTAGTTTTATAAATGTACTCAGCGGTGTCTGCAAAGAGGGAGATTTTTGCAACAACATCATATCCTACTTCATAACAGCACGCCCTTATAGAAGGCCCTATAGCTATTAATATATCATCAGCAGACACAGAAAATCTATTTATTATTGTGGCTATTGTTTTTTTTAATATTTCCATTGAAGTGCCACGCCAGCCTGCATGAACAGCTCCAACCACAGTGCCGTCTTTTGTTCCAACAAGCACAGGCACGCAATCTGCGGTTTTTATACCAAGCAGGACATTCTTTAAACCTGTAACAACGGCATCTGATACAGTGACGTTTTTAATTTCATCAAGGCTTTCCAGGACCCTCACACTGTCTGTATGCCTTTGAATAGGAATGTAAAGATGCTCTAAAGAGGAGGTCTCTCTTATTGATTCATGAGTAATGGGGAATGTCCTGTCTGTGAAAAAGGCAATTATATTTTTGCTGTTTAGATTTTTAGGGTATATAAGGGACATGATTAATTATATAGATTCAGCCTCGCCCTTGTCCAAGCGATGCCTGCTTGAATTATGTTGCGGCAGAGTTGTCTTGTAGAGCATTGAATGTTTTATAATCATTTGTAAAAATTTTTAAATAAAAAACTTAAAGGTACTCTATCAGGGATAAATGGGCAAAAAACAAAGCATAAAAAAGGGCAGGGCAGCTTTAATAACCCATCTAAAGAGACTTCCTGCCTCTGATATCTACATGCTGGCACCGCCTGAGTATGTAAAACGGGGTTATAGTTATTACAGAGATAGAAGACTCGTTGAAATTGGGTGGGAGAATGATTTTCTTGTTGCCTATGTGTATGGTAACTTCACCTATGAGGTTTTAATCAGATATAACGATGAAAGGTTGCAGTTGGCCTGCGATTGTCCTGCCTATACACCTTCAACAAACTGCAAACATATTATATGTGTCCTTTTCAGCCTGAAAGACCTGTTAAGACCGGTCACTGATAGCCAGTCTCCCTTAAGTGGTGAATTAAGAGAATCGCTACTTTCTGAGCTTGGCCTTGATAATCTTGATATACCCGAAGAAACGGATGCCGTGGATAACCTTTCGCTGGTGTTTTCAGTCCCTGAGGATAATATTTACTTTGAAGAAGATGGCAGGCCGATAAAGTACATACTTCATTATCCCGTGTACCTGCAGAAGCTCAGCTTCGGTTTCTTAATTGGCAGTGTTAAGAAAGAAGACATCCAGAAGACTCAGGTTAGCTATGTGTTGAGGTTAAAGGATAAGGCCATTCCCCTTAGTTTTAAAGAGTCTCTGAGATACAGAGCCGAGCTTACCTTTGTTGCAGAGGGCAAAGCCCTCTCTGTCAGGCTTGACTTTTTATCAAAGCAGCAGCAAAAGAAACTCATTATCCTGAACCACAACATCCTTATAGAGCCTGACGATGGTGTGTTCGCTCTGCTGGGGCCGGACAAAAAAAAGAAGGTGAAATTCTTTTTCAATCTCATGCCCAGAAGATATGACTTTACATTAAACAAAAAGAGGTTTAAGATGATACCCTGCAGCTTTCCTTTAAATAACAGGTTCATGATTTCTTTGAATAGAAAAGATGCAGGGAATGTTGAGGGATGTAAATTCCTTGTGGATAAAAGATCAACTGAGCTCATGAGGCCTGTCCCCGAATACCATATTAATATAGTGCCCGATGTGGATGATAACCTGGCAGGCCTTGAAATGTCGATAAAGCTCATGGGACGGGTGTTCAATGTCCCTTTTGATGTCCTGAATATCGCCGGGTTAATCTGGAGAGGAGGATTTGGTCCTCTCAGGTCGGCAGAGAGGCGAAAAGAATTCTTTGGTAAGATTCTGGAATTAATAAACTCAAAGGACAAGATAAAGAAGTCAGATATGGTAAAGATACTTTCTAAGGAGTTCATGGAGAATCAGTATTCTCTTTCAATGCAGTCCTATCTTAAATACATGGATTTCATTCGCTACATAGCAGAATGCATTATAGAGGATGAATATATATTTGGCTTTTTTGAGCCTGAACGAAGATGGGCACTTTTTTCTCTGGATACAAAACGATGTTTCAACATTCTCTCCAGGGTCTATTCTCTTTTTGAGCCTAAAGATGTTGCCCTTATTGGGGTTGAGGAGTCCTCAATCTACATTAAGAAAGAGGCACTGTCAAGAGTGATTGGTGGGCTTTACAGGAGGCTTTCAGATATTGATGTAAAGGTTACTTACAAGAATAAGCCCCTGAGTTCAGCCAAGTGGGACATCAGCATAGATTTCAATAAAGATATTGACTGGTTTGAACTCAGGCCAGAGATAAGGGTCAATGACCGAAAGCTCAGTGAGCAGGAGATAAGGGCACTACTGGAGTCAATCAGTGGTGGGGTTGTGGAGACCGGTGGTTCCCTTGAGATAATCCCTGAAAATGTTGAGGATGTTCTGAGGTTTTTATTCAAGAAGAGGTCAAAGAGGGCAGCCAGAAATAAGGAGATAGCCCGAATACCAAGACTTCAGATACTTCAGTGGATATCGCTCAAGAAGAAAGGAGTAAGGCTCAATCTTCCACCAGAAGAGGAAGAGGTAATAGAGAGTCTCTTTAACTTTCAGGGAATAGAGCCTGTGGATATACCAGAGGGCTTCAGGGGTAAACTGAGAAGATACCAGAGGGAGGGGTATTACTGGCTCTGCTTTTTGTACAAACACCGCTTTGGCGCCTGCCTTGCTGATGATATGGGGCTTGGTAAAACCGTGCAAACCATTGTATTTCTTGCTGCCCTGAAAGAGGATATTCTTAAAAGCCAGGACTCTGCTTTACATCTTATAGTGGTTCCACCCTCCCTTGTCTTTAACTGGGAGGCAGAGATAAAGAGATTTTATCCTTCCTTCAAGGTGCTTACATATACCGGTGTTAATAGAAAACTCTCCATAAAAGACACCGATATAGTGATTACCACCTATGCCCTGATGAGGCGTGATATTGAGAAGCTAAGCAGTGTAAGATTTGATGTAATAGTCTTTGACGAGGCACAGGCAATCAAGAACATCCATGCTGAAACCACAAAGGCAGCACGCAAACTCAATGCCAGATTCAAACTGGCACTTACAGGCACTCCGGTTGAGAACCACTTAGGAGAATATTTCAGTATAATCGACCTCTGTCTGCCGGGTTTGATGGGTGAATACGATGAGTTTATGAGGATGCAAAAACAGCAAAGCAAGGAGTTCCTTGACGATGTGATAAGACGAACCGCACCCTTTGTGCTCAGAAGAACCAAGCAGGAGATACTGAAAGAGCTCCCCGGAAAGACAGAAACCGACATCTATCTTGACCTCACAGAAAAACAAAAGGCCCTTTATACCCGTACAGTCAAAGAGATAAAACGAGATATAGATAATGCATACGCCAGCATGACCAGGGCACAGGCACAGGTGGTGATGCTTTCTGCACTTATGAAGCTTAGGAGGCTGTGTCTGAGTCCTGCACTGGTGGACAGTTCGCTACCAGAGGAATCACCGAAGGTGGAACTTCTGCTTGAGAGGCTTCAACTTCTAATGCAGCAAGGACACAGTGCGCTTGTATTTTCACAGTTCACAAGCTATCTTGATATCGTTGAGAAGAGACTGAAAAAGGCAGGAATTGAGTATCTGAGACTTGACGGAAGTACCCCACAGAAAAAACGAAAACAACTGGTCAGGAAGTTTCAGCAGGATGACGGACAGAGGGTCTTTCTGCTCAGTCTCAAGGCTGGTGGGCAGGGTCTTAACCTGACAAGGGCCACCTATGTATTTCACCTTGACCCCTGGTGGAATCCTGCTGTGGAGCAGCAGGCCACGGATAGAACCCACAGGATCGGTCAGAAAAATAAGGTGACCGTAATCAGGCTTCTCATGAGACACACAATTGAGGAAAAGATGCAGGAGCTGAAGAAAAGGAAAAAGGCACTTTACGATGCACTGCTTGGTGTGAGGAAGTCTGCAAGAGGAATCAGCCTTACGAGGGAAGACCTTGATTTTCTGCTTGAAGATGGGTTTTAATTCATTTCTTCAGCTCAGACCTCCTGTTAATAAACAAGTTGATCTGAGCAGGCGCCATTTTCATGAACCTTCATTAGAGACATGAAATTCCACAAACTCATCAAGAAAAGGGGTCTTTCTGATCTCTTCCTCACGGCGGCTCAGTAAAGGGTCTTTCACTTCAGTTTCTGCAAACCCCAGGGCCAGAGCAAATCGTTCAATAGCTCTAAGGCTGTAGATAAATTTAATATGTTCATTAGCAGTGGTGTATACAGGTGAAACCTCATCAAGAACCATGGGAAAGGCTCTTATGAAGAGTTCTGCGTAAAAGGAATTTTTTCTATATTTACTGCCATAAAGTTTAAGCAGATAAAAGGTAAACAGAAAAGAATCCTGCATGATTGGTATTTCTTTTGCGCGATCAGCATATGCCCAGTTAAACTTCAGGGTATAGGTTTTAAGGAGATGGAAGTAGTCCTGTGTAGTAAAGCTGTTTTTGAGGATAGTTTTTCCCGTTCTGGTAAGGACAAATCTTTTTTATATTTTTTGATAAAACCAGCCATCTTTGCTACTATTCTGACTATATGAAGCTCCCAGAAATCTACTTCTTTCATGATGGGATACCTATCTCTTGACAGATTTTTACGGGCTTCCTCAGAGTAATAATCTTCATCCAGTTTTCTGCAGAATGCCCTTGGAAGGTTGCCCTTTGCTGTTGTTTTCAGCCCATCTGGTTCTGCCCCAATGCCTCTGAGAAGCATAAGGAGGAGTTTTACAAAGGGTGCCTCCAGTGGAGGGCTTGCATCAAGATTGAATTTGACAAAATCAGGTGAAGTAAAGGGCCTGTACAGTAGTGCATGCATTTCGTATGCTGAAAGCCCACAAAAATCCTCAACCGGTCTCTGATTGTAACGGTGAGTAAACTCTTTCAGAGCAGCCTGAGCCTCCTCAAGGCTCTGAAACACCTTGCCTTTCATAAACTCCTCAAGTGCTTTGTTGAATTCCTCTCTTGGATTCATTAGAAAAATTATAACATAAACAGTAGTTTTCTTTTCTCAGTATTTCCTCATCAGTCTGCCCAGATGCAAGAAGTTCTAAAATAAACACTACTGAAATATGAGTCCCTTTTCAGTTTATTAAAACTGCTTGAAACTCCCTTTATTTCCTTCTTAACCTTGTCAGAGCCAAGGGCTTTCAAAATGATGTTGACAAGATTTTTCATCTCTGATATATTCCTTTTAAGATGTTCAGATATATTAGACCTGTTACAGAAGGTATCCTCTTAGGTCCCATACTTGCACTGCATTTGCTTGTGCTTGTAACAGGGTTCATCCTTAGTATGGTGCTTATCTTTGGATACGGTGGAGCCATGACTATAAATGGCCTTTTGCTTTTGCTCTTTACCTTTTTAGCTGCCTTTCGGGCCAATCTGATAACTGTATCGGGTATGTATCTCATCCTGACTGCAAATATCATAGGATTATTCAGTTAAGCCTTTTCCCTGGCCTTACACTGCTTACATGTCCACTGAAAGAACTCGCCAAACTCAAACTTACATTTTCTTCTCTGCTCTTCTGAACAGCCCTCTTGTCCCTTCAGGCCAAGAAATGCAAGCAACGCCTCCCGAAAACGACCTCTTTTGAGCGGTACTCCACAAAGGGTCTTACTTCTTCAAGGGTGTATCCCAGAGCCTTTCTTTATATCCCACATAGTTCAAATAAAAC
>CAZEYP010000043.1:0-17788 GCA_964515925.1 uncultured Nitrospirota bacterium
CCACAAACTTTCTTTATAATCTGGTAGGCATTCCTGGAGGGGTTTACAGATACATTAAGGAAGGAAGAATGGCATGGCCCTTGACTGCATGCATAGTCCTAGGGACACTGCCAGGGGTGCTGGTGGGATATATAATCAGGATAATGTATCTACCCGACTCAAGAAACTTCAAGCTTTTTGTTGGTGTAGTGCTCCTTTATATTGGATACAGGCTACTTCGCAGTTTAACAAAAAGACCATCTACAACAAAATCATCTCCTGGAACATTAAGGATAAGCAATGTTCATTATTCTTTGAACACCATAAGCTTTGACTTTTCAGGGGAAAGGGTATCCTTTAGTGCTCCAGTGGTATTTTTTCTTTCTTTGTCTGTAGGTGTAATTGGCGGAATTTATGGTATCGGAGGTGGAGCCATAATTGCTCCATTCCTGCTTACATTCATGAACCTACCTGTCTATGTGGTATCCGGTGCAGTGCTTATGGGAACATTCATGACATCAGTTTCAGGACTTGCCTTTTACAGCCTTCTGCCACTAAAAGGAGGAGTCACTGCACCTCCTGACTGGCTCCTTGGAATACTCTTTGGTATTGGCGGACTATGCGGTATGTACCTTGGGGCAAGGACCCAGAAGTTTATGCCAGAGAGGACAATAAAACTCATACTGTCTCTGGTAATACTGACAGTGGCACTGAAGTATATAGTGCAGTTTTTAAGGTAGGTTATTTGGTTACTGTTTTTTGGGTTACGGTGGACCCCAAATCTGAAATCATAATAATCCCTTAATTTGACTTTTATTTGCTGTATGTCTTAAAATGATATTGATAATAATTTTCAATAAGCATTCTCGGCCATGCATAGCACAGAAGACAAAGTCACTTCAAAGATAAAAACCATTGTGCTTGTTGGAAACCCAAATGTAGGAAAGAGCGTTATCTTTGGGCTTCTGACAGGCCGCTATGTTACTGTATCCAATTACCCTGGCACTACGGTTGAGCTGTCAAGGGGAAACATCACACTGAGGGGTGAGAGATTCCTATTGATTGACACACCGGGAGTTAATAGCCTGATACCGATGAGTGAAGATGAAAGGGTCACAAGGGATATCCTGCTTCAGGAACACCCCCACACTGTTCTTCAGGTAGCAGACTCAAAGAATCTAAAAAGGACTCTCATGTTGACTGTCCAGTTACTGGAGATGGGGCTTCCACTTGTGCTTGACCTCAATATGGAAGATGAGGCATTAGACAGGGGGATAAAGATAAACAAAAATAGGTTGTCTGAAATTCTTGGTATTCCGGTAATCGGCACCATTGCTACAAGAAGAAAGGGCATAAGGGAGTTAAAGGATGCGATACTAACACCACGGGAAACAGGCTTTTACTTCTCATATAACGAAAAGATTGAAAGTTATATTGAAAAGATATCCACCCTTCTTGTTGAATCAGGTATATCCAGAAGGTCAATTGCTGTGATGATACTGGCAGGAGATGTGAGTTTAAAGGCATGGCTTAAATCAAATCTCTCATCAGAGGCAATTGAAAAAATTGAAGAACTGAGGGATGAATGCCAGTCGATGTTTTCGGTTCCTCTTGCTCAGATCATAAATGAAACCAGGGTAAAACTGGTAAGCAAAATAATCTCTGAAACAGTTGAAAGACTGAAAACTGAAAAGGGAAAGCTATTCAGAACTCTGGAGCAGATGAGTATGCACCCGGTGTGGGGGATACCTGTCCTGCTGGTGGTTCTGTTTCTGGTCTACGAGTTTGTCGGTGTCTTTGGAGCAGGCACCATGGTGGATTTCTTTGAGGGGGTCATATTTGGAAGATACCTTAATCCCATGTTTACAAAACTGATTGATACCTTACTGCCTGTGCCCTTTTTCAAAGACATGCTCGTTGGTCAGTACGGGGTAATCACGGTAGCCCTTACATATTCCATAGCCATAATACTTCCCATAACAGCAACCTTTTTTATAGCCTTTTCCATACTTGAAGACAGTGGATACCTTCCAAGGCTTGCAATACTATCAAACAGGGCCTTTAACATCATCGGGCTCAATGGGAAGGCAATCCTCCCCATGATACTTGGACTTGGATGCGGCACAATGGCAGTGATGACCACAAGGATACTGGAGACAAGAAGAGACAGGATAATAGCCACCTTTTTGCTTGCCCTTGCAATTCCCTGCTCTGCTCAGATAGGTGTAATACTTGGCATGTTTGGAGCGCTTTCATTGAAGGCAGCCTCCATCTGGATATTAACGGTCATAGGGGTTCTGCTTGTTTCCGGTTATCTGGCAGCCAGGGTGGTGCCGGGTGAAAAGACAGAGTTCTTCCTTGAGGTTCCACCGCTGAGAATTCCAAGAATGGAAAATGTAATGCTTAAGACAGTGGGCCGAATCGAGTGGTATCTTAAAGAGGCAGTTCCACTTTTCATCCTGGGCACCCTTGTGTTGTTTTTTGCTGATAAAACAGGGCTTTTAAGATACATTGAGCTTGCTGCCTCTCCTCTGGTTAAGGGACTGCTCGGGTTACCGAAAGAGACTGCGGGATTCTTTATCCTTGGTTTCCTTAGAAGAGACTACGGTGCAGCAGGTCTTTTTGCCATGTTTCAGAAGGGTCAGCTTACCCAGATTCAAACCCTTATAAGCCTCATTACCATAACCCTCTTTATACCCTGCCTTGCTAACCTCTTCATGATAATCAAAGAACGGGGTCCAAGGGTTGCATTTGCCGTTACAGCTATTGTATTCTTTCTTGCATTCTCTGTGGGTGGTTTTGTGAATTTTATTATCCGTGCGTTTGGAATAACACTGTAGAGAGCTTGGTGGATTGGTGTATTGGTTAATTGATTATTGGTATATTTGCAAAGGAAGATGATAAATTTTGAGGTCAAGGGGTAGAAAAGGCAGGGAATAGTGTGTAGTGATATAATAATAACTACTCCCTACACGCTACCCCCTACACCCTGTATTTAGACATGGACAAAAGACCATTTACAGTTCAGCCTGAATGTTTTCCCTGCTTTCTGAGGCAGGTCATCATATCACTGAATCAGACCGACCTTGGCAGAGAGAAAAAGATAGAAATAATTAAAGACACCATGAAAGAGGTCGAAAATACCGACATCTCTACTACTCCTGCACACAGCACGACCTTTCTACATAGAAAACTCAGGGCACTTATTGGCAGAGACCCCTTTTACGAAATAAAGAAGAAGTACAATCGCATCGGGCTTTCACTTTATAAAGAATTAAAAGAATTAGTATCAAGCTCTGAGGACCCTTTGTTTACTGCCACAAGACTTGCCATTGCAGGCAATGCCATTGATTTTGGCATATATACCTCGGTGGACATTGAGTCAGAGATCAGGAGGTCACTTGAAGAGCAGATGGCAATTGACGATTATACTCTCTTTAAAAACCGTTTAATGGAAACAGACCATCTCCTTTATCTACTTGATAACGCTGGTGAGATTGTATTTGACCGAATCTTGATTGAAACCCTCAACTCCATGAACATCCGGGTTACAGCCGTGGTAAAGGACTCTCCGGTTATAAATGATGCAACCATAGAGGATGCAAAAGAAGTGGGCATAGACAGGTATGCCGAGGTGATTACAAATGGCTCTGATTGTATAGGGACCATTCTTCAGTGGTGTTCAGAAGCCTTCCGAAAAAGGTATAATAGTAGCTCTCTTATCATAAGTAAGGGGCAGGGTAACTTTGAGACCCTCTGCCATGAAAGAGGGAGTATATTTTTTCTCTTTCAGGCAAAATGCGATGTAGTTGCAGATTTTATTGGTGTAAAAAGAGGTGGAATGCTACTAATGGAGGGATAAATCTTATGGAGTTTGTCAAACTTCTATCTGAATCTAAACCACAAATACTAAAAAGGGCAATAGATGTTCTGAACAGAGGGGGCATAGTGGCCTTCCCCACAGAGACCTTCTACGGACTTGGTGTAAAATACGACAACGAAGAGTCACTCCATAGACTTTATGAAATAAAACATCGTCCCAAAGAAAAGCCAATGCCTCTTTTAGTGCCTTCTATAAAAGTAGCCTCATCACTCTGTAAAACTGTTAGTCTTCTTGAACGAATGCTTATGGAGAGATACTGGCCAGGCCCACTTACCATTGTTTTAAAGGCAGCAGAAAATCTCAGTGATTACATAACAGCAGGCACCGGCAAGGTGGCAATGCGTATTCCTGGTCGATCCTTTGCCCTTACACTTGTAAAAAAGGCAGGCTTTCCCATTACTGCAACCAGCGCAAACATATCAGGGCAGCCACCTGCTAACAATGCACAAAGAGTAATTGAGTATTTTGATGACAGGATAGACCTGATTATTGACGGCGGCAAAACCTATGGAATTGAGCCTTCCACTATTGTAGAGGTGGTGGAAGGAAAGGTTAGGATATTAAGAAAGGGAATGGTTGAGCCTTCCATCAACCATTCTTAATGTCAATGAGCATTCAGACGCCAGAGACTCATTGTGGGTAACCACAAGAAAGGTTATCCCCCTTTCTCTATTCAGTCTTCTCAAGAGCTCAAACAACTCTTTGCCTGTCTTGGTATCCAGATTTCCTGTTGGTTCATCGGCAAGCACCAGCTCAGGCTCCATTATAAGAGCCCTTGCCACTGCCACCCGTTGCTGCTCTCCACCTGAAAGCTCCCCTGGACGGTGCTTTAATCTCCCTGAAAGACCAAGCTCGGCGAGCAACTCCACCGCCCTCTCCTCAGCCACATTCCGCGACATGCCACTTATTAATGCAGGCATCATAACATTCTCAATGGCACTGAACTCTGGAAGCAGATGATGAAACTGAAACACAAAGCCTATCCTCTGGTTTCTGAATCTGGCAAGTTCCATCTCATTTAAACCGAACACATCTGTTCCATTAAAAAGCACCTCTCCAGAAGTTGGTCTATCCAGTGTTCCAACTATATGCAATAGGGTGCTCTTTCCTACACCAGAGGCACCTACCACTGAAACCATATCGCCCTTTTTTATATCAAGGTCAATTCCCTTTAAAACATCCAGTTTTCCTGCCTCAGTAGTATAACTCTTCCTTAATCCTCTTACACTTATCAGGATTTCATTCACTCTTTAGTTTCTCCTTCAACCGCTCTATTTCCTTTTTCTGCTTCTCAATGACCTTGCGGGTTTGCTTGAGCTTGTCTGCCTCTTTTGCAAACTCTTCGGATTTCTTTCTTATGGTTCTGCCAAGGTGTTCTGACTTCTGACCAAGTTTTCTGAATGGCTCTCCACCCCTCAGAAAAGCAATTATCACTCCAGCAATGGCTAATATGACAATTACACAAAAAAGTCTCTTTAGAAATTTACACATCACTCATACCTCAATGGCTCCACGGGATTTAGTTTTGCTGCCTGATAGGCAGGATACACTGTAGCAAGCAGACTTATTGCAATTGCAGACAGTGAAACCAGCAAAAAGTCAGAGTGATTGACCTTAACGGGAAGATGGCTCAGATAGTAGACATCAGCAGGCAACTTTATTATCTGATAGTGACCGATTACATAACAGAGAAAATAACCGCCCACGATTCCCAGAACTGTTCCAACAACACCGATTATCAGGCCCTGAAAAACAAAAATTCCCATAATTGCTCTGTTAGTTGCTCCCATTGCCTTGAGAATTGCTATCTCTCTCTGTTTCTCGATCACATTCATTATAAGGGTACTGACGATGTTAAAAGAGGCAACCAGCACAATCAGTGTAAGGATTACAAACATGGTAAACTTCTCCAGCTTTAGTGCTGAAAAGAGGTTGCGGTTCATCTGCATCCAGTCACGGGCAAAGTAGCTCCTGCCAAGCACACGGGGCACCAGTTGTCTGACCTTATCAGCCCTGTAAATGTCCTTTAACCTGAGCTCTATTCCTGTTACGGTGTTGCCGGTTTTGAAAAACTCCTGAGCCGACTTCAAAGAGCACAAAATCAGATTAGCATCATACTCATACATCCCTATTTCAAAGATGCCCACCACCCTGAACTTTCTCACCCGTGGCAGCATACCCATCGGGCCCACCTCTCCTACAGGAGATACAATGTTTACCACATCTCCCATATAGGCACCAAGCATGGAGGCAAGTTCATTTCCAATAATAAGACCAGGCAGTCCTGCATCTTTATAAAGGGAGTCAAGCCTTCCAACCTTTATGTGTCTTTTAATGGTGGTTGTAGAGGTCTCATAGGAAGGCTCTATACCTCTGAGAAAAACACCGTGGGCATTTCTGCCCTTTGAAATCATTACCTGCCCAAGCACAAAGGGCGAGGCAGCAGTTACATCCTCTATGGCCTTTAATTTCTTTATCACCCTCTGGTAGTTACTGATGCCCCCTCTGAAGTTAAGCACCACCACATGGGCATTCACACCGAGTATCTTGTTTCTGAGGTCCTCATGAAAACCACTCATCACAGAAAGCACCACCACAAGTGCCATCACTCCCACCATCACACCACCTGTGGTTATCAATGTATTGAAGGATATCCCCTTTTTTTTCCTTTTCGACCTCAGATATCGAATTGCAATAAGCAGTTGATAGGGAAGATTCATGATGTGCGCTTTTCGGGTTTAAGCTGTGGAAATAGTATTACATCCCTGATAGAGGTTGAACCAGTAATGATCATTACCAGCCTGTCTATCCCGATACCCTCACCAGCAGCAGGTGGCATACCATACTCAAGTGCCCTTATAAAGTCTTCATCCATCCAGTGTGCTTCCTCATCGCCCTGCTTTTTAGCCTCTACCTGTTTGAGGAAACGCTCGCGCTGGTCTTCAGGGTCATTAAGCTCTGTAAAGGCATTGGCAATCTCACGCTGAGCCACAAAGAGCTCAAACCTCTCTACAAGCTCAGGATTGTCTTTTTTTCGTTTCGCCAGTGGAGAAAGCTCCACAGGATAATCAATTATAAAGCTTGGCTGTATAAGATTGGGCTCTACCTTTTCCTTGAATATCTCATCAAGTAGCTTTGCAAGGGTTGGAGCATCCTTTACCTCAACACCATTTTCCTTTGCCCAGGCCCTTGCCTTCTCATAATCCCTGAATATCTCTTCAGGCACACCGTATTTTTTCAGTGCCTCATACATGGGAATCCTTGGCCAGGGTGGTGTAAAGTCGATCTCGAATTCATCGAACTTTACCTTCATGCCTCCCACCACTTTATTGAGAAGCTCTGTAAAGAGCCTTTCCGTGAAGTCCATCAGGAAATTGTAATCCTTGTATGCCATATAAAATTCAAGCATGGTAAACTCGGGGTTGTGTTTTGTGGAGATTCCCTCGTTACGGAAGTTTTTATTAAGCTCAAAGACCCTTTCATAACCACCGACAAGGAGCCTCTTTAGATAAAGCTCAGGTGCTATCCTCAGGTACAGGTCAATTCCCAGTGCATTATGGTGAGTCTTGAATGGTCTTGCAGCAGCACCTCCAGGAATCTGATGCATCATCGGGGTTTCAACTTCAATAAATCCCTTTTTTTCAAGGTAATCCCTTATAAACTTTATTATCTCACTACGCTTTTTAAATGTATCCCTTACTTCAGGATTAACGATCAGGTCAACATACCTCTGACGATAACGAAGCTCTATGTCTTTCAGCCCATGCCACTTCTCAGGCAGGGGTCTTAAGGATTTCGTGAGAAACTTGAAATCCTCAACCAGCATTGTAAGCTCATTGGTCCTTGTCCTGAAAAGCTTACCCCTTACGCCTATAATGTCACCAATATCGAATTTTTTTACAATCCTGAATCTATCACCAAGTATGTCCTTACGAAAGTACAATTGTAACCTTCCTGTGCTGTCCTGAATGTGAGAAAAGGCTGCCTTACCAAAGCTACGCCAGGCCACTATGCGACCTGCCACTGTTACCTCAACAGGCTCTTTCTCCAGTGTCTCACCATCAACTTCACCGTATTTTTCAAATATCTCCGAAGCAGAATGGGTGGTCTCGAACACCCCGCCATAGGGGTCAACACCAAGTTCCCTGAGTTCCTCAAGCTTTCTCTTCCTCTGCTTTATCAGTTCGTTTCCAGGCTCCAAACCAACCTCCTTTTGAATTAGGGTGTAGGGTGTAGCGTACAGGGAGTAGGGAATAATATTTTTTACTACCCCCTACTCCCTATTCCCTACCTCCTGTCTTTTTATGTTCTTATCTGTCCTGTTCCAAAGACTATAAACTTCTGGCATGTAAGTTCTTCAAGCCCCATTGAGCCACGAGCATGAATTTTATCCGTTGAGATACCGATCTCTGCACCAAGGCCAAACTGTCCACCATCATGAAGCCTGGTGGAGGCATTTATCATTACTGCAGCAGAGTCAACCTCTCTGAGAAACCTCATTGCCCTGTGATAATTCTCTGTCACTATGGTCTCAGTGTGCCCTGAACTGTACCTGTCTATATGGGATATAGCCTCATCCATGTCCTTCACCACCCGCACATTAAGCACAAGGTCAAGATACTCGTTATAGTAGTCCTCCTCTGCTGCCTCCTCGGCCTCCTTAAAAATCTCCACTGTCCTTGAGCAACCCTTTATCTTAACACCAAGCTCCGTAAGTCTCCTGAGCACCACTGGTAAGAACTCACCTGCAATCTCCTGGTCAACAAGCATGGTCTCCATGGCGTTACAGGTTCCAGGCCTCTGAACCTTTGCGTTCACACAGATCTCCTCTGCCATCTGAAGGTCAGCATCACGGTCAACAAAGACATGACAGACCCCCTTGTAGTGTTTAAGCACAGGAATCCTTGAATTTTCAGTAACAGCCCTGATAAGCCCCTCTCCGCCACGGGGTATTATCAGGTCAACTATGCCCTCTAATTTTATCATTTCGTATATTGCTTCGCGCTCTGGTGTATCAATAAAAGTAATTGCCCCCTGATGTATCCCTTCAGCATCTGCTGCCTCTCTTAGTATCAGCACGATTGCCCTGTTTGAGTTTACCGCCTCAGAGCCACCACGTAGTAAAACTGCGTTTCCAGCCTTCAGACAGAGACTCGTTGCATCGGCCGTGACATTTGGTCTTGACTCATAGATAATGCCTATCACCCCGATGGGCACCCTCATCTTCCCAACGGTCATGCCGTTTGGTCTCTGCCACATCCTTGTAACCTCACCCACAGGGTCAGGAAGGGCTGCTATCTCCCTGAGTCCTGTGGCCATCTCTTTTATCCTCTTGTCTGTCAGTGTAAGCCTGTCTATCAGTGCAGCACTCAGTCCCTTTTGTCTAGCATACTCTATGTCTTTGGCATTTTCGTCTTTAAGCGATGCTGCCTGTTCCTCAATCATGTCTGCCATCCGAAGTAGAACCCTGTTTTTCTGCTCGGTGGTTGCCCGAAGAAGCGCCCTTGCACCCTCTTTAGCCTCAAGGGCTTTCTGTACAACGAACTCTTTTATATCCATAAAATCCTCCTTCCAGGGTTATCGTAAGGTTGTATATAAAATGGGTTATCAATTATAGCAAATTCCCTCTCAGGTCTGCATGGATACTGAAAAGTAATTGCAAAATACATCCAATTTATGTTATCTTTTCTGGTTTACAAAACACACGCCCTGTGAAAAACTCCTGCGTGGTTCTTACATCCTTTGAGGTGTAAGTGCAGGAGCAGGGGCGGAGGAAAAAAACCAGATAAGGAGGAGCAAGTTATGGCAGTGGTAACAATGAAGGAATTACTCGAGGCTGGTGTCCATTTCGGACATCAGGTCAAACGCTGGAATCCGAAGATGAAAAAGTACATCTTCGGCGAGCGTAACGGCATCTACATCATCGACCTTCAGAAGACACTGAAAGGCATAGAGGATGCCTATAATTTCATGAAAGAGGTTGCAGCCTCAGGACAGCATGTGCTTTTTGTTGGCACCAAAAAGCAGGCACAGGACTCCATCAGAGAAGAAGCACAGAGGGCAGGTGCCTTTTTTGTAAACAATCGATGGCTCGGCGGGATGCTTACAAACTTTACAACCATCAAAAAGAGTATTGAAAAACTCAAAAAGATAGAGCAGATGAGGGAAGACGGCACCTACGAAGCATTAACCAAAAAAGAGGTTGCCAAATATGAAAAAACCCGTATGAAGCTTGAGAAAAACCTCGGTGGTATAAAGGAGATGGATGGTCATCCTGGAGCAGTATTCATCGTAGACCCCAAAAAGGAACATATAGCAGTGCTTGAGGCAAGAAAACTCAACATACCTATCGTTGCCATAGTTGATACAAACTGCGACCCTGACCTGATCGATTTCGTAATCCCTGGCAACGATGATGCCATAAGGGCAATAAGATTGATTACATCAAAGATGGCAGATGCAATAGTGGAAGGAAAGGACATACTCAATAAATCCCTTGAAGAGGCAGCCGAAGAGGCAGCAATACAGGAGAAGATAGATATGGAAGAGCAGACAGAGGAACAGGTAGATAGTGAACCAGCTACTGAATCCATAGAAGAAAAGACTGAAACAGAGGAGGTTGCAGAATGAACATAACAGCCGAGATGGTAAAGAACCTTAGAGAAAAGACCGGTGCAGGGATGATGGACTGCAAAAAGGCCCTCACAGAAGCAGGGGGCGATTTTGATAAGGCAGTAGAACTTCTCAGGAAAAAAGGTCTTGCAGCAGCCGAGAAAAAGGCAGGCCGTCAGGCATCAGAGGGCATTATTGCCTCATACATTCACATGGATAAAATAGGGGTACTCCTTGAGGTAAACTGTGAGACCGATTTCGTTGCAAGGACAGATGACTTCAAACAGTTCGTAAAGGATGTGGCCATGCACATTGCAGCAGCATCACCAAGATATCTTAAGAGAGAGGATATCCCTGAAGATGTCATTAACAAAGAAAAGGAGATCTATAAGGAGCAGATAAAAAACAAACCTGAGCATGTAATTGAAAAGATTGTAGAGGGAAAACTGGAAAAGTTTTACTCCGAGGTATGTCTCCTTGACCAGGTCTTTGTCAAGGACCCGGAGGGGAAGAAAAAGATTAAAGACCTGCTTACAGAAATGATTGCAAAGCTTGGTGAAAACATTATTATAAGGAGATTTGTAAGGTATCAGCTTGGCGAAGAGTCCTAAGAACATAAAGCCAAAATACAAACGGGTTCTGCTGAAGCTAAGTGGCGAAGCCCTGATGGGTGAACAGCCTTACGGTATTGACACCGATACCGTTAACTACATGGCCGATGAGATTAAATCTATCTTTACTGCAGGAGTTGAGGTGGCAGTTGTAATTGGTGGTGGTAATATATTCAGAGGGCTTCAGGGCACTGCAAGTGGTATGGAGAGGGCAACTGCCGATTACATGGGCATGCTGGCAACCGTGATAAACGCCCTTGCCCTTCAGAATGCACTTGAACGGAAAGGTATTCCCACAAGGGTGCAGTCAGCAATAGAGATGAGGGAGCTTGCAGAGCCCTACATAAGACGAAGGGCTATCAGACATCTCGAAAAGAAAAGAGTGGTAATCTTTGCTGCAGGAACGGGAAATCCCTACTTTACCACTGATACGGCTGCATCTTTAAGAGCCATGGAGATAGGTGCTGATTTGATAATAAAGGCCACCAGGGTCGATGGGGTCTACTCAGCAGACCCTGAAAAGGACCCGAAGGCAAAGAGATTCAGAAAAATCACCTACATAGATGTCCTTAAAAAACGACTCCATGTAATGGATTCCACTGCTATCAGTCTGTGTATGGACAATGCCCTCCCGATTGTGGTATTTAATGTAAAAAAGAAGGGCAACCTGAAAAAGGTCATAGAGGGCAGGAGCATAGGAACTCTTGTCACCTTATAATATAATCTGAAGCAGGGAGGAGGGCCATGGATAAAGCTCTTAAGAATAAGCTTCAGGAGAAGATGGATAAGGCAATAGAGGTTTTCAGGCACGACCTTGCCTCCATCAGGACAGGAAGGGCATCCCTTTCCTTAATCGAAGGGATAACCGTTGATTACTATGGCACCCAGACACCACTTAATCAGGTTGCAGCCCTTTCTGTGCCAGATCCTAAGACAATCACCATACAACCCTGGGAACAGAGGATAATACCTGACATTGAAAAGGCCATTCTTAAGTCAGACCTTGGAATTACACCAACCAACGACGGAAAGGTAATTAGATTAAACATCCCACCTCTTACTGAAGAAAGAAGAAAACAGCTTGTCAAGGTGGTCAGAAAGAGGGCTGAAGAGGCAAGGGTTGCCATCAGAAACATCCGCAGGGAGTTCAACGAAGAGCTGAAAAAGATGGAGAAAAACAAGGAAATAAGTGAAGACCAGCTTAAAAAAGACCTTGACGAGGTTCAGAAGATTACAGATGAGCACATAAAAAAGGTTGACAAAATCCTACAAACCAAGGAAAATGAAATCATGGAAGTTTAAGGAGGTTTTAAGATGAATGCAAACTTCATGGTAAAGGTGGAAGACGCAAAGTTACCTGACATTCAGAAGGCTCTTAAGGCCGCAGGAATTAAAGTAAGAAGCATAATCGAGGTTTACAAGGAAGATACCTCAAAACAGGAAAAGGCAGGAGGAGATGGCGAAGAAAAAAAATAAACCTGAGACAGAGGAGCAAAGAAAGGAACGACTGAAGAAACTGCTCCTTCAGAAGAGACAGGAAGTACTTCAAGAAGCAAAGAGCGAGATAGGTAAGTTCATCAGGGGTGAAAACAAACAGGAGGTTGAAACCGCGCTTGATGATGGAGACTGGTCTGTTGTTGACTTAAATGAAGACCTTAACTTGAAAAAGCTTACTACCCACAAGGAGATTCTTAACAAGATAGATGAGGCTCTGAGAAAACTTGAGGAAGGAACCTATGGTATCTGTGAGGAATGTGGATCTGAGATACCAGAGGAAAGACTGAAGATAATCCCCTTTGCCATATACTGTGTGGATTGTATGGAAAATATAGAAAAGATACAGGAGATGGAAAAGGAAGACCTCTTTTAACTGCCCTTACAAAGTTTTCCAAAACCCTCAAGCACACGGAGACCCAGGGTCTGGCTCTTTTCTGGATGAAACTGCATGGCAATAATATTGTCCTGCCAGATCATGGATGTAAACTCTATACCATACTCAGTGGTTGCCGCTACCACAGAGCTATCTTCTGGCTCCACATAGTAGGAGTGAACAAAATAGAAATAGCTTCCATCAGGCACACCATCAAAAACATGAGGTCTTCTCTTTAGATGCACCCTGTTCCAGCCCATGTGAGGAATCTTAAGCCCCACCTCGGGAAACCTCTTTACCCTGCCCTTAACAATATCAAGTCCCTCATACCTTCCAAACTCCTCTGATTCGGTAAACAGAAGCTGAAGTCCAAGACAGATCCCCATATAGGGCTTTCCCTTCTCAATAGAACTATATATCACATCCACAAGGCCAAGCTCTTTTAATCGGCTGATACAGTCTCTGAATGCACCCACCCCTGGAAGCACTATACCCTTAGCCTTCTCGATAACTGACGGATTAGATGTAACCTCTGCCTCACAGGAAACCTTCAAAAACCCCTTTTCCACGCTTTTGAGGTTTCCCATACCATAGTCAACAATGGCTATCAATCTTCCTCCTCGTCATCCTTGATAATCTGTCCCTTCAGCCCATCATAGGACAGCACACAGATTGCCCCTGTCTCACCATTGTCAGGAAAGCAGATGTGTCTGTATGAAGCGGTCTTACCATAATTTACCCTCATGTTTTCCCAGCCATTTACAAAGAATTCACATTCATCATTAAAACAGATCCAGAGGTAGGCTACACCCCAACCAAGACCATCTCCAATATTATATGGTGGAGGCTCAATCTTGGTCATCTTTGTTCCACAATGAGGACAGGTTGGCGGCTTCTTTACTTTATAGTTCTTTGTAATTATCATCTCTGATACCTCCTTTTTAAATGGATAAATAAAGAACCGAACCTACAAAATATCAGCATATTATTTTATTATGACATAAATTAAAAAGACAAAAAAACAATTCGCACTTACTCCCTTATAATTTCTTCTTTCTCAACCTCAGGGAATTGCTTACCACTGAGACAGAGCTGAAGGCCATGGCTGCTGAGGCAAACATTGGGTTCAAAAGTGGGCCTCCAAAGGGATATAGTATGCCTGCGGCCACAGGAATACCAATGGTATTGTAAAAAAATGCCCAGAACAGATTCTGTTTTATGGTCTTTATGGTGAGCTTGCTGAGTCTGATTGCCTCTGCAACGCTTCTCAGGTCTCCCTTGATCAGGGTGATATCAGATGCCTCCATAGCAATATCTGTCCCTGTGCCAATGGCTATGCCCACATCTGCCTCTGTCAGAGCAGGTGCGTCATTTATACCATCACCAACCATTGCAACAACTTTCCCTTCAGCTTTGAGTTCCTTGATTATATTTACCTTACCCTCTGGAAGTACACCAGCATAAAACCTGCTGATTCCAACCTCTTCTGCAATTGTAGATGCAACTGCCTTGTTGTCACCAGTGAGCATGACCACCTCAATACCCATAGATTTCAAATCCGCTATAGCCTTCAGTGAACTCTCCTTTACCTTATCAGCAATAGTTATTACACCCAGGGCACGAGCATTAACAGAGATCACCACAGCAGTTCTCCCCATTTTATTTTCTCTCCTCACTATACCTTCTACCACCGAGACACTCACACCCTCTTTTTCCTGAAGTTCCATGTTGCCAATTAGCACATCTTCTCCTTTAACCCGTGCCCTTACACCACCTCCTGGTATTGCTACAAACTCCTCTGGAGAACCAACATCTATATTTGACTGCCTTGCCTTTTCAACAATTGCCCTTGCAAGTGGATGCTCAGAGGGATGCTCTGCTGTGGCTGCAATCTCAAGCACTTCCTTAAAACTGTAGCCTTCTGCAGGAAATATATCCACCACTTCAGGTTCTCCCTTTGTGATGGTTCCAGTCTTGTCCATCACAACCACATCTATCTTATGGGCTGTCTCCAGTGCCTCGGCATCTCTTATTAAAATGCCTCTTTCAGCGCCCTTTCCTGTGCCAACCATCAGGGCTGTTGGTGTGGCAAGCCCAAGTGCACAGGGACAGGCAATTATCAGCACTGCTATAAAGTTCATAAGTGCTCGTGTGAAGGCTGGCTCGGGACCCAAAAAATACCACAGGAAAAAGGTTACTGTGGCAGTACCTATTACAACAGGCACAAACACCGAAGCAACCCTGTCTGCAAGGCGTTGAATGGGAGCCTTGCTTCCCTGTGCCTCTTCAACGAGTCTTATAATCTGTGAAAGAGCCGTGTCTTTACCAATCTTTGTTGCCCGTAGCTTAAGGCTTCCTTCCTTATTAACAGTGCCTCCGAAAACCGTATCCCCTGTGCTCTTCTCCACCGGCACACTCTCGCCTGTAAGCATTGACTCATCCACTGAAGAAAAACCATCTATGACTATTCCGTCAACAGGTATCCGTTCGCCGGGTTTTACCACTACAACATCCCCTGGTATCACTTCATCAATGGGAACTTCCAATTCCCTTCCATCTCTTTCCACCTTTGCAGTCTTTGCCTGTAACCCTATCAGACGCCTCATAGCCTCTGAGGTCCTTCCCCTGGCACGGGCCTCAAGCAGTCTGCCAAACAGTATCAGGGTGATTATAACCGCTGCTGTATCATAATAGACATGAGCACTGAGCCCACTGGCCTGGAAAAACCCTGGAAAGAAGGTAACCATCAGACTATATAAATAGGCTGAAAAGGTTCCTACTGTAATCAGCGTGTTCATATTGGTGGAGCCGTGTTTCAGGGCTGAAAAAGCCGCCCTGTGAAATCGCATGCCCGCCCAGAACTGCACAGGTGTTGCAAGTAAAAGAAGTACATACCAGTTTGAAAGCAGTGGAACCTTCAGTAAACTCCCTGCAAGAACCAGAGATGAAAGCACTGCACTAATGATGAATCTCCTTTTAAGGTCATTCAGTTCCCTTTGCCGCTCTATCCTCTCACGGTCTATAAACTCCTCTGAAATCACCTCAAGTTCATAGCCCTCTGCCTTTACCGCCTTCTTAAAATCCTCAAAACTGACAATTGTAGGGATGTATTCAATTGTTGCCTTCTCGGTTGCAAGGTTTACATTAACGGAAATAACTCCTCTCAGGACAGAAATTGCTCGCTCCACTGCTGAAACACAGGCAGCACAGGTCATCCCCTTTACCCGATATTCACTCTTTATTGTTACAACATCATATCCCTCCTCTTTTACAGCCCTTATCAGTTCATTGATATCAACAGAATCCTCTGCCTCAATCCTTGCCTTTTCAGAGGCAAAGTTTACATTAACAGAGTTCACTCCATTGATATCTGAAAGTGCCCTCTCCACTGCCTTTACACAGGCAGCACAGGTCATTCCTTTGATTGGTAATGTTATGGTCATAGCCTCTCTCTCCTTACTTTCTAATTATCTCACTGCATTGTGAATTTTTTATGAAGCTTAAATATTAGGGTGGAGGGTGTAGCGTGAGAGAGGGTGCAGGGTGTAGGGAGTAGGGAATAGGGAGTAACAGACACACCCATCCAAACCCCGGTCACGGCTACCAACGCTATTAACCCTATAAACGCAATCAACGCAAATAACGCACAAAACGCTATCAACGCAACTAACCCGATTAACTCAAAGAACTCAATTAACTCAATTAACGCAATTAACCAAGATGTACCCCTTTGTGCCCTGATATATATCATAGTATTTGATTTTTGATGAATTTATTATATAATTAAGTTTATAGAACTTAAAAGCACAGGGGTGTTTATTATTAATACTCCTCTGTAGGGGGAGACAAAAAGAAAGGAGGTTTTAATATGGCAAAGCCTGTAATCGACTGGGACCTTTGTGAGGGATGTGAGTCCTGTGTTGCAATCTGTCCTGAGGTTTTTGAGATGGGTGATGATGGTAAGGCCTTTGTAAAAAATGCTGATGCCTGTGGAACCTGTGACTGCCAGGAAGCAATAGATACCTGTCCTGTTGAAGCAATCTCCTGGGAAGAATAACCTCTGTTTCAGGGGGTGTCCTGCATGTGCAGGACACCCCCTGAAAATAATTTTCACTTAATCAATTTCTCTATTTCCTTCAGATTATCTTTGAACCCCACAAACACCTTTCCATCAATAACGATGGTTGGAGTAGCAAGCCTTCCATACCTTGTTGCAAGTTCATCCCTGGCCTGAGCATCAGTGGATACATCCCTTTCTTCAAAGTCAATACCCCGCTCTTTCATGTAGGCCTTACAGGCCTGACAGTCAGGTCAGGTTGGTGATGAATAAATTACTATCTCAGGCATGATTACTTTCCTGATTTTTTGGTGGCTTTTCTGGTTGTCTTCTTAGCTGCAGATTTTGTAACCTTTCTGGTAGACCCTGCTTTAGACGATGCCTTCTTCCTTGCCTTAGCCTTAACCTTTTTAGCTGTCTCCTTTATAGCACCCTCAAGTTTTTTTACCTGCTCATCCATCCTGTTTATCCTTGCCAGAACCTTCTGTACCTTCTCATCCCGAAGGGGATTTTTCCTCCTGTCACTCTGAAGGTCGTACACAAGTCCACCAAGCTCTGTAAGCTGAGCCTGTATCTTTTGCTTCAACTCAAAGACCCTTACCTTCTTTTTTATATCATCCGTTACATGCTCAGCCCTTGACTTGATAACCTCAGTGCTTTCCTTTAACGCCTCAAGCCCTTCGTCAATACCCTTTTTGATGTCCTTCTTAAGTTTGTCCCAGAAACCCATGTTTTCCTCCTTCTTAAAATAATTTTTATAATTAGAACTCTTAAAA
>CAZEYP010000043.1:17888-22079 GCA_964515925.1 uncultured Nitrospirota bacterium
AATTTTTATAATTAGAACTCTTAAAAATGATTATAGCACAGATTTTGATGAATTTAAAAAACTTTTAAATCTATAAAAAAAATTATTCCCTGAATTCTTGACAAAAAATTTATATCTGTGATAAAGTTCATCACTTTTTAAAAAATCTTCCATAAACTGGAGTGGGGTAATGATAGAGATTAACAAATGGTTTCTTGTCTTGCTATTTAACTTTCTCTTTCTTATTGTTGTTTTGAACATACTTGTATTCAAACCTCTGCTTGAAGTCTTTGACAAAAGAAAGGAAAATACCGAAGGAGCACTTGAAGAGGCCAGGAGAATTAATGAAGAAAAAGACAGGGCATTAGCCGAATACCAGAAGGCACTTGCAGAGGCACGGGAACAGGCAAGACAGACATATAATGCATTAAGAGAAGAGGGTCTTGCAAAACAGAAAGAGCTCATTACAAGGGCTCATGAGGAGGCAGTTAAGGAGATAGAGCAGGCAGTGGAGCAGATAAGGGCTGAGACAGAAAGGGCAAGAAAGGAACTGGGAGAGGTGGTAAGGAAATTCTCAGATGAAATAGTAAAAAAGCTTGTAGAGGTTTAAAGAGATATGAAATACAAAGTAAAAACAAGGGCATTAATCGACACAATACTGTTTGGACTTACCTTAGCTGTTGTCTATGCACCCTCTGTGTGGGCTGCTGAGGAGGCTTCGGCAGAGCACCAGGGCACAAACTGGAAGGAATGGCTATGGAAGATCATAAACTTTGCCATTCTTGTAATAGTTCTTGTCAAGTTTCTTGGAAAACCCATGAGGGAGTACTTCAGGAAGAGAACCGAGATAATCCAGAAGTCACTTGATGAAGCAAGAGAGGCAAAGGAGCTTGCACAGAAGGCACTTCAGGAGGTGCAGGAAAAGATAAAGCTAAAAGATGAAGAGATAGACAGGATTATCGAGGCAGCAAGGGCATCCGGGGTGGCAGACAGGGATGAGTTGATTAAAAAGGGTGAAGAGATGTCTGAAAAGATAAAGGATCAGGCCAAGAGCAATATTGAGATGGAGCTCAAGAATGCAAAGGCAAAGCTCAGAGCAGAGGCAGCAGAGCTTGCAGTGAAACTTGCAGAGAAGAAAATCAAGGAACAACTTTCAGAAGAGGAACAATTAAAACTACTTGAAGAATCAATAAAGAGATTAGAGGAGTAAGATGGCAAAGGCAGCGAAGAAGTCAGCAAAAAGATATGCAAGGATGCTTTTTAATCTTACAGGAGCTGAAAGGGCAGAGGAAACTATATCAATTCTATCCAGCCTTGCTGACATAATTGAAGAAAGCAAAGAGATAAAGAACTTCTTTTACTCACCGCTTATCACAGAAGAAGAAAGGCTCAAGGCTATAGAAGCAATAGGAGAGAAACTATCATTATCAGAGGATTTGAAAAAGTTTTTAAACTACCTGTCGAATGTAAAGGGTTTTGACGCTCTGAGGGATATAGTAATACATTACACAAATTTCTACTATGATAGTCAACGTAAGACAAAGGCAACTATTATAACTCCTATAAAATTCAGTGGAAACATAGAGGCTCGTCTTCTTGAGGCTTTAAGAAAACTCACCAATCGTGAGGTAGAAGTAGAATACCTCTATGACCCTGAAATCCTTGGTGGTATAGTTGTAAAGGTAGGAAGCACCATGTATGACTCAAGCATACGGGGTCAGTTAAACTTACTTAAAGAACAGCTCAGTAAATAACAATTTCAATGATTAATAAAAAGGGGTGATGAGATGGAAATTAAGGTCGACGAAATAAGTGAATTAATAAGAAAGCAGATAACCGATTTCGAAAAAAAGGTAGATGTCAGTGAGATCGGTACCGTCCTGAGCGTTGGTGACGGTATTGCAAGGGTATATGGTCTTGAAAATGTCATGGCCAGTGAGCTCCTTGAGTTTCCAAACGGTGTGTTCGGCATGGCATTGAACCTTGAGGAGGATGTGGTTGGTACGGTTCTTTTTGGCGAAGACACCCTTATCAAGGAAGGTGATATAGTTAAACGCACAGGCAGGATTATGGAGGTGCCTGTAGGTGAGGCACTTCTTGGAAGGGTTGTCAATGCAATTGGACAGCCCATAGATGGTAAGGGTCCAATAGATGCAAAGGAGACAAGAAAGGTTGACATCGTTGCCCCTGGAATAGTTGATCGTCAGCCAGTCAGTGAGCCACTTCAGACAGGGATCAAGGCAATAGATGCAATGATCCCGATCGGTAGGGGTCAGCGTGAGCTTATAATTGGTGACCGTCAGACTGGTAAAACGGCAATAGCAATAGACGCTATTATCAACCAGAAAGACACTGATGTTTACTGTATATATGTGGCAGTTGGTCAGAAGAGGGCTGCTGTTGCAAGGGTGGTTCAGACGCTTGAGGAATACGGTGCCATGGAATACACCACAGTGGTTGTGGCAACCGCCTCAGAGCCTGCACCACTTCAGTACATTGCACCCTATTCAGGTTGTGCAATGGGTGAGTACTTCAGAGATAACGGAAAACATGCATTGATCATATATGATGACCTCAGCAAACAGGCAGCCGCATACAGACAGCTTTCACTTCTTCTGAGGCGTCCACCAGGTCGTGAGGCTTACCCTGGTGATGTCTTTTATCTGCACTCCCGTCTCTTAGAGAGGGCTGCAAAGATGTCAGCGGAGCTTGGAGGTGGCTCACTTACAGCACTTCCAATCATCGAAACCCAGGCAGGAGACGTCTCTGCCTATATTCCAACAAATGTTATCTCTATTACCGATGGTCAAATATATCTTGAGCCTGACCTGTTTTATGCAGGCGTAAGGCCGGCTGTTAATGTCGGTCTTTCGGTCAGCCGAGTTGGTGGTGCAGCACAGACCAAGGCTATGAAGCAGGTTGCCGGAACCCTCAGGCTTGACCTTGCTCAGTTCAGGGAACTAGCAGCCTTTGCACAGTTCGGTTCAGACCTTGACAAGGCAACCCTTGCACAGATCGAGCGTGGTAAGAGGATGGTTGAGCTTCTGAAGCAGGACCAGTATCAGCCAATGCCTCTTGCCGACCAGATCGTAGTGCTTTATGCAGGCACCCAGGGTTACCTTGATGATATACCGGTTGACTCGATTAAGGCCTTTGAACAGGGACTTCTCAGTTATGTAAAGAGCCAGAAGGCAGAGCTTTTAAAGGAGATAGAAGAAAAGAAGACCCTTGATGAAGACCTTAAGAACAGACTCAGTGAGGCAATAGAGGCTTTCAAATCAACATTTCAGGCATAAAGGCGGAGAAAAGAAGATATGGCAACCTTAAGAGATATTAAAAGAAGAATCAACTCAATAAAAAGCACGGCAAAGATAACCCGAGCAATGAAGATGGTCTCAGCCGCAAAGCTGAGAAAGGCTCAGGAGAGGATGTTTGCGCTGAGACCCTATGCTGAAAAGATAGATGAACTGCTTCATTCCCTTGCTCAACCTGGAGAACAGGATGTGCATCCGCTACTTCAGGTAAGACCCCGGAATACAGTAGAGGTAGTTATTATTACATCTGATAAGGGTCTTTGTGGTGCATTTAATGCAAACGTGCTAAAAGCTGGAGTAAAGCTAATAAATCAGCTCCGCTCAGAGGGGCTTGAGGTTACCATAAGCACAGTGGGAAGAAAAGGTCGGGATTACTTCAAGCACAGAGATGTGAAGATTCGCAAGAACTGGACAGGACTTTCTGGAAAGGTCTCTTATACTGCTGCACAGGAGATGGCAAGAGAGTTGATGGAAAGCTATATAAATGAGACCTTTGATGAGCTGTATTTAGTTTATAATGAATTCAAATCTGTGGTAGCCCAGGAGATAGTAGAAAAGAAACTGCTACCAATAGCTGAGATAGAGCAGAAGGAAGAAGAGGTCTTTTATGACTTTACTGTTGAGCCCTCTGAAGAGGCTATCTTCAATGTGCTTCTTCCAAAAAGCATAGAGGTACTGGTTTACAGGGCATTGATAGAGTCAGCAGCCTCTGAAGAGGCCGCCCGTATGACGGCAATGGAGAATGCAACAAAGAATGCTGAAGACATGATAGACAGACTTACTCTTGAATACAACAAGGCACGCCAGGCATCGATTACAAAGGAACTTATGGACATCGTCGGTGGTGCCGAGGCAATAAAGGAGTAGGATAAGATTTAAGATTTAAGATTTAAGATTT
>CAZEYP010000044.1:0-21282 GCA_964515925.1 uncultured Nitrospirota bacterium
CTTTCTATATTAAAATATATCGGAAGCGGAGGGGTCCCGCTTGTTATACTTGCTGAAAGCCTTACAGGCTGGGCAGCCTCTGTGGTGTTTACCTCAATTGAACTAATTGCACTGCTGCCCTTATTGTCAGTAATTGTTGCCGTTATGGTATTCTGCCCATTGTTCAACTGCACACCATTGGCCACCCATTCGTTACCCACAATATCCGCCACCACTCCGTTGACCACCACCCCGATATCCTCAGTCTCCGCCTTAAAGGTTCCTCTTACCATAGTCTTTACCCTGTTCATGGTTGTACCATCAGCAGGATAGAGTATATCTATCTTTAAGGCAGGCTTTACCGCCAATACTGCCTCATTACTCAGCCCTCCTCCGGGCGGGGGGTTTTGAACAATCAGAGGATACTCTCCAGCCTCTTTCAGCATACTTGGAGACACTGTGACAGTGATACTGCTATAGGTGTAACTGTTCACTGTAATGGCCTGGCCGTTCAGGTAGACATCAGCACCTGAGACAAATCCGCTGCCATGGATGGTTATCACTGTGGCAGGAGAGTCTTCCATAACCTCTGCAGGTGTTATTGAACTGACCACTGGTAAAGGGTTATTCACAGTAAACTGAAAGTTGTTTGATCTTGCCACTGTACCGTCGTAGTTTGTATTTACCGCATACATCTTGTATTCCCCTGCTGTAGATATATCCTCAGGCATAAGGGTTACCTGAAGTCTTGTCTCGTTTATGTATGTTACCGGTCTTTCTCTGTCATCGTAATAAACCTTTGTCGTTGGCAAAAAACCACTCCCGGATATCTCAAGCATTTTTGCTCCGCTGTTAAGGTCTGTCTCTCCAGGCACTACCGAACTTATATACGGCTCAGGCACTTTCACTGCAAAGGCCATCTCACTGGAGAGCCTTCCATCAGGGTTTCTTACCTTTATCATGTGCACCGAGGTCTGTTCAGTATAAGATGAAGGGATAGTAATCCTTAATTGTGTCTCTGATATAAAAATGGTATTTACTGCAACATCATCCACAAGTGGCCTCCGCCCCAGGGACAAACCATCTGCCTGTAACGGACAAAGCCACATCCCCTGCACCTGCCTGAACCTCTCCTGGTTCTATCGCCTCAATCTCAGGTGGCAGGTCCTCCCTCAGGACCCTCACACCCTCAGCATAAGAGACCAGATAGTATGGCCATGCCTTTGATATCCATTCTGGTCTTTTCCCTATGGGGATGGACTCAACCACCTGGCCTGTGGCTGTATCAAATACGGAAAGAATACCTGCCTTATGGGACGTAACAAGGACCTTACCGTCAGAAAGGAGGATGTCCTTCGTGTGTCTGCCTGCCTCTAAAACCATGGTCTCTTTCATTGTGAGAAGGTCAAGGAGATAGACCCTTCCGCTCTTTCCCAGCACTGCCAGAGTGGCTGAGCCACTGTCCACCGATATCCCCTCTATCTTCTCTCTGAAAGAGTGGCTTGCCTGAAGGCTTCCATCATCAATTGATACCACCTCAATACAGTTTTCAGTGCATATGCTCTTTCTGTCCTGGCTGTCTTCAGCTTTGTCTTCGCTGTCATGGTCGCAATCGCTGTGCCCTGACACCTTCTCTGTTACCAGCACCAGAGTGCCACCACCCGGGTTGACCTCAAGGGTCTTTATCTTTGCCTCTGAATGGATGGTACTTATAAGTGAAAGGTCTGTAAGACTGAAAAGGAGTATCTCCCTTCTGCCTTTTTCAAGACCTATGAGAACTCTCTTTACTGGCTCAACCCATATACCCTTAAGTGGCGGGATATCCACCGAGGCCAGAGTCTCTGAAGTGTAGGGGTTAATTGCCAGAATAGTGTTACTGTCTGGTTCTTCACCTCCTTTTTCTTTTTCAAGGAGGACATAGACAGGCAGGTCCTGCCCCTCATAGGCTATGTCCTTTATCTTTCCAGAAGGCACCACACCTCACTTAGCACCTGGAGACCGGCAGGGTCAAGAAGGACCAGTCTGTCCTCAACCACTGCCACAGGGCCACTTAGTTTCTTTACTCTGCCACTCAGGTGGATAATGCCCATGTCAGTAAGTGCATGGGCTGTGCTAACAATAAAGAGTAATGCCAGAACAGAAAAGAAAATAACCGAAACCGTTTTATGCCTCGACATATTTCTCCTCCTGATTGGTAATAAAAAATTATAACAGAGCTGAAGCTCCCTCCTCTGTCTTTCTATTTTCTGAAATTGATTTAAAAAAAGATACTGGATAATCATAAATTTGTCAAATAAGATTATGTTATTTGCTTATTTATTTTTGCAATGCAAGGAACTCCTTTATTTATTTCTTTTTCTCCTTTATCCTTTTTATAAGGGTTTTCATCTGGTAGGTGCTGTTTTTGGGAGGGGTTCTGGAAAACCGTGATTTAATATAAAATTCAATAAACTCTTCAACCGGTTTTTTAAGCTGGGGCTCTGTCTGTCTAACCACTTCTGAAACCTCAAGGGGGGTAAGATTTTCCTTTATACCAAGTATTCTTTTCAGTTTTAGAAAGAGTCTTCCCGATAGATTTACTTTTTGTGATTTTGATCTTCTTATATATATCATGAAAATAAGTGCAAAGGAGAAAAACAAAAGAAAAGCCAGAACCCCGCTTCTTACACCCTGGCTTCTTATCCAGTGCAGACTTAGGGGGCTTGAGAATGCCTTAAAGAGTCTTATCTGGTCGTAACGGCTGAACTGAACAACATAACGCTCCCACCTGAGCTTCAGATAGTCAACATAAAGGATGAATCTGGAAGGCACTGTTGAGGGCACGGATGGAGTGGGGTCGAGTCTGATCCATCTATCACCAACTAAAGCCTCAACCCAGGTGTGGGCATCCTTTTGTCTGACTATGTAGTATTTTCCATATCTGTTGTATTCACCGCCAAGATACCCGGAAACCACCCTTGATGGCACACCTGCTGCTCTCAACATAAGCGTAAGTGCAGAGGCAAAGTGCTCACAGTAGCCCTGCTTTGTTCTGAAAAGAAAGTCTTCCACTGGATTTACCCCTCTGGTCGTACTAACTTTAAGTGAATAGGAATAGTTATTCTTCAGGTAATTCATTAAAACCTGTATCTTTTCTTTTACATTCTTGATATTCTTTGTTAGACTCAGTGAGAGAAGCTTTAGTTTTTTCATATCATCTGGTACCTTGAGGTAAACTGCTGACCACTCATTCAGAGGAAGTGGTTCATCAGTACTTGTTACCACATAATGAAACCTTTTGTTTTTTTTCTCTGATACATAAACCGTATGAGAGTTGTCGGTCTTAATACTCTGTATGTCTGCTCTGAACTCCACGGGATTCCTTATAAGGAATGTTACATCTGTATCAAGAGGCTCCAGTATAATATCCTGTTTGTAAACAGTTGTGTTCGAACCTTTTGAGCCAATAAAAAAAACACCACTGCTTCCGTAAACAGTCAGTTCAGGCCTAAAAAGGCTTATCCACTCTCCGTCCTGATATAAATCGTAGGTAATTCCACGCCAGTACGGGATTGTTTCAGGCCTGGGAGTAATCCTTACACGCATAACAACGGTGGGGTCAAGCTTTATCTCTCCAAGTCCACCAAGTTTAATGTTTTCTGAAAAGCCCGATTTCATGCCCCTGGAAAGACCCTTTCCCCAGAGGCTTCCCTGAAGTCGGGGGGTTAGAATAAAAATTACAACAGTAAGTGTAAATACCACCACTGAGAGCATACTTATTGGTTTAATAAAGGTTCGCAGATTTCGTTGTCCTTCCTTTATCAGGTGAGAGTAAAACACTGCAAATACCATAAGCACTATGAAAACCACAAAGAACACACCAAACATCATTGAACGGGTAAGCTCTGAAGCCAATAAAAGCTGAATCATGGCCATGAAGAATACCTGAAGCGGGTCCCAGGGTTCCTTGATATCAAAGCTCTTAAGTGCCTGAAACAGAATGCTTAAATGAGCAACCGCTACAATTACATCAGCAGAAAGCACAAAGGCATCAAAGAGGAATACAAAGAGCACCACCGTGGAGCCTGCACCGATTATGTATCTGTTTGCCTGGGGCCTGTTCCTGATTGCCCTCAAATAACCCACAAAAACAAGGGCTGCGGGTAGAAAAAACAGGGGGTTTACCTCGCCAGTAACCACCAGGCTACCGTCACCAATCAGTGCTACAAGAAATGTAATAAGCTTATAACCTACTGGCATAATAGACCCTGTTTGCCTCTGAACCAAACCTTCTAAAAATTGATGACTCTGAAGAGAGGATTAATATCAGGGCACCCCTGTTTAAATCCTCTGTCCTGCAATCCACAGTTTCTTCCATCTTTATTACTGCAAGCAGGTCAAGTATCTTGTAAAGATGCTCCATGCCTGTACCAAAAGGAATGGTTTTTTTACAGGTAATAAGCCTTACAGGGTATCCCTGTTTTATGTATAGCCAGGAAAGAGAGGCAGTCAGCGTTACAGCCTTTTCAAAGTCATCTGCCCTGCGATGTCTGGTGTTGTCAAGCAGTATGGTTACCCTGCGGGGCATCTGTTCATATAGTTCTCTTACCATCAACTTACCTTTTTTAGCAGTTACCTTCCAGTGTATGCTTTTAAGACTGTCACCTAGCTGGTATTCCCTGAGTGTGCCGGCCTCATCGGCTTCAGCTCTCCTGAAACCAGCAGAGTGCGAGTCTGTGACCTGTGCAGGAAGGATATCCTCTGTTAAATCTTTTATCTCAGGATACACAAGTATTGTCTTTCTGCTTTCAGGTGATTTTTTAAGGGTAAAAAAGATAAAAGGAAAGGATGTGCTCAACCGTGCATCAGTTAGTGAAAAATACCCCCTGCTTTCAAAGGTTGCCTTTCTGGTTATTTTCCTTTGCTCTGCTGGTCTCAAAACATCAAAATATATGCCCCGTGCAGCTATCTCTGGAATCGTTAAGCGAACCGAATAGGATGGAAGCAGCTTCTTATTGTTTCTTATCGTAATCATGAGGGGCACCTTTGTTCTGGCATAAATGGGCTCTTGAATGTCTAACTCTGCTTCAAGGGAGCGAAGATTAAGGTATGGAAGCACAATGGAGATTAAGAGCACAGAGAAAAGCATGGAAAAGATTAAATACATGAGGTTGTTTCCTGTGTTAAGGGCTGCAAACCCCACCACTAAAACAGCAAGCAGGAATCTCTTACCTTCTCTGGTTGCTTGAAGGCTCACACTGGTACAGGCACCCTGGTGGTTATTTCTTTGATTATCTCCTCTGCATCCCTGATGTATGTTCGTGTTTTCAGGATAATTCTATGACCAAGTACCATGGGAGCAATTTCTTTTACATCATCAGGGATCACAAAATCCCTTCCCCTCAGGTAGGCCATTGCCCTTGATGCCACAACAAGAAACTGTGCCCCCCTTGTGCTGACGCCAAGCCTTATAGCATCGTTCTTCCGGGTTGCCCTCACTATCTGGAGGATATAATCATAGATGCTCTCATCAATGTGAACCTCTTTGACCTGCTCCTGTGTTTTTACTATCTCCTCTTTGGTTACAACAGGCGTGATCTTTTCAATCTGCTCAAAATCACTCATCTCTTTAAGTGCCTGTTTTTCGTCTTCATAATCAGGATAGCCAATCCGCATGTGAAGCATGAATCGGTCAAGCTGGCTCTCTGGAAGTGGAAAGGTGCCGTGGTATTCAATAGGGTTTTGGGTTGCGATTACCATAAAGGGTAGGGGGAGTCGATAGGTGGTGCGGTCGATTGATACCTTGCGCTCATTCATTGCCTCAAGCAGGGCTGACTGGGTCTTGGGATTTGTTCGGTTAATCTCATCTGCAAGCACTATGTTTGCAAATACAGGACCTGGATTGAACTCAAACTCCCTCTTTTCCTGATTATAAATATGAACACCAAGTATATCTGAGGGTAGAAGGTCACTGGTAAACTGAATCCTCTGAAATGAGCAGTCCGTTGCCCTGGCAAGTGCAAGGGCGAGAGTGGTTTTACCAACACCTGGAACATCCTCTATAAGCAAATGCCCTCTTGAAAGAAGTGTTACTATGGCAAGCCTTACAACATCTCTCTTTCCTTTTATTATTGAAGAAAGAAGCTCCTCTAAGCTACTTATCCATTTCATCTCTTAAGGCCAAGGCCCTTCAAAATACCCTTTACATCAACCTGTTTTCTGATAATATCTTCAATTAGTTTTATCTTTTCCGGATGCCCAATACTTGCACGGCCATAAAATCGCTCTATCCTGTCAACCACGGTAAAGGTATCGTATCTCACGGACACGATGGGAACACCCTTTAGTTTTGCCTTCCCTATGATAACATCATTCGGCTGGAGCCCTCCAGTCAGTATAATGCAGCGGGTTGATGTCTCAAGTGCAGCAAGCTGGATATCCGAACGATGAGCCCCTGTGATTACCGCCTTGTTGGGGGTCTTTTTGAAGTATTTCATTGCCTCATCAACATCCATTGCACCCACCATATAGTTTTCAACCAGCTCTTCAAGAGCCTCTTCACAGCAGAGCACCCTGCCTCCAAGGAGTCTGCTCAATTGTGCCACAGTTGGGGCGGCCAGGGTTGGATAATAAGGCAATATCCCAAAGACCCTGATACCTCTTTTTTTAAGATAGGGCACCACCTTTTCTTTTATATATTTTATTTCCTCTTCTCTTACCATGTTCAAAACCACACCTATGAAAGCCTGTCCAAAAAACTCCTTAGCAAAGCAGAGTGCATCTATGCTTTCCTCTCTATGCCATCTTTCAATAAGTAAAAGTGATGCACCTGTAATGGAAATAATCTCTCTCATATCAATTCCAAGTGATGCACCTTCGGTAAGGCTATCAGAGCCTGATATTACCTGAAGTTCCCTGTCCTGCTGGGATTCAAGGGCACCGATAACCCGTTTCTTGAGTGTTGCTGTTTTTGCCTTAAGCTCCCTGTCCAGGCTGTCGTAGCCCCTTATCAATGGGCATATCTCCTGAAGCGGTGCCTCAAGTGAAAGTAGCTCTTTAAAAAGCACTGCCACCTCATCAATTACTTTTCCCCTTTTGCTAACAGGATTCTTACCAATTGGCTTAACGAGTCCAATGTCAATGCCCATTTCCCTTAATATAAGGCACAGACCAAGCGAAAGCATGGTCTTTCCAGAACGGCTGTTTAAAGAACCAATATAAAGCCTTTTCATTTTCTACCTCCGTGCAGGATTATCCTTGCATCAAGTGCCCAAACCCCCTCGGGCTTGACCACCAGTGGGTTGATGTCAAGTTCGTGTATCTCTGGAAAGTCGCTAATTAGTTGATTTACCATTAAAAGTGTTTCTACCAGAGAATCTATATCAACAGGTCTCTCCCCCCTTGTGCCCTTTAGCAGGGCATAGGAGCGTATCTCGGTTATCATCTCTCTGACTTCGGTCTCTGTAACGGGCAGCACCCTGAAAGACACATCTTTCAGCACCTCCACATATATGCCACCAAGGCCAAACATCAGCATATGACCAAAGGTGCGGTCATAGGTTACACCAATGATAATCTCCTTTCCACCCTTTATCATCTCATAGATGTTTACTCCTCTTATCAGTGCATCAGGCATAAACCTGTGTGCCGATGTGGTTATCTCCTGAAATGCCTCATAGACCTCCTTCTTTGAGGAAAGCCCTACTTTTACACCTCCTACATCGGTCTTATGGAGTATGTCTGGTGAAGAGACCTTCATCACAACAGGTTGTCCAATTTCCTCAGCCAGTTTAACTGCCTCTTCAGGACTTCTTGCAATGCCCTGACGGGGGAAGCTAAACCCGTAGGCCTTAAGACAACTCCTTGATTCATCCTCTCCAAGCTCATATCTGCCAGCCTGAATGCTCTCCTTAAAGACCTTTCTAACCAGTTTTCTATCAACCTTAAACCTTTTAGCTCTCTCTTTTGGTCTCTTCTGCCATAGGGCAAATCTTACCAGATGTTTATAGGCCCTTATGGTGTCTTCAGGGTAGGAGTAATTGGGTATGCCCTCGGCATTTAGTATATCTATGGCCCTTTCCACACTCAATCCTCCCATAAAGGTGGTAACAATGGGGATGGTGGTCTTTCTTTTAGCCTGAACCACCTTTTCTGCCACCTCGTCAGGTTTGGTCATTGCCTGAGGGGTCAGTATTACCACGATGCCGTCGATACCCTTTGACTTTATGGCCACCTCAAGCACTGCCTCGTAACGCTCAGGCCCAGCATCGCCTATTACATCTATTGGATTATAAAAGGAGGCATTTGAAGGAAGTCGCTTTCTGAGCTTATTAATGGCAGTTTTATTAAGATAGGGTAATTGAAGACCGGCCCGCTCTGCATGGTCAGCAGTGATAATGCCAGGTCCCCCAGCGTTTGTTACAACCAGTATTCTGTTACCCTTTGGCAGTCGGTTATAAGCAAAGGCCCTGGCAAGCTCAAAGAGTTCCTTAACTCCCTCTGCCCGAATAACACCGGTTTGTTTAAAGGCTGCACTGAAGGCAGTATCAGAGCCAGCAAGCGCGCCTGTATGACTTGATGCTGCACGGGCACCTGCCTGTGTGCCTCCTGATTTTATGAGTATTATGGGTTTTTTTCTGGTGCATCTACGGGCAACCTCTATAAACCTCCTTCCCTGAACCACATCCTCGATGTAACCAAGGATCACATCTGTCTCAGGGTCGTCCATCAGATATTCAATAAAGTCAGTCTCGTTAAGGTCTGCCTTGTTTCCAAGGCTAATGAACTTGGAAAAACCAATTTTATTGGATATTGCCCAGTCAAGCACAGCCACACCAAGGGCTCCTGACTGGGAGAAAAAGGCAATCCTGCCCGGTGGAAGCATAAGGTTTGCAAAAGTGGCGTTCATTGAGTTTTCGGTGTTTATAACACCGAGGCAGTTTGGACCAAGAATCCTTGTCTTTCCCTTTCTGGCTATCTCCTTAAGCTCCTCTTCAAGCCTTGCTCCATCTCCTCCCACCTCTTTAAACCCCGCAGATATGACCACACAGACCTTCACACCCATTTGTTCACATTCCCTTATTGTCTGAACAGCCAATCCTGCTGGTATGGATATAATGACCATGTCAGGAGGAGGGGTAATCTGTTTTAATGAGGTGGCAACAGGAAGGCCGAGTATCTCACCGCCCTTTGGATTTACTGGTATTATCTTGCCTTTAAACTTGAATCTGATAAGATTATTGACAATACTATGACCAACCTTCCCTGAAGTGGCAGATGCACCTACCACAGCCACTGAAGCAGGGTTAAATAATGCCTCTAACATTTAACTCCTTTCTTGTTTTCCCTCGGTAGACCTTTTGTATCTTGGCACTGGAAGATACTCTACTGTGGTCTGCCTCTTTAGAGGCTGACGATAAAGTGACATCAACTGGTATATCTCCTCTGGAATATCGGTATTTACATTGAGCCCCAGTGTTCTTGCCTCCTCTGCTGTTATTGGGTAATCATGGGTCCAGCGGCCCTCAGAGAGCAACCTTGCAAGCTCCTTTGCCTTTTCATCAGGATATTTATCCTTGAGCAGGAAATATACCTGCCTCTGTAATTGTTCAATTGCCTTCTTTCCGACATCTGCCAGAAGAAGAGTCTTATCATCTATCTCTGATATCGGCTTTTTCTCAAGAATCTTTAATAAAGAGGCAGCAGGATACTCTCCAATCTGTGGGTCAACCGGGCCGAGCACTGCATGTTCCCCCATAACTATCTCATCTGCAGATAGGGCAATCAGCGTGCCTCCTGACATGGCATAGTGTGGTACAAATACGGTGACCCTTCCGGGATGAAGCTTTATTGCATGTGCAATCTGGTAAGAGGCAAGCACCAGGCCACCTGGTGTGTGAAGAATTATGTCAAGTGGCATATCAGGCTCGGTCATGTGTATGGCTCGAATAACCTCTTCAGAGTCATTGATGTCGATGTATCTGAGGATTGGAAATCCAAGCAGACTCATGGTCTCCTGCCTGTGAATAAGCAGTATCACCCTTGAGCCCCTCTGTTTCTCGATCTTTGCAATCATCCTCTGTCGGGCAGACTCAAGCATTTTTTGCTTTATAACAGGTTGCAGTGCTGTAAGCATAAAAAAAAGCCAGAAAAGATTCATAAAATCCATAATCCTGCTCCTTTTCTTTAGGGTTAAGTTAATAATAATATACCACAAAAAATTCCCAGTGAGTAGTGTTTGTAAAATAAATTAGTAGAGGGCTGTTATCCTGAGACCGAAGGATCTCAACTGAGACTGTGAATAGCGAAGGCAACAGAACTTAGGAGATGTTTTTCAGTCGTTAAACATGAGAGGTTGGTAGTGATGGGGTTCATATAAGTCACTGCAATGCCTTAAAGTCAAAAAAGCCCTACCACCTGTTCTTCATCAAAGATAAGATCTATTAGTTCGCTCCAGTCTATGGTCTTTATGCCTCTTTTGATGTCTTTAATGCCCCGCATCTTCAGGTCTTCTTCTATGGCATAGGCAATGCCACAGAACCCGTCAAGCATATCGTTTTGAGCAAAATAGACCCCATTCTGAAGTAGCACCAGATCAGCAGAGGCATCCCTTGCAATTCTGAGTCCCCGATTACCATCAGGCGTATTGGGTGCGCTTTTTATAATCACTAACATGACAGCCTCCCTTAAAAAATCATGACCGTGTCAGAATCTCTAATGGTTTCAGATATCTCATAACTGCTCATCACCGTAACACCCTCGATTAGCTGCCCTGCCTCTATCTGCTGCTCCTTCAGCGATATCCTGTCAACATACACATCTGCTCCCATATCAATGCAGTCTCTTAGCCCTTCCTCAATACTTTTGTACACGGTTCCTGTGACATCCTGTCCCTTCAATGCAGCCATCACCCCTGCATCAAAGAGTATCAGATTAACAGACATATCCTCTGTAATTCCACCAAGGGCATGTCGTACTGCCTCTGAGGCATCCACCGTGCCATAAGGTGGCCTTGTAAGGATAATGCTTATAGTACCCATTAGAATCCTCCCTCAGTTTCGGAAATTAAGAAAAATGGGTTTTTTCTTGATAACATTGTAAAGACCTTTCAGGGAGCTTAGCTCACCTGACACAAGGTCATCAGCCGCAAGACCGCGGCTTTGAAAACAGCCTGTTCATATATACACCTTCATACCCTTTGAGACAAGTTCCTCAAGTGCCTTTATAGACTCTGGAACCTGTCCTTTTACCACTGAAAACACCCCATCCCCTGATGCAATCAGCCTCACGCTTCGTCCCTTGTTCAATGCTACCTCGGCAAGCCTGACAATGGTATGGGTATTTTCAGAACTGTATGGAGTGGTTGTTAGAAAAAACACAAGTTCCCGTTCCATAAATACCTCCCCATGTTAATTCTTACTCTTAAATCCTAATTTCTAAATACTAAACAATTTCTAAACTACACCCTAATCCTGTCTCCTCCTGTTACCAGGGTATTTGCCCTTCTTTGTCACAGGACAGCAGGCAGGTGCAGGAAGAGGACCATCATAATCCCGACCCAGCACCTCAAGAAGCTCTGGAATTATGGGGTCTACCAGAAAGTAACACCTAAGCCTCCCATCCATATAGTAATCAATCAAGCCGTGATGTCTTAGCAGGGCAAGATGCTGAGAGATGTTGGGCTGACTGACCTCTAAAAACTCCTCAAAGTCACTAACGCACTTTACACCCTCTGTAAGCTCTCTTAATATCCTGAGCCTGACCGGATGTCCGATAACCTTTAGAAGCTCTGCCTGTTTTCCCAGTGGTCGCATAATTATATTTAAATATTAGCATGTTATAATATTACAGTCAAGAAAAAATCTATATTTTTATAAAATATCATAATACATCTCATACGTTTAATATCTTCTGTGCCTGGAAATATCCTTCAGTCCTTCCTGAAAGAATATTATGTTTTATGATTATGTTTTATGACATAAATGATTAAGGCCTGTGCATGAAAAAAGGGCCTGCCCGAGGCAAGCCCAGTTGTTAAGGGGGCGAAGGAGGTGAGGTTTTAAGGGACTAGGCCCCTTGATTTATTAAGGATCATAGTATCTATCGTAATAGTATCTTCTTGCATCCCTTCTTCCACGACGGTAATCTCTCCTTTCAAGTCTTCTCCATTCATCACACCAGCCCTTCTCATAGGCATTCCTTGGTGAGTAGCAGGGACCATAGCAGTCGTCATCTCTTTCATGTTTAATTACATATACCTTTTTGTATATCACTTTGGTTGGCCTTTCATGATATACCTTCACAGGCTCAGGATAAAAGACCTCACCTGCTATTGCATGAAGCACTGGCTGTCCAAATAGGGCTATAGCTCCAGCAAGAAGTGCTGCTGATTCGTTGTTCATTGCCTCAGCCTTCTTCACACCCACTGCACTGAATAAAAAGGAAACCACCATAGCCAATACCACTATTAATCTTCCTGCCTTCATAGTCTCAACCTCCTTTCTATTAATTGTTCTTTTAAAAAGATATTATCAAGGAACATGCCAGAAAGAATTTTCCTTTAAAATTAAGGAGATTTTATTTTTATCTTTTAATAATCTCCTATTTAGGAAACCCAGAAATCCTGAAATAGGAAAATGATATAATAGACAGTAGTCTTGAGAGAAGACTGAAAAAAACTCTAAAGAGGTGATTGAAATATGATAAAGGTTCTTGGTATTAACGGCTCACCCCGTGAGGAAAGCACCACAGAGCATCTCCTGAAGCTTGCCCTTGATGCCTCAGGAGCAGAAGGTGCCCTTGTAGAGGAACTAAAGCTTGTAGAGCATCCCCTGCCCACATGCGAGGGTTGTGTGTCTTACTACGGCACCTGTAACCTTGAGGAATGCATAAAACATGGTGACGAAAACACCGCTTATGTGCTGAACAAACTCATAGAAGCAGATGTGCTCATATTTGCTACCCCTGTTTACTGGTTTGGTCCATCAGGACTCATAAAGAACCTTATAGACCGTATGACAAGCCTTGAACATAAACAGAAGCTCCTGGATGGCAGGGTAGGGGGTATAATCTGCTCCTATGAAGAGGAGGGTGCCTCCATGACAATAAGCCAGCTTTTTCTGGCACTATCAGATATGGGGCTACTTTTTCCACCTTATGCATATACCTACAACAGGGGCAAAGAGGTTGATTATCTTACTAAAAAATACGCAGTTCAGTTTGGTATCAACGCAGTGGAGCTCTTCAGGAAAATAAACGGCACTAAATGGTGGAGGGATTAATTATATGGAGCGGGCGACGGGATTCGAACCCGCGACCTGGAGCTTGGGAAGCTCCCACTCTACCACTGAGTTACGCCCGCATATGGATAATATTAAAATAAATGACAACAACCTCAAAAATCAAGACTTTTTAAAACATGCCTAAAAAAATTGAGGAACTTATATCATCAATAAATGATGACCAAATAGTTAATGCAGTATTTAAACACTTCCCTCAGCTCTACCTTGTCGGTGGATTTATCAGAGATAAGTATCTTGGAAAAGATAACCCGGATAGAGACTTTATTGTAGTTGGTGATTTAATAGAAATAGCAGATAGATTAGCTAAATTATATAACCTAACTAAAGTAATACTTAATGATAATATAACTATCAGGCTTGTTTTTAAAGACAAAATAACCTTTATTGACCTCACAAGGCTCCGGGATAATCTTATACTTGACCTTTCATCAAGGGACTTTACAATAAATTCCGTAGCCTATAATCCATCAGAAGGAATAGTTGACCCTCTAAAGGGTCTTGATGACCTTGAATACGGGCTTATAAGAACGGTTAGAGAGGAAAATCTTATAAACGACCCCTTAAGAATGCTCAGGGCCTACAGGTTTCTTGCAGAGCTAAACGGTGATATTGAGGAGAGAACAAGACAGTGGATAATTAAAAACATCGGATTGGTTACCAGTGTAGCTTCTGAAAGAATTACTTCAGAGATTATAAAGCTGGTATCTGCAGATTTCCCTTACAGGGCACTATTTAAAGGGCTTAAAGACGGTATTTTTGAAGAGGTTTTTTCTTTAAATAAAAAGAAGTTAGATTTTATAATTAAGAATATTTCTTTATTTTACAAAAAAGTTAAAGAATTACCTGAAGATATAAAAAAACTGACTGATGAAAAATTTGATATGGGTCTTACCGTTAAGGAGCTTATGTTGCTTGAGGTCATTGCTCAGACAAGTGATTTTGATAAATGGAAGCTATGTTTTTCAAAGAGTATAAATGGAAGGATTAGGAGCTTTTTAAAGAAAAAGGATAGGGCAAGGTGCCTTTTAAAGAAACCCTCAGGTGGTGAGCTTTATGAATGCTTTAAAGTGCTATCACCAAACCTGCTTGAGTTTATTTTCTTCACCGGCACCTGGGAGCTATTTACAGAGATGGAGAGGTTTTTCAAAATTCAGAGAAAACCAATAGTTGATGGTAATTTTATAAAGTACTACATGAGGATTGACGATGGCCCTGAAATTGGAAGACTGGTTGAGTTAATGAAAAAAGCAGAGTTTGAAGGAAGGATAAAGTCAATAAATGATGCAGAAGCAATGCTTAAGAGCCTTAAATAAAAACATTCCCGTTCCCCATGCTTAATAAGAACCCGCCTCAGTATGGTGGTATTTTTCCGTTTTCTTATTTTACATAATATATATTATCAGAACAATTAAATTAACAGCCATTGTTAACAACCTGTTATAAATTATGTTTAATTTCTCAAGAAGTGCTTATTTTATGAGGGTTCCATCATTTGTGTTTAACTTTTATGCATTAAGAATTATCTTTAATTTCAACTATTTAGTATCTAATTTTCAGCTTTTCCGACAAGCATCCCATCGGATATGTTAAAAATCTTGACATTTGAGGCAGCTCCCTCCACAAAGTAAGATTCTTTGAATAAAACATCAAGATAATTGTCAGACTTACCTTTAATATAGCCCCTTTCAGTCATGCTTTCTGCCACAACACCAAGCACTCTGCCTATCTGGCGCTCTCTGAATTCAGAACGCCTTGAAATGTCAAGCTCTCTGAGCCTCGTAGCTCTCACCTTTTTTACCTTCTTTGGTATCTTACCCTTCATCCTGGAGGCTATGGTTCCAGGTCTGTCGGAGTAAGGAAATATGTGCATATAACTTATCGGAATATTTTCTAAAAACTTGAGAGTCTCTGTAAACTCCTCTTCAGTCTCTCCAGGAAAACCAACTATCACATCTGTACCAATAGATATGTTATCAAATCTCTTATGAATATCTTTAACAACTGTAGCATATCTCTTTGTATTATAAGGTCTTATCATTCTTTCAAGCACACTGTCTGAGCCACTCTGCAGAGGAATGTGGAGGTGCTTACATATTCGGCTGTCTGAGAAGACCTCTAAAAATTCATCGTCTATCTCTATTACCTCAAGTGAGCTTATACGAACCCTTAACCTTTGGGTTCCCTGAAGTATCTTTTCAAGCAGCACTTTAAGGTTTACCCTGCCTTTCAGGTCAACTCCGTAAAGCCCTATGTGTATCCCTGTGAGCACCACCTCATCGTATCCAGCCCTTTCATACTGAGAGACCTCCTCCACAATCTCCTCCAATGAACGGCTTCTGGGTCTACCTCTAAGCTCAGGGATTATGCAGTACGTACAGCGATGGCTACATCCCTCCTGTATCTTTACAAAGGGCCTTGCCCTGCCCCCGGGATTTAAAGTACTTCTTTTAGTATTATTGATAATTCTTTGAATTAACTGCGATTTATCGTTGTTTTTTATTATTTCAATATATGGATCTATCTCCTTTATCCTGTTTTCATCAAGCTCGGTGTAGCAGCCTGTTACCAGCACCCTTGCACCGGTTTTCAATGCCCTGCGGATAAGCTGGCGCGACTGGTAGTCGCTTTTTGAGGTTACCGAGCAGGTGTTTATTATGCAGAGTTCTGGCCGGTCTTTAAGGTCAACTATCTCATGTCCACTGCTCAGGAACCTGCGCTTGAAGTCATCGCTTTCGGCAAGATTGGTCTTGCAACCAAGGGTGAGAATGCATACCTTCATGATGATTTATACTAATCTTCCCTTAAGGGAGTGTCTGTGGGGCCTGGTAATCAGCACTTTTACAATCTGGCCAGGTTTCAGTTCATCTGTTTGGGAAATATTTACTATCTTGTTGGTACGGGTTCGTCCGGTGTACTGGCCAGTGTCGTTTTTACCCTCAACCAGCACATCCTGCACTGTGGCTTTAAGAAGCTGGTTTTTCTTTTCGGTTATCTCATCCTGAAGCCTGAGAATCTGGTTAAGCCTCTCTGATTTTACTTCTTCAGGAAGTTGTCCCTCCATCTGTGAAGCCTTTGTGTATGGACGTTTTGAGTATTTAAAGGCAAATATGCCGTCAAACTCTATCTCTTTAAGGGCATTAATGGTTGCCTTATGGTCATCGTCTGTCTCGGCAGGAAAGCCAGCGATTATATCAGTGGTGATGGCAATACCAGGTATGGCCTCCCTGAGCATCCTGATCTTTTCCATGTATTCTGAGAATGTGTATTTTCGGTTCATAAGTTTAAGCACCCTGTCTGAACCTGACTGAAGTGGCAGATGTATGTGTTCGCAAACCCTTTCGCATTCAGCCATTGCCTGAACAAGCTCAGGTCCCAGATCCTTTGGATGGGAAGTTACGAATCTGATCCTTTCAAGCCCCTCAATACTATTAATCATCCTTAGAAGCTCTGCAAAGGTAACCTCCCCTTTGTAGGAGTTTACATTCTGTCCAAGCAGCGTTACCTCCCTGTAGCCCCTCTCGACAAGCTCCTCTACTTCCCTGATAATGTTTTTTGCTGGTCTCGACCTCTCCCTGCCCCTTGTATAGGGCACTATGCAATAGGAACAGAAGTTGTTACAGCCATACATGATGTTCACCCAGGCAGTAACAGTGCTTTCCCTGTAAGCAGGTATATCCGAAAGGGCTATCTCGGGGTTTTCACCAGTAAGCACACCCTCATCAAGTTCCAATGCCTCCCCTACCCTGCTTATGTTCTGAGGACCGATTACATAGTCCACATAAGGTGCCTTTTCCTTGAGCTTTTCACCACTTTGCTGTGCAATACAGCCAAGCACACCTATCTTAAGTGATGGGTTTCGTTTTTTAAGCCCCTTTGTTCTTCCAAGACGGCTAAGAAACTTATGCTCAGCCTTCTCCCTGATGGAGCATGTATTAAAAAGTATGAGGTCAGCCTCTTTCGGGTCGTCCACAGGCATGAATCCCTTCTGTCTGAGCAACCCAAGCACCCGCTCAGAATCATGAAAGTTCATCTGACAGCCCCATGTCTCCAGATAGACCTTTTTCATTGCTAACCCTTTGATATTAATGTATTTTTAAATTTTAACTTTTCTGCAAAAACCTGATTTTGATCCAATGCACATGCAAAGAAACTACATGATTATTGTTATTTATTATCGCAAATCTTTGATATTTAGAGCAATTTTTGTTTTCTGATTATGTAAAGAGTTCCTTCGGATATTTAAGGAAACAACCTTTAAGCCTTAAGCAGGGTATCATTATTCTATGTTTGTGATATAATCATAAAACTATATGCATCGAACCAATTTCATAGGCAAAGTTATAAGTATAAATTAACCTGAAGAAAACATAAATATGAGCAACTTTATCACAAATAGTTCAACAAAACAACTCAAAAAAAGGCTTCTTGAACTTATTTCAAAAAGCAATGAATTGAAGTTCCTTGTGGGATTTTTTTATTTCTCTGGTCTCGCTTCACTTTATGAAGGGCTAAAAAATAACCCTGAAACAGTTCTGAAGGTCCTCGTGGGGTTGAATGTTGACAGGACTGCCTATGGTCTGGTTGAACACGGAAGCAATGAGGTCGCACTTTCCGATGATGAGAGACTCTACAGGTTCTTTAGATCAATAAAGAACTCCATAAATACAGAGCAATTTGACAACAAAGAATTCTACGAACAGGTCAGGTTTTTTATTGAACTCATAAAAGAAAACCGCCTTGTCATCCGTAAGGCATACGAGCCAAACCATGCCAAGCTCTACATCTTCAAACTTGAGGAGTCACAGGTGGGAAGGAATGCCCTCTTCATAACAGGAAGCAGCAACCTCACCGCCTCTGGCTTAACACGCCAGCATGAGTTCAATGTGGAGATAAGCGATTATGGAATTGAAGAGGCAGAAGAGTATTTTGACAGTCAATGGCAGAAGGCAATCTATGTCACGGAGGATGATGTAACAAGAAACAAACTCATAAATGTCCTTGAAAAGGAAACTCTTATAAAGGATATTACCCCTATTGAGGCATATGCCCTTGTGCTCAAGTCATACCTTGATAGTTTCAGGGGTAAGGAGATTGGTCAACGCCTCGTAGATGTGCTTGAGGAAAACGGCTACAGGCAGTATAAATACCAGATTGATGCAGTCAGGCAGGCACTTTCCATTATAGAGCAAAACAATGGAGTAATCATTGCCGATGTGGTGGGACTTGGTAAAACCATCATTGCCTGTGCTGTAGGTTTTGAACTGAAAAAGAGAGGAATAGTCATTGCACCACCAGGGCTCGTTGGTGACGACAGGGCAGCAGAAGGCTGGAACAGGTATCTTGAGGAGTTTTACCTGACGAAATTAGGCTGGAGGGCATTCTCCCTGGGAAAACTTGAAGATGTGCTCCAGTATGTCTCAAAGGCAAAAGACATTGAAGTCGTTATCATAGATGAGGCTCACAGATTCAGAAATCAGGACACCAGGGACTACGAACTTCTTAAAAACATCTGTAGAGGCAGGACCGTAATCCTGCTTACAGCCACCCCCTTTAATAACAGACCCTCGGATATCTTTTCGCTCCTTAAACTCTTTATAACACCAAAAAAGTCTACAATTACACTTACTGATAATCTTGAGTTTAAGTTTATTGCCTTTAAAAACACCTTTGATAAACTCTCCTACATTAAAAAGAATGCTAACTGTCCTGACCCGAAAAAAAGAGCACGAGCAATTTCATATTATAAGTCTCTGTTTGGCAAAGACATTATTGATCTTAGCGATGTAAAGAACAGATCCCACTATCTGGCAAAGCAAATAAAGGATGTGATTGAACCAGTAACAATCAGACGCAATAGACTTGATCTTCTTGAGAATCCACACTACCGAACTGAAGTAAATGAACTCTCAAAAGTTGAGGACCCGATCGAGTGGTTCTTTGAGCTTACCAGAGAGCAATCCCGATTCTACGATAGAATCATTAACGAGTATTTCGCACTGCCAGAGGATGGCGGCCGTTTCAAAGGAGCAATTTACATGCCCTTTGTCTATGAAGTTGGACCCCTTGATGAACTTGAAAGAGAGGAGAACTTCCAGTATATTCAGCAGTTTAACCTGTATGATTTCATGAGAAGGCTACTTGTAAAGAGGTTTGAGAGCTCCTTTGGTGCCTTTGAGCAGAGTCTTAAGAATTTTAAGAAAATTACAGAAAATGTCCTTGAGTTTATAAAAAAAACAAAAAGGAAATACATCCTTGACCGTTCGCTTCTTGAAAAGATATACGACAAAGACCTTGAGGAGATAGAAGAACACCTGATGGAGTATGCTGAAAAGATAAGGAGAAATGAGTATCCCAAAAATCACAAGATATACGAGATAGATAAATTCAAAAGAAAGCATGAGTTTCTTTCAGACATAGAATCAGACCTGCAACTCTTTGATGATATCATAGAAGAACTCCATACACTCAATCTGGTTGCTCATGATCCAAAGGCTATGTGCCTTGTAGATAACCTAAGAAAAGTTCTTAACCAGCCCACCAACAAAGGTGAACCAAAAAGAAAAGTGGTGGTCTTCTCTGAATACATCGATACAGTAAACTATCTTGCTCCTATTCTGAGAAAAGAATTTAACGATAGGATGTTGGTTGTAGCTGGTGATCTGAATAGGACCAAAATCTCAGAGATACACAAAAATTTTGATGCTTCTCTCCCATTTGAAAAACAAGAAGATAAATATGACATCCTTCTTACAACAGATAGGATATCCGAAGGATTTAACCTTAATCGTGCAGGAATGGTTGTAAATTATGATATACCATGGAATCCTGTTCGTGTAATTCAAAGAGTTGGAAGGATCAACCGTATCAGTAAAAAGGTCTTTGAAAGCCTCTACATAGTTAACTTCTTTCCAACTGAAAAGGGAGCCGATCTTGTAAGGTCACGCGAGATTGCCTCACAGAAGATGTTTCTCATCCATAATGCACTTGGAGAGGATTCAAAGATATTTGATATAGATGAAGAGCCCTCCCCTTCTGGCCTATACAACCGCATCCAGCAAAATCCTGACTATCTTGAAGGAGAGAGTTTCCACACCAGAGTTTTAAAGGAATTTGAAATGATAAGGTCTGAGTTTACAGACATGATTGAAAAACTCAATGACTTTCCACCCCGTGTAAAGGTGGCAAAGCCATCAGACAGGGATGAATTGTTTGTGATTCTTAAGAAAGGACGGCTCTTTGTTTATCACAGTGCCTATAAGGATGGAAAAATAGAATTAAAGAACCTTGAGGAAATTCTTGAAAGACTGAAACCATCAGACTACAAAACCAGAGCCTTACCACTGAGCGATACGTTCTGGGATGAGTATGAAAGGATAAAAAACTTCAGAGAGACTCCAGGGTTCAGATACACAGAGCAGAGCATTCGGCAGAGGGCAATAAATAATCTTAAAAGCATGCTCAAAGAAGAGGGTATTGAAGAACTCATCCCTTACAAATCCTTTTTAAGGACCATTCTTGAAGACATCCTCGACTATGGCACCCTTTCTGACTATACCCTGAGAAGGCTTTCCAATCTTGATATCACAAAACCTACAACTGTGCTCAGGGAACTGAAAAGACTCAGACATGAACTTGGAGAAGATTATCTTGAAAGGGAAAAACAACGGCTCAAATCCCTTTCAAAAGAGATTATCATTGCAATAGAGAATAGAAAGTAAGTTTATTAAGTTGTGATATAATTTATAGAAAGTTTTCAAATCCATTGTCCTGGTTGAGAAAATGAAGATATGAAGACTCTTGAAGGAATAAGGGAAACTTTAGAAAGACGCAGTGATTATATAAAAGAGAGGTTCGTGGTCAAATAGATATGAAAATTGATTTTGACAAAATAACATTAAATCAAGAGAAACTTCGCCGCTCAGGTGTAGGGGCATTGATTGTTTTTGGCTCCTTTGTGGAAGGCACCTTTCACCCTGGCAGTGATATAGATGTGGGAGTAGTCTTTGAAGACCTGAATCCACTG
>CAZEYP010000045.1:0-19010 GCA_964515925.1 uncultured Nitrospirota bacterium
GTATTTTTATTGCTGAAAGGGAACAAAAAAGTCACCTGTCATTTTTGACAGGTGATTTTTTTGATAGAAGATAAGGTTAAATAAAAAGACCTGCACTGAAAGGAGGTTATCATGAAGGTAAGGGAAAGGCCGGAGATTGAACTGTATATGTATTCACTGAATCAGGAGTTTCCTGTGGAAAAGGGGCATGCCACATTTCTGAAACGGCGATCTGAAACAATGGAGGATGTTACGGGAAAACTGGTTGCCATTGAAGAGGCTGCATCCCAAACATACAGAACAGTGAGGGAAGTAAATGACTGGTCAGTTCAGTGGATTCATAACAAATGGATTGAAAACTATACAAAAACAGCAGGTATGATTGCAGAAAGAATTGATCCCATAGAACACCTTCTCATGCGTGAAGAGGAGTTTGGAGGGATACTCTTTGACCCTGTAAATGACCGTGTCTATAAAGTGAACACACCAGGATACAAACTCATGCAAGAGATTATCGAATCCTATAAAAAGGGGAAATTAAAGAAATTCCGGTCAAAACATTTTGCCAGGGAGGATATTGAACACTTTGTATATTTCCTTAAAGGTGCGGGGTTATGGCCGGAATAGAGCAATACAGGGCGCCGCTGAAATCTCCTCTGACAGTCTGCCTCTGGATCACAGAGAGGTGCAATTTATCCTGCAAGTACTGTTATGCAGCACCAGGTTCTGGTGCTACGATGGATACGGGGCGTCTGTATAAACTCCTTGATGAATTGAAAGAACTTGAGGTGTTTGACATTGTCTTTGCAGGTGGAGAGCCCTTTCTGCATCCGGACATCTTTGAATTAATTGAATATGCCCTTGAAAGCAATATCCATGTAGGAGTCCTGTCCAATGGACTCCTGCTTGATGAGAAGGCAGGGAAAAGACTTGAGAATATTGTCTCAGGACGAAATTTCATACTTCAGATATCACTGGACTCCGTGGCCCCGGAGATAAATGACAAGACAAGAGGTTGTGGCAAAAAGGTGATTAATAACCTGAAGACACTGATTGAACTTGATATCCAGTTGCAGATAGCATGTGTGCTTACCACAAGAAATATAGATACTGCTCATCTGTTAATTGAGGTGTTCTATCCTGCAGTGAAGCGATTCCATTTCCTGAATATTCAACGGACTGAGAAGGCACTCAGTAATCCAGAGTTGCTGTTAACCGAGGAGCAGGCATACAGGTTCTGGATGAGATTAAAGGAATATGCAAAAGGCTTTCCCTCTGACCTCTTTTTGCCTTCATTGAGGATCATGTTAAGGTCTTACGGAGAAGAAGACTCGAATGAAGATACCGCCTTTCACCAGAAGGCCACATTTGAATGTGAGAGTTGTTCTGCTGGAATCACCCATGTAAATATAGATGCAGAGTTTAATGTACTCGTTTGTGATATTGCAAAGGATTATACCAGGATGGGAAATGTAAGGGACAGGTCTTTCAGGGAGGTCTGGAATTCACCGGAGGCACGGAGAATCAGGGAGTCTCCTTTCCCTGCCTGTTACAGAATAAGAAATTCTAGGGGAGAGGCACTGGAGGACTTTCTGAAACCAGAGTATCGGTTGTTATGATCGAAAAACAATATAAACGAGGATGAGCAGAAAATGGTGAAAAGACTTACTGGTAGAGAGATTAAAGAGCGTTATAAAAATGAACGGAAAACTGGAGAAGAATCTGCTATTAAAATTGCAGAAAGCATTAACAAGGTTTATGCAATAGCGTACCTGATTGGACAGTATCGTGCGTTAACTATTTTATCATTAAAAAATCCTTTATTTGCCGCAGAGCTTTATAACAAGATGTGGGTTATAGAACATGCACTTGCGATATTAGTCAAATACGCTAATTCTCATGATGGTTACAAGTCTATGAATCTAATTGATAACTTTGTTGATGCTACAGATGGATATCTTTCTGCAGCGCAGATAGAACATAATGCAGAATGCTTTATAGGAGAAAAATTGCCTGATGGCAGATTAAAATTAGAAATGAATCTTGAAATTTATAATAGCAAAAATTTTTCTATTTACAAACAATACCTTGATAGACTTGCTGTGTACAATTATAGAGAAGAAACACCTATGAAAAAGGATGAACTTTATGAGATATATTTAAATGAATTTAGCCCCATGAATAATTCAATAAAAAAATGTACAGGAAATACAGCAGAACAAATAATAGATTTTGTTGACAGATATATATACAAGCAATTAAAAATCTTAGAAATTCCGGGAATTGATTTTAACTTTAAAAATATTTTCAAATGGAATGTATCAACATTTAAATGGTCATGGGACGAATTAAAGCATCTATGCCCCAAAGATTTTAATCTAAAAAAATTTCTTGAAGTATTTTCATTTACATCTCATGATAAAAATTTCAAAGTCCAGTGTACCATAGCCTCATACTTAAGGAGAAAGCCTTTTATAAAAATTAATGAACATACTTGGTATATCAGTATAGACCTCCTTTTAAAATCATTAATTACTATGACACGAGATTTGCTTGAAAAAAAGAAGCATGAATTAGGGTTTCAGAAGGAACTGGATAAAAAGAAAGAAGAACAATTTCTGAATTCAATTTCGGACATCTTTAAACAATATGGATATTTTGAAATAGAGAGAAATAAATCTTTTCTACTGGGGAAAGAAAAGATGGAAATAGATCTGCTATTCAAGGATCCTAAAGGCAGATATTTATGTGTTGAGGCAAAAACAACAAAACCAAATCTTAGCCTTCTTTTTGATGCAAGTTATCCGGTATTTGTTAGAGAGTTAGATAATCCAGAAAGCGATACCCGAAAAGACCTTCATCAACTTGAAAGACTCAATAATCTGCTCAAATTAAAAGAAGTAAAAAAGAACCTATGTATAGATAAGGAATCTTCTATTCGACTTATTTCAATAACGAAATATCCCCATGTAACAACACATATTTCTGATATCTTCTGTTGCACTTTATATGAATGTAAAGAATTACTAAAAAATGGAGTAGATCTTTGCGATGATGTTCTACACATTAAAACAAGGTTCCCACAGACAGTGCCGTCAAAAATTCCTGAAGAATTTCAGGATATAATATCAGAGAAAAGATTTCATCTTATAGAGAATGAAGCAGAAGATAAAATTCCAGATGGATGGATTTTATGGGATAGAAAAACACAGGGGTTTGTATGCAAAAAGTTTAACAATATTTTAGTATTGACGGTCTTTTATAATAAAAGAGAAGCCGTACAATACTCACAAAAAGAAAAAGGACGATATGCAATTTTCCCTTTAAATAAAAGGGATTCTTTCTGGATAGAGATGTTGAAAAGACAGAATTTAAAGATTTTTATTGGAACATTTATAGATGACAGTACAATGAAAGGGCGGGTTGTTGAACCTGAAGATTTCTTTATCAAAGATGAAATGGGATGAGCATGTGAATATTTCATAAAATTAAATCGTGCCGGAAAAGATAAATAAGTGGCAAAAGGATGACCTGAGACAAAGGCAACTTCGTAAGGAGGCTCATTGATGTGAGTGACGAGGGCGGGCGGTGCAGATGCCCGCCCTCGTCACAAAACACTATTTCACCCAGATCTCATCCTCTGCAGGTAGTGCTGTCAGTGCACCCCACTCCTTCCAGGCACCTTCGTATATCTTAACATCAGGATAACCAAGTATGTGCTTCAGGACCACATAGGCATGGGCTGCACGGTCTGATGAGTGGCAGTAGGTATAGACTGTTTTATCAGGCGTAATACCTGCACTGACAAAGGCCTTCTTTATCTTATCTGCTGGTTTATACAACTGGGAATCCTTGTAATTTGCAGCATCAACACCTGTAACATTAATTGCACCTGGTATATGACCGCCACGGATTGCCCTTATGTTTTTGCCTGTGTATTCTGCCGCAGGCCGAGCATCAAGCAAAACAACATCTGGTCTCTGATGCTGGACAACATCCCTTAACACATCCTGCCATGAGACTATCAGGTTCAGATTTGGCCCCTTGCTCATATAAGGAGCCTTCTGTGCAAAATGAAAGAGTTTGGTGGTAACAGGATAGCCCTTCTTCTTCCACTGTTTTATCCCGCCGTCAAGTATCTTCAGTTTGCTCACATCATGGCCATAGAGCTCCATCACAAAGAACATCCTGCTTGCAAATATGCCGTGATGATCATCATAGGCAACCACAGTGGTGTTTTTGTCAATACCGAGTCTCTTCATGAGTTCAAGAAACTGGTTTATTCCCGGGTATTTGTTGGGTGGATATTTTGTATAGTCTTCCAGATCCACATGTCTTGTTACCTTAACAGCATTTGGTATATGCCCCTTGTCGTAAGAGCCGAGTTTGTTCTGTACATCCACTATTCTGACATTTGGGTTATCAAGATTTTTTTTCAACCAGTCAGCACTGACAAGCACACCTGCCATTGCAGTTGATGCTGTGAACAGAAGTCCAACAAGCACCACTAAAAAAAATACCCTCTTTGCTCTCATAACAGTACCTCCTCTGAATTTTTTATCTGCCCCGGAAACAGAGCAATCCCCATGCCTGTAGTTCAAAGATTGGGGATTGCCTCTGTGAGCCTGTTAAATAAAGGGATGGGTTATGGAAATAGGGGTATTCCTTTACTTCATAATGAAAGATATTTCAGAATGAAATGAAATCAGTTGAGTTTATACCTCTTCATCTTGCGCCATAAGGTGACAGGGCTTATACCAAGCATCCTGGATGCGATCTCTCTTTTTCCGTCAGCCTTCTGAAGGGCACGGGTAATCAGGATACGCTCCATCTCCTCAATACTCATGATAGTATCAGAAAGATCCGTCTCTGGGCTGATCTTGTCATCTGGAATCTCTATATTGTTCAATGTATCCGACGTCTCCATGATAACAGCACGTTCAACCGCATTCTCAAGCTCTCTTACATTGCCAGGCCAGTGGTATTTCATCATCCTCCTTATCAGATCAGGATGGATTTCATGTATAGCCTTGTTATATTTTTCTGAATATTTGTTCAGAAAGAAGTGGGCAAGAAGGGGTATATCATCCCTTCTCTTTCTCAGTGGTGGAATCTTAATAGACACCACATTGAGTCTGTAGTAAAGATCTCTCCTGAACCGGCCATGTTCAATCTCCTTCTCAAGGGCTACATTGGTTGAGGCGATTATTCTGACATCCACACTCTGAGGTCTTGTGCCACCAACCCTCAATATCTCCCCCTCCTGGAGAACCCTGAGGAGTTTCACCTGGAAGTTCTGTGTTGTGGCATTGATCTCATCAAGGAATATAGTGCCTCCTGAGGCAGCCTCAAAAAGGCCCTTCTTCTGTCTTTCAGCACCTGTGAAGGCGCCCTTTTCATATCCGAAGAGTTCGCTTTCAAGCAGGCTCTCAGGCAGTGAACCACAGTTCACGGGCAGAAACAGGGCATCTCTACGGGCACTCAATCTATGTATAGCCCTGGCTACAAGCTCCTTGCCGGTACCTGTCTCCCCCTGTATAAGCACAGTAGTATCAAGGGGTGCCACCCTGGACACAAGCTCCTTGATCTCAGTGATTGCCCGTGACTGACCCATTATCTCCTCGGTCCTGCATTCATTTAGCCAGTCCTTCAGTCTCCTGTTCTCTTTTAAGAGCCTTACATGCTCAACCGCCCTGTCTAAGACAAGCATGAACTCCTCTGGTTCAAAGGGCTTTTCTATGTAGTCATAGGCACCAAGCTTCATGGCCTCAACCGCTGAATTGACAGTCCCATAGCCTGTGATTACTATTACCGTCATACTGCTGTTTAAAGACCTTGCAGCTTTAAGGAGTTCCATACCTCCTACTTCTGGCATCTTGAGATCAGTTATAAGTATGTCCGGAGGTGTCTGCTTTATTGCCTCCAGTGCCCTGGTGCTCTCTGTAAAGGCTGAGACCGAAAGCCCTCTTCTGTCAATCAACTCCTCAATGAGCTGACACATCCTGAGGTCATCATCCACTACCAGGAGTTTTATCTCTTCTGCACCTCTATGCATCTGCAACAAGCCTGACCCTGAATATGCTCCCCCCTTCCGGGGCATTTTCCAGCTCAATGGTTCCACCTATCCTGTTAACGATCCCGGATGAAATAGACAGCCCGAGCCCTGTACCTTCTCCTACAGGTTTGGTTGTAAAGAATGGATCAAAAATCCTGTGTCTTATATCCTCAGATATTCCTGGACCTGTGTCTTTAAATTCAGCCACGACCATTTGATCTTCACCATAGGTTCGGATACAGACCCTTCCTTCCTTTCCTATCGCCTGCAATGCATTGAGCAGTATATTGATGAATACCTGCTCTATCTCACGTTGGGAGCCTGTCACGATGGGCACATCATTCAGCTCGGTCTCTATCCTTATCTTTCTCTTTAAGGCCTCCTTATTTAGTAGCTCAATACTGGAGTTTATTGCCCTGTTGACATCACATCTGTCCTTTGGTATCTCCTCAGGAAGTCTTGCAAAATCAAGCAGCCCTTTGATTATCCTGTTACAACGTTTGGTCTGCTCAGCTATTATGCCGAGCCATTCAGTCTGTTTCTCTGTAAGATTCTTGTCTTTTAATAGAAGCCTGGAATAGCCAAGTATATTGCCAAGGGGGGTGTTGAGTTCATGGGCTATGCCTGCTGACATCTGACCCATGGAAACCATCTTCTCGGTCCTGAGCATCAGCTCCTCTGCCTTCTTCTTCTCTGTAACATCTAACAGTACCTCTATCACTCCCTTCGTCATACCTGTATGGTCCTTCAGGGGGGTGGTGACAACCAGGAAGTATTTGTCCTTCTTTTTGACCTCTCTCAGCGTTACTGCCTTGCCTGTGGCAAGTGTCTCTACTGCAGGGCAGTCCAGCCCGGGTGAGTCCTTATAGCAATAAACCTCATAACAGAACCTTCCCTTTATATCAGCCGTACTGCTGCCAACCAGCATCTCCCGCTGTTTTTCATTACAACGGATTATCCTGAAGTCACTGTCAATTATTGATATGCCCACACCTGTAGCATTGAATATGGCCTGGAGTTCATCCCTTGCCAGTTCAAGTTCCCTGTTTGTCTGTCTCAGATGCTCCAGTATCTGCTGAAAGGCACCTGCCACGATCCCGATGGGGTCAAACTCAAGAAGGGTCTCGTCATCAAGTTCCTCTGGTTTAAGGGGCTGTGTACCCATCACCTCAAGCAACTGGTTTACCTTTTCCCTGATATACTGGATATACCTTCTGTTCAAGGCCTTGAGATGCCTGTTCTCTGCCTGAAGCGTTCTGGGATCAGGTCCTTTCATTGCCTGGCAGTAATCCTTATCTCATAATAGGTGCCAGCCTTATCTACCGTAACCCTGTAGCCCATTGCCTCTGCAGAGCTGGGAATGGTTCTTGTGGCATCGTGGTGGTCTGTCCTTACCACCACCTCCACCTCACCCTTTCTGAGTCTCTCATGGTGTGTATTTATCTCCTTGAGGGCAACGAGCAGACAGGCTGGACAGACCTGACCAAGGATATTGATATCAACTGTCTCTTTCCTATTCATACTCTTAGTACCACCCGCTTAAGTATTATAGCACCCAAGGATGCCCCTATTGTCATGGCAAAGACAAACAGTATGGCCTGGAATGAGAGCAGGCCAAGACCGCCAAGGACAAATTTGACATTACAGCCCGATGCCACCCTTGCACCAACTGCAATCATCATGCCACCTGAAAAGGCTGACAGGCTCTGCCTCATCGGTGGAAGACCATAAACCCTGAACTCCCTGTAATATAAAGCCGTAAAGAATGAACCCAGCAGCACCCCTGCAATAAGGGATACCTCCTCTGCAGCGATTATATCAAACCCTGCACCAGCACCACCTGTGATTACACGGCCTGCCACATGAAGGCTCAGTGACGGGGTATGAAAAAAATGCACCCTGCTGTAGTGGGCCGGCATCAGGAACCTTTCCAGATAGGCCCCAATTTTAGCATAACCCGTGGTAATACCCATTGGCCAGCCTGAAAGCAGATAAACAATGAGATTTAAAATAGCAATACTCAAGGCTGCCTTCCAGGGTTTCAGATAACCCACTGCATGGGCCTTCACATCCCATAGTCCTCTTCTTTGCCATCTGATAAATACCATGGCAGAAAAGAAGGCAAAGACCCCTGTAAAGGCTGCCTCAATCTTGGGGGAGAGATCATACATTGTTATGTATTGTCCAGTCTGGTAGGTTTTATATAAATGACTGAAGAAAGGGTGTGCCTCGGCATAAAGGAGGCTCCCTGTGATTATTCCCAGAAATCCTAACAGGTTTGTAAGATTTCCAGAGGCCATCTTATATAGTGTACCTACCACACATCCACCGGCAAGGACCATTCCCACTCCGAAGATAAACCCGCCTGCAAGGCTCATAAGTGAAGGGGTAGAATAGGGTGGGGGTGGGTAGAAGGTTACGAGTCCGAATAGCCTCGTTAAATAGAAAAGCAGCATGGACAAGACAATTAACAAGTAAAGGGACCTCAGGAGCGTAAAGTCCCTGAGCAGGAAGGCATCCCTGAACATCCCTGCCATACAGTAATCCCCCCCTGTATAACACCACCCCGAACACCACCCCTGCAAGAAGGTTTACAAGAAAGACCAGATAGGGATGCACAATCAGCATGGAGATAATTATAACAGATACACTTAAGGTATAAACCAGATTTAAAATGCTATATTAATGAATATGAAGGCAAAGGTATCTGTTGTGCTGATTTTGCTTTTTTTACTCTGCAGACCTGCTTCTTCAGCAGAGAAGAAGAAACTGCTCTTTGGCCTTTATCCTTACTCAAACCCATCTGTAATGTATAAAAACTTCCTTCCCCTTATGAAATATCTCTCGGGGAAAACAGGTCTTCCAGTAGAGATTGTCTTTGCACCCAACTATACAGCACACATCAGAAACATTGGAACAGGAAGGGTTGACCTTGGCTACCTCGGGCCATCACCCTATGTAAAGGTCAAAGACCACTTTGGCGGTATTGAACTGCTTGCACAGGTAAAAACAGAAGATGAAAGTAACAACAGGATGGTTATCATCGTCCACAGAGACAGTCCGTTATCAGGATTAGAGGATTTAAAGGGAAGGAGTTTTGCTTTTGGTGATTATCAATCCTTTGGTAGTCATTTTATGCCTGGATATATCCTGCTTAAACACGGGGTAAGCCTTTATGACCTGAAGATCTATGATTATGTCAGAAGTCATGATAATGTTGTCCTCTCTGTGCTTCATGGTGATTTTGATGCAGGTGGCGTAAGGGAGGACATATTCAACAAGTACCGCTCCCGTAAAATCAGGGTTCTGGCTGGCCCATTTTCCATCCCCCCTCATGTAATAGTGGTTCGTAGCAATGTGGATGTGAAAATAAAGAGAAATCTAAGGGATGCGCTTTTACATCTGAATGACCGTAAGATTCTCAGAAAGGTAAACCCCTATGCCATTGGCTTTGCACCGGTTGGTGATTCTGATTTTGACTTTGCAAGGGAAGTTATAAAAGAGATGGAGTCTGGATGTCGATAAAAAGGGAGTTTTATAAACGGCTTACTGCCGTGGTATTTATATCCATACTTGTAATCACTGTTGTGGTAATCAGGATACAAAGGACCATACTGATTGAAGACCTGAAGGACAAGGGAGAATCCATATCAAGGGTGCTTTCCTCGGTTGTGCTTGATGCCATACTTACCCATGACTACGCAGGACTTGAGCGATTCGTCTCTGACATAGAGAAGGACAGGTACATAAAGGCAATCGCCGTTGTAAGAACAGATGGTGAGGTGCTTGCAGGAGGCCCCACGAGTGGTGATGGCCTTGTATTTGAGTATCCGGTAAGCATTGCAGGTCAGAAACTGGGAACAGTCAGGATACTTCTTTCAACCGAACGGGTAAAGACAATATCAAGATACATTGTCCTATTTGCAGTCCTTCTAATACCAGGGCTTCACATAACAGGGGTGCTGATTACGAATATCCTTCTTAACAGAACCGTCATCAAACCAGCAGAGCGGCTTAAGGAAGGGATAGGCAGGATTAAAGAAGGACATTTCAGTGAGGTCATTGACATAGAAAGACCCGATGAGTTCAGGGAGATAGCAGGTTCCTTCAACGAGATGGCCCTGGCTTTAAGGCAGAGTTTCAGCGAGATCAGAGATTCTGCAGAAAAACTCGCCATAGAACGGGCTAAACTATCAGCCATTGTAGAAAACATAGCCGATGGCCTGTTCGTAACTGACCGTGACGGAAGGATTATCACATTTAACCGTGCTGCCACTGTGATCACAGGTTATCCTCAGGAGGAGGTATTAAACAGGGCCTGCGATGAGGTGTTCCAGACAGACCTGTGCAGAGACGCCTGCGCCCTTTATTCAGGGGAAAGGACGATGACCAATGTGGAGACGGAGATGATAACCAGGGACGGAAGGCGTATTATTGTGTCTGTGAGTTCTGCGGTGCTTTATGGAAAAGATGGCAGAGCAGTGGGCGGTGTGCAGACCTTCAGGGATATTACAGAGCAGAAAAGAAGGCATGAGATGCTGTGTCAGACCGAAAAACTTGCCGCCATAGGACAACTGGCAGCAGGTGTGGCTCATGAGATAAATAATCCTCTGGGCAATATCATGGGCTATGCAAAACTTCTCAAGGATGAATCGCTTTCAGATGAGGCCAGTCGGTGGGTGGATATTATAATAGAGCAGACAAACCGTTGCTCTGCCATAGTGAAGGGGCTACTTGATTATTCACGACAGCCCGATTCTGAACCATCTCTGATATACATCAATGACCTTATAAAAGGGGTAATAGAGGTTGTAAGGTATCAGGCCGAGAAGGCAGATATCAGCATTGAGACAGAATTTACAGAACTGCCACCGGTGTATATAAACAAAAAGCAGTTTGAACAGGTGGTGCTTAACCTTGTTCTGAATGCAATACAGGCTATCGGGGAAAGGGGACTTATAAGGATAAGGACATTTGCAGAGAAGGAATATGTCTGTATGGCTGTTACAGACTCAGGCCCTGGTGTGCCAGAGGAGTTAAGGACAAAGGTCTTTGACCCCTTCTTTACGACAAAGCCTGTTGGCCAGGGAACCGGATTGGGGCTTTCCATATGTCTGGGCATTGTGTCATCTTGCAATGGGACGATAGAGATAACAGGACAGGAGGGGCAGGGGGCCACATTTATTGTAAGACTGCCTGCTTCAGAGGATAACGATGAATAACCCGATGATTTTGATAATCGATGACGACAGAAGGATGCTTGAGCATCTCACTGTAATGTTTAAGAGAAGGGGGGTGGAGGCCATTGCATCTGACGACCCCAGGGAGGCCTTGATGCTGATTAATGAAAACGACTATGACCTTGTGATTACGGACATGAAGATGCCCGGGCTTGATGGCCTGAAGGTGCTTGAGTACTGCAAACAGGCCAGACCCGATATGCCTGTGGTCATGATTACCGGTTTTGGTAGTGTTGGCTCTGCTGTGGAGGCAATGAAGACAGGTGCCTACGACTACATTGAAAAGCCCTTTGATCCCGAGGAGCTATATTTTGTAGCAAAAAGGGCAATTGACTTTTACAGGCTCTTAAAGCAGAACTGGGAACTTGAAGAACGGCTGAACCTGATTGAGACAGAAAGACTTGCTGGTTCATCTGCCTCCATAAACAGGGTGAAAAAACTGATTAAACAGGTTGCACCCTTTGATATCACCGTGCTCATACAGGGTGAAACCGGTACAGGAAAGGAACTGGTAGCAAGGCTTATCCATGAAAACAGTTTAAGAAATAAAGGTGTGTTTCTGCCTGTTAATTGCGGAGCACTTCCTGAAAATCTCCTTGAATCAGAACTCTTTGGTTACGAAAAGGGGGCATTCACAGGCGCTGACAGACAGAAAAAGGGGCTTATTGAAACAGCCAGCGGTGGCACCCTTTTTCTTGATGAGATAAACAGTATGCCGCCTGACTTACAGGTCAAACTGCTGAGGTTTCTACAGGATAAAAGGTTTATCAGGGTTGGCGGGGTGAAGGAGATAGAGGTGGATGTAAGGGTAATCTGCTCCACAAATACCGACCTTGAGGAAGAGGTAAAAAGGGGCAGGTTCAGACAGGATCTCTTTTATCGCCTGAACGCCTTTACTATCAGGATACCACCGCTGAGGCACCGCAGGGAGGATATACCTGAACTGGCCTGTTATTTTCTTGAAAGGCATTCCAGAAAACACGGAAAAAAGGTCAGGGGCCTCAGCAAAGAGGTTATTGAAATATTTAGAAATTATCACTGGCCTGGCAATGTGAGGGAACTTGAAAATACCATTGAACGGGCATTGATAGTTGAAGAAAATGACCATATAACCCCGGCCTCCCTGCCTGAACAGTTCCACACAGTCAGACAGGACCCCTTTGATGTCATAGGACGCCTGAGTATAGAAGAGATGGAGGAGATACTTATAAAAAAGACACTGAAGGATACAGGTGGAAACCGCACAAGGGCAGCCCGGATACTTGGCATTGATGCCTCCACACTGTGGAGAAAGATGAAGAAATACGGCATCCTCTGAACTCTTGCAATTTGCAAGAGTTTTTTATTCTGCAATACCTGTCTCTCTGAAATATCCCTGTTTTTCAAAGAGTTACCTCTGGCATGTAAATTGATTTAAAAGGGACGAACTATTTTCTGAAAGGAGGTAACGAGATGAAGAGGTTTTTCAGGTTGTTTATGTTACTGGCCATTGTAATTGTGTTTATGGCAGTGCCTGCAATGGCCCGGGAAAGGATTGCCAGCAACTGTAAAGGCTGCCACAGCGCAGGAGAAAACACCATCTGGGGACTACTTAAGGCAGGCTCACAGAGGGATGGCTCCTTTGAGGTGGTGGTTGACGGCACGCTCTGGCATGTCACTTACGACAAAAATTCCCGCCTCAAGAAACTCCAGAGCATAAAGCAGTTAAGAAACGAAGAGGCGGTAATGGTCAGGTACCGCAATGCTGGTGACGGCAATATCTATGCCTTAGAGGTCAGATATAAACCCAACCTCTCCTTTATACCTGCTGAAGCAGTAATGGAAATAGGAGACTTTGTAAATCTCCTGAAGCAGGACCCTGATGAGGCAAACTACATCCTGTTTGATGCCCGAGGGGTTGGTGATTACAACGAAGGCCATATACCAGGTGCTGTTTCACTTCCCTATTACCGTTTCAATCACTTCAAGAACCGTTTGCCGAAAAACAAAGACACACTCATCGTAATGTACTGTAACAGTTATGGCTGAGGCATGAGCCCCCACTTTTACCGGACGGTAAAAGAGATCTATGGTTACAGAAATGTAAAGATGTTTTATGCCGGTTTCCCCACCTGGCGTAAGACCGGTTATCCTGTGTACACAGAGCCTGAGTTTCTTAAGATGCTGATGGATGAGGGAAGCCCTGATATGTATGTGCTGGTGGATGTAAGAGAGCCTGAAAAGGCAAGGAGACTTCATATACCCGTGCGGTAAATTATCCACTTTCAAAGATTGAAGACCTCTATAATTACCTGCCTGACAACAAAAAGAAGACCCGCATTATTGTCTACTCTGACAGGATGAAGGATGCCGAACTTGCCATGCGCACACTAAGGGTAAACGGTTACGATATGGTCTCTGTCTTAAACGGTGGCATCCAGGAGTGGCTTTACAGGGGCTACCCCACAACCCACGATGCCTTCCAAACAGAGATTAAATTTGATGCAAAGAAGCTCATCCCTGGAAGGGTAACTATCAGGGAGTTTGAAGAGGTGATAAAGAAAAGACCTGCCGATAAGGTGATACTTGATGTAAGAAGTGCAGGAGAGGTTATTAAGGGCGTGTTACCGGGAAATGTAATCAACATACCCGTGGATACCCTTGACTGGCGGTGGAAGGAACTATCAAGGGATAAGGAGTATCTGATACACTGCTCTGCAGGAAACAGGGCAAGGATTGCCTACAATATCCTGAAGGCACACGGGATAAAGGCCCGATACCTTTATGCAAAGGTAAAGATAAAAAAAGGTGGAAAGGAATATAAAATCATACCCCGCTAAATGTTTAATGGTGAAAGGGAGAGGATTCTTCCCTCTCCTTTTCACACTTTCTCCACCCATTTATAATCCCGCCTCTTTATTGATGGTCTTTCATGAAGTTATGCATTTGCTAACCAGGGAGACAAATGTAGTCAGGAAAGATTGAAATATATTAAAATTGCAGGATGACAAAAACCATTGATCTGCTTTCAGAGTTCGGCATAGAGGCACCCATAGATTATGATGACTACCTGAAGGGGTTTGAGGTGTTTAAATAACCACTGGACTACTTTACAGGCTGACAGGAGGTATAAACAGTAAATAAGGAGATTTGATGGGAAGAAGGAAAGACAGACCATTTGAAGACCTGACATGGAGTGACCTTGAAGACTGGGCAGGTAAAAGGATTGTTTCACGGGGAAGGGCATACCAGCGTCAGGGGCTGGTGCGTGACCTTGCCATCACAGAAAGGGGTGAACTCCTGGCATGGGTGGAGGGAACCAATACTTACGCAACAAAGGTTTCAATTGAAAATGGCAGTATATCATCGGTCTGCACATGTCCCTATCATCTAAGTTGCAAACATGCCGTAGCAGTAATTCTTGAATATCTTGAGATGATTAGAGACAACCGCATGGTGCCGCGGGCAGGAAGGGATGACCCTCGCATAAAACAAATTAATGAAGTTTTAACCTCAAAGGATGATGAATGGGCTGAATCAGTGGATAGGGTTGATGTAACAGACCGTGTTGCTCTGATAGAGGAAGCCCTTGGCAGAAAGACAAAGAAGGAACTGCTTGCACTGATCAGAGAGATAATGGAGGAAACCCCCGAACTGATGGATGAGATTGAAACCCGCTTCTGCATTAAGGCCGGGCCTGACTCTGAACTGGTAAAGAGAATAGAAAATGAGATAATCAATGCCACCAGTGAACCCGGCTGGTATGATTACAGGCGAGGCTGTGGTTATCGGCCAGATTATTCAAAGGTTGAAAAAGGTCTTAAAAGACTTCTTTCAAGGAAGCAGTATGAAGCCATCATCCGTCTTGGAGAAAAACTACTTACCCTCGGAAAAGAGCAGGTTGAGATCTCCCATGATGAGGGAGAAATAGCATACGATATATCGGCCTGTATGAATATTGTATTCACTGCCCTGAAGAAATCATCCATGCCTAATCCCGTGAAAATGGAAAAGGCTGTTGACTTTCTGCTCAGGGATGAATACGAGCTATGCTCCGGGCTTGAGGAGTTCTGGAAACAACGGTTCAGCAAAAAAGACTGGAGCGATCTGGCAGACCGCCTGATAAGACGTCTAAAAGAATTTCCGGATAGAGGGTCACTTGATTTTTCAAGCAAATTCAGACGGGATAGATTGACAGATGAGATAATCATTGCCCTTGAAAATGCAGGGAGGCAGGAGGAGGCACTGGAACTCTGCAGGAAAGAGGCGGAGATTACGGATAGCTACCTGCGTCTTGTAAGGCATCTCAGGAAGGCTGGTCTTAAGGAGGAGGCAGAGAAGTGGATTTACCGGGGCATAACTGTAACTGCAGATTCTTATCTAGGCATAGCCTCAAGCCTGAAAGAGGAACTGATTGATATCCGGAAGAAGGCGAGGGACTGGCTGTTTATTGCGGCCATCATAGCAGAAGACTTTTTCAGAGAGCCATCACTTTTTAATTATAAGAAACTAAAGGAGGCATCCCGGAAGGCAAAGGTCTGGAAGACTGTGAGGAAGGCTGCTTTAAGATTTCTTGAAACAGGAAAGCGGACTGAAAAGGGCGGTAAGGGATGGCCGCTTCCTGATACAGGGCTTCAAATGCCAGGGTCCCGGTGGCAGAACAGATATCCAATTCATACCCTGCTTATTGAGATTGCGATCTATGAAAAACGCACAGATGATGTTTTACGGTGGTATGACAGTTATAAGAATGAGGGGAAAGGATGGGGCCATGAGTCCCTGGAAGACAGTGTTGCAGACGCAATAGCCAGGGAGTATCCTGAGAAGGCGCTTGAGATATGGAAGAGACTTGCAGAGGAAAAGATTTCGCAGACAGGTGTAAATTTTTATACTGAAGGTGCCAGATACCTGCGAAAAATAAGAGGCATCATGAAAGGCACAGGCAGAAAAGAGGAATGGATAACCTACATAAAGAATCTAAAGGCTGCTTATCCGAGAAAACGGAGGCTTCAGGAAATCCTTGACGCACTGATAGATGAACCGATCCTGAAAACAAAGCCCCGTAAAGAGACCAGAGGTTGAGTTATCTCCTGACAGATATGTGGACTCTACAGGATGGCCGTATTCTACAGAGGACAGAACTGACCGGAGAGAAGGTCTTGTTTTTTGCCTCAAAAATCACACTTCCGAAGTGTGATTTTTGGGTAATTGCTCTATCCTTTTTCGGGAGTAAATGGCAGGGTGTGTGGTGAGTTGAGATATTCCTTGATCCTTTCTCCTGCATGGTGGACATATTTTTCATCTACTTCGTATCCTATGAAGTATCTATTTGCCTTCAGTGCGGCAATATTTTCAAAGGTATAAACTCTTTTCTTTACCTAACAGTTGCATAAATTATTGAACTGAAAGAGCACGAAACACAATGGCGATAAGACTTTGAAACTGTTTTTAATGCCTTTTCTGAACCTCACCCATAGTAAGATATTATAAAAGGCAAAGAAATTTCTCTAAACTCTTTGTCCTCTGTGTTCTCTGAGTGCTCTGTGGTTGGTTTTTTGCAACATTTAGGTTTATATAACACCGATGGCTATCATAATTGCTCTTTCTACTTCCTTCATCTTTTTATCGCTTATCCTGCCTGCAAAAGGCCCTTTTATTAGCATGGCTTTGTCTATCGTCGTTACCTGCTCACACTTGAGCATGGATGGCCTTGATAGTCCACCTTCACCTTTTTGAAGTAAAACATGGGTAGGAGAGGGCCTCAGGTTAGTGGACAAAGGCACTACAATTATATCATTGGCCAATTTGTTTCGGACATCTAAAGACACTACCAGGGCAGGACGGTTCTTGATGTCTTTAGGCTTTGAAGGTAAATTAACCAGGTATATCTCTCCTCTCCTTGGATAATCAATCATTCCACATCCTTTTTGCGCTTTCGGCCGCTATCTTAGTCCACTGCCTGTCTTCTCTCTTCTCCTTTTCTGAGAGAGACAGGTAATAAGCCTCGATATCCTTTTCTATTGCCTCTTTTTTAGATTTAAGCAACCAATCACGCAGTGCCTCTTCCATTACCTGACTTCTTGGAGTTCCTTTTTCTTTAGCAATTTCGTCTATTTCATTGATCACATCACCGCTTATTGTTACAGTGAGTTTGGCTTTACGTGCGGCATTTTTATATGGCATAATTAACCTCCTTTCTATCATACTAATTATAAGACATCCTGGATTTATTTGCAATAAAGATTTCAAACTTACCAGAAATGAAGATACCCTGCGGCAAGACCACAGTGTATTCTTAAAGGGTTCAAGGGGCACGGGTCGAGGGTTCAGGTGAAATGCTTAAGGTATAGAAAATCAGATGCACACTCAAACTCTTGAATCCTCGAACCCTTGACCCTTTTTCTTACATTGAGATGCCGTAAGGCAGATTTATGCGCTCCCTGTACATATTCAAAGAATAAACCTAATTGTTGCATAACTTATTGAACTCAAAGGGCACGAAACACAATGGCGATAAGACTTTGAAACTGTTTTTAATGCCTTTTCTGAACCTCACTCATAGTAAGATATTACAAAAGGCAGAGAAATTTCCCTGAACTCTTTGTCCTCTGTGCTCTCTGAGCACTCTGTGGTTGATTTTTTGCAACATTTAGGTTAACCTATAAAGGATAAGGTAAAATATATTAAAAGGAGGTATTTGTGTCTAAGACAAGTACTGAAAAAATAGATCCAGAGAACTATATTCTTGCGGTCCTTTCGCCGGAAGATAGACTTGATGCTGCCTTCAAAATCGCAAGGGAGGCCTTCAGGAAAACCAACCTGACCGTGAAAGATATAGAAAAGGCTGTTAAATCCATAAGGAGAAAGACTTACGAAGAGAAGAAATAAGGTAGTTATCGATACAAGTGTCCTTATTTCTGCCTTTGTTTTTGGTGGAATTCCACAAAAAGCAGTAGAAAAGGCTTTTTCAGAAACAGTTATTTATACTTCCCCAGAAATTCTCAAAGAGTATCGTGATGTCCCTCTTGCACTTGAATCTGCAGAAAAAATTACCCATAAACAACTAAAAGCATTAATTTCAGGTATTGCAACCTTTGTAGCCAGATCTAAGATCGTTTATCCCAGGAAAAAACTTCAGATATGTAGAGACCCGGCAGACAATATGCTTCTGGAATGTTGTCTTGCAGCAAAGGCAGATTTTCTTATAACCGGTGATAAAGATTTGCTTGAGATTAGTGATTTACCCTTTAGATTAAAAATACTGTCTCCAAGAGAATTTGTTGAACAAGAAAAAACTTGATAGATTTAGGGGTTACCTATGGTGTAACACTTTCTTGACCTCATACAGCAAGGACAGACCTGCCTTTCATTTTTGTGCCCTAAAGGAGCACGGACAGGTAACTGAATGAAGTATCCCGTGGTCTTGACATGGGGTAGTTCATTGAGCCATACATTCACACATTCTTCACACTCATCCTGTTATAATACTTCTATGAAAAAATCAACCCTTGTGGTGGCCCTTTTGATTGTGGCCTCGATTGCGATACAGAATACCTGCCCGTCAGGGCTTGCAGGCAGGACCGGCTTTGTTGCGCATTACATTCATCACTGCCCCCTGAAGGGTGATGGCCATGATACCGGGACAAAGACCCACCACAGAAGGACCATGTTTCAGCATACAGGACAGACCTTTACATTTACTGTCTCCCTGAAGGCTTCACACATAATTGAACCTCTAAAGAATGACCGTCTGGTCA
>CAZEYP010000046.1:0-18845 GCA_964515925.1 uncultured Nitrospirota bacterium
TTGTTAGAAGCTCAATGAATGCCGAAGAGATGTTTAGATAATGTTTTCCTGGCGGAGGGGGTGGGATTCGAACCCACGGTAGGGGGATACCCTACAGCGGTTTTCAAGACCGCCGCCTTCAACCACTCGGCCACCCCTCCACTGAAGGGTAGGATATTATAACAAAAGCCAGGGCTTTATTGTCTAATGTTATTGCAATATCCATTGATTCTCTGTTAATTTAAATAGCTATGGATGAGATACTTGAAATTGTAAACGAAGATGGTCAGGTCATTGGAAGGGCACCTCGCTCCGAGATACACGGCAACAACAAACTTCTTCACCGGGTGGTGCACCTTCTGGTGCTCAACAAAAGGGGGGATATTCTGTTGCAGAAACGGTCAATGTCAAAGGATGTGGCACCTGGAAGATGGGATACATCAGTTGGTGGACACATTGGTCAGGGAGAAACTATAGAGGATGCACTCAGAAGAGAGACTCTGGAAGAGCTTGGCTTTGAGCCAGAGGGTGTTAGATTTTTGTACAAATACATCCATTCAAATCCCTACGAGTCTGAACTTGTCTATACCCATGAATGCTGCCACGAGGGTCCATTTAAGTTTGCCCCTGCGGAGATAGATGAGGTGAGGTTCTGGAGTATTGAAGAGATCAGGGCTGCGCTTGGCACCGGGGTGCTTAGTGATAACTTTGAAGAGGAGTTTCAGAGGTTTATGGAACATAAATACAGGGAGGCTGATACATGATTTCTGAAAGGGCAAAAAGGGTTAAACCATCACCAACTCTTCAGATGAATGCAAAGGCAAAGGAGATGAAGGCAAAGGGAGTGGATGTGCTGAGCTTCAGCGTGGGAGAGCCTGACTTTGATACCCCTGAACACATTAAGGAGGCAGCAATAAAGGCTCTCAGAGATGGAAAGACAAAGTATACCCCTGTTGGTGGAATTCCAGAACTCAAAGAGGCAATTGTTGCCAAGCTTGAAAGGGACAATGGCCTTTATTATAAGCCTGAAGAGATAATAGTATCCTGTGGTGCAAAACACAGCCTTTACAACATTGCACAGGCAATACTTAGCCCTGGTGATGAGGTCATAATCCCCTCACCCTACTGGGTATCCTATCCTGCACAGGTTCTGCTTAACGACGGTGAACCTGTGATAGTTGAGACAACCGAGGAAGAGGGATTTGTTCTTAACCCTGAGGCACTTAAAGAAAGGATTACACCCAGAACAAAGGCAATAATGCTTAATTATCCATCTAACCCTACCGGGCTAACTTATACTGTTGATGCCTTGAAAACCATAGCTGAGATTGCACTTGAGCACAACCTTTATATCATATCTGACGAGATATATGAAAAGCTGCTTTACGATGGGCTGAAACACACAAGCATAGCATCCCTTTCAAAGGAGGTAAAAGACCGGACCCTTCTGGTAAACGGTCTTTCAAAGGCCTACTCCATGACAGGCTGGCGGATTGGCTACACAGCAGGCCCTGTGGATATAATAAAGGCCATGACAAAAATTCAGAGCCAGTCCACATCAAATCCTACCTCCATTGCCCAGTGGGCTGCAGTGGAGGCGCTTAACGGGCCTCAGGACTTTCTTGACAGCATGATAGCTGAATTTGATGCAAGACGCAAAATACTGGTAGAAGGATTGAATAACATAGATGGTATCACCTGCAGAATGCCTATCGGTGCATTTTATGCCTTCCCGAATGTTAATGGCGTGCTTGGAAAAAAGACCGATGATAAAGAGATAAAGGACTCCTCATCTCTTGCCATGTATTTGCTTGAAGAGGGTAGGGTCGCAGCAGTGCCAGGCAGTGCCTTTGGAGCAGAGGGGTATATACGCATCTCCTATGCTACTTCAAGGGAGAATATAAAAGAAGGACTGAGAAGGATTAACGAGGCTCTTGGAAAGCTCAGATAACAGCGGCTTTCGTTCGGGCTATGTTTCCATTGTGGGTAGACCTAATGTGGGAAAGTCTACTCTCTTAAATAATATTCTTGGTGACAAGATAGCCATTGTTACCTCGAGGCCTCAGACCACGAGAAACAGAATTATAGGTGTTAGAACCACCAGTGAAGCCCAGATAGTGTTTATTGACACCCCTGGCATTCATCGCCCCAGAGAGCGTCTTGGTGAGTTCATGATGAGGGAGGCAAGGGCTGCTGTAAAAGAAGTGGATATAATCCTGCTCATGGTTGAGCCACATTTGCCCAGGGCTGCCGAGAAACAGGTTCTTGAAATCCTTAAAGATACTATTTCCATGAAACCAAGGCCATTGTTCCTGCTGATAAATAAGATCGACCTGATAAGAAAACCAGAGCTTCTCCTCATAATAGATGCCTACCGCGGCCTATATGATTTTGAAGAGATTATCCCCATATCAGCCCTTAAAGGAGACGGTGTGGACAGGGTGGTAAACAGGATTATAGAGTATCTTCCCGAAGGTCCAAAGTACTACCCTGACGACATGTTAACTGATCAGCTTGAGCGTTTTATGGCCTCAGAGATGATAAGAGAGAAGATAATGTCACTTACAGAGGATGAGATTCCCTATTCAGTGGCGGTTGAAATTATCAACTGGGAGGAAAAATCGGATATAATAATAATAGAAGCAAACATTTATGTTGAAAAAGAAAGTCAGAAAGGTATTATAATAGGTAAGAAGGGAGGCAGGTTGAAAAAAATAGGCACCCTTGCTCGTCAGGATATCGAAAGGCTTTTAAATACAAAGGTCTATTTAGAGCTCTGGGTAAAGGTTAAAGAAGACTGGCGTGACAGACCGGGAATACTAAAAGAACTGGGGTATAGATAAAATGCTTATCCAGATGAAGGTTGAGGGACTGCTTTTTGACCCCAGAAGTGGTATGTATATCCTTCTGCTGAAAGAGATAGATGGCTCAAGAACGCTGCCCATCTGGATAGGAAAACCCGAAGCTGATTCTATTGCACTTGCACTGGGAAGAGTTGTTACACCAAGACCACTGACCCACGACCTTTTAAAGAATGTTCTCAACTCTCTGGATGTGGAGGTCTCTCGCATAGTGGTAACAGACATAATAGACAATACCTACTATGCAATAATATACCTTATTGATAGACAAATGGAGATACCAATTGATTCAAGACCGAGTGACGCAGTTGCCCTTGCCCTTAGAGTAAATGCACCCATATTTGTGGAAGACAGCATCATAGAGAAGAGAAACACCGATGAGCTTGAAGAATGGCTGAAAAACCTCAAGCCCGAGGACTTTGGAAACATAATGTAGATGAATAAACGAACAGAGGCTATCGTCCTTTCTAACACCCCACTTAACGAGGCTGACCTTATCGTAACCTATCTTACACTGGATTTTGGACTTCTTGAGGTCTTTGCCAAAAGCCCGAGAAAGGTTGGTAGTCGTTTTGGAAGCTCTCTTGAGCCTCTAACCTACTCTAAAATAGCCTTTATCGGTAAAGAACAGGCCAGTCTACCAAGGCTTATTCAGGCTGATATTATAAAATCCTTTCACAGCCTGAGAGAGTCTTATAAGCTCTTTGTAGTTATATCCGAGGCTCTGGAGCTTACTAAACGGATCCTGCCAAAGCATCTGCCACAGAGGGGACCTTTTCAGCTACTGCTTAACCTGCTAATGTCGCTTGAATCTGGTAAAGATGAAAGAAAACAGCTCCTGTATTATAAATTGAAATTGTTGAAAATTTCGGGATTTGCTCCAGCTCTCCAGCACTGTGTGCGCTGTGAAGAAGAAACTTCTCGATTTTCCCTGAATGAGGGTGCTTTACTTTGTAGCAGATGTTCAGACAACGACAATGACTGCATAGAGATAGGAAACAGGATAAAGGGGCTTTATAATTATCTTCTTAAAATAAGGCCCGCGATACTGGATAGAATAAAAATAGAGGAGGACTCCCTTTCAGGACTTGAGAGAGTTATCAATTCTCATATAAATTATAATATAATAGAGAAAAAGCTCAATACCCATGAATTCCTTGTATCATTGAAGAGGGGTTAGCCATGAAGAAACAGGACACCATAAAAGACCTGCTGTCTATTAAGGAAAGGGTAGACAGGCTATTTGATGACATTATGAGCGAAAATAAAGAGGAATCCAGCCAGTCCTCGGTCTCCTGGTCTCCAAGAGTGGATATTTACGAAACAGATGAGCTCTTTGTTGTGAATGCTGAGGTGCCTGGTGTAAGTCAGGATGACCTGAGCATACAGCTTAATGGAAACATTCTTACCATCTCAGGTTACAGACCCCTTTACAGCGAGATAAATAAACAGGAGGATGGAACCTTTCACAGGATAGAATGTAGTTATGGTAAGTTTAAACGTTCTTTTTCACTTCCCGATACTGTGGAGCATAACAATATAAAGGCCCTGCTGAAGGATGGTGTTTTACAGATAAAGATACCCAAGAAAAAAACCGTTCTTTCCAGACAGATAACAATTGAATAACAGATTATGATTAGCGCCAAACTTGGACATTTCCTTGACAAGCCACTGGAGCCTATTGCGAGGCGCATTAGGCTTACTCCCAATTTTTTTACTATTACGGGCTTTGTTGTTACAACAACTGCTGCTGTGACCATCCCCTTTAACCCCCGCATAGGCGGAGTATTGATACTTGCAGGCGGTGCCTTTGATGTGCTTGATGGAGTGGTAGCAAGGACAAACGGGAAGGTTACAGAGTTTGGCGCCTTCCTTGATTCAGTGCTCGACAGATACTCAGATGCCTTTATATTTCTTGCAATCGCCCTATATCTGTACCTGCATGGTGAAAACATTGCTGCAGTGTTGAGTGTGGGCACCCTGGTAGGAGCCTTTCTTATTAGCTATGCAAGGGCACGGGCTGAGGGCCTGGGGCTTGAGTGCCACACTGGCCTTATGGAGCGGCCAGAGAGGGTTGTGCTTACTGCCTTTGCCTGCATAACCGGTTATTTTCTGCCTGTGTTTGTAGTGCTTTTTGTTTTAACCCACTTTACAGTGCTTCAGAGGATAATGCATGTAAAAAAACAGGTCTGAGAAATGAACGAGACCCTCTGGAGTGTCAGGATGAGAGCCTCTGACCAGAAAAAACACATTTCCGGGGCAGAGGGGATTTACAGGAAACACAGGATAGAAGATGTCCTCCTTGAGTATCTTTATCGTGCCCTGAGCCATGAAAGAGGTATCCCCCATAAGATAGTCATTACCGTTGAGCCCGTATGCACTCCTGCCATAAACATCAGTACCCTGCCTGTTTATACTGTGCGCATTTCGGATACTGAGCAGGCATGGAGATTCATTGAAAAGTTAGTCCTTCATGCCGGGCTGTCAAGAGAGTGCTTTTTAAAGGCAAGGGATGTTGTGTTTTCTGAAACATCACTGCGAGGGGCAGCCCTTTATACCAGAAAAACTGCAAGGAGGCTTGACAGGGACCATGAAAGAGGCATAAGGGCAAGGATGCTGGGCATCACTGAAGAGGCAAAGGCTGAGCTTTACGAGATTCTTGAGGCCCAGGGGCTTAACACAAGGGTGGTCAGTGAGGCGCTTGTTCTTGCATCAAAGGTCTTAAACACACCAGCAGTGGTGGCTGAACTCTGCGTGTCAGACAACCCATCTTACACCACAGGATATGTGAGTATCAGGGGGCTTGGCTATATAAGGGTTCCCTTTATCAAGGACTCAGGCAGTGCCTGCGGTGGGAGGGTTTTTTTTGTAGAGGAAGATGCAGATATCATAGCCATAGAGGATTTTCTTCGGGACAGACCGGTCATGGTTAATGAAATAGCACCGTTTCATGGTATAATCAATCCTGATGAAATTATCGGCCTGCTTGATAGTAAATCCTGTATCAGGTAGCTTTTCCACAAAACGGCTTGACAGAGTAAAAACTATTCTCCAGAGAAAATACAAACACTTAGAGCTTTATTTTACTAAGAACTCAGGAGATGCCACTGAAAGGGCAAGAGGGTTTTCTCAAAGAGGGGGGGCTCTTGTAGTGGCTTACGGTGGAGACGGGACGCTGAATGAGGTTATAAACGGTGTTGCCTTTACAGACACTGTGGTGGGTTTTATCCCCTCTGGAACGACCAATGTGTTTGCAAAGGAAACTGGCATTCCGGAGGACCAGGAAAGGGCTGCAGAATTGATTGTTAATGGTAATGCGAGGTATATACATGCTGGCTCTGTTAATAATGAGAGACTCTTTGTCCTCATGGCAGGTGTGGGCTTTGATGGAGAGGCGGTCTGTGGTGTAAGGACCGGGTTAAAAAAGTATCTTGGAAAACTCAGCTACATATTAAGTGGCCTTGAGGTATTGATTAAAAACCCCTTAAGGCAGATACAGGTAACCGTTGACAAACAGAGGAGGATTGGCTGCTCTGGAGTAATAATCTGCAATGCCTCTAAGTACGCAGGCAATTTTAGGGTATGTCCGGATGCCAGCATTCTCAAACCTGAACTCCATGCCCTGCTGGTCAAGGGCAGAAGTAGAGGTGCCATATTAAAGTACATACTTGGAATTCTCACTGGTAAACACTTAACTTATAAAGATACGGTTATCCTGAAGGGAAGGCATTTCTTTGTGGAAGGCTCCTCAAGGGTTCAGATTGATGGCGACTGTTACGGAACCCTGCCTGTGGATGTTTCTCTGGTTGAGAATGTGGTGAGGATGGTTTTTTGATAGATACCATGTGTGATTCATATAGATCTTCTCAATTTTCTTAACCTCTAATCTATTGCAACCCTAATAAAAGCAAATTGGGTGGTGTGTTATAATAATACTCCGAAAGCTTATTTAGGCAGGTAAATCACAAAAATAAGGAGGTTATTGTATGGCTGAAACTACAATCAAGATTGACGGTATGAGCTGTCAGCACTGTGTTATGCGTGTAAAGAAGGCAGTAGATGGTGTGGATGGTGTCAGCTCATCAGAGGTAGAGATTGGCACAGCAAAGGTAGTGTTTGATGAATCTAAGACCAGCGAGGATGCCATAAAAGCCGCAATAACTAATGCTGGTTATAAGGTAATAGGCTGACGAAGCCTGTTAGAGGTGAAGGGCAATTGCCCCTCACCTTAACCTCCCACCGGTTTTTTCAATAAGATAATCAGTCAATTTTCTGTGGGATTCATCCACTTCTTCATCGGTTAAGGTTCGATCCTTTGCCCTGTATCTAACACTTATCCCGAGGGCCTTCATCCCTTCAGGGATGTTTTTGCCTTCATAGTGGTCGAAAATCCAGTAATCCTCTATCAGTTCATCCTTTACAGAGGCAATAATATCAAGCACCTCTTCAGATGATAGTTCCTTTTTAAGAAGCAGTGATATGTCTCTCTGTATGAAAGGAAAGGCAGGAATTGGGCTGAATGTGTGGGCATCGTTGTAGAGGCCGAGTATAAATCCAAGGTCTATCTCACAAACTCCCACAGGTTCACGCACTTCCTCCATGTTAAGAGCCATCTTAACCTCAGATGAAAGAACGCCGATGTATCCAACCTTCCTGTCGTCAATATAGATGTCAGATGAACGGTTTGGGTGCAGAAAGGGTTCGGTAGTTCTTCGGTAGTCTTCCCCATTTATGTTTAGTCTTTTGAATATCTTTTGCAAAAGACCCTTCAGTATAAAAAAGGGCTCTTCCTTCTGATCCCACAGTCTCTGCCCTGGATAGTACAGATAAAGGGCTGCAAGGTGAAGAGGCTCCTCGGGCAATTTATCACTTGTTTTAATAAATACCTTTGAGATTTCAAATAATTTAATGTCGCGAATGTTTTGATTCAGATTGTTTATTAGGTTGCTTATGAGTGATGGTGTGAGGAATGTTCTAAGGTCTTCATCTTCATTTCTGAGAGGATTCAGCAGTTTAACGCTGTTTCTCCTCTGGTCATCCTCCGGTATTTTCAAGGTCTTCAGGTACTTACTGTTCATAAAACTGTAGTTAATAGCCTCAGAAAAGCCAGATAGCAGGAGGGTTTCTTTGACTATTTTCAGTGCCCTCTTCTTTTTATCAATAACCGGGGTTATCTCAACCCTTGGCACCCTTGAAGGTATACGACTGTAACCATAATGTCTTGCTACTTCCTCTATCAGGTCTGTTTCGTTAAATACATCAACCCTGAAGGTAGGCACCTCGTAAATACAGGTTTCATCGTCCAGGGCATCGGCTTTTTTAAAATCAAGGCTCTCTAATATCCTGTCTATTTCATCAGGGCTGATTTCTGCTCCAAGCAATCTTGATACAGCCCGGTATCGGAGTTTTATCTTTCTGGGACTTTGTTTTTCAGGATAGACATCTATCCTTTCAGAGACCTCTCCGCCTGCAAGCTCCTTTATCAGATAGGCTGCCCTGTCAAGTGCCCTTAAAAGGCCCTCTATATCGGTGCCTCGTTCAAACCGATAGGACGACTCAGTTGAAAGTCCAAGCCGTCTTGAGGTTTTCCTGATAGATGATGGTTCAAAATAGGCACTTTCCAGAAACACATTAACCGTACTGTCGGTTACCTCGGTTTCCTGTCCTCCCATTATCCCTGCCAGTGCTACAGGACGTTCACCATCCCAGATAAGTAGACCATCTTCTGGTATGGTCCTCTTTACACCATCAAGTGTCTCAAAGCTAAGGGAACTGCCTGCTGTGTCAACCCGTATCATGCCACCCTTCAATGTATCAAGATCAAAGGCATGCAGGGGGTGGCCAAGCTCAAGGAGGACATAGTTTGTTACATCAACCACATTGTTTATGGAACGGATTCCAGAAAGCTCAAGCCTCCTCTTAAGCCAACCAGGTGATGGCCCTATTCTGACGCCCTTTATAATCCTTCCAGCGTATCTTTTGCAGAGTGGAGAGTCTATACGCACTGTGAATTCAGGTGTAAAATCATCGGAAATATTAATTTCAGGTAGGTTTATTGTCTTACCAGTAGCAGCTCGCAACTCTCGAGCTACTCCGAAGACACTGAGGCAGTCAGGTCGATTGGGCGTAATGTTTACCTCAAGCACCACATCTCCGCCTGTCAACTCCTCACCTTCCACCTCAAGCCCTGCCATTGTCAGGAACTCAGAGATTTTGTCCTTGTCCATGTCGGTCTTTATAAATTCTTCAAGCCACTCAAGCGCTAAAAGCATGTCTCCACCTCACATTTTTTCTGAAATCTGAAATCTCAAATCTGAAATCCTAAATTACCTCATTTCTTATAGCATCTGCAACCCTTACCACCCTGCTCATCGTCTTCACATCATGCACCCTTACGATTGAGGCACCGTTGAAGACAGAGATCGCAACGGAAGCCGCCGTGCCTTCAATACGTTCTGAAGGTGGAAGGTTATCAAGGATAAGACCAATAAATGACTTTCTTGATGTCCCTACAAGTATAGGCCTTCCAAGCACACTGAATCTATCAAGCCTGTTTATTATCTGTAGATTATGCTCAGGACGTTTCCCAAAACCAATTCCAGGGTCTATGATTATCCGTTCTTCTGGCACACCTGCCTTCTTTGCAATCTCTATACTTCCCCTTAGGTACTCTATAATCTCGCCAAAGAGGTCCTGGTATTCAGGATTTTTCTGCATGTCTCTTGGCGTGCCCTTAATGTGCATTACCACCACAGCGGCACCGGTTTCTGCAACCACAGAGGCCATCTCAGGGTCAAACCTCAAACCACTAATATCGTTTACAATAGTTGCTCCTGCCTGAATGGCCTGTCTGGCAACCTCAGCCTTGTAGGTGTCTATTGATACAGGAACACTAATTTTTTTAGAGATAGCCTCAATAACAGGAATAGTTCTATTTAACTCCTCTTCAAGTGGTACTGGCTCTGCTCCTGGTCTTGTGGACTCACCTCCAATGTCAATTATATCAGCCCCTTCGTCCACCATCTTCAGGGCATGGTCTATTGCTGTTTTTCTGTCAAGATACCTCCCCCCATCAGAAAATGAATCAGGGGTAACATTGAGGATACCCATAATATGGGTTTTTTTTGAAAGGTCAAGGGTGTAGCCTGAAAAGTTTAACTTCAAACCTCTTCTTCCGACTCCTTTCTCGTCTCTTTTATTAACTGATCTATTTCTTCGCTTGATAGAGTTTCTTTCTCAAGCAGTCTGTTTGCAAGTGCTTCAAGCAGGTCGTAGTTTTCTTTTAAAAGGCTCTTTGCGTCCTCATATGCCTGTGTAACGATGCTCTTAACCTCAGCGTCAATCTCCTCAGCTGTCTTTTCACTGTAGTCCTTGTGCTTTGCTATCTCCCTACCAAGAAAGATATGTTCCTCCCGCTTTCCGTAGGTCAGTGGTCCGAGCTTATCACTCATTCCCCACTCACAGACCATCTTACGCGCAAGGTCTGTGGCCCTTTCCAGGTCATTTCCTGCACCTGTGGTCAGGTGCTTAAGGGCTATCTCCTCTGCTGCCCTTCCACCAAGAAGAACTCGAAGGGTCTTTTCAAGATACTCCTTTGAATAGGTATATCTGTCGTCTATGGGGAGCTGCTGTGTTATGCCCAGTGCCCTGCCTCTTGGGATGATACTTACCTTATGGATCGGGTCTGTCCCTGGAGTGAGTTTTGCAACAAGGGTGTGCCCTGCCTCGTGATAGGCAGTGTTTTTCTTTTCATCATCGCTAATTATCATGCTTCTACGCTCCACTCCCATAAGCACCTTGTCCTTGGCCTCATCAAACTCATCCATTCCAACCTTATCCTTTGATTTTCTTGCTGCCAGAAGAGCTGCCTCGTTAACCAGATTTGCAAGGTCAGCACCTGAAAAACCAGGGGTAGAGCGTGCAATCACATCAAGGTCTACATTCTCTGCCACAGGTATATTCCTGGTGTGCACCTTCAGTATCTCCAGTCTTCCTCTCACATCTGGTGAAGGTACCACGATCTGGCGGTCGAATCTTCCTGGCCTTAGAAGCGCAGGGTCAAGCACATCAGGACGGTTTGTTGCTGCAATAACAATGATACCCTCTTTCCCTTCAAAACCGTCCATCTCAACCAGTAACTGGTTAAGTGTTTGCTCTCGCTCATCATGGCCACCGCCAAGTCCCGCTCCTCTGTGCCTTCCTACTGCATCTATCTCGTCTATGAAGATAATGCAGGGTGCATTTTTCTTTGCCTGTTCAAAGAGGTCTCTTACCCTTGATGCACCTACACCAACAAACATCTCAACAAACTCTGAACCAGATATTGAATAGAACGGAACATCAGCCTCACCAGCAATTGCCTTTGCAAGGAGAGTCTTTCCAGTGCCGGGTGGTCCAACAAGGAGCACCCCCCTTGGTATCTTACCACCAAGCCTTGTGACCTTCTGTGGGTCTTTGAGAAAGTCGATTATCTCCTGAACCTCGGTTTTTGCCTCTTCTATACCAGCAACATCTTTGAAAGTGATTTTGTTGGACCTTTCTGAGACCAGCTTTGCCCGTGCCTTGCCGAAGCTTAGGGCCTTGTTTCCACCCATCTGCATTTGTCGCATAAAGAATATCCAGATAAAGGCAAGGAAGATAATAGGGCCCCAGGAGAAAAAGAAGTTGATGTACCAGGGTGTTTTTTCGGGTGGCTTAACCTTTATTTTTACACCCTTCTGTCTGAGTTCCTTGATGAAATCCGGGTACTTCTCCACGTAGGTATAAAATGAGGTGCCGTCTTTTAGCACTCCTGATACCTCGTTATCCTTTATTTCGATCTCCTTTATCTGTCCCTTATCAAGCCTTTCAATAAAGCCTGAGAAGGTTAACTCTTTAGTTGCCTTCTGTGGAGTCTTCAGGAGATCGAAGAGCAGGATCATGAGGGCACCTATCAGGAGCCATACAAAGATGCTTCTGTAGATATTCAAAGGTCCTCCTTTTATGGAATAAAGTATAGTTAAATTTTAACACAGCTATACAGGTTTTTTCATTAATTTAAAATGCTAAAAACAAATACAATTACAATGACCCCTGCCGATAGGCCCGACTCTTAGTGGGAAGCTTCACTCTGGCAGACAGAGCCTTAAAGTTTGGCTCTATATAGGCCGAAAGATATTATTAAAGGAGAAATTATAACTAATTAGAAACGATTGCTTCAGGAGGTAGAGAGTGGATAAAAAAACGGTAGACCTTTCGGGGGAAGAAAAAACAGGATTACAATGCATTGATTCCAATGGGATTGAATTTGAGATTTCTAGGGAAAAGAGCAGGAGAATCTTTAAAAGGCTTTCTTTTCTTTATGGTGATACGGTGGCAAAGCGGTACATGCCCGAGTTTATTAAGGTGATGAGGAGCTTTTACTTAAGCCGCAGGCCTGAACTCGTAGAGCAAGAAAAGAATTTCATGCCCGAAGATAGGTTCACAGAAAAAGACATTATATTGATTACCTATGGTGACCTTATAAAAGGCAGGGACGGTCGATCAATAAAAAACCTTGCACGATTTTGTGATGGTTATCTTGAGGGCAACATAAACACAATTCATATACTTCCATTTTTCCCATACACTTCAGACAGAGGATTTGCAGTGGTTGACTATGAAACAGTAGACCCTCATCTTGGCTCCTGGGAAGACATCCTGTCACTTAAACCCAGGTACAGGCTTATGTTTGATGCTGTATTCAACCATGTATCATCAGGGCATAGATGGTTTCAGGAGTTTCTCAGTGGTAACCCCTATTATAAGGATTTTTTTATATCTTTCTGGAGCCCTGAAGAACTATCTCAGGAGGCTCGCCGTCTTATATTCAGACCAAGAACCACAGATGTGCTTACGAGGTTTGAGACCGTGGATGGCCCCAGATATGTCTGGACCACCTTCAGTGCTGACCAGATTGACCTGAATTACAGAAACCCTGAGGTACTGCTAAGGATAACCGAGGTGCTGCTTAACTATGTTAAAAGGGGCGCTGATATAATAAGGCTTGATGCAGTGACCTTTTTGTGGAAGGAGCTGGGGACAAGGTGTGCCAGTTTACCCCAGACCCATGAGATTGTAAAATTATTCAGGGATGTGCTTGATGTGGTTGCTCCCCATGTGGCACTGATTACAGAAACCAATGTTCCTCACAGGGAAAACATATCCTATTTTGGTGATGGCACAGACGAGGCTCAGATGGTTTATAACTTTGCTCTTCCTCCCATGATTTTATATACCTTTTACTCTGAGGACTCGACCAGGCTTAATGACTGGGTTGAGAGACTTGAAAAGCCAGGCAGTACAACCCATTTCTTTAATTTCCTCGACTCCCATGATGGGATAGGATTAATGGCAGTAAGAGACATTCTTGGCAGCACTGAAATAGAGTTTATCGTGCAGAGGGCAAAAGAACACGGCGCACTTGTATCATTCCGCAAGGGGGCCTCAGGGAAGAAGGAGCCCTATGAGTTGAACATCACCTGGTTCAGTGCACTGAACCGTGAGGATGCACCAGAAGACATTGCCTATCAGGTAAAGAGATTTGTGGCATCCCGTATAATAGGGCTTACGCTTCAGGGGGTACCGGGTATCTATCTTCATAGCCTGATCGGCACCCGTAACGATATAGAGGCAGTGCTTGCAACAAAGTCAAATAGAGAGATTAACAGATCTATAATTGATGAAGAGGCAATTTATAAGGCACTGGATGACCCATTTTCCAAGATTTCCAGAATAAACAGGGAGCTTGGCAGGTTAATATCCATCCGCACAAGACAGAAGGCCTTTCATCCGAATGCATCACAGAGGGTTTTAAGGCTGTCGCCTCAGGTCTTCAGTATCTATCGTGTTGCACCTGATGAATCGCAGCATCTCATTGCACTTGTAAATATCTCTAACCTTCCATGCAGACTTGCCATCCCTGTTGAGGAACTGGACTGTAGTGATACCGAATGGTTTGACATTGTTAACGAGGTTCAGTGGATTGCTGACCATGGAAGAATAAACATCAAGCTACTTCCCTATGACATTGTGTGGCTTGTGCCTATGAGTGAAGTGAGTCATAAAAGGCCCTGATACGCTCCTCTGCTTCTGTAAGGGCGTGGGCTGTTTCAAACAGTACAGACTCCTCTATATTAAGCACCCTGAGTTCTGCCCTGCATTCCTCAGGACATAGATTTTCAGGGCTGTTGTAGTTAATTGATACCCTGTCAGATAGTCTCAATAGTGATACCAGGGTATTGTCCGCATCCTGTGGCAGTTTGTCCATGTGATGGGTCTGTATCGGAAACCAGATAACCTCAGGGAAATGCCATCTCTTAAGAAGAAGGGCACCAGCTTCTGCGTGGTCGAGACCAAAGGCATCCCGTTCCCTTTCAGCAAGCACCCCTGTGTCAAGCTCGGGTTCATCTGCAAAGAGTCTCTGGTACTCCACAGGGAATAACTGGTCAAGTAAAATCTTTCCTATATCGTGAAGAAGGCCGATTATAAAGATATAGCCCTTCTTTTCTGAAGTCATGTTATAGTGTTTCGCAATCTCATCCATTGAGGTTGCCACTCTGATACTGTGAAGCCAGAGAGCCTCTTCAGAGAATCCCTTTTCCTCTGGTGGAAGTGTTTTTATTACCCCAACCGAAAGAGTAATCGCCCTGACCATGTTAAAACCAAGCAGCATTACAGCATGTTCTACAGTTGAAATTCTGCCTGAGAAGCCATAGTAGGCAGAGTTGGCCACCTTCAGGACATTGGCTGTAAGTGCAGGGTCTTCACTTATTAGCTCTGCCACCTTTGTTGCTGTTGCATCCTGTTGTTCGAAAAGCGAGAGAAGCCGTGGCACCACAGCAGGTAGGGTGGGTATTTCGTCTATGTGGGAATATAACTTTTTTGTAATATCCTCTTTATTCATTTTTTATACTAAAAATTATAACATAAGGCCTGTATCTGAAATCCTTTCCAATGGTATTTGTTATAATTTTCCATGTATCGAAGGTTAGACACTAAAGCAGAAATTATAAAAAAGAGGTATGCCTATCGGGAACAGATACTGAAGGGGAAGCTAAAGGTTCCCCTTCAGTCTGCAAGGTCTCTTATTGGCCCTGATACAGCCTACCATCTGTACAGATTTAATTGTTCATCAAGGGACAATAAAAAGACTGGCCAGTAATGGTTTTTATTTTTCCTTTCTTGTTGAGATACCAAGCAGAGCGTAGGGTGGGCACCAACCAAGGATACCTGTTACAAGAAAGATTATACCCAGTAGTGCCCAGGGTGATTTGGGCCCTACAAAGGCAAGAGATGTAATGCCAGCTCCTGCTATAACCCTGATTACCCTTTCCACATTACCTATGTTTTTCTTCATTTCTTTCCACCTCCAGTGGTTTATATTAGGTTCTGTCGTTGATAATAGTATAGCATAACTCTAAAATTATAATTAATAGGAGATGTGGTATACATATATTTTTTGTTCAGGATGCTGTAGGGCATGATATCAAAAATATATTGCTAACCACAGTGGTCACACTCGGGGTCCTTCGGAATCCTGAATGTCTTGAACTGGTTTGATGCACCATTCCACACAAGGAGTTTTCCCTTGAGGTTTTCCCCAATGCCTGTTAAGTACTTAATAACTTCAAGTGCCTGTAAAGAGCCAATAACACCAGGTGTGGTTCCAACTACAGGAAAGGTCTCAGATGGCGGTGCATCAGGATAAATACATCTTAGACAGGGTGTCTCAGGTGACTGAATGAAAGAAACCATTCCGTCCATGCCCCAGATGCTACCGAACACAAGGGGAATTCCCTTTCTTATAGCAGCTTTATTGAGGACATAACGGGTTGGGAAGTTATCCATACAGTCTACTATCAAATCCGCATCTGCAACCAGTTCATCAACGGTTTCTTCAGTGATTTTTTCTGTGAAGGCGGTTATATTTACAGATGGATTTAGTCGTTCAAGGGTCATCTTTGCAGACACTGCCTTGTTGGTGCCAATACGGGTGTGGTCGTGAAGTATCTGTCGGTTAAGATTTGTCCAGTCTGGCGAGTCGAAATCGCATATCCTGATGTTACCAACTCCTGCTACAGCAAGGTAGATTGAAACAGGTGAGCCAAGTCCCCCTGCTCCAGCAATAAAAACCGTGGAGTTCTTTATCTTTGCCTGAGTTTCTTCACCCCAGCCCTCCATCATCATCTGCCGGTTGTACCTCTTGAGTTCTTCTTCTGAAAACATACCTGACCTCCTCTCTGTGAGCATTCTTAAATGGGCAAACGATGAAAATGATATCCAAAGAAGGTGTTTTTTTGCAAGAAGCGCTGAGAAAAGAGAAAATAAAAGGAGCCATTAGAGGGCTCCTTTTCATAAAGATGGTATAAAGGGTTCTTTTTTACCTTACAAAATCCTCTGTAAAGATATAGTCGTTGTCCTTCTTCTGTTCATGACATTTTATACAGGCATCTACCCTGCCAGAGACTATAACCTTTCCCTCTGGGTTGTACTCTGCCCAGAACCAGTCTCCTGCTGAGGGGTTGTAGCCCTTTATCTTATACATCACAAAAAGTGCAAGCAACCTGCCACTTTCGTTATAGTTTTCAGTTACCACAATAGAGCCGTTTGCCATTTTCCCACCTGCTTTGATTGAATATAGGGCATTTTCGTTAACATAGGTGGTAATTATAACAAGTGGTTTGCGTGCCTTAGTCTTTTTTTCCTTTCCAGGCCATACTGACCAGTTTTTATAGTTGTCTTCTGCTGTAATGTAGGTGTAGAGTGAATCAGCCCTTGGTCCGGGAAAGGCAACCTGTGTTTCAGCAGGCTGTGTCAGGTGGATTGCGTAGACTGTTCCAACTGATGCTAATAAAAATATCAACAGGCCTATAGTTTTGATTTTTTTCATCTCTCCTTCCACCTCCTTAAAGGGGCCTTTTAATGTATTATATCCCCCTCCGTCCTGTTAATCAATAGATTTTTAACTTAATTGATCCTTTTGTGCCTTCTGACAGCATACACCATTTTATAAACCCGACCATCAAATACCTGCAAGGACAAGCAGGTAACAAGAACTACACCCTATATCCTATTCCCTGCAGTGGAGGTTCAATAATGTGGGGGGCAAAGAGGGATTGAATCAGGACCCAGTCTGTCCAGGACCTCGGCAAGTCTTTCCTTTTTCTTTTTACTTCCCCTTCTGAAGGTGGCCTCTTTACTGTACCATCTCAGGATTGTATCTATTGTCTCAAGCACTGAAAAGTCATCTATTCCTTTTTTAATAGGTCTTCCCCATCTAATATCCAACCCTTCTTTCCCTCCTACAAGAACCATAAACCCCTCTTTTCCTCTTGACAGGACTGCGGGTTTACAGACCTCAATACACTTAAGGCATCCGGTACATGAATACTCATCTATCTCTATGTTACCCCTGTTAATGGTTATAGCGTTAAAGGGGCATATAAGAACACACTCGTTACAATCTGTTTCACATTTGATCTCCTTATTCAATACAACTTCAGCCATTGCGTAAATACCGATATCAGTATTGTAGGGCCTTGAGCAACCATTAAAACAGCCTGCAAAGGATATGGTTACCTTATTTGGCATATCCATATCACCAAAGTTTTTGCTTACCATCAGACCGAGCTCCTGTACAGGCATAATTGCCTTTCTGCACCAGTCAGGACAGGTAAATATGTTTCTTACAGAGGTGCCAGCACCACCAGGGAATAGGCCGGCTATATACAGCTCTCTTAGTGCGTTGTTTAGCTCCTTTTGTCTGACTTCTGGAATCTCAAGATTATGCCTTGGGCTGAGATGTACCTTTCCAGAGCCGTATTTTTTAGCAATCCGTGCCAGTCTCCTTAACTGGTTTGCAGAGTAGAAGTTCCTGTAAGGTCTGGCACAGGTTCTAACATTAACGACCTTTTCTCCAGTGACTTCTATATCCTTTGCAAGCACACCCTTGATAACGCCAACCTTTGGCATCTCAAGGTTAAATCCCTCTTCATGCTGTGGCATTGAAGACCTCCATACCCTGTCTTTCAAGCAGGTCTGCTATTCTTTCACCCTTTCTTGCATAACCTTTATAGGTGTTAATGATCCTGTCAATCAGTTCTTTGAGCTCGCTTTCATTTTCAACACTTGCAAAGAACTTTGCCTCGTTGGGCTGTAAACCACCTTTTCCGCCAATATAGACATCAAAATAGGTTTTTTGTGCCTCAATGCTGCCTGGCCTACATACATTCCAGCAAAAGCCACATCTGACACATCTTGTTTTGTCAATCATAACCCCCTCTTCTGTTAGTGTAATTGCATCAACCTGACATCCAAGGGGTTCCTTTATGCATATCTTGCAGTGTTTACATTTCTTTTCTGTGAGACCTATATCAGCCCTAGCGATTACACCTATATCAGAAGTCTTTGAACGAACACAGGAGAAGTTGCATCCTGAAAGTGAAATGGTGGTTTTGCCAGGGAGCTCAACATTCATATATTGCTCATTAAGTTCACAGGCAAGCTCTGACATGGGCATGGCGTTGTATAGACACCATCTTGAGCAGGCAATCACATTTCTGAGCTTTTTGCCAGTTGAGCCAATTCTTAATCCCTGTTGTTCAAGAAGAGGGACCACCTCATTAACAAGGGATTTAGGTATATCAGGTATTTCTATGGTTTGCCTTGCCGTAACATGAGCCCTGCCACCTCCATAGCGTTCTGCAATGTCTGCAAGGAGTTCCAGTTGTTCAGAGGTAAGCTCAGCAGAATAGGGATTTACTGAAGCAATCCTCAGGACAACGGTCTCTCTGTTTCTTCCCTCAATTAAATCCTCTCTTACCATGTTTTCATATTACCACGAGGAAAGATAGAAAACTATGATATAAATCATAATTCTACCAAGTGAAGATACCCTGCGGCAGGACTGCGGGTATCTTCAATATGTAAGAATGTTTTATCTTATTATATCCGCTTGTTGGGGTGTAGGGGGTAAAAAAGACAGGG
>CAZEYP010000047.1:0-16184 GCA_964515925.1 uncultured Nitrospirota bacterium
GACAGATCTTCAACAGGAAATTCTATGGTCAGACACAAGATTCTTGACAAGCGCCGATTTTTAAAGATTTAAACTATCTGGGAGGGATTATTTTCTTCCCCTCTTTACATCTAACTATTACTCCTCCTTCAACTTCATTCTCTCTCTAAATATATAGAATTCTATCAAAAAAAATTCCTTTTGTCAAATTTTGAATATGTACAACACTTATTAACCTGTGTCTTGTCACAGCACCAGCAAGCAAATTCAGCTCTACAGTTGTCTTAAAAACCATTTTCTGGTATCTTAATAATATAGAACAATTAAGAAGGGAGGGATTATTAATGGCAAGGGTTTATATGCTTGTGAATGTCACACCTGGTAAAGACAGAGACATCAGGGATACCTTCCGGGGGATAAATGGGGTAGTCTATGCAGATATAATTACCGGTCAATTTGACCTTGCGGTGGTATTAGAGGCAGAAACTACCGAGGAGATATTCAACAGGATACTTAAAAAGATACGAAAGATAAAGGGTATTACCCGTACTGAGACCTTCGTTGCCATTGAATAATGGTAATAAAACTCAACGGAAATAACATTCTCGAAATGGAATGCAGGTAAATATAAAGGCTAAATTACTTCTCACATCGCCTTGATTTCAAAAGAATTCTGATGGTAATATTTATTAAGTGTAACGGTGAGGAGGGAAGCAGCGGGTAAAATAAAAAGGTTTTCCAAAGGTAAATCAAGAAACTCAAAGGTAAGCAGAACTCAAACGGTTAATCTGGTAAACCAGCCACGGAAATGAAGTAACTTATAACGAGCCACTCCACCTGACCGAAAATGCTACCGCATTTTCGGCAGGTGAGTTCAGATGATCCTTTATGACACTTAAAGATGAGAACCTGGAGATTATATTCAGGCTGATAGCCGACCTCAAGGAGCTTAACAAAACTGTACCTGTTTTAGTGGAGGGAAAGCGAGACAGAGAGGCTCTGAGAAGGTTTGGTCTTGAAGGTACTATAGAGCTTGTACATCAGGGGAAAAATCTTTATGAATTGTCCGAGGAGCTTCTTTGTAAGTACGACAGGATCATTATGCTTTTAGACTGGGATATGCGGGGGGAAGCGCTTTACACCAAGCTCTGTGAATACCTGAAGGGTCACTACGAAGAATTCAGCTTTATTCGTCAGACCCTGAAACGGGTCTCCAGGAATGAATTTTTAGAGGTTGAGGAATTGGTATCTCTTTTATAAGACTACTTTCTTGTTTTCTTCTGAGGGGAACACGTCCCCTGTGCCTTTGAAGCTCAGGTAGGTATGCCAAGCCTTGGCAGAATAACGGTCTGAAGCAGTATCCAGAGCACTACTATCCCTATGGCAACAAGCCAGTCCATTTATTCCTTTTTCTTTTCCTCCTCTTTTTCTTCTCTCTTTTCTTCGTAGTCGATAAATTCAATAACAGCAAGAGGTGCCTGGTCCTTTATCCTGTTACGGGTCCTGACTATCCTGAGATATCCGCCATTACGGTCTGCAAATCGGGGTGCTATCTCATTGAAAAGTTTAGAGACAGCAGTCCTGTTTGGAAGATAAGAAAATGCAAGTCTTTTTGCATGAAGGTCTCCCCTTTTACCAAGGGTAACCATCTTTTCTGCCATAGACCTCAGAACCTTTGCCTTGGCAACGGTCGTCTCTATCCTTTCATGTATAAAAAGACTGGTCATAAGGTTCCTGAACAAAGCCTTACGCTGATTTGTAGTCCTGTCAAAGTGTTTTTTCCTCATTCTATGACGCATCGTTTGTTACACCTCCAAGCTTTTCCTTGTACTTCTCAATCACCTCGGGGTCGATCTTCATCCCAAGACTGAGTCCCATTCCCTTCAGAATCTCTTTGATCTCATTCAGTGATTTCCTGCCAAAATTCTTTGTCTTCAGTATCTCGTGTTCTGTCTTCTGAACCAGATCAGCTATGGTCTTGATATTGGCATTCTTAAGGCAATTATAGGATCTTACTGAAAGCTCAAGCTCATCAACTGATTTGAGCAGATTTTCATTAAAATCGTCATCCCCAACTGTTACTGGCGACTCTACAACCTCCTCCTCTGTTACCTCCATATCTTCTGATTCCTCAATAAGAAAAAAATCAAAATGATCCATCAATATGTTTGCAGCCCTTGTAATGGCTGCCCTCGGAGTAACACTTCCGTCTGTCCAGAGCTCAAGGATCAGCCTGTCATAATCTGTGGCTCTGCCAACACGAGCCTTTTCTACCCAGAAGTTTACCTTTTTAATAGGACTGAACACAGCATCAATCGCTATCATATCAACGGGCTGGTCCTTGTCTTTAAGCATATCTGATGGAATATATCCCCTCCCCCTGGATACATAGAGCTCTGCATGAAACTCTGCTCCCTTGTCAACGGTGGATACATAATGGTCTTTATTCAGCACCTCAAGCCCTGAGGGGCATTGTATGTCAGCACCTGTAACCTCTTTTACCCCAGTAACATCAATTCTTGCAACTTTAGTCTCGCTACCCTGGAGTTTGAATCTGAGTTTCTTAAGGTTCAGTATGAGGTCAACCATGTCCTCTTTTATACCATCTATTGTGGAAAATTCATGTAACACACCAGGTATCTTTACATGAGTAATTGCTGCACCTTCTATTGATGAGAGTAATACCCTCCTCAAAGAGTTACCGATTGTGGTTCCGTAACCCCTCTCAAAAGGCTCTGCAACAAGCTTTCCATATGTATCTGTAAGTGTGTCTTCTTCAAAGGCCACCTTTTTAGGAAACTGAAAGCCTTTCAACTTAAAACTCATAGAGCCTCCTTTTATTGTTTAGAGACCTTACTGAAGTCTCCTGATTATCAATTATTTTGAATAGAGCTCAACAATTAAGTGCTCTTTTACATCAAGAGGTATCTGCTCTCTTGTTGGCAGGCTCAGAACCCTGGCCCTGAAGTTTTCAGCATCTAACTCCAGCCACTCGGGCACTCCTCTGTGCTCTACCTTGGAAAGGTTCTCTTCTATAAAGGGAATTTTTCTGCTTTCTTCCTTCAACTCGACAACATCCCCTTCTCTCACCCTGAAAGACGGTATATTAACCCTACGGCCATTGACCTTGATATGTCCATGGTTTACAAGCTGTCTTGCCTGCCTTATGTTGACAGCAAAACCAGCCCTGAACACCACATTGTCAAGCCTTCTCTCAAGAAACTGAAGCAAAAGCTCACCGGTAACACCCTTCTTCTTCTGTGCCTCTTTAAAATACTTCCTGAACTGCTTCTCCAGCACACCATATATCCTCTTAACCTTCTGTTTCTCCCTTAATTGCAGCCCATAATCGCTTATCTTTACCCTTGAAGTGCCATGCTGTCCAGGCGGATACTTCCTCCTCTCAAAGGCACATTTATCAGTGTAACAACGGTCTCCCTTTAGAAAGAGTTTCTGCCCTTCTCTTCTGCACAACCTGCAAAGTGCCTCTCTATATCTTGCCATTTACACCCTCCTCCTCTTTGGAGGTCTACACCCGTTGTGAGGAACTGGTGTGACATCCTTTATTATATTTACATCAAGCCCGGCAGCCTGAATTGCCCTAATGGCCGATTCCCTTCCTGCACCCGGACCCTTTATGTAAACATCTATCTGTCTCATGCCCATATCCATTGCCCTCTTTGCAGCTGTATCGGCGGCAAGCTGTGCAGCATAGGGGGTGCCTTTACGGGAGCCCTTAAACCCCAGACTTCCTGCACTTACCCAGGTTACAACATTTCCGTTTTTATCAGTAATAGTTACTATTGTATTGTTAAATGTGGTCTGAACATGGGCAATACCATAGGGTATATTCTTTTTTTCCTTTTTTGGTCCTCTTCTGCGTCTTGCCATATCCTATTTACCTCCCTTCTTCTTGCCTGCCACTGTTTTCTTGGGCCCTTTACGAGTACGGGCATTGGTGCTTGTACGCTGCCCTCTCACTGGAAGCCCCATCCTATGGCGCAAACCACGATAGCAACCAATATCCATCAGCCTCTTTATATTCATGGAAATCTCTTTTCTTAAATCACCCTCCACTTTATAGTCTCTGTCTATAACGGTCCTTATCTTGACTATCTCGTCATCTCTTAAATCCTTGACCCTTGTATCTGGATTTATACCAGTATCAGCAAGTATCTTTTTTGAAGTCGACCGACCTATACCAAAAATCCTGGTCAGCCCTATTTCTATCCTCTCGTTCTTTGGTAAGTCAACTCCAGCAATCCTGGCCATATCCTGCCTCCTTAACCCTGCCTCTGTTTATGTTTTGGGTTTTCACATATCACCCGAACCACGCCCTTACGCTTTATAATCTTACACTTTGCACATATTGGCTTTACCGATGCCCTTACCTTCATTTAAACCTCCATCTCCTGTAAAATTCTAAATTCTAATTTCTAAATATAGCGAGTAGGGGGTAGCGTGTAGGGTGTAGTATATACTTCATTACGCTTAATCACCACCTCCTACATCATTTAACGATTAACACTGGATATTCACAATGTTAAGTCTTAGTTACTTGTATCTATAAGTAATTCTGCCCTTTGTCAGGTCATAGGGTGACATCTCAACAAGCACCTTATCGCCCGGTAAGATCTTTATAAAATGCATCCTCATCTTACCAGAGACATAGGCAATTATCTCCTGCCCACTTTCAAGCCTTACCCTGAACATGGCATTTGGCAGGGCATCAATTATCTCACCCTGGACCTCTATGTTGTCAGCCTTTGGCATTTTAACCATTAATTATAATTTATTTAATCCATTTTCGTCAATATCTCTGGACCGCTTTTTTTAACTAACACCGTATGCTCAAAATGTGCTGATAGACTTCCATCAACGGTCTTTGCTGTCCACCCATCCTCCATCACCTTCACCTCGTATCTTCCTGCATTCACCATAGGCTCTATAGCAAGGGTCATTCCTGCCTTTAGTTTTGGTCCCTTGCCAGGAGGCCCAAAATTGGGTATCTGGGGGTCTTCATGCAATGACCTACCAACACCGTGTCCAACAAAATTTCTTACAACCGAATACCCCTTCGATTCCACAAATTCCTGTATTGCATGTGATATATCAGATACCCTTCTGCCAACCTTTGCCTGCTTAATACCTATGTAAAGTGCCTTCTCTGTAACCTCAAGGAGCCTTTTAACCTCTGGATTTACTTCTCCTACAGGCACCGTTATAGCTGCATCACCTATATACCCCTTATACACCACGCCAAGGTCAACACTGATAATATCACCCTTCTGCAGTACTATAGAGCTTGAAGGAATTCCATGAACAACCGTATCATTTACAGAAGCGCAAATACTTGCTGGATACCCCCTGTAACCTTTAAAAGCAGGTCTTGCGCCTCTGGTTCTGATTATATCTTCAGCTATTTCTTCTAACTCCCTGGTGCTGACCCCTGGAGCAATATAACCCTTTATAGCCAAAAGTGCCTCAGCAACAATGGCTGAGGCCTTTCTCATAAGGTCTATCTCTCTTTTTGTCTTTATAATGATCACAAAACAGAAACCAGAAAATTAACCCCCTTGCAAGATATTAAGGGTAAGTAACAGGGGGTTTTCAGAAAAATAACCTCTTAACCCTACCTAACATCCCGATTAAAAAGACCCAATATCTGAAATCTCAAATCTGAAATCTCAAATTCACTACCTTCGTCTTCCCCTGACGCGGCTTTTCTTAAGCAAGCCTTCATAGGAACGGGTCAGCAGGTGCGACTCTATCTGGGAGACCGTATCAAGTGCAACGCCTACCACGATAAGTAATGATGTTCCACCAAAATAGAAGGGGACATTGAATTCTTTAATAAGAAATGTTGGTATTACACATACAATTGACAGGTATATAGCTCCAACAAAGGTAAGTCTTGAAAGCACCCTGTACAGATAATCAGCGGTCTTCTGACCGGGTCTTATACCTGGTATAAATCCACCGTATTTTTTAAGGTTATCAGCCACATCCACGGGGTTGAAAATTATGGCTGTGTAGAAGTAACTGAAGAATATAATCATTGCCACATAAAGTATTGTGTATAAAGCAGTACCAGGCGTCAGCTGTCTTGCTATACCCTGCACCCATGGAATAGAGATAAATCCAGCTATTGTTGCAGGAAACATAATTATAGAAGATGCAAAAATCGGTGGAATAACACCTGATGTGTTTATCTTAAGGGGCAGGTGGGTTGACTGCCCACCATAGACCTTCCTGCCAACCACCCTCTTTGCATATTGTACCGGAATTCTTCTCTCTCCCCTTTCAATGTAAATTATTCCACCTACCACAAAAATCATCATTGCAATAAGGAATATCAGGAATAATACAGAAAGTTCTCCTGCCTTTATAAGCCTTACTGTGCTGACTATTGCATTGGGAAGCCTTGCAACTATACCGGCAAAGATTATCAGGGATATTCCATTACCAATTCCCCTTTCTGTAATCTGCTCTCCAAGCCACATGATAAATGCAGTTCCTGCAGTGAGGGTTATCATGGTCATAAGACGGAAGGACCATCCTGGATGCTGTATAAAGGCACCCTGAGCCATGCTTTCAAGCCCCACTGCAATACCGAAGGACTGTATAGCACTGATCAAAACCGTACCGTACCTGGTGTATTTAACTATCTTCTTTCTTCCCTCCTCACCTTCCTTTGCCAGCTTTCCAATAGCAGGTATAACAACGGTAAGCAACTCAAGTATAATTGCAGCACTGATGTAAGGCATTATACCAAGGGCAAATATAGTAACCCTGGAGAGTGCACCTCCGGAAAAGATATCGAAAAATCCCATCAGTGCACCACCACGCTCGGCAAGGAACTTACTTAACTGCTCTCCGTTAATGCCCGGGGTGGGAATATGACAGCCTATTCTGTAGACAGCAAGTAGTGCGAGGGTAAAGAATATCCTCTTCTTTAACTCCTCGATCTTGAAGATATTTTGAAAAGAAGATAAAGCCCCCAACTATATCACCTCTGCCTTGCCACCAGCGGCCTCGATCTTCTTGATGGCAGACTTGCTAAAGGCATGAGCCCTGATTGTAATGGCTCTCTTTATCTCACCATTTCCAAGAACCTTTAATCCGTCCTTAAGGTTTGATATAATGCCCTCCTTAAGTAATAGCTCTGGTGTAATCTCGTTAGTCTCTATCTTTTCAAGTCTGTCTAAATTGACAATTGCGTATTGTCTTTTAAAGGGATAATTTGAAAATCCCCTCTTGGGAAGCCTCCTCTGAAGCGGCATCTGTCCACCTTCAAAGCCTGCTGGAATACTGGCACCAGAGCGAGCCTTCTGCCCCTTATGCCCCCTGCAGGAGGTCTTACCATGTCCTGAACCAGGACCCCTTCCAACCCTTTTGGGTTTCTTTCTGCTACCTGCAGCTGGTTTTAGCTCTTCTATCTTCATCTTGCCTCCAGATTATAATGCTTTTAGTTGTCTCCTTTAACCTCTTCCACCTCAACAAGATGGGGCACCTTGTTTATCATTCCTCTGATTGATGGAACATCCTCTTTTATCACTGTCTGACCTATCTTTCTCAGGCCAAGACTTCTCAGTACCCTTCTCTGTTTCTCCGGTCTTCCTATATAACTCCTCTTAAGAGTAATCTTAAGCATTCTTTGCCACTCCTTCTTCCTTTGCCTCTTCTGTTGGTTTAGACCTTATCTTCCTCACCCTCTCTGGATCCTTCAGCTTTAGAAGCCCATCTATTGTGGCCTTTGCCTCATTAAAGGGATTATGACTCCTTATTGACTTGGCAACTATATTTTCAAGCCCAGCCACCTCAAGCACGGGTCTTACAGCACCACCTGCAATCACACCGGTACCCTTTTTAGCTGGCTTCAGTAATACCTCACCAGCACCATGCTTACCAAGTATCTCATGGGGAATAGTGCCATCCATCAGAGGAAACCGTATCAGAGACTTCTTGGCCTGCCAGATTGCCTTTCTGATGGCATCTGCAACCTCTGCGGCCTTTCCCTTTCCAATGCCAACAATCCCCTCACCATTTCCCACTGCAACAAGGGCAGTAAAGGAAAATCTCCTTCCACCCTTCACCACTTTTGACACTCTATTGATGAAGATTACCTTCTCCTGCAATTCTAATTCTGATGGATCAATCCTCAGCACTATACCTCCTTCTTATCCTTAAATTCTAAATTCTAATCCCGAAATTCTAAACAAATTCATCTATTCTTTATTACTAAAATTCAAAACTTAGTTTATTAGAAAAACAATCCAGTTCACTACACCCTACACGCTGCACCCTCTACCCTGTTTAAAACTCCAGTCCGCCTTCTCTTGCAGCATCTGCAAGGGCCTTTATTCTTCCATGATAGCGGAAACCACCTCTATCAAATACAACCTTCTTAATACCCTTTTCAACTGCCCTCCTGGCAATCAACAGACCAACCTTTTTTGCTGACTCCACATTTCCGCCATGCTTTATCTCACCCTTCAGCTCTTTATCAAGAGTCGACGCAGCCACCAGTGTATGACCCTTCATGTCATCTATTATCTGGGCATAAATATGGTTTAAAGAACCATATACGGAAAGTCTTGGTCTCTCCGGCGTACCAAAGACCTTTTTCCTTACCCTTCTATGTCTTCTTATTCTTGCCTGTCTTTTAGTCCTTTTCAATTCAGCCTAACCTCCTGTTATTTTCCTGCCTTACCAGGTTTAAGCTTCAGACGCTCATCAGCATATCTTATTCCCTTGCCTTTATATGAATCCGGTGGCCTTAATGCCCTTATGTTTGCAGCGGTCTGTCCAAGAAGCTGTTTGTCTATTCCAGTCAGGGTAAGCTTTATTGGTCTTGCCTTGTGGTCAACCTCTGCCTTTATCCCATCTGGCAGCTTGAACTCTACCGGATGGGAGTATCCAAGACCAAAAACAAGGGTATCACCCTTGAGGTCAACCCTGTATCCCACACCCACGATCTCCATCTCCTTTTTAAAGCCCTCACTCACACCCTTTACCATGTTTGCAATAAGGCTTCTTGTAAGACCATGCAGTGCCCTTTTCTGCCTGGTATCATCAGGCCTTTCCACAACAATCTGGTTCTCCTTCACCTCTACCTTCATTGCTTGAGGAAAGTCCCACTGGAGCTCTCCCTTTGGCCCCTTCACCTTTATCGTGGTGTTATTTATATTTACCTCTACACCCTTTGGAATATCAATCGGCTTCTTTCCTACTCTCGACATCTGCACACCTCTTCCAATTAGCTTTTTTTTAAATTTCTACCAAATATAACAGAGCAACTCACCGCCAAGCTTTTCTCTTCTGCATACACGATCGCTCTTTATACCCTTTGGCGTGGTAAGTATTGCAATACCTACCCCACCCATTACCTTTGGAATATCTCTATATCCAACATAAATTCTTCTTCCAGGTTTGCTAATTCGTTTGAGACCTGTAATCACGCATTCACCATCTACATACTTAAGTGATATTCTCAGAATTCCCTTCCGCTTGTCTTTGATAATCTTATATGCCCTGATAAAGCCCTCTTCCTTCATAATCTTTGCAATGTCTAACTTCATCCTTGAGGCTGGTATGTCCACCTTCTCAGCCTTTACCATTATTGCATTTCTAATCCTTGTGAGCATGTCTGCAATTGGGTCTGTCAGCATCTTTCACTCTCCTACCAGCTTGATTTTCTCACACCAGGTATCAATCCCTGGTGTGCAAGGGTTCTGAAACAAATTCTACACATCTCGAACTTCCTCATATAGGCTCTTGGCCTCCCACAGATCTTGCATCTGTTGTAAGCCCTTACCTTGAACTTCGGTGGTCTTTTCTGCTTTTCAATCAAACACTTCTTTGCCATTTTATCTCCTTAAATACCTTATTATTTTCCTCTGAAAGGCATCCCTAAATTCTTAAGTAGTGCCTTTCCTTCCTCATCTGTCTCAGCAGTGGTACATATGGTTATATCAAAACCATGCACCATCTCTACCTTGTCATAATCTATCTCAGGGAAAATATACTGCTCCTTCACCCCCATTGAGTAGTTGCCCCTTCCATCAAAGCTCCTTGTAGTAAGACCTCTGAAGTCTCTTATACGGGGAATTGCTATACTGATTAATTTATCAAGAAACTCATACATTCTGTTTCCTCGGAGGGTTACCCTGCAACCAATTGGCATACCCTTTCTTAGCTTAAAGCCGGCTATTGACTTCTTGGCCTTTGTAACCACAGCCTTCTGACCTGCTATGACGCTCAGTTCATTTACAGCCGCATCAAGCAGCTTTATATTACTTATTGCCTCTCCAAGGGCACAGTTCAGAACTATCTTTTCAAGTCTTGGCACCTGCATTATAGACTTGTAGGAAAACTCTTCCATCAACTTTGGAACAACCTCTTTGAAATACTTCTCCTTGAGCCTTGGTATGTATTTTTCATCAGCCATTACTGATCTATGACCTCCTTACACTTCTTACAGACCCTTAATTTTCTGCCATCATCCAGTATCTTATTACCAATTCTTGTCGGTGTATTGCATCTTGGGCATACAAGCATTACATTGGATATATGAATCGGGCCTTCCTTTTCAATGATTCCACCCTGACTGTATTTCTGTGAAGGCTTCATATGCCTCTTTATTATATTTATCTTTTCCACTATTACTCTCTGCTTTTTGGGCAGCACCGCAAGCACTCTGCCCTTCTTTCCCTTTTCCTTGCCTGTTATAACCACAACATTGTCGTCTTTCCTTATACCCAATCCCATTATATTCCTCCTATAAAACCTCTGGTGCCAGTGAGATGATCTTGGTAAACTCCTTCCACCTGAGCTCTCTTGCCACTGGACCAAATACACGAGTACCTATTGGCTCACCCTGAGCGTTTATCAATACACAGGCATTCTGGTCAAACCTGATATAGGTGCCATCCGGTCTTCTTGTTTCCTTTCTGGTTCTCACCACAACGGCCTTTACCTTGGCACCCTTCTTTACAGTTCCATCAGGAGATGCCTCCTTCACACTTGCCACAATGATATCTCCAACCCGTGCATACCTTCTCTTTGAGCCCCCAAGGACTCTTATGCACATCACCTTTTTTGCTCCTGAATTGTCAGCCACATCAAGTATGCTCTGTTGCTGTATCATCTCTCTGCTCTCCCCTTATAATCTTCCTTAACTTTCCCTGTTCATAATCTCCAGAACCACCCAACGCTTTGTCTTGCTAAGGGGTCTCGACTCGATTATCTTCACAGTATCACCCATCCGGCATTTATTCTCTTCATCATGTGCCTTAAACTTGGTGGTTCTCTTAATGTATTTTTTATAAAGTGGATGTTTATAAAGCCTTGTAACCGCCACTGTTACGGTCTTGTCCATCTTGTCGCTTACAACCTTTCCAACAAAAACTTTTCTTGGCATACTCTCCCTCTTTTATTACCTTTAATTATTATTCTTTGCCGCTTCTTCCTTCTGCTTTTCGGTTATAATAGTGAGAATCCTTGCGATGTCTTTTCTTACCGCCTTTATACGCATTGGGTTCTGTATCTCTCCAGTTGCCTTCTGGAACCTGAGATTAAAGAGCTCCTTCCTGAGTTCCTGTTCCTTTTGCTTAAGTTCCTCTATAGTCATCGTTCTTAATTCAGAAGGCCTCAAATTACCGCCTCCTTCCTCTTTACTATCTTTGTAGCAATCGGGAGTTTCCTTGAGGCAAGTCTCAGTGCCTCTGTAGCAAGCTCCTCTGACACACCAGACATCTCATATAGTATCCTTCCAGGCTTTACTACTGCCACCCAGAACTCGGGATTACCCTTTCCCTTACCCATCCTTGTCTCAGCAGGTTTACGTGTTATGGGTTTGTCAGGGAATATCCTGATCCATATCTTTGCACCCTTCTTAACCTTCCTTGTAAGGGCAACACGGGCAGCCTCTATCTGACGGCTCGTAATCCAGCCAGGCTCGAGGGCCTTAAGGGCATACTCTCCAAAGGAGACCTCAGAGCCCCTGTAGGCCTTACCCTTCATCCTGCCCTTCTGTGTCTTGCGGAACTTAACCTTTTTCGGCATTAACATTGCTCTATACCTCGCTTTATCTTCACTTTATGCTTTTGTGATCAAGCACATCACCTTTGTAAATCCACACCTTCACACCTATAATTCCATAGGTTGTCTTTGCCTCTGCAAACCCATAATCAATATCTGCCCTGAAGGTATGAAGTGGAACCCTACCATCCCTGTACCACTCACGCCTTGCAATCTCAGCACCTGCCAACCTTCCTGCTGCCTGAACCTTTATCCCAAGAGCCCCAAACCTCATTGCTGCTGCTACCGCCTTCTTCATTGCCCTTCTGTAGGCAACCCTCTTTTCTATCTGTAATGCTATATTTTCAGCCACAAGCTGGGCATCAAGCTCGGGTTTTCTTATTTCCTTTATATCAATGCTTACATTCTTGCCTGTCATTGCCACTATCTCTTTCTTTAATTTTTCAACCTCTACACCCTTCTTACCTATGATAATACCTGGCCTTGCAGTATGTATAATAATCCTGACCTTCTGTCCTTCCTTATCTCCAAGCCTCTCTATCTCTATCCTTGATATTCCGGCATGGTATAACTTATTTTTAATGTATTTCCTTATCCTCAAGTCCTCATGTAACTGCTCACCATATCCCTGCTCTCTGTACCATCTTGAATCCCATGTCCTTATGATACCTATCCTGTTTCCTATAGGATGCGTTTTATGTCCCAATGTACACCCCCAGTAGAAGTTTTGAGTGTTTAGTTTTAAGTGTTAAATCTCTTACACCTAAACACTCAGCACTCAACACTAAACACCCAACACTATTCACTGTCTTCTTCCTCCTCTTCAGCAAGCACAAGCGTTATATGGCTTGTCTTCTTTTTAATTATATTGGCTCTACCCATGGCTCTCGGGAAGAGTCTCTTCATTACAGGCCCCTCATCTACATAGGCCCTCACAATCCTCATCTCTTCTGGCTCGGCCACATCCTTCTGCTCGGCATTGGCCATTGCTGAGCGAAGAAGCTTCTCAACAAACCTTGCACCCCTGTATGGCATAAACCTAAGTGCCAGCATCGCCTCTCCTGCCTTCTTTCCCCTTATCAGGTCAACAACCCTGCGAGCCTTTCTTGGTGTTATCCTTGCATATCTCAGAACTGCCCTTGCTTCCATCTTACTTACCCCTTACCCTTGTGGTCTTTTCACTTCCGTGTCCTCTATAGGTTCTTGTTGGTGCAAATTCACCTAACTTGTGTCCTACCATATTTTCGGTTACATAAACAGGGATAAACTTGTTTCCATTGTGCACTGCAAAGGTAAATCCTATAAATTCAGGTATTATTGTCGACCTTCTTGACCAGGTCTTGATGATCTTCTTGTCCCCGGTCTCGATCATCTTCTGTACCTTTTTCATTAGTTTTGGATCTACATATGGGCCTTTCTTTAATGACCTTGGCACCTAATGCCTCCTTACTTTCTTCTCTTGATTATGTATTTATCGGTTCTACGGTTCTTTCTTGTCTTGACACCTTCAGGTTTACCCCATGGACTGCAGGCCGGTCTACCACCAGAAGCCCTTCCCTCACCACCGCCGAGGGGATGGTCAACCGGGTTCATGGCAACACCTCTTACAGTAGGTCTTCTACCAAGCCACCTCTTTCTTCCTGCCTTCCCAAGATCTATGTTTTCATGATCAACATTACTTACCTGCCCTACTGTAGCCATACACCTTATGGGCACCAGCCTTACCTCACCTGAGGCAAGCTTTATCTGAGCATATCTGTCGTCCTTAGCAACAAGCTGAGCCTGAACACCAGCGCTTCGGGCAAGCTTTCCACCCTCACCTGGACGAAGCTCTATATTATGTATAAATGTACCAAGTGGAATATTTTTAAGTGGAAGTGCATTACCTATCCTTATCTCAGCATCAGGACCAGACATCAGCTTATCACCTACCTTTAGACCCTGTGGAGCTATGATATAGCGTCTTTCTCCATCAGCATACTTAAGAAGAGCTATCCTTGCGGTCCTGTTTGGGTCGTACTCGATTGTCTCCACCGTAGCTGGTATTCCTGTTTTGTCTCTTTTAAAATCTATAATCCTGTAAAGTCTCTTGTTTCCTCCACCACGCTGCCAGGCAGTTACCCTTCCGTAGTTATTCCTTCCACCTGTCTTTTTCAGTGGTACACAAAGTGGTTTGTATGGCTTGTTAGTTGTGATCTCGCTGAAGTCACTTACTGACATGTATCTTCTGCCCGGTGATGTTGGTTTATATATTCTTATACCCATCTTATACTCCCTCTATGAAATCCAGTTTTTCACCTTTCTTCAGGGTAATTATTGCCTTTTTCATTGCCCTTGTTCTACCCTCTGATGTGCCCAATCTTTTCTTCTTGGGTTTCACATTAATGGTTGCCACTTTATCAACCTTAACATTAAAGAGCTCTTCAAAGGCCCTTTTAATCTCTATCTTGTTGGCCTTTCTGTTAACCTCAACGATTAATTTATTTTCAGTCTCTTTTAAATAGGTTGCCTTTTCTGTAAACAATGGTCTCAGTATTACCTCATGTGGGTCTCTCATCCCCAGACCTCCTGTATCTTCTTAAGAGCATCCTTTGTTATTACCACATTCTGATGAACAAGCACCTCGTAGGTGTTCAGGTCCTGTGCCCTCATCACATCAACACCGTGGATATTCCGTGCAGATAGATATACATTTTCATCCTTGTCTTCTGTAACAATCAGCACGCTTGAGCTGTCCAGATTAAGCCCTTTAAGAAATGCAACCATATCCTTTGTCCTTGGTTTCTCAAAGTTTAAAGAGTCAACAACAGTGAGCTCTCCGTCTTTCAGCTTGGCACTTAAAGCTACCTTTAATGCAAGCCTTTTTTGTTTCTTCGGCAACTTGTAAGAATAATCCCTTGGCTGAGGGCCAAAAACCACACCTCCACCCTTCCAGAGTGGCGACCTTATACTTCCATGCCTTGCCCTGCCCGTATGTTTCTGCCTCCAGGGCTTTTTTCCACCACCTCTTACCATACCGCGTGTTTTTGTGGCATGAGTGCCCTGACGCTGGTTGGCAAGGTAGTTAACCACCGCAGTGTGGAGTATATCCTTTTTGACCTCCAGCCCAAAGATATTCTCTGGAAGCGTTATCTTTCCTACTACCTTATTTTCCCTGTCCTTGATCTCAATCTCTGGCATATCAGTCGTCCTTCCTCACCTCTATATATCCACCCGATGGTCCGGGTATTGCACCTTTGATTAATAAAAGATTCTGCTCAGGTTTTACATCAACCACAGTAAGGTTCCTGACGGTAACCCTCACATTTCCCATGTGACCTGGCATTCCCTTATTCTTCCACACCCTTGAGGGAAAGGCACTTGCACCGATTGAGCCTGGGGCCCTGTTAAACATGGAGCCGTGAGAGCCTGGCCCACCACCGTAGCCATGCCTTTTCATTACTCCCTGAAATCCCTTACCCTTGGATATCCCGCTAACATGAACCCTATCGCCCTTCTGGAATCGCTCCACTGTGATGGTATCTCCCACACTGAGCTCCTTCATTGGAAACTCTCTAAGCACCCTGTATGGTGGAGTTCCAGCCTTCTTGAAATGCCCCTTCATGGGTTTATTGACCTTCTTTTCCTTTTTTATCTCATCAAAACCAATCTGTACTGCTTCGTATCCATCGGTCTCTATTGTCTTTACCTGCACCACCTGACAGGGGCCTGCTTCCACCACTGTTACAGGAATAACATTGCCCTTTTCATCAAATATCTGTGTCATTCCAAGTTTTCTTCCAAGAATCCCTGTCATAGCTTTATCTCCACATCTACCCCCGCAGCCAGCTCAAGCCTCATAAGCTCATCAACCGTCTGGGGGGTTGGATCGTATATATCAATAAGCCTCTTATGAGTCCTTATCTCAAACTGCTCCCTTGACTTCTTGTCAATATGAGGTGACCTCAACACCGTGTACTTCTGAATCCTTGTTGGAAGCGGCACCGGTCCTGCTATCCTCGCTCCGGTCCTTTTTGCAGTCTCCACTATCTCCTTTACCGACTGATCAAGTATCCTGTGATCGTATGCCTTGAGTTTTATCCTTATCTTCTGATCCATAGTCTCCCTGCTTCTTTACTCAAGTATTTTAGTAACCACACCTGCTCCTACCGTGCGGCCACCTT
>CAZEYP010000048.1:0-15754 GCA_964515925.1 uncultured Nitrospirota bacterium
GTAAAAAGCATCTTATAACCTGCATTCAGTGCAATCTCTTTTGACAGTTCATTGTTATCACCCCAGGGCCAGCATAATGCATCGCAGGTCTTACCAAGCCGCTCTTCAATTATCTTCTTTGATGTGCTAAGGTCTTCCACGAGATACTCTCTCTGCATGGATTCTTTCAAATCCTTAAACCAGCGAATATGTCTGTGTGTGTGTGATTGTATGTCTATTAAACCAGTAGACTGCATCTCCTTTAATTCATCCCAGGAAAGCATCACATCCTCGGCTCTACCCTTTCTAACAAGCTCAACACATTCCCTATGAGGTGGCAGAGTTTTTCTCTCTGTTCTTATCCCCTCACCTTTAATCCAGGATGTAACGACAAAGATAACCGCCTTCAGAGAGTACTTCTTCAGCACTGGGAAGGCATAAAGATAGTTGTCGAGCCAGCCATCATCAAAGGTAATCATCACGGTTTTGCCATCAATCTCCTGTTCAGAGTTTAAGATATCGTAAAGCTCAGAGGTGTTGATTGTCCTGTAACCACTTCTGGCAAGATACTGCATTTGCTCCTGAAATCTATCAGGAGTAACATTTATAAAATTACCCACTGGATTTACATGATGATACATCAGAACAGGTATGCCTCTTTTCACTCCAACTACCTCGAAATGTTATCATTTATCATGTTGAAAATATCAGCAATAATTATAACATTTAACGAAGAAGGCCGTCTTAAAGCATGCCTTGAAAGTATTAAATGGTGTGATGAAATAGTTGTGCTCGACTCTGGTAGTACCGACAATACCCTGGAGATTGCTAAACGCTTTACAGATCGTATTTATATTGAAAACTGGAAAGGCTACGGCCCTCAGAAACAATCTGCCCTTGAAAAGGCCACAGGGCAGTGGGTCTTAAGCATTGATGCCGACGAGGTGATAACCCCGGAGCTTGCCCTTGAGATAAAGGCAGTAATCAGTAGTACCGATAGGGCAGGGTATTATATTCCAAGAAAAAATTTCTACAAAAATAAATGGCTTCGGCATGGTGGACAGTACCCTGATTATGTGCTAAGGCTCTTCAGACGAGACTCTGGCAGGTTCAGCCCATCAATGGTTCATGAAAAGGTGATTGTTGATGGACCCTGTGGGAGGCTCAAAGAGCCTTTACTACACTATACCTTCCAGAATCTTTCATCCCTGATAAGCAAAATAAACAAATACTCAAGCCTTTCAGCAAAAGAGCTATACCAGTCGGGCAGGCGGTGTGGACGCTTTAGCCCCATACTACACTTTTTATCTTTTTTTACAAGAGACTATCTGCTGAGGCTTGGGTTTCTTGATGGGCTTGAAGGCTTTAATGTGGCCTTTGTAAAGGCCATTGGTATATACCTGAAATATGCCAAGCTGAGGGATATGACAAAATAATTTGTGGTATTATTAATAATAAAATAGGCTAACAAACAAGGAGGCAACCATGAAATACCGTGTAATCATTGAACAGGATGAAGATGGAATGTTTATAGCTGAGGTGCCCTCTTTACCAGGTTGTGTTTCTCAAGGAAAAACAAGGACAGAGGTATTAAAAAATATTCAAGAGGCAATAGAGGTTTATATTGAAAGTTTAAAGGCTCATAATGAACCAATACCACCATCAATAGATGAAGAGATTGTAGAGGTTGCAGTTTGAGCAAAATACCACGGATATCGGGGCGTGAGGTTGTAGCTGCATTAACAAAGATAGGCTATCGAAAAGACAGACAGAAAGGTAGCCATATAGTAATAAGACAAATTGACTATCCACATAGACGTATTGTTGTTCCAGATCATCGGGAAATAGCAAAAGGTACATTAAGGAAAATCATTAAACAAGCCGGGTTAACAGTTGATGAATTTAAACAACTGTTATAATAACCTCTTAAAAGCTTCTGGCAAGAACCCTATCAAATCCCCGGCAGTCATGGAATACTCGGTTAATGCCTCAGAAGCAATATCACCTGAAAGACCGTGGATATAAACACCTGCCACCGAAGCCTCTTCAGGGCCAAGGCCCTGACCAATAAGGGATGCCACAATGCCTGTTAGCACATCCCCTGAGCCTGCTGTAGCCATACCAGGGTTGCCGGTTGAATTGATGTATTGCATGCCCTCGGGTGTTGTGACCACCGTTGGCGCTCCTTTTAAAACAAGCACCGAGCCTGTCTCCGCTGAAAATTCAGCAGAAACACCCAGCCGATTTAAAAGAATCTCATCCTTTTTAATCCCTGTAAGTCTGACCATCTCACCTATGTGGGGTGTAAAAATCACCGGAGAACGCACACCATTTAAAAGCCTCTTTATGCCACTGTAGCCAATTTCTGAAAGGGCATTCAGAGCATCGGCATCTACTACCATGGGAACAGGAGAAACCCTCACAAGGTCTCTGACCAGCTTCCATGTCTCTGGGTTTCGTCCAAGCCCGGGGCCTATTGCAAGCACATCGGCACGCTCATGAACAAATTTTAGAATACCTTCAAGCGCCTCTTCAGAAATTGTTCCATCTGGATTTGAAGGAAGCGGTAGCATCATCTCCTCAACCACACTGCCCATCAGTGCCTCGGCTGCAGGCTCTGGCAGGGCTATTGTTACAAGGCCTGCACCAGAGCGCAGGGCTGCCCGTGCAGCCATCAATGCTGCACCGGTCTTGCCCACCGAGCCACCCACTACAAGCACATGACCATAATCACCCTTGTGTGTGTTAGAGGCCCTCTCAGGTAACAATTCATGAACAAAATCCTCCTCAATCAGCTCTACCCTCAGGGTATCTGACTCTGTAAGATGTGGTGGAAATCCAATGTCTTCCACATGAAGTATCCCTGTGTATTCAGCACCAGGTGGAAGAAGATGGCCTATCTTGGGGAGGCCAAAGGTCACGGTCTCATCCGCCCATACCGCATCACCCATTATCAGGGCATTGTCTGAAGATATACCCGTTGGGATGTCTACTGAAAAGACATACATGGCGTTACTGTTTACAAGTCTTACTATCTTAAGCAGGTTTTCTCTGAGAGTCTTGTTAAGCCCTGTGCCGATTATGGCATCTACCACTACTGAGTCTTTCAGGTCTTTTGCAGCAGGTGCCCTGTTTATGTTTACCTTTATGTTGAGTTTTTTCAGTATCTCAAGTTGTGCCTTACAGTCGGTGCTTAGTTTATCCTCCGGTGAAAGCATAAAGGTCTTTACAGAATAACCAGCCTGTGTAAGTTCCCTTGCAATTACCAGCCCATCACCACCATTGTTTCCCCCTCCTGCAAGCACAGTGACGGATTGTTCAGGAGAAAATCTATCCTTGATTCTTCGCACCACTGAAAGCCCTGCCCGCTCCATAAGCACCATGGAGGAAATGCCTATTTCTTCAATAGTTATCCTGTCTATCTCTCTCATCTCAGAGGCAGTAACGACCTTCATAGGACCTCCAATTTCTTCTCAATTACCACAAAGGCAACTGCATAGTCACCATCGTGGCTTAAGCTTAAGTGAACTACTCCATTCGGACAGAACTCCTTTAATATTTCAGCCACCCTGCCATGTAGCCTGAGCACAGGAGCACCATTTTTGTCGTTAATGGTCTCAATCTCTTTAAAAGAAACAGGCACCTCAACAGACAGTGCCTTAACGAAGGCTTCCTTGGCAGCAAACCTCGCAGCAAGAGAAGAGTAAGGTCGTGCCTTTTTAAAACAATAATCCCTTTCCGACTCGGTAAAGACCCTTCCAAGAAATCTATCTCCCCAACTGAGGACAGCCTGCTCAATACGACTTATTTTCACTATATCTGTGCCGATTCCATGGATGTTAAAGTCTTTCATATCTTTTATGACGCCTATAGAATACTGTATAGGTATAATCAGTTTTAGCATTTTCTCTTTCAGCTTTTCAAGCATTATCTAAAATTCCCTTATACGATGAATTACATATTTAGCCTGAAAGTATTGACAATGGTATTACTTAATGTTATACTTCAAGTATGAAAACAGCTATATCAATTCCAGATGATATTTTCAAAAAGATTGATGCCTATGCAAAAGAACACAGGTGTTCAAGGAGTGAGGTCTTTGTCAGGGCTGTAAGGGAATTCCTTGAAAGAAGGCAGTCTGAAAAGATGCTTGAAGCACTGAATAAGGTGTATACTGAAGACACAGAAGACAAGAAAATGCTTTTAACGAGCAAAAGATACTTCAGGAAAAAGATAATAAAGGAGTGAAATACTGGAGGATATAAAACAGGGAGATATTTTCTGGGTTGACTTTGGAGACCCTGAGGGTTCAGAGCCTGCCTATAAACATCCATGCGTAGTAGTTCAGAATGATGTCTTTAATCAGAGCAGGATTAACACAGTGGTGGTATGTCTTATTACCTCCAATCTTAAAAGAGCAAAAGCACCTGGTAATGTGTTACTTAAAAAGGGCGAAGGCAATCTTAAAAAAGACTCTGTTGTAAATGTTTCTCAAATAATTACGGTTGATAAATCAGATCTGGCAAGGAAAATCGGCTCTCTTTCACACAGAAGGCTCACACAGATAATCAATGGTATCAAACTCCTTATTGAGCCACGAATTGTATAAACCTGATCTCTTTAACTCGGTGCTCTCTGAATCTTCCATATTTTTTAATCAGATTAGCTTTGTATCACTCTATTAATGCCTTCATCTCCCTTACGGCCTGTTCAATTCCAACAAGCACGGCCCTTGAAATAATGCTATGGCCAATGTAAAGCCCTCTTAGTTCCTCTATCTCAGCAATTGGCCTTACATTGTAATAGGTAAGACCATGGCCAGCGTTTACCTCAAGTCCAAGATCATGGGCAAACTTTGCGGCTTCCACTACCCTGAGAAGTTCATGTTTCTGATGGCTGCCCCGTGCATTTGCATACATACCTGTATGCAGTTCTATCATATCTGCCCCTATTTCCTTTGATACATCAATATCCATTGTATGGGAATTGATAAAGAGACTAACCGGAAGGCCCGCGTCATGAAGCCTCTTTATTACATCTTTCAAGTGCTCCTTCTGTTCTATAACATTGAGGCCACCTTCAGTGGTAAGTTCCTGCCGTTTCTCCGGAACCAGAGTAACCATATCGGGTTTGACCTCAGTGGCAATCCTTACCATCTCATCAGTGGCAGCCATCTCAAGGTTAAGCTCAACAGGCACTACCTCACGAAGCAGCCTGAGGTCTCTGTCCTGAATATGCCGACGGTCTTCCCTTAAGTGAACTGTAATACCATCGGCACCACCCAGTATGGCAAGGGTTGCAGCCATCACAGGGTCGGGCTCAAATGTCATCCTTGCCTGTCTTACTGTAGCAACATGGTCAACATTTACTCCAAGATGCATAGCCCTGTATCCTCCTTTTGTCATTAAAATTATTAACCACAGGTAACAAAAGTCTAAACATCAAGACTACCCCATAACCTCCTTTGCCTTCTTTCTTCCTGCCCTGAAGGCCCTCCTTATCTTTTCTGGCCTGAACTCAAGGCTGTCCATGTACTCTCTGTCAGGCTCAAATACCCTCATCTTTACATATCTCATTGACTTCTTCATATGTGGAAACCTTACCTTTGAAAAAACCTCCTTCAGGGTCTCTTCGTCAAGATGCCCGGATAGCTGTTTTTTGAGTTTTTCCGTCAGACGGATGTATTCGTTTATTTCGGAGGCATACTTCAAATCCTCAATATATATCTCGGTGGTCATTATCTCGACCGAGCGTTTCAGAATCTCAAGGATGTTGTCAGTCTCTGAGGTCTTGACCTTTTTAATACTAAGTGGTGATGAAAGCACAACAAACACCTCGTCGGTGCCACTTTTACGAGGCAGTTTCCTTAATGCCTTAAAGGCATCCTGAAGTGGAGTGATGTTACGCACGCCACCATCAACAAAGAGTTTCCCACGGTGTTTAACGGGGCTGAAAATCACCGGTATGGCAGTGCTTGCAAGAACAAACTTCTTTAGTGAATCACTGTCTTGATTTATAGTTAAGTACTCACCAGTGTTTAACGAAACAACGCCGATACGAAACTCCACCCCTGAATCTTTTATCTCCTTTTCGCTAAGGTTTTTCTTAATCTTTTCTTTAAGAGGGCTGTTATCGTAGAGGGCAACCAGACGAAAAAAGTCCCAGTCAAGCCTGTTAAGATATATGTCCTCATCCGATTCAATGCTGAACCATATCTCTTTGAGCATCTCCAGTTTCTCTTTAAGCCCTTCATAGCCCTTTCCCTGGCTCAGGAAAGATGCATTAAGTGCACCTGTTGAAACTCCGCAGATTACATCAAAATAGATTCCCCTGTCATTTACAAGATAATCCACCACACCAAGTTCAAAGGCGCCTTTTGCGCCACCGCCACTTAAAACCAGAGCCCTGTTTCCCATCAATCTTTCTCCTTTATCTTTAGTAATGTACCCCCCTTCTTAGTCCCATATCGAAAGATGGTTACCCCCTTACAACCCTTCTCATAGGCAAGCAGGAATGCCCTTGCCACATCCTCAGGTGTTGCTTCTGGAGGCATATTAATGGTTTTTGAGACAGCATTGTCAGTGTAACGCTGAAAACTTGCCTGCATCTCTATGTGGTCCTCGGGTGCAATCTCATGGGCAGTAATAAAAATCCTCTTTACATCCTCTGGCACACTCTTTAACCCCCGCAGGTTCCCTCTTCGGATTACCGCTCTTTCAAGTCTCTTTGTATAGAAACCTCTCTTTTTAGCAAGCTGGAAGAAGTACTTGTTTATCTCCATAAGCTCTGTATCCAGTATCATGCGCCTGTAGGCAAGCGCAAAAAGGGGCTCAATACCGCTTGAACAGTCAGCAATCAACGAAAGAGTTCCCGTTGGTGCAATCGTTGTGGTGGTTGCATTTCTCAGTCTTGGACCTCCTTCTATGTCATATACGGAGCCTTCATAATTTGGAAAGACCCCTCGCTTACGAGCAAGCTCCTCTGATGCCTCCCGTGAGGTCTTTTGAATAAATCTTATAATCTTTCGTGCAAGCCTGAATGCCTCTTTTGAGTTGTAGGGGATGCCCATCATCACAAGCATATCAGCCCAGCCCATAACACCAAGGCCAATCTTGCGGTTTCCCTTGTGCATACGCTCGATCTCCGAAAGGGGGTATTTATTGGCATCAATACAATCATCAAGAAACCTTACAGCAGTAAAGACATCTCTCTTTAGTGCCTGAAAATCAATAAAAGCCTTTCCTGTATTTTCAACAATTGAGTTTCTCACATACTTTGAAAGATTCAAAGAGCCGAGCACACATGCCTCATAGGGAAGCAGGGGCTGCTCTCCACAGGGATTGGTGCTTTCTATCTGGCCAATATGAGGAGTGGGATTTACCCTGTTTATCCGATCTATGAAAATCACTCCCGGGTCCCCGGTCTCCCAGGCACTTTTTACAATCTCCTCGAACACCTCTTTTGCCCTGAGTTTACCAACAACCTTGTCTGTCCGTGGGTTTATTAGTTTGTAATAGGAATCCCTTTTTAAGGCCTTCATAAAGGCATCGGTTATAGCTACAGAGATGTTGAAATTTTCTAGCTCCTTAGATTCACGCTTAACCCTTATGAAATCGAGTATATCCGGATGGTCAACCCTCAGTATTCCCATGTTAGCGCCTCTACGGGCACCGCCCTGCTTTATCACCTCGGTGGCTGTGTTGTAAATCTTCATGAACGATACGGGTCCGCTTGCAATGCCACCAGTTGACTTCACTATGTCTGCCTTTGGCCTGAGCCTTGAAAAACTAAAACCCGTGCCACCACCGCTTTGAAGGATAAGGGCAGCGTTTTTAAGGGTATCGAAAATGCCCTTCATAGAGTCATCCACCGGAAGCACAAAGCATGCCGCAAGCTGGCCAAGCTCCTTTCCTGCATTCATAAGGGTTGGTGAGTTTGGAAGGAAACGGAGGTCGGTCATTATCTCATAAAACTCCTGCCTCCAGTACTCCCCATCCTCACCGTAAAGGGTCTCTGCTGAAGCCACATGAGAGGCCACCCGTTTAAACATCTCCTCGGGTGTCTCTACAACCCTTCCCCTTTGGTCTTTAAGCAGATACCTTGCCTTTAAAACCTTGAGGGCATTTTCAGTAAGTTTTAGCATAGATAAATTATACAATAAATAATAAACTCTATCAGCTAAAAAAGTAGTTATACTGAAGCAGCCATCACGGCTGCTTCGGGCGTGTGCTGAAGCCGTTCAATGGCAATATTCAACTACTTTAACCAGTCAATTAATTAAATTAGTTATAATATCTAAACTATGACCAGAGATGAGCTATACATTAAACGGGCAATCGAGCTTGCCCGAAGGGCCACAGGCCATACAAGCCCAAACCCCATGGTGGGTGCAGTGCTTGTTAAAAGGGGCCGCGTGATTGCAGAAGACTACCACCGTGCACCTGGCACACCCCATGCCGAGGCACTTGTTTTAACACAGGCTGGCTCAAAGGCAAAGGGGGCAACCCTCTATGTAAGCCTTGAGCCCTGCTGTCATACAAAAAAACGCACCCCACCCTGCACCAGGGCAATAATCGCATCAGGTGTAAAACGGGTGGTTGTAGCCATGGAGGACCCAAACCCGCAGGTCTCTGGCCGGGGCATAAAAGAGCTAAAGAAGGCAGGTATAGAGGTAATATCAGGCGTGCTTGAAGAAAGGGCAAAGAGGCTTAACGAGGCATACATAAAATACATCACCCAGCGTCTGCCCTTTGTAACACTTAAGGTTGCAATGACGCTGGATGGTAAGATTGCCCTCCCCACAGGTGAGTCAAAATGGATAACCGGTGAGAGGGCAAGAAGGCTTGTTCACCGTATGCGGGCCTCATCAGATGCGATACTTACTGCAATAGGCACTGTAAAGGCTGACAACCCTCAGCTTACTGCGAGATTGAGAGGGGCAAAAAGCCCTGTCAGGGTGGTGATTGACCCTGAACTTGAAACACCCCCTGAGGCAAATATACTTAAAATGCCACCTGAAACCATTCTGGTTACAAAGGCTAAAAATAAAGACCGTGCAGGGGATTTTAAAGAAAGAGGTGCTGAGTTTATATTCTATGAAGGTGACCTTGACCTGAAGGATCTCATGAGGAAGCTTGGCAAAAGAGAAATCACCTCGGTGATGATAGAGGGTGGCTCATCCCTTTCATCCCATGCCCTGCATGATGGTGTGGTTGACAAGGTAGTCTTTTTTATAGCACCTAAAATAATATGTGGCAAAGACTCATACCCTGCTGTAGGCGGCATGGCCTGCCAAAGCCTGCAGGATGCCTACAGGCTCAGAGATTTAAAAGCAAAACGGGTAGGAGAGGATTTAATGATTGAGGGGTATGTGGTAAAATAAATTGTAATTATGGCACAGTTAAAACTCTTTAAGGGCAAAAATCCTGAAAAATTGGTTACTTTCAGGGATGCAAGTCTATGGGCATCCAGGTATCTGGACCGTCCTGTGACAGTATCAAATATATCCTATCTTGTCCAGTATGGAAGGATAAAGAAATACAAAGACAACGGCAAAACATTAATAAATATTGATGAACTAAAGGCATATTACGATACTCAAACCAATATACAGAGGTGGAAGGATGTCCTTGGGGAAGATATAAACTGGCATCTTTCTTTTGCACAATATAAAGAATCTGAAAGAACAAAACATGTTCACAGGCTGCATCCCTATAAAGGTAAGTTTATACCACAACTGGTTGAATACTTTCTTGATTCTCATACAGATGAGTTCAAAACTCAAGTATATTTCAATAAAGGAGATATAGTTCTTGACCCCTTTTGTGGGAGTGGAACCACCCTTGTTCAGGCAAACGAACTTGGCATTCATGCAATCGGCATAGATATTTCTTATTTTAACGCCCTGATCTGTAATGTAAAGATTTCCAGGCATGATGTTACAAAACTTGCAGAAGCAGTAAAATCAGTTACTGAAAGATATGAGACATTTTTAAAAGATCGTAAAAATATCGCCTTTGAAGAAGAACTGTTAGAGAGACTTTCTGAATTCAATAATACTTACTTCCCTTCACCTGAGTATAAAAGAAAGGTAAAAAAAGGACAGATAAACGAATCAGAATATGCCAGTAAAAAAAATAAGGAGTTCCTGAGTGTTTATAATGATCTTGTCAAGAAGTACAGAATAAAGGTCAAACAGGACAGTGATAAAACATTCCTTGATAAATGGTTCCTGCATCCTGTAAGAGAGGAGATAGAGTTTTTAAGGGATGAAATTAACAGGGTTGAGGACAAAAGGATAAAAAATGTTTTAACTATTATCCTTAGTAGAACCGTTCGGTCCTGCAGGGCAACCACACATGCAGATCTGGCAACCCTAAAGGAGCCAGTAACAACCACTTATTACTGCAAAAAACATGGCAAGATCTGTAAGCCTATCTTTTCCATGATGGGCTGGTGGCGAAGGTATAGCATTGATACACTGAATCGTATAATAGAATTTGATAAACTAAGAACCGATACACATCAGATATGCCTTGTGGGCGACAGCAGAACAATAGATATAGAAAAAGAAATAAAGAAATTAAACCCTGAATTTGCTGAGATAGTTCAAAGAAAAAAGATTAAAGGGATATTCTCAAGTCCCCCCTATGTAGGCTTAATCAACTATCATGAACAGCATGCATATGCCTATGAACTCTTTGGTTTTATTAGAAGAGATGAGATGGAAATAGGCCCGCTTTACAGAGGACAGGGAAAAGAGGCAAGGGAGTCTTATATTGAAGGTATAGCAGAGGTTCTTATAAACTGCAAGAGATTCCTCCAGAAGGATTATGATATATTCCTTGTTGCAAATGATAAGTATAACCTTTATCCTGAGATTGCTGAATGTGCAGGTATGAAAATAGTTAAAGAGTTTAAGAGACCAGTTCTTAATAGAGTAGAAAAAGACCGCTCACCTTATGCTGAGAGCATCTTTCATATAAAGGAAAAGTGATGAATAACGAAATTAAAGAAAAAATAGCAATAGAGGTAATAAGAACCCTCGTAAACAGATTTGAGTTATTTCCAGAGGATGCTGAAAACAATAGAAATGCCCCTTTTCATGAGGCATTTTTAAAAGCCTTTTCAAACAAACTTGAAGGTAAAGTTCCAGATATCCCATTTTTTATAAGCCTTAGCAGCTGGTTGCATGGATTAAACACCACCTTAGGTCAATCCTTTTTTGAGAATGTTGCTCATATACTCTCGGAGGGTGAAAAAAGAGAATATACATCTAAAAAGCTCGGAAATCTGAAAGTAACACAGAAACAGAAAGATGTAATAAATAATATTATCACCGAATTGAGTAATAACAATAGAAAGCCGGATTACCAGAAAGAAAATCAGGAAATTTTTAACTGTTCAAACGGAGATTTTGTAAATGCTATAGATTTTTCAGCTGATGTATTCTGGGAAGAAAATAATAAAGTAATCGCAATTGAACTTAAAACTGTAAAGCCTAATTCAGGAGAGATGCGTGGAGAAAAACATAAAATTTTAGAAGGAAAGGCTGCATTATATTGCGAATATCCCGATAAAAAAATCTTCTTTTATTTAGGATTTCCGTTTGATCCAACAGGTGACACCCCAACTGGTTACGACAAAAAAAGATTTATGAACTCAATAATAAATATCAGCAAATATTTTGATCCTGATGAAATATTACTTGCTACGGAACTCTGGAATTTCTTATCGGGTGAAAGTAAAACAATGGAGTCAATTTTAGAAATAATAAATAATATTGCAACGATTGACTTTTATGATAATTATCTTTTTTTAAATAATACAAAGAATAGAGAAGATTCAAGATATATAGAATTGCTAAAAGAGTGGTATTTATTCAGTGAAATAGAGATACTTAAAAATCTGAAGAATATCCCTTCAAATATAACGAAAAATAAGAAATTGCTTCGTATTTTGAATCAAAGCCCTTTTGATTGATAATAAAGGTGTTTATAAAATAAATAGAATTATACAATTAAAAAAATTTTTTAAATTTTAGAAAGGAGTCTGATAAAGTGTCTGAGATTAGAGTAAGGTTTGCACCAAGCCCGACAGGGTATCTACATATTGGAGGAGCAAGGACAGCCCTCTTTAACTACCTGTTTGCCCGTAAGCACAAAGGCAAATTCATACTGAGAATAGAAGACACAGACCGCAGCCGGTCTACCGAAGAGTACATTGAGGCAATCATTGATGGAATGAAGTGGCTTGGGCTCGACTGGGATGAAGGACCCTACCGCCAGACCGACCGTATGGAGATCTATAAGCGGTATGTGCAGAGGCTTCTTGACGAAGGAAAGGCTTATTACTGCTACTGCACACCAGAGGAACTTGAGGAGCGTCGTCAGAAGGCAATGAAAGAGGGAAAAGGCATAATTAAGTACGACCGCCGATGCCTTGACCTCAAGAATCCACCTTCAGACCGTAAGCCTGTTGTAAGGTTTAAGATGCCAGATGCAGGGGTAACAATCATTCAGGACCTGATTAAGGGAAATGTCTCATATCCAAACGACCAGCTTGATGACCTGATTATTATGCGTTCTGACGGCACACCAACATACAATTTCGTTGTTGTGGTGGATGATGTGGAGATGGGTATCACCCATGTAATCAGGGGAGATGACCACCTTAACAACACACCAAAGCAGATTCAGATTTACAGGGCACTTGATTTTGAACTGCCCAGGTTTGCCCACATCCCCATGATTCTTGGCCCTGACAAAACCCGCCTCAGCAAACGCCACGGTGCCACAAGTGTGCAGGCCTACAGGGATATGGGCTACCTGCCCGATGCAATGGTCAATTACCTTGTGAGGCTTGGATGGTCCCATGGTGACCAGGAGATTTTTTCAAAGGATGAACTGATAGAGAAGTTCTCTCTTGATGCAGTTGCAAAGACTGCAGCGGTATTCAACCCTGATAAACTCCTCTGGCTTAACTCCCAGTACATCATGAAGACACCACTGGATAAATTAACCGATATGGTCGTGCCTTTTTTAAAGAAGGAAGGGCTGATAACCGATGATAATATGCCCGAGAGGGCATGGCTTGAAAAGGCAGTGGAGTCTTACCGTCAAAGGGCAAAGACCCTACAGGAGTTTGTCCGTAGCATGAGGTATTATTTCACGGAGGATGTGGAGTTTGATGAAAAGGCACGCAATAAGTTTCTTACTGAAAAGTATCTTCCCTATCTTAAGGATATCAAAGAGGGTATTGAGAAGATGGAGCCCTTTACCGAAGAGGCACTGGAGCGGCTCTTTCACGAGGTGGTTGAGAGGCATCAGACAAAACTCCGCCATGTTGCACAACCCGTGAGGGTGGCCCTTACGGGTGGCACAGCAAGCCCTGGTATATTTGAGGTGATCGAGATCATTGGGAAAGACAGAACCCTCAAAAGGCTCCAGAGGGCGATAGAGATTGCGGGGGGTTAAAGGAATTTGATTTTCAATCTTCCCTCTCCCTCAGGGAGAGGGTCAGGGTGAGGGGATGGCAGGCAATCATTTGATAGAACTTGCACGACAATTAGGAAGGAATCAGACTGATGCTGAGAAAATTTTATGGAAACATTTAAGGGCAAGGCAGTTTTGTGGATTGAAGTTCAGGAGGCAGCATCCAATAGGTAACTATATCGTTGATTTCGTCTGTCTTGAAAAATCGATTATAATTGAAGTTGACGGTGGACAGCATTCTGAGAATGAGAAAGATAAAGAGCGTGACAAATGGTTAAAAGAAGAAGGATTCATGGTTTTGAGATTCTGGAATAATGAGGTGATGAAAAATATAGAAGGAGTACTGGAAAAAATCAGAATGCATTGTTTTAAACACCCTCCCCTTAATCCCCTCCCCTCAAGGGAGGGGAAAGATAATACAAGACATTAAGATGTTTTTCGGGGAGTTATCACACTGCCCTCCTTCTGGAGGGTAAAGTTAAGTCGATAGGAAAGACAGCTTATATGAATAAAAAATCTAAAAGCTACGACTTGAATAATAAATATAGAGATGAACTCTTTGGTTTATGGAAGGACTCCAATGAAGTAGAAAATCCTTTAGAGTATGTGAGGAAATTAAGGAATGAAACAGGAAACAAAAAACTTCATAGAAAAGATTATCGAAGAAGACCTTGAAACTGGAAAATACGGTGGAAGGGTGCATACCCGGTTTCCACCGGAGCCAAACGGCTATCTACACATCGGACATGCCAAGTCTATCTGCCTTAACTTTGGCATTGCCGAGAAATACGGCGGTCTTTGCAATCTCAGGTTTGACGACACTAACCCTGAAAAGGAAGAGGAGGAGTATGTCCGCTCCATAATTGAGGATGTCCGCTGGCTTGGCTTTGACTGGCAGGACCGCCTCTACTACGCCTCTGACTATTTTGACCGGCTCTATGAATGTGCAGTGGAGCTCATCAAAAAAGGCAGGGCCTATGTGGATGACCTATCTGCTGAGGAGATACGCAAATACCGCGGCACACTTACCGAGCCTGGCAGGGAAAGCCCCTACCGTAACCGTTCGGTGGAAGAGAACCTTGAACTCTTTGAAAGGATGCGTAAGGGTGAGTTTGCTGAAGGGCAGAAGGTTCTCCGTGCCAAGATAGACATGGCCTCTGGTAACATAAACATGCGTGACCCTGTGATATATCGAATTATCAAAAAACCCCATCACCGAACCGGCAACAAATGGTGCATATATCCGACCTACGACTTTGCTCATCCCCTTTCGGATTCCTTTGAAGGCATAACCCATTCGCTGTGCACCCTTGAGTTTGAAGACCACCGTCCCCTTTACGACTGGTTCCTTGATGAGCTTGGGCTTTATCATCCCCAGCAGATAGAGTTTGCAAGGCTAAACCTGAGTTACACCGTGCTTAGTAAGAGAAAACTAACCCGTTTGGTTGAGGAAGGTTATGTCTCAGGCTGGGACGACCCACGGATGCCAACCATTGCAGGGATGCGTAGAAGGGGCTACACACCTGAGGCTATAAGGGATTTCTGCGACCGCATTGGTGTGGCAAAGGCAAACAGCATTGTGGACTTTGAACTCCTTGAACACTGTTTGCGTGATGACCTCAATAAACGATGCCCGAGGGTCATGGTGGTTTTAAACCCGATAAAGGTTATCATCACAAACTATCCGGATAACACGGTTGAGTATGTGGAGGCAGTTAATAACCCCGAAGACCCAGAAGCAGGAACCCGTGAGGTGCCCTTCTCAAAAGAACTATACATTGAAGCAGATGACTTTATGGAAGAGCCCCCAAAGAAGTTTTACCGCCTCGCACCGGGCAGGGAGGTCAGGCTTAAGCATGCCTACATAATAAAGTGTGAGGACTATGAAAAGGACCCTGAAACAGGCCGAATTACCACCCTTTACTGCACATATGCCCCTGAATCAAAAAGCGGCTCAACACAGCAGAGAAAGGTTAAAGCAACCCTTCATTGGGTATCGGCCCCACATGCCATGGATGTAGAAGTCAGACTTTACGACAGGCTCTTCAGGGTGCCAAACCCTGATGACAAAAAGGAATGCCCTGACTTCATAGACTGTCTTAACCCCGACTCCCTCAAGATACTTACCGGTTGCAAGGCTGAACCATCCCTTAAGAACGCACGCCCTGGTGAGAGGTTTCAGTTTTTAAGGCTTGGGTATTTTGCAGTTGACCCTGACAGCACAGAAGACCATCTGGTCTTTAACCGCACAGTAACACTCAGGGATACCTGGGCAAAGATTA
>CAZEYP010000049.1:0-15084 GCA_964515925.1 uncultured Nitrospirota bacterium
CGACCTCTGCCGTGTGAAGGCAGCGCTCTCCCACTGAGCTAATCGCCCACTTAAAAAATTATAATTTAAAGTTAAAATGTGTGTCAATTAATGTACAAAGGAGAAATCAAATTAGAATCGATAAGTGATCAGAACCATATAATTATTTACAGTCTTATCGTATTTTGACACTATACCATTATTAAGTCTAACTTCTGATTTCATTGGTTCATAGTTCCATGAAAGGGTCAGTTTAAATTTTTTATAAGTGACAAAAGCTGAAGCAATAACATTTGAATCTATAAAATTATCGAGTTTATATTTATCACCTGTAATCTCGTCGGTTATATTCTCCTTATCCCATACTGGTATCTGACCTTTTATGTCTAAGCCTGCTCTTATTTTTTTACTAATTGGGCCTGCCAGGGTTAAATCTATTGGTATTAAGTATACAACCTTCGTTTTATCAGTAATAATATCTTCAATTTTAACCTTCCAGTATCTGAATTTTACTGCTGCTGAATAAGTCAGGAAACTTCCTCTTTCATATATATGTATTCCTGCTTCAACTGAATAATCATGATCAGTTAAATCTTTCTTTTCCCTGTCAGGTTTATACTCAGCATCACCCTTTGAGATTATTCCAGTACCTTCTATATAAACAGAATTCTTAAATGTATAGTTTAATCTTATTAATCCACCATTTGCATTGACATCACCAAGAGAGAAATTGTAATCCTTATAAATATAACCACCCGACAATGAAATACCTGCAAAAGCAAAAGAGCAGAAAACCAAAATAAAAATAGCAACAATCAAACCCTGAAATATTGTCAATTTTTTCATTTGTTACCCCCGATTTATAAAATTTGAGTCCAATTTTACATAAATTATTAAAAAGCTGTCAAACTATTGATTATGTTTAACATTCATAAAACTATTTAAATATTACACAGAAACTTTATTAAAAAGACTTTATCTTAAATAAATATATTTGATATAATTTTGGACTTATAATTTATGGTATTCAATGAGGAGGGCTATTATGGCAAAGTCAAAATTTCCACATCAGTATGAAAGCATTAAGAAGCGTTACAAAGAGCTTTTCAGGGCAGTGGGTAATCTTGGGAAAGCAGTCAGAAAGGCTGGCCCCATTGATGAAAAGACCTCTCACCTGATTCAGCTTGCTGCTGCTGCAGCTATACGCTCAGAAGGTGCAGTGCACAGCCATGCCAGAAGGGCTCTTGAGGCTGGAGCCACCAAAGAAGAGGTCTACCATGCAGTTATACTGCTTACAAGCACCATCGGATTCCCTACGGTTTCCGCCACCTTGAGCTGGGTTGATGATATCATAGGCAGGGAGTAGCGGGTAGCGTGTAGGGGGTATGAAAGGCAGGGTATAGGGTATAGGGAGTAGCGGGTAAAGGACAGGGTGTAGGGAGTAGCGTGTAGGGGGAAGGGATTTAAGATTTAATATAGAAGTCAGATTTTATCAATAGTGGGAGGTTGGGAATCGCTGAGATTATTATTGATGGATACAATGTAATCGGTATATTTCACAAAGATATGAATAAGGCACGGAGGGAGTTTATTGGACAACTCTCAGAATACAGTAAAAAGAGGGGGCATAAGATTATCGTGGTTTTCGATGGCCATGGCGGTATTTCAAAGACTGATACAGTGAAAAAACAAGGTGGAATCACGGTAATCTATTCTGCCACCCATAAAAAGGCCGACGATGTTATAAAGGAGATACTATTAAAACAAAAGGGTAAAAGCTTCATCGTTGTAAGTTCTGACAAAGAGATAGTTCGTGCAGCCTGGGCAGCCTCTTCTGTTCCTGTCAGATCGGATGATTTCCTTGAAAGGATGGAAGATGCCCTCTCAATGGGCAGTAAATCTCTTGATTTTGATAAAATACCAGGAGGACTCTCAAAGAAACAAAAGGCGGTATTCAGGGCACTTAAAAAGCTATAGTTATAAATGTCAAAGCTTAAACTTTCAGAACTTATAAATACAGGTTTTACATTACTATTTGCTCTTGTACTGGTCTTTAACTTCAATTCAATAGAAAACTCTTCTTTGTTACTTGCAGGATACATCCTTTTACTTATAGTTCAAGCAATATTTATAAAAGTTCACCCCCAAAGCAAAGCAGTTGAGTATCTTAAGGACATAGCTCTGCCTGTGGTCTCAGTGCTTTTTATTTTTGACAGCATGACCTACATCGTTCACGGCGTTAATCCAAGAGATATTGACCCGCTGCTTATCATGGCTGATTACAGACTCTTTGGTGTATACCCCACTGTCTGGCTTGAAAGGTTTATAAATCCCGTGCTTACAGAGATCCTCCAGCTTTGTTACTCCACATATTACTTTCTGCCTGTAATTCTTGGAATCTCATTAAAAATAAAAAAAGAAGAGCGAGGATTTGAGGAGGGGCTTTCATTAATCATTCTCTGCTTTTACCTTTCCTATGTGGGTTATATACTTTTTCCAGCACTTGGGCCACGATACACAATGGCACATCTTCAGCATACTGAATTAAAGGGTGTCTTCACATTCAAATGGATTTACCATACACTTAATTCCCTTGAGGGAATAAAGAGAGATGCCTTCCCGAGCGGACATACAGGGATTACCCTGACTGTACTGTATGTGGCATTTAAATATGACAAGCGGCTTTTCCTGATTTATCTCCCCATTGCACTGCTCCTTATATTTGCCACTGTTTACTGTCGCTATCACTATGTGGTGGATGTGATTGCTGGTGTGGGGCTGTTCTTTGTTACTCTGCTTCTATATAGATTAGGGTGTAGGGTGTAGGGGGTAGCGTGTAGGGAGTATAAAGACAGGGGGTAGGGGGTAGCGTGTAGGGGGGCAGGATAGGTTATTGACAGTGAGGCCACTTAAGTGATAATGTAGTTACATGGGAATAAGAACCATAGGAATAAGAGACTTAAAGGCTAACATAAGCAAGTATTTAAAAGAGGTTCGGGAGGGAAAGGAAATCAAAGTCTCTTACAGGGGAAAAGAAATTGCATTAATAACGCCTTTACATAAGGATAGAATACCTGACGAAGAAACTTTACTTGTCGCTCTTGCTAACTCTGGCAAAATCCTTCTTCCCAGCTCAAAAAAAAGACACAAAAAGCTGCCTAAAAGAAAAAAATTAAGTGGAATGCCCTTTTCAGAGTCGGTAATTGAAGACAGAAGATGATCCTTTACCTTGACACATCTGCTCTTGTAAAACGGTATGTAATAGAAGAAGGCACCATAATAGTAGACAGGCTATGGCAAAAGGCTACTTATATTGCCACCTCTGTAGTCGCTTACGCTGAATCTGTGGCTACCTTTGGCAGAAAAACAAGAGAGGGCTTACTTAATAATGATGATTTTAAAAAGATAATCACCTTCCTGGAAGCAGATTATAAACACTTTATACTCATACCTGTATCAGTAGAGCTTAATGAAATTATCAAAGGGCTTGTCAAGAAATACCCTTTGCGGGGTTTTGATGCCATCCATCTGGCCTCAGCAATCCTGCTGTCAGAAGGAGGACTAAAGGACATAATCTTTCTGTGCTTTGATAAACTACTGTCAGAAGCCGCTTTATCTGAAGGACTTAATATAGGGGGTAGCGAGTAGGGTGTAGGGGGTAAAGGACAGGGGGTAGCGTGTAGGGGGTAGCGAGTATAATATTTTCTTACTGATTTATGCTATTATTACTACATGGTTGAGGATAAAGAGAAGCTTCCCCTTGATACAAGGCTTCTTTCTAATGCCATAATTGAGCTTAATATCTCAAGAAGGAATGTTTCGCTTTACCCAAAGGGACACCCATCGGTTCAACAATCAATCAATAAAGCCTTTGAGTATCTTAACAGTCTCTTTGAAATAAGGCCAATAATTACACTTGCAATAGCCAGAGATACTTTAATAGTTGACGACTACACCCTGGAAGAAAAAAATCCTGTTTTCAGGGAGTTTGCCCTTTCCATAAGCAGACTCAATATTGCCTTTATTACCTTTAAAAAAGAACTAACCGTTGAGGAACTCTACAATTTCCACAAGCTTGTCACTTCAAGCGATGAATTTTACTGTGATGAAAAAGCAAAAGAAACCCTTTTTAAAGAAAATATACATCACATAGAGATTGGCTGCATAGACTACGATGCGTTCAGCTTCACGGAATCATCTGAAGAAGAGCCATCAGAGGAGCATCTATGGCAAAAGTATGTCTATGGAATTCTCAGTGGCACCATTGTAAAAGGCAAATCACAGGAGGCCATTGAGAAACTACAGCCTTACAGGGTGGCGGAGATAATCAATAACATACCCGAAGAGGAATTAGATGAGACAGGCTATGACAGGGTAATTACGAGTTATCTGAAAGGGGAGCAAAGCACTATTTTTTCAAAGGAAGACATGGAGAGGCTTCTTTCCATGATCAGCTCACTGCGGCCAGAATTACGCAAGCAGTTTCTATCCTCAACAGTTAAGGTTTTAGATAGCGACAGAGAAAAGCTTAAAAGGTCACTTCAGAATATCTCGGTAGATACTATTATAAACATGCTTGATGCCCTCAATAAAGAACAATTAACTATTCCTGAGACTCTTAAGTCAATAATAGATAAGTTCTCCTCACTGAATCTAAATATTGACATGCTGAAGTCTGTTGGCTCAGGCGACTCACTTGTGCTTGACGATATACTCCTTTCGGATGACATGAAAAGCATATTCCAGAAAGAAGCCTATGGAGAGTTTGTCTCCGATGAGTATAAAAGAGAAATAGATAGACTCATTAAGGCAAAAAAACAGCCTCTGTCAAAAAACATAACTGATGAGTTGACCAGAGATTTTTCAGAGCCTGTACTTTATAAAAACCTGTGCTCCCTGATGCTTGAGCTGTCAGACAGAACAGGCACAGAAGGTGATAACCTTAAGAAGTATATAGAGAGGCTTATCCAGCAAAGTTCGGTCCTGCTTGAGACAGGTCAGTATGATGAACTGGCAAACATTGTATCCACTATTGATGATATGTTTGCTGAGCATCCTGATAACGAGGACCTGAAGAGGATACATGAGTATTTCCACTCCAGAGACTTCATGGAAACAGTGATGAGCTCTTTGCGACTGATAGGGAGATTATTCAGAAATGAGGCATTCAAATTAGTTGATTGTTACGGCAAAAGCATCATACCATCGCTACTTGAATCACTTATCAAGGAAGAATCCTCATCCTCGCGAAAGTTCCTCATAGCCCTTATTTTATATTTTGGAAGGGATGCAGTAGAAGAAGCTATTAAATTACTTGGTGACAGTAGATGGTTTGTTAAACGAAACATGCTGTATATTCTTTCTGAAGCTGGATATGAGGAGGTAATACCCTATGTAAAGCCTTACTGCCGTCATGAAAATGCAAAGGTTCGGATTGAAGCTATTAAATGTCTGCTCAAGTTCAACGACCCCTATGGGATAGAGGCATTAAAGGAGCTCCTGTATGATGACGACCATGAGATAGTCCATCAGGCAATAGTCATGGCAGGTGCATACAGGGTAAGAGAGCTGGTACCAGACCTTCTAAAACTTTTAAAAAAGAAGGGGTTCTCTGGATACGATATCCTCAGCAAATCACCGATAATAAAAACACTCGGACAGATTGGCGACCCAAGGGCACTTGAGGGTTTTAAAGAGATTTTGAAACTAAGGAGTGTGCTTTTCAAAAGCGCCTTTGATTCCATAAAAGGAGAGGTCTTAAGAACACTTACAAACTTCTCATATAATGAAAGTTCCGAACTTATAGAAATGGCTTTGAAGTCGAAGAATCAGAAGTTATCAAAACTTGCCTCTGAAATTAGAACAAAGCTTGAGGGGAAAAGCAGGGATGAAAAACAATAAAAAAGAGATTAAGCTTTTTATAACAACCTTTATGTCAGCCCTTTCCATGTGTTCACTTTATGGTCAGAACCATCCTTCGGTTGAGGATTATGCCAGGAAATGCTTTGATATTCTGGATGAGATACTTAAACAGGAAGGTCTGTTTCAGATAATGATTATCGACTCAGAGCTCGTGATAAATAAACACCCCTTCCACGAAAGCGGTATTCACGGACTCAATATGATAAAGAGGTTAAAACGAAAGGGTGTTACCAGGGTAGATTTTCAGCAGGGTATCATTCAAGCTGAATTCACGCAGTTTCTATATGACATTGCAATAAAGGAAAGAAAAATAAGACCCTATCCCCATATAAAAACCGGAATGGTCAGCGTCTCATTAAGGGATAAAAAGGAAGAAGATATAGACTTCTCGGAGAATCTGGCTGCCTTCAGGGCAATACAGCTTGACAGGTTCCGTTCAGTATACTCAAATGTATCCCCCTTTAAAACACTTGATGTAGCAGGCATAGAGGATATTGTTCTGAGTTTTTTCAGCGTATTAAAACAGGAGGCAAATTTCATAAGGCTACTGAGTCCTGTGAGAACTTACAGCGAATATACCTATACACATGCAACAAATGTAGCCATTATAGCAATGTTCATTGCAGAATCAATAGGATTTGATGATTTCATTGTGCATGAGATAGGGATTGCTGCACTGCTTCATGATGTGGGTAAGTTGTTTGTTCCTAAAGATGTTCTTGAGAAAAAGGGCAAATTAGATGACCGTGAGTTCTCCCTTATCATGGAGCACCCCCTGAAAGGGGCAGATTATCTGCTTAATTTAGATGAAATTACACCTCTGGCTCCCATAGCAGCCTTTGAACACCATATCAAGTACGACGGTAAGGGTTATCCAAAATTAAACAGGATCAAGAAAAAGCAGCATCTGGCAAGCCAGATCATAGCCATTGCTGATTTTTTTGACGCTCTGCGCAGCCATCGACCATACAAAAGAAGCTGGAAGGTTGAAGAGATAATATCTTTAATGAAAGAAAACTCTGGAAGAGACTTTAACCCGATTCTGGTTGAACATTTCACAGAGACCTATGTGAAGGCAACGCAGTAGAGGGAGTAGGGGGTAGCGGGTAGCGGATAGAGAGTAGGGGGTAGGGATTCATGGGGAGAGGAGTTTTTCTATGTTTTTCATTGTTCTGTCAGCCACTCCTTTGTAACCCTCATAAATCTCCTTTGCTTTATTTCCGATGGAGCTTGCATATTTTTTATCGGAAAGCATTTTAATAATTACACTGCTCAGTCTGTCTGCAGACACACTGATAGCTGCTTCGCTTCTGAAAAAATCCTCTGCCAGTGGAAAGTTTTCCATATGTGGTCCACAGACAACAGGAACTCCCCAGGCCGCTGGCTCAAAGAGATTATGTCCGCCCCTTTCTATAAAGCTACCGCATACCACTGCTACATCTGCCCCGCCATACACAGAAGAAAGCTCGCCTATTGTGTCAAGCACAAGGACATCTATCCCCTCGAATTGTTCTTTACTTCTAAGCCCCATCCTGAACCCGCTGTTTTTTACCAGTTCAGCAACCGCATGAAACCGCTCAGGATGCCTTGGTGCAATAATAAGTACAACATCTTTAAATGCCTTCCGCACTTTCCTGAACGCATCAAGCACAATCTCATCTTCCCCTTCATGGGTGCTTCCTGCAACTATCACAGGATGCTTTATTTTTTTCATCCACTCTGGTTTCTCTGAAGGGGCAGGTACATCAAATTTCAGATTGCCAAGCACAAGGGTCCTTTCTCTGTCTGCACCTATATTGAGAATTCTCTTTGCATCCTCCTCTGTCTGCATCATCAACAGGTCAAAATTTTTCAGCACCCTTTTTATAAAAAAGGAAATCCTCTTATACCCCCTGTAAGATGAAGCTGAAATTCTTCCGTTTACAAGACAGACAGGTATTTTTCTCTTTCTGGCGTATCTAAGTATATTGGGCCATATTTCGGTTTCCATAATTATAAGCAGGCCGGGGTTTATATTTTTGAAAAATCTTCTTAAAGGAATGGGGAGGTCAAAAGGGGCATAGAAAAGCTCTTCATTATCTCTCAGAAATGCTCGCATTATCTTCTGCCCTGTATCGGTAACAGTAGTAACTACAATCTTTATATTTTCCTTTTCCCTTAGCTTTTTTATTACAGCACGGGCAGCTATTGCTTCACCCACTGAAACAGCATGTATCCATACTGTTTTTAAATCACCCTTTTTTTCAACTGGTTTTAAAAAGCCCGAACGCTCTCTCAACCACCTTTTCCTGAGTTTTGAGGGTCTTCTTGATAGCTCCCGAGGCAAAAGTGCAAGGAAAGCCAGAAAATATAATAAAGAGTATATCAGGTACATGGCCTGCTATTGCTCCTTTTCAGCCCAGCCTGCAAGCTCACATACCATTTCGGCAACCCTTTTTGAAGGGCTCAATCCATGAAATAACTCTCTGAGCTTTGCAAACTGCTCAGTCATGATCCTTCGGATTGACTCATCCTTTATAATCCTGTCAAGCTCTTTAATTACATTTTCCCTGTTTGCCTGCCACTGGATAAGCTCCTTTACGACTTCACGGTTCTTTGAGAGGATGTTTACAAGGCTTATAAACTTTACATCAACAATCATCCTGCCTATAAGATAGGTTAAAGGGAAAAGCTTATAGACAACCACCATGGGTGTGCCAATAAGTGCAGCCTGAAGTGTGGCAGTGCCAGAGGCAATCAGGGCGTAATCAGCAGCAATCAATGCCTCTGTGGCTTTACCTTTAAGAACTCTGACTCCCTCGGCTTTCAGATCGTCTATTCTATGGAACTCATTAATATCAAGGTTTTCAGCCAGTGGCATCACAAACTGCATATTCTGATACTTTCTTTTTAGCTCCCTGATCACTGAATGGTATAAAGGCAGATGACGCTTCAGTTCAGAACCCCTGCTTCCAGGCAAAAGAGCCAGGGTTTCTCTGTCAGGTGAAAGCTCAATGCCCTCTCTGATAAAACTCTTGCCGCCTTTTATCCTTTCAATTACCTCCATTATTGGATGCCCCACAAACTCGGCATCCACTGAGACATCTCTGTACAGTTTTTCTTCAAAGGGCAGTATAACTGCCATCCTGTCACAGAGGCTCTTTATTTTCTTTATCCTCTTTTTTCTCCAGGCCCATATCTGGGGGCTAACATAATAAAGCACCTTTATACCAAGCGACTTAGCAACTTCTGCTACCTTCAGATTAAAGTCAGGGAAATCTATAAGCACAACCACCTGTGGTCGTTTTGTCTTGAGGAATTCTACAACCCTTTTATAAAGCGCCCTTACCCTTCCAAGAGAAGACAGTGCCTCCCACAGGCCAAAGGCCCCTGTTACTGTGCCAAGAAGCTCTACACCTTCCACTTTCATATGTTCTCCACCAATGCCATAGAGGTCAATTGATGGCCTGAGTTGCTTTAAAGCAGCAGCAAGCATTGAGCCATAGAGTTCTCCTGATGCCTCACCTGAAAGTATCAGGACTATCTCTTCAGCCATTGCTCAATGCCTCGACTATGCAGTTGCATACTACTGTCTGTTCTTCTTCGGTGAGTTCAGGAAACATTGGAAGGGATAAAACCTCTTTAGCCACTTTCTCAGCTACAGGCATATCGCCCTCATTATACCCAAGAAATTCCAGTGCCTTCTGAAGATGAAGTGGTAGAGGATAATATACCACTGCTCCGATTTCTTTATTGTTCAGATGCTGCTTAATCCAGTCTCTCCGGGGTGATGATATAGTGTACTGATGATAGACATGGTAGTAACTGTCTTTCTCGGTCGGGCATCTTACGATTTCCTCGAGCCTTTCTCTATAAAAGGATGCCCTTGTTCTTCTGTCCTCATTATACCTTTTGATCTTCTTTAGCTTTATATTCAACACTGCGGCCTGAAGTTCGTCAAGACGGCTGTTCAGCCCTATGGTTTCGTGAATATAGGAGCCCCTGGAGCCGTGATTCCTCAACATCCTTATTTTTTCAGCAAGCTCTGGTTTTGATGTTATTACAGCACCACCATCGCCACAGGCACCAAGGTTCTTGCTCGGATAAAAACTGAAGCAACCAATATCACCAAAGGTGCCCACAGGTTTACCATTGATTGCAGCTCCAAATGCCTGGGCGCAGTCTTCAATAACATAAAGGTTGTGTTTATGGGCAATCTCCATAATCTTTGACATATCAGCAGGATGTCCGAAAAGATGGACAACAAGGATTGCTTTTGTCTTTTCTGTTATAGCTTCTTCTATTAAATCTGGATTAATGTTATAGGTGTCTGGCTCAATATCAACAAACACAGGACGGGCACCCTGATAAAGCACTGCCTCTACAGTGGCAAAGAATGTAAAGGGTGTGGTGATTACCTCATCATCTCCTGTTATCCCAACAGCCTTAAGCGCAAGATTAAGGGCATCGGTGCCAGAGGCAACTCCCACGGCATCTGAAACTCCATGGAATTCAGCAAGTGCCTGTTCAAAGTTGTGCACATGAGGGCCAAGCACATAACGGCTGCTTTCAAAGACCTGATTTATTACCCTAAGCACCTCTTCCTTTATTTCCTTATACTGCCTTTTAAGGTCCACCATTGGTATCATAGCTGCTCCTTTATCTTTTCATTTATCATCATTGCCACCCTTAAGGCCTCCCGTCCATCCTCTCCGCTTACCTTTGGTCTTTCATGATTTTTCACAGCCCTGATAAAGTCTTCAAGCTCAAGTTTCAAAGGCTCCTTTCTTTCAACCTTAAAGCTTTCTCTACAAATATCTCCCTCTCTTTTACCATATCGGGTTATTGTATGTTCCTGATAATCTATGATTACATATGAGTTCTCCTGAAATACCTTGAGAATTCTCCTTTTTTCACTTGAAAGTCTACCGGCAGTGGTAAGAGCCGAGATGCCGTTTTCAAACTCTATCCAGGCCTTGGCTACATCAAGCCTCTCTGTAAGCACCTTTTTGCCAACTGCCTTTACATCCCTGACCTTTGAGTTTGTAAGGGTAAGAATTATATCAATATCATGTATCATTAAATCAAGGGTTACATCCACATCTGTGCCTCTTCGAAGGAAGGGAGAGAGTCTTTCGGATTCAAAGAATATAGGCGACTCTATCATGCCTTCGGCCTTAATGATGGCAGGGTTAAACCTTTCAATATGTCCCACCTGTATGAGTCTGTCTCGCCTTACAGCCTCATTAATCAACTCATCTGCCTCACTGACGGTAACAGTAAAGGGCTTTTCAACAAATATGTCTTTTTCAGCATTCAAACATTCAAGGGCTATCTGGTAATGCTTGGTGGTTGGAGTGACAATGCTAACAGCATCAACCTCGTCAAGTATCTCTGCAAAGGAAGAAACAGCCCTGCACCCATGTTTTTCTGCTATCTCTGACGCCCTCTTTATGTCAGTATCAACCACAGCAACAAGCCTGGCATCAGGAAGCTCTGAAAACACACGGGCATGATGCCTTCCAAGATAACCAACACCTATGACTGCAATGTTAATCATAAAACTAAAAAAGCAGGGAGTAGGGTGTAGCGTGTAGGGAGTAGTCATTTATATTACACCTACGCCCTGTCTTCAAATTATTACACAACAAATCCTAAATCTTAAATTCTGATACCTAAACAAATTCCAATTTCTAAATCCCAAATCACAAACTTTAAATCTGAAATCCTAAATCCTAAATCTTAAATCTTCTGTGTTACCTCTTTTATCTCCTCAAGCTTCCTTATGGCGGCACCTGAGTCTATTGCCTCCTCGGCAATTGCCTTTGCCTCGTTAAGGTCTTCTGTTCTGCCTGCCACAACAAGGGTCAGGGCAGCGTTCATCACCACCATATCCCTTTTAGGCCCCTTTTCACCCTTAAGTATTCCAATGGTTATACCTGCGTTTTCTTCAGCATCCCCGCCTGCTATGTCATCAAGGGTTGCCCTTTTGAAGCCAAAGTCCTCTGGTGAGACGATAAAACTCTCAACCTCTCCATTTTTAAGTCTGCTTACCTTTGTGCCATCGGTGATGGTGACCTCATCAAGACCATCCTCACCATGAATTACCATCACATCCTCAGCACCCAGTCTGCCAAGCACCTGAGCAAGGGGCTCGGTAAGGCGGTCTGAAAACACCCCCAGGATCTGCCGTTTTGCCCCTGCCGGGTTTGTTATCGGGCCAAGAATGTTGAATATGGTTCTTATACCCATCTCCCTTCTTGGTCCAATAGCATACTTCATGGCAGGATGAAAAAGAGGTGCAAAGAGGAAGCCAAATCCGGTCTCCTGAAGACACATCTGAACCTTCTCAGGGGGCAGGTCAATCTTTACTCCAAGTGCTTCAAGCACATCGGCACTTCCTGACTTGCTTGACACCGAGCGATTTCCATGCTTTGCCACTGGCACACCTGCTGCTGCCACCACTATTGCAGTGGTGGTGGAGACATTAAAGGTATGAGCCATGTCGCCTCCGGTGCCACAGGTATCGACCACTCCTTCAGGGGCTCTGATACGGTCAGCCTTCTGTCTCATCACCCTTGCAGCACCAGCAATCTCTTCAACGGTCTCTCCCTTTATTCTGAGGGCAGTAAGAAATGCCCCAATCTGCGCATCTGTTGCCCTACCCTCCATTATCTCGTTCATGCACTGAACCATCTCATCTTCTGAGAGGTTGATCCCCTGCACCAGAATATTGATTGCCTCCTTAATCATTGCCGTCCTCCCATACCGGTGTTTTTATTTTAAGAAAATTCCTTAACAGGTCCTTTCCTACAGTGGTAAGTATGGATTCAGGATGAAATTGCACACCCTCCAGAACATACCGCCTATGTCTTATACCCATTATCTCTCCATCATCGGTCCAGGCAGTTATTGTAAACTCATCAGAAAGGGTATCTTTTTTTATAACCAGGGAATGATAACGGGTAGCCTCAAAGGGATTTGGAAGCCCTGAAAAGATGCTCTTGCCGTCATGGTAAATCATGGAGGTCTTTCCGTGCATAAGGGTTTTAGCATTGACAATCTCTGCCCCCCAGGCAAAACCAATAGACTGATGACCAAGACAAACACCAAGTATGGGCTTCTTGCCTGCAAAGTGCTTTATCACATCAACAGAGATACCTGCCTCACGGGGGGTGCAGGGACCTGGTGAGATAACAATCCTTTCGGGGTTCAGTTTTTCTATCTCCTCTATGGTAATCCTGTCGTTACGGAACACCTGTATCTCTTCACCCAGTTCTCCCAGATACTGAACAAGGTTGTAGGTAAAGGAATCGTAATTGTCTATCATTAAAAGCATCACTCACCTCCTATTGTGCGTGCCATCTGGGCGGCCTTCATCATACCCATAGCCTTATTCACTGTCTCTTTATATTCAAGCTCGGGCACAGAGTCGGCCACAATGCCGGCACCCGCCTGAACAGATAGCATACCATCCTTGACAATCAGTGTTCTGATGGTGATACACATATCCATATCTCCCGAATAACTGAAGTACCCCACAGAGCCTGCATAGGGCCCACGCTTTACAGGTTCGAGCTCATCTATTATCTCCATTGCCCGAACCTTTGGAGCACCTGTGACAGTGCCAGCAGGGAAACAGGCCCTTAACAGATCAAAGGCATCAAGGCCGTCTTTAAGCCTTCCCTCAACATTTGATACAAGATGCATTACATGGCTGTATCTCTCTACAGTCATAAGCTCCGTCACCCTGACGCTTCCAATCTCTGCCACCCTTCCCACATCGTTCCTGCCAAGGTCAACAAGCATTATGTGCTCGGCAATCTCCTTTGGGTCTGCCCTCAGTTCAGCCTCCAGGGCACGGTCTTCTTCATCGCTTCTGCCCCGCCTTCTGGTTCCAGCAATGGGTCTTAGCACAATCTTTCTTCCCTCAAGCCTGACGAGTATCTCAGGGGATGAACCTATAAGCAGGGTGTCTCCAGTGTCAAGATAAAACATATAGGGAGATGGATTTATCACCCTTAATGCCCTGTAGATGTTGAAGGGATGGACATCGCAGGGTCGCTCGAATCGCTGGGAGATTACAACCTGAACCACATCGCCTGCCCTTACATATTCTTTTACCCTTCTGACAGCATCCTGAAAGGCCTCTTTAGAGCCAAAGGAAGAGGTAAAGTCATTTAATTCAGTATTATATTTGTCATTTATATCCTTAACAGGGCCTTTTAGCCTTTGTCTTATTCCTTTAAGTCTTTTTATGCCTTCCTCATATGCCTTTTCAGGGTCATCCTCTACAAATACAGGTGTGACGATTTTTAGACGATGCTTTAGATTGTCAAATATGAGCACTATCTCCGGAATCATAAAAAACATATCATAGGCACCGATAGTGGGCTTTTCCCTGTCTGGCACACGCTCAAAAAACCTGACCATCTCATAGCCGATATATCCCACAGCACCACCGTAAAAAACTGGCAGTTCATTGTCAGTGGCAGGCTTGTATCTTGAAAGTTCGGACTTAAGGATATTAAGGGGGTCAGTATCTTTAATTTGACTGATAATTTCCTTTCCCTCAACGACCTCCACCACAGAGCCCTTTGAGCGGATAATCCTCTTTATATTTGTTCCAACAAAAGAATACCTCCCCCATTTTTCCCCACCTTCCACACTCTCAAGGAGAAAGGATGGTGCGTCAGCCACCTTAAGGTATGCAGAAACCGGAGTTTCAAGGTCTGCAAAAACCTCGGTATAAAGTGGTATAAGGTTACCTTTTTTTGACAGCTCAAGGAATTTTTCTTTGTCTGGATACATCAAAATATTTTAATTTTTTGTATTGTTTTTTAGCAAATGATAATTTAGGGGGTAGGGGGTAGCGTGTAGGGGGTATGAAAGACAGGGTGTAGGGTGTAGGGTGTAGGGTGCAGGGGGTAGGGAGTTATGAGTGTTTAGTGGGGTCTAAAACTCCTTAAACACCTTGGCAAGTGAGTCGCCGGCCACATGAATCTTAAACTCGTGAAAATACCCAAAGGGTGTGGTCTTAACAGAGTATCCTGTACGCTTTAGTCTTTCTACTGCCTCATCGAGTATGGCCTTTGCTGTTTCTGGAGATGACTTGCTTGAAGACAGATGATTGAAGGAATGCAGGACCACATCTTTGGTTTTGAATTTTCCACAAAGCCATTTTATGTTTTTTACAAATTTCTG
>CAZEYP010000050.1:0-14549 GCA_964515925.1 uncultured Nitrospirota bacterium
ACTATAGGTCCTGTAGATAACGCTATAGTTAAGATAAGTTCATATAACAATAAAGATAAGGTAATAGATACTGTTACAACTTCTTCTACAGACAAGGGGCTTTTTAGTGCTCAGATAAAAACTGTAAGCAATGGTGGATACCTTGTCATATCAATAAAGAAAGATGGTTACACAGAGTATAGTAAAACCATTACATATAATTCACCATCAGAAATAGAAAATCTTAATATAAAAGCCTTACTTGATGCTTATTTAACAGAAGAAATTCCGGTGCCAAGTTCGTTAGACTTGACAGATTTGACTGCATCATCTGTTAATAATCAACCTGCTGACACAATAAGTATTGCAGTTGTTCAAGATAAACAGGGTAATAAATCTATAACCTCATTTACAAATAGCAGGTCCGCAAGTTCTCTTAATAATAGTTCAGATTTATCAAATTTAAAGGTAATATGGCAGATGGATTTACCAGCAAGAAGGCTGGCTGCAAGTGGTATAAAAACTATAAAGATCAATATTAAAAACTATGACCCAGCTGATCAGAATGATTCAAAGAGATTTCCATCTGAAATTGATGCCTCTGGCAACCGTCTTGCTTCAACAGGTTTTGATTATGTAGAAATTAAGACAGACACGGGAGAACCTTTAACTCTTTCCGGGGCATCTATAGATGCTCAAGCAGCGGTTCAGGATATAAGAGTAAAGAGACTGATAGAGAATTGCTCTCTAATTACTTGTGACGCTGACCCTAATACTCCAGGTGTGCAGGTGGGATTTTACTTTTTGAGAGACGGTAAGTGGAACCTTTTGGGGTATGCAACTTTATATAACGACTCCAATCGTGATGGAATAATCGAGGATACTGAGAGGCTTGTTGATCCTGCCTTTTGTAGTGAAGGGAGTACTTATGCAGTGCTTACTGGCACGGATGTGATTATGGACTATCGTTGGTACAATCTTGATTATGTTGCTGCAGGTTGTGTACAGGAAAGCTGTGTTAGTGGAAAGGTTGAGTATGGCGATGGAAGCCCTGTAAAGTATATCTCATTAGAGTTAACAGATATTTCCGAAAACAGTGCTACTATTGATGGCTTCAGAGGAGGCTATGGTTATACTGATGATAGTGGAAATTACAGCATAGAATTTGTTCATACACAAAACAGTTTATCACAGACTCCTACGGTTACTATTGAATACCCGGATCCATTTACATTTTACTGGAAAACTAAAACCATCCAGGCATCTGGTGGCACTGATTCATCAAATAGATGTTATGACCTGGGAACCTTAGTCATCACAAACCCCTATAAGTGTAAAGTTACAGGAACAGTAGTGCGTAATGGTTCAGCTGTAGCCGACCGTTTGGTTCAGGCAATTCCTTCAGATGATAGTTTTTATGGCGTAGTATTTGGAATAACCGACTCTAATGGTCAATACAACTTAGATGTTTTATGTAATCAACCTTATAACCTAATGGCTGGAAGCGAACAAGTAGATGCAAGTTTTAATGTTGATGGAAACATTGACATTGATGAAGACTTAGATGATGGCACAATAGTTACCATGAAACCTATAAACTTGCAGAATACACCGCCTGAGGTTTATGCCTATTCTGATTTTACCAGCCTTCTTTCTGGAGGTAACACTTATGTATATGCCTGGGGATTTGACCCTGACGGTGACCCCATCACCTATAGCTGGAGTGATAACTGTGGTGGCACCTTCTCTGACAGTTCCGCAAGTATTCCTCAGTGGACAGCTCCTCAGGTAAATCAGCAAACTGAATGTCAATTAACAGTAACTGCCAGTGATGGTAATGGTACAGGTTCTGCTAATATAATTATTTATGTATCCCCTGATAATAGACCACCAGTGATTCAGGGCCTTTATGGGCCATCAGTTGCAAGTTCTGGAAAGACCTACAATGTTTTTGTAAATGCCTACGACCCTGATGGTGATACTATATCTTACAACTGGAGTGATGACTGTGGAGGCATTTTCTCTGATAGTTCAATAAGTAATTCTCAATGGACAGCCCCTGTAGTGCAAAATGTCACTTCGTGTAACATAAGCATTACTGTTGATGATGGTAATAATCAGCCTCTGCAGCAGTCTATTGTTATAAATGTTTATGCTAATAAAGCGCCAACGGTGGCAATAAATGCAAATGTACAGATATCCAAAGGGACAGACACAGTTTTATATTCCTATACCTTTGACCCAGACAATGACCCACTTACATACACATGGAGTGACGATTGTAACGGAACATTTTCTGACAATACTGCTGAAAACCCAACTTGGACTGCACCATCAATACCTACATCCTGCACCATTACTCTTACGGTCTCAGATGGTCAGAATACTCAACAAGCAACCTATACAATATCTGTAATTAACAACCCACCACAAATAACAATTATGGATGTCCCTTCTTCTGCACATATTAGTGAGACCATTAATTTTACAGCTGAAGCATCTGACCAGGACAATGATGCTTTAACCTTCTTATGGAGCGATAATTGCGGTGGCACCTTCTCTGACAGCACAGCACAAAGTCCTTCCTGGACAGCTCCAGACACCAAGGTGATTTGTAATATAACTTTGACTGTTTCTGATGGGTATGATCAGACACAGCTAACTAAGGCTATAAGTGTGGGTAACAACCCTCCTGAGATAACGAGTTTTAATGTGCCAGATACTGCCAATCTTGGTGAAACTGTCACCCTATCAATAGATGCAACAGACCCGGACGGTGACAGTTTGTCCTATAGCTGGTACATAAATAATGTTTTAGTTAGTAATGACAGCAGTTTTGACTGGACACCAGATACCAATGGAAGCATAGAGATAAAAGTGGTGGTAAGTGATGGCTTTGACACTACCGAAGAATTAAAAACAGTAACAGTAAGTGGTCAGACAGGAATAGATGTGATTATTCAGTAACAATGCATTTAAGTATTTAACATAAAATTAAAAGAGGAGGTGAGAGGTAAAGGTTTATTAACTTAAAAATTTAAAATAAAGATTTCTCTACTATTTTTGAAAGGAGGATGGCCAGATGGGCAAGAGCGGTTTTTCATTTAAGAGTTTATTTAGCACAGTTTTACTGTTATCCATTTTTTTGGTGGTATATGGTTGTGGAGGAAGCTCAAGTAGTAAGACTTCAATGAATGATTCCAGTAACAGCACTGACAGGACTGCAAGGCTGAGTGTTTCTTTTAAGCTTCCACAGGGGGATGTTCAGTCTGCAGTGCTATCAGATGTAACTACCCACATACTAGTTAATGTTACACAGTGGAATACCGATTCAATGCACAATCTCATAAAGGTAAACGAAGAAAAGGCATTGATTGATACAAACAATCCAACAGCCTCGTTTGCTCTGTTTCCAACCTATACGAGGGTTTGTGCTACTCAGTACAGGGGTGACCCGAATAATAAAGTTTCAAGCGACAGACTGGAGACGGTATGTTCATTTGGTAAACTTGACCCAGGCTCAAACTCTGTGACACTTACGATGTTAAGAGGAACCTGGAGCCTTTCTTCACCTATTTCTACGAGCCTTGGTTCTTTAAGTGAGGTTTTACTTTCTTCTCCAGCTTATGAACCAGTTTTTGATGGAGACCCGTCTTCTTATGATATTTCAAATAGACCAGATGAATTTCCTGCACAGTCTATTAATAACTGGGGTAGTTTATATTCTGCCATGTTTAATTTAGATGGAGTATATGCACAACTAAATGGAGGAGCTGCTTTTACAAACTTTTTCAATACCAATGACTCGAATCTGCTGATAGCTGGTGTACAAATTGATCCAAACCCCGCTACTGGTAATGACAAGTATTTTGCTCTTGCCGGCCTTGGAGGAACCTTTGATTCTAACACAGGCGTCTATTCAGAAAAAAAAGATATAATCATATACGATAATCATTATAACAATGGTCAGAGCAACGGCTATATGAATTATCAGGTTAAGCCCTATCTTATTAATGCAGAAACTGAGTTTGAACTTTTGAATTCAAGCAACAACAATGTAACTGACCAGCTTGTTACCCCCTGTCTTCTGTCAATCAATTCAGGCAGTAGTATAAATCTGTGTGCAATTACAGATGCAGATATAACAGCAGGTGACCCGCTTACAAACAACTATACCCATACACTACTTGCAAAGTGGATTGTTAAAGGTGCAGATATTTGTTTCGACAATGACATGTACCCTGGGACTGACTTAAATGGTAACACAATCTGTATAAACGACTACACAATGCCAAAATACCAGTGTAATACCTCTGGTATGACCTACAATCCTATGACCTGGCAATGCGAGATGCAAGCAAGTGGTAGCTGTCCATCTGGTAGTTGGTATGATTATTCATCAGGTAATTGTGAAAGTGCACCAATTTGTCCACCAAACACATGGTATGATGAATATAGGGGAGTATGTGGTGATACTAACATGACCTATCTTGGTAATATTGACTGTTATGAGGGTACATATAATCCCACAACAGGAATGTGTGAGGTAGACCTTCAGACAGCATGCTATGGACAGCAACAGGATCCAGGTGAGAGTTATGATCCAAACACTCAGACCTGTACCTACACAGATACCGAATATTTAAATATAAACAACTTCCCCACACAGGTGACACTTACAGGTACGGGAACATTGCCCGCCTCTTTTGGCTCTACTACGCAATAAGGTTAACTATTTGTAAAATTTAAGGGCAGCCAACAGGCTGCCCTTATTTTTGCTGTAAATTATGAAAAAGAGTAGTGTCTATAGGACTTTTCTTATAACAGTACTGACTTTAATTGTTTTGTTAATATTTTTTTTTAACAAAGAGTCGAAGAGAGTTAAAAAAAATAGAATACATGAGCCTGTCAGAAAATATGAGAAACTAAATACAATTCGTGGTATTAGATTAAAAAAGAGTTTCGGTGATATTAAGGTTGAGCTTAATTCGGTATTGGCGAGGCCCATTAGCTTCAAGTCAGTTAATTTAATGGATTTTATGATATATAAGGACTACAGTCTAAAACTCATTGGAATATACCTTAGAATTAGAGAGGGTGATAGGTTCCTAATCCTCAAGGCTGACAAGGCATTGTCAAATGAGAAATTCAATAAGTTTAGAATATATGGTGTTTTAAATATAAAAGTAAGAGGATTTTCTGTCCCATCCTCAGCTAAAAGTTTGGCAATCTGGATTGAAAATAACAATCTAAAGGCTTTCGCCATACAACCTGTCTTGAATATGCACAGCAAGCGCTAACCCCATAGTCTTGCAGCAGGGTATATTCATTTAACTTCATTGAAACCTGTTATTTTTAATTTGTATTCCTTTTTTCTTGACAAAAAAGCCTTATAAAACATATCATCTACAATGCATTTTATCCAGAGAATGTGATGAGGAAAGGTAAATGAAGAAGGTTTTTTTGTCTGGAAATGAGGCAATTGCAAGGGGGGCTTACGAGGCAGGCGTAAGGGTTGCCTCAGCCTATCCCGGCACTCCATCCACAGAGATACTGGAAAACCTTACAGCCTACGAGGAGATTTACTCTGAATGGGCTCCAAACGAAAAGGTGGCACTTGAGGTTGCACTGGGTGCCAGCTTTGCAGGGGTAAGGGCAATGGCTTCAATGAAGCATGTGGGTCTTAATGTTGCGGCTGACCCTCTGTTTACAGCTGCTTACACTGGTGTGGTTGGCGGACTCGTGGTGGTTACGGCTGACGACCCCTCAATGCACAGCTCCCAGAACGAGCAGGACAACCGTAACTATGCCATTTCAGCAAAGGTGCCCATGCTTGAGCCCTCAGACTCTGAGGAGTGCAGAAGGTTTACAAAGCTTGCATTTGAGATAAGTGAGCAGTTCGACACACCTGTGCTTTTGAGAACCACCACAAGGATATCCCATGTGAAGGGAATTGTTTTTACTGAAGAGCCGATTAATCCCGAAAAGCCTGAGAAAATAAATAAAATGCCTGAGAAGTTTGTTATGCTACCGGTACATGCTCGTAGGAGAAAACTGGTTCTTCATGAGCGGATAAACTCTTTAAAGGAGTTTGCTAACGATTTTAACGAAAATAAGATATTCTGGGGTGATAAAGCAACGGGATTTATTACATCAGGGGTTAGCTATTGTTATGTGAGGGAGGCATTTCCGGAGGCTTCTGTGCTGAAGCTCTCAATGGTTTATCCCCTGCCTGAAAGGCTAATAAAGGAGTTTGCAGGGCAGGTTGAAAAGCTATATGTGGTGGAAGAGCTTGACCCCTTTATTGAGTTACAGATCAAGGCAATGGGTATTGAATGTACAGGGAAGGATGTCATACCTGCCTTTGGTGAGCTTGATCAGTACAGGATTAAAAAGGCTATAACCGGTAAAGAGAAAAAACTCTTTCAGTCTGTAGAGCTTCCACCAAGGCCACCTGCCATGTGTCCTGGATGCCCCCACAGGGGGGTCTTTTATACCCTGTCAAAACTTAAGGTGTTCGTATCTGGTGATATAGGTTGCTATACACTTGGGGCACTGAAACCGCTTTCTGCTATGGATACCTGCGTATGTATGGGAGCCAGCATTGGAGTAGCACACGGTATTGAAAAGGCTCTTGGGGAAGATGTAAAGGGTAAGGTGGTGGCTGTAATAGGGGATTCCACCTTTATTCATTCGGGTATCACACCCTTAATAGATATGGTTTACAACAGAGGAAGTTCCACCATTATAATCCTTGACAACCGCACAACTGCAATGACAGGACATCAGGAAAACCCTGCCACAGGAAAAACCGCAATGGGTGAAGACACGGTAGAGATAGACCTTGAAAAGCTCTGCAGGGCAATAGGCATAAGAAGGGTTCAGGTAATAAATCCACACAGGATAGACGAGGCAGAAAAGGCCATAAAGGAAGAACTGAAGGTTGATGAACCATCGGTAATCATATCAAAGGCACCCTGTGCATTGCTTCCCGAGGTAAGAAGGTCAAAGAGGCCCCTTTACAGTGTGGATACAGAGCTTTGCACAGGCTGCAGGGTTTGTCTGGGCCTTGGTTGTCCTGCTATCTCATGGAGTGCGATTTCTAAGGAAGAAGCCGCTAAAAGGGGAAGGAAGAATCAGAAAGGGGTTTCAGTGATTTCCGAGGTGCTCTGTACAGGTTGTGGAGAATGTGAGATAGTCTGCAGATTTAATGCAATAAAAAAGGTAGGGCAGGATGTCTGATACAACGAACATACTTTTTACAGGTGTTGGTGGGCAGGGGATAGTGCTTGCCTCCGAGATTACATCGGACGCACTACTTGAGACAGGACTTGATGTGAAAAAGAGCGAGGTTCATGGGATGGCTCAGCGAGGAGGAGCGGTGGAGGCGCATCTTAGATTTGGAGAGAAGGTCTACTCCCCCCTGATAGAATCAGGAGATGCTGACATTCAGGTATCCTTCGAGCTTATGGAGTCCCTCAGATATATTAATTATCTCAAGCCAGAGTCAAAGGTGATAGTGAATACCCAGAAGATATATCCACTTTCTGTAGCCACCGGGTTGATGAACTATCCTGAGGATATCCTGGAAAGGCTCAAAGGGCTGGGCGTTGAGGTCTTTCCTGTGGATGCCTTCCAGATGGCAAAGGAGATAGGAGAGGTCAGGGTGGTAAATGTCATCCTTGTTGGAATGCTTTCAGGGTTTTTACCGGTTAAAGAAGAGGTGTTTTTTGATATAATAAAAAGCCGCATTAAAAAGCAGTTTGTTGATGTCAACCTTGAGGCCTTTAAAAGGGGAAGAGAACTGATAAAGGCAGGCAGTAAAGTGTAGGGAATAGGGTGTAGGGTATAAGTAGTAGTAAAATTTCTATATGCCCTACCCCCTACTGCCTACACCCTGCAGTTAAAAGGAGGTTGCCCATGATTTGGAATGAAGAGTACGAAACCATGACAAGGGAGGCACTTGAGGCTATCCAGTTAAAAAGGCTACAGAATGTAGTAGAGAGGGTATATGCAACTGTAGAGCACTATCGTAAAAAGATGAATGAGGCTGGAGTAAGGCCAGAGGATATAAAGAGACTTGATGATTTAAGGCGGCTGCCCTTTACCACCAAAGAGGACCTCAGAGATAACTATCCCTTTGGCCTTTTCACTGTGCCCCTTGAGAGGGTCGTCAGGGTTCATGCATCTTCAGGAACCACTGGAAAACCAACCGTTGTTGGCTATACAAAGAGAGATATAGATACCTGGTCAGAACTGATGGCAAGAACCCTTGCCTGCGCAGGGGTTCACAGAGGCGATGTGGTTCATAATGCCTATGGATACGGGTTGTTTACAGGGGGGCTTGGTTTTCATTATGGGGCTGAAAGGCTTGGTGCCACTGTTATCCCCATCTCAGGTGGAAATACAAAGAGGCAGATAATGATTATGAAGGATTTTGGCTCCACTGTGCTTACCTGCACTCCATCTTATGCCCTTAATATTGCAGATGTTATGAAGCAGGAAGGAATAGACCCCTCTGAGTTGAAAATAAGGGTTGGGGTATTCGGGGCAGAACCCTGGAGTGAGAATATGCGGGAAGAGATAGAGCGTAAACTTGGAATAGATGCTATAGATATTTATGGGCTCAGTGAAATTATAGGGCCAGGGGTTTCTGTGGAGTGTATTGAGCAAAAAAGAGGACTTCATATATTTGAAGACCATTTTATACCTGAAATAATTGATCCCGACACTGGAGAGGTTCTTCCACCTGGCGAAACAGGTGAGCTTGTTTTTACAACACTCACAAAGGAGGCCTTTCCTGTTATCAGATACAGAACAAGGGATATTACTCGCCTTATTACAGAGCCCTGCACCTGTGGAAGAACCCTCTACAGGATGGAAAAAATAAAGGGTAGAACCGACGATATGCTGATAATCAGGGGGGTTAATGTCTTTCCATCCCAGATTGAGCATGTACTGATGAGCATTGAAGGGGTGGAGCCTCATTATCAGATAATTATTGATAAGGAGGGGGCTCTTGATGTGATGGAGGTTCAGGTAGAGGTAAGTGAGGAGATCTTCTCTGATGAGATAAAGGTGCTTGAGAGATTGTCTAAGAAGATTGAACAGGAACTAAAGGAGACGCTGTCTGTATCATGCAGGGTAAAACTGGTTGAGCCTCGCAGTATTCAGCGCAGCGAGGGTAAGGCAAAAAGGGTAATTGACAAAAGAAAGTCATAGGAGGTGAGTGATGAAGGTTGAACAGATTTCCATATTTCTTGAAAACAAATCCGGGAGGCTTGCAGAGGTTACTGGACTTCTGGCAAATGCTGGAATAAATATAAGAGCTCTCTCGCTTGCTGATACATCAGATTTTGGTATCCTTCGCCTTATTGTCAATGATACAGAAAAGGCCAAGACAATCTTAAAAAACAATGGCTTTACAGTGGGGAGAACCGAGGTGATAGCCATTGAGGTGCCTGACAGACCTGGTGGACTTGCAGGGATTCTCAAGACACTGGGTGAGAGGGGAATAAATGTAGAGTATATGTATGCCTTTGTGCAGAGTAGCGGTGAGCACGCCATAATCATATTCAGGTTTGATGATATAGACTCTGCCATAGAAGCCCTTCAATCAGCAGGGGTTAAGATCTTAAAGGGAGAAGAACTGTATAAAATATAGGGCTCAGGGTGTAGCGTACAGGGGGTAGTAAGTTTTTGTTAACTACACCCTACCCCCCCTAAAATTCATAGGAGGTGTTTATGAGGATTTTTAAGTCTTTGTTATTGATGTTTGCAATTGTTTGTTTGCTTGTTGCACCTGCAATGGCTGCTGACACCATCAAAATTGGTGCAATACTGGCTGTAACCGGTCCTGCCTCTTTTCTTGGTGCTCCAGAGGCCAATACCTTGAAGATGTTAGTTGATGAGGTGAACTCAAAAGGTGGTATTAATGGCAGGAAGGTTGAGCTTATTATCAAAGACTCCGGTGCCAATCCTGGCAAGGCAATCTCCTTCGCAAAGCAGTTAATAGAGGAAGAAAGGGTCTTTGCCATAATAGGGCCATCAACAAGTGGTGAAACCCTTAAGATCAAGAGCATCTGTGAGAAGGGAAGAACCATCTGCATATCCTGTGCTGCAGCAGAAAAGATTGTTAATCCAGTTGCTAAATATGTATTCAAGACTCCTCAGAAAGACAGCTTTGCTGCAAGAAAGATCTTTATGCAGATGCAGAAGATGGGCATAAAGAAGATCGGAGTAGTAGTTGGTAATACCGGTTTTGGCAAGGCAGGAAAGGCTCAGCTTGAAAAGATTGCCCCTGAGTATGGAATAGACATTGTTATAAGCGAGGTCTATGATAAAAAGGCCACAGACCTGACCGCCCTTGTTACAAAGTTAAAGGCAAAGGGTGTAGATGCTGTGGTTAACTGGTCTATTGTGCCTGCTCAGGCAATCATAGCAAAGAATATGAGGCAGATTGGCTTTAATGTCCCGCTGTTTCAGAGCCATGGCTTTGGAAATATCAAGTATGTAAAGGCTGCCGGGGCTGCTGCAGAGGGTATTATCTTTCCAGCAGGCAGGTTGCTTGTGGTTGATTCTTTGCCTGATAGCGACCCTCAGAAACCAATATTAATGAAATATAAAAGAGAGTATGAATCAAGGTTTCATGAGGAGGTGAGCACCTTTGGTGGGCATGCCTACGATGCATTAATGATACTTGTAGAGGCTATTAAGAAGGCAGGTTTTGACAAGGAAAAGGTGAGGGATGCTATTGAAAACATGAAAGGCTTTGTTGGCATAGATGGTGTATTTAACTTCAGCCCCAAAGACCACAACGGTCTTGACATAAACTCCTTTGTAATGCTTACCGTTAAAAACGGAAAATTCACATTGCTTGAAAAATAATCTAACGGGGTAGGGTGTAGAACTTGCCTGCTCCCTACCCCCTACTCCCTACACCCTAAAAAAGAAATGGCCTTCCGATTTTTAGTATAATATCTCTCTATGAATTTAGATCTTCTTTTCCAATACATAGCTGCAGGGCTTACCTATGGCTTTATTTATGCTATTGTTGCCATAGGGTTCAATATTATTTACAACACCACCGGTATCATAAACTTTGCCCAGGGTGAGTTTGTTATGCTCGGCGGTATGCTCGCCATTAGCTTTACTGCCTATATGCCTCTGTCATTGGCCATAATTTTAGCTGTAATTGTAACAATGATTTTTGGTGCTATCATTGAGATATTGTTTTTCAGATGGATTGAATCTTCGAGCATACTAAGAATGATAATAATCACAATTGGTCTTTCTATTGTAATTCGTGAGGCAGCTCTTTCTATCTGGGGTGAAAATGTAAGGGCATTGCCCTATTTTACCGGAAATGAGGTTACATCTGTTTCTATCCTTGGAGCAAGGGTTTCACCGCAGGTTTTATGGGTTATAGGTATATGCTCGGTTATGGTCCTGGGCCTTCAGGCATTCTTCAGGTTAACTCGATATGGCCGCCAGATGCGCGCCTGTTCAGCAAATCGTGATGCTGCAAGGCTGTGTGGAATTAAAACCAGGAATATGGTGACCCTGTCTTTTATGCTTAGTGCAGGCATAGGAGCGCTGGCTGGTTGTGTTGTATCTCCAATAACTTACAGTCAATACAATATGGGGGTTCCTCTTGCAATCAAGGGTTTTACAGTCGCAATACTTGGTGGACTGGGCAATTATCTGGCTGCTCTGGCAGGTGGTATTGTGCTTGGTATTATTGAATCATTCAGTGTCTGGGTGCTCCCTTCAGCATATAAAGATTCAATAGCAATATCAATATTGCTGTTGATACTATTTTTCCGTCCAGGCGGGCTTTTCGGTAGTAAAGAAGAACTGGCACTGAAGGAATTTTGATTTCAGATTTCAGATTTTAGATTTGTGATTTAGGTATTTGAGATATCGGGATTTGTTTTTTTCTCTGTGTTCTCAGAGGTTTAAAATTTTATTATGAGAAAAAATTATCTTCATATCTTAATCTTTACGCTCTTGGTAACAGGGGTGGATTTGTTAACCCATGCCGTGGGCAGGTCTTACTATCTTACCCAGCTTACCATGTCCTTTTACTACAGTATGGTTGTGCTTGGGCTGGTTTTATTAATGGGATATGCGGGGCAGATATCCCTTGGTCATGCAGGATTTTTTGCAATCGGTGGGTATTCAACAGCCGTGCTTTCAACCTTTAATCTTTTGCCCTATAAGGGAAATCAATTTATAAAGTTCCTTGATAGGCTTGGAGTTCTTGTAATGAGGGAAGATTTATACGGAGACAGGATATTGAGCTTTCATCCCTGGATAGGTGTTTTAACTGCCATAGTTCTGGCTGGAGTGATTGCATATTTGATAGGTATTCCGGTTCTGAAGCTTAAAGGACATTATCTTGCAATGGCCACACTGGGATTCGGGATAATTATTTATAGAGTTGTTCTTGGCACTGCTATATTCGGTGAGGCTGATGGTATATCAGATGTGCCTGGTTTTCAGCTTTTTCCTGGTGTCAGTATTGATGGTGAAATGGATACGAAGAGAATGAACTATTATATTGCCGCAGCAATGTTGCTGATAGTGATATATCTTCTTCTGAACCTTATCAATTCGAGGGTTGGCAGGGCACTAAGGGCTATTCATGGTTCAGAGGATGCTGCAGAGGCAGTGGGAATAGATACAGCAGGATATAAGTTAAGGGTATTTGTTTTAAGCGCGGTCATTGCTGCAGCAGCAGGTGCATTCCTTACCCATTTCAATGGTGGTATAGGTCCGGGAGAATCATCGGTCATGAAGTCTGTCCGTTATGTTGCAATAGTGGCAGCAGGTGGTATGGCAAGCCTCTGGGGAGGACTGATTACATCCGTGATTTTAAACTTTTTATCTCTGAGAGGCTACTTTGGTTCATACGACGATGCCGTGTTTGGGGCAGTGTTGATTATTATCATGCTTTTTGCACCAGAGGGAATTATTAAAATAGGGAGCAGGGAATAGGGAGCAGGGGGTAGGGAGTTTGGTTGATATTTTACAGGTGAAAGGTGTAAGTAAATCTTTTGGTGGGCTTGAGGCAGTAAAAGGTGTTTCTTTTAATGTGCCAGAGGGTTCTATAAAGGCCCTTATTGGTCCAAATGGTGCTGGAAAGACAACCCTGTTTAACCTCATTTCGGGCCAGATAAGACCAGACAATGGAACGATAATATACGAGGGTAGCGAGATTCAGGGTCTTATGCCTTACAAAATTGCAGAGCTTGGTATAGCAAGGACCTTTCAACAGATTAATCTATTTCATGGCATGACGGTGCTTGAAAATGTGATGGTAGGACTCCACAAGCACACCGAAACAGGCTTTATTGCCGGAATGCTGAATCTGCCTGCTTCAAGAAGGGACAACCGATTTGCAAGGCAGGAGGCTTTTGGGGTGCTTGAAAGGCTTGGTATTGCTGAACTTGCTAATAAAGAGGCAACATCCCTTGCCTATGGACAACAGAGAATCGTTGAGATTGCCCGTGCCCTTGCACAAAAGCCAGGGCTTCTCCTACTTGATGAACCTGCTGCAGGACTTAATATCAGAGAAACAGCAGAGCTTGGCAGATTAATCAGTGACATAAGAGATACGGGAATAACGGTATTTATCGTTGAGCATGATATGTCTTTGGTAATGAAGATTTCCGATGAGATTATGGTCCTCAGTTACGGTGAAAAGATAGCCGAAGGCAGTCCACTTGACATTCAGAAGAATAAAGAGGTAATAAGGGTATATCTTGGGGAGGAAGGGCTTTGAGATTTAAGATTTTAGATTTTAGATTTATGATTTGAGATTTTTGAGTATGTTACGTATTAAAAACATAGAGGCAGGTTATGGAAGCATTAAGGTGCTGAGAAGGGTTTCTTTGCATGTAAACCCTGGTGAGATTGTTACCATTGTCGGAGCAAACGGGGCAGGCAAAACAACCCTTCTGAAGTGCATATCCGGGCTCCTGAAGCCATGGTCTGGTGAGATAAGATTCAAGGACACAGATATTACAAACATGGCTGCGGAAAGGAAAGTTGAGCTTGGCTGTGTGCTTGTGCCCGAGGGAAGACAGGTCTTCTCCACTATGACCGTAAGAGAAAACCTTGAGCTTGGCGCAACAGTAAGATACAGAAGAAAAGAGAGCCCGGCCATAATGAAAAATCTGAACTGGGTCTATGAGTTGTTTCCCCGTCTTAAGGAAAGGCAGAGCCAGCTTGCAGGCACCCTCTCTGGTGGTGAGCAGCAGATGCTTGCAATCGGAAGGGCACTGATGTCAGGGGCAGAGCTTATTATGATGGATGAGCCCTCAATGGGGCTTGCACCGGTTGTGGTTAAGGAGATTTTCAAAACAATATCAGAACTCAGAAAACAGGGTAAGACCATCCTGCTTGTTGAGCAGAATGCCCGTGCTGCCCTTTCCATATCAGACAGGGGATATGTGCTTGAGACAGGTCGTATCGTGCTTCAGGAGCCAGCAGAGTCGCTCCTTGAAAACCGTGATGTCCAGCGTGCCTATCTTGGAAGAGACCTTGATGCAGAGGTGGAGATATAA
>CAZEYP010000051.1:0-13734 GCA_964515925.1 uncultured Nitrospirota bacterium
GCTGGCAGGGAAGGGAGTAATAGATTTAAGATTTAAGATTTAAGATTTAAGATTTTAGATTTATGATTTATGATTTAGTGTTTGGTATTTAGAATTTATCTTAAAAGGGGGTTTCCCTGAGAAAGGAGGAGTAAGATGGCAACAATTACAAGGTCCATTGAAATTAATGCACCACTTGAGAAGGTCTTTGACTTTGTCTCAAAACCTGAGAACTGGACAAGATATGTGACAAGCCTGATTGCTGTAGAAAATGTTAGTGACACTCCCATCAAGCCTGGAACCACCTTTGACTGGACCTACCGCATGCTTGGCATGGATTTCAATGGAAAGGGCAGGGTACTGGAGTACGAAAAAAACAGTAAATTCAAGATGACAATGGAGGGTCAGTTTCCGATTACCGAGACCTATCTATTTGATGGTGACAGCAACAAGACCAGGTTGACGGTACAGATTGAGTATGAACTTCCAGGAAAACTGCTTGGTGTGCTGGCAGACAGGGTTGTGGTGGAGAAACTGAATGTTAAAGAGGCAGACACAGTTCTTGATAAGGTAAAAACCCTCTGTGAAGAAGGTTAGTTTTTGTTTTTAGGAGGGGCCCCAACCCCGGAGGGAAAGAGTTGGGGCCGGTTGAGGAGACCCAATCTCGAGGGGGCGGAGACGGGTCGTTATTAATATAACCTAAAAATACCCTCTCTGTCAACCCACCGCATTAGATTGTGTTGTTACTATTTTGAAATGTCACATCGGGTTAAAAAGAATGTATACCTTATAATTACTAATTTAAGATGTCACATTGATAAACTATCCTCCAGGGAAGAAGTAAAAGGTAACTGGAGGGTAGGCAATGGGGCTGTAAAAATTCCTGTTATGGTATAATTTAGGAGTTCTGTAGAGTAGTGCAGTAGCCTTTGGCAGGCCGAAGGAATCTGTGGAATGTAGTTTGCTTTGTATATTAAAATTTATATAAACACAAGGAGAGTTGTCTATGAATGTAAAAAGAAATGAGAGGGGTTTTACACTTATTGAACTGCTTGTAGTAATGGTCATACTTGGTCTTCTTGCTGCACTTGTTGGCCCGAAACTCTTTCCCAAACTTGGCAAGGGTAAGCAACATGCGGCAAAGGCTCAGATTGAACTATTCGGTGAGGCGCTGGATCAGTTCAGGCTCGACACAGGCAGGTATCCTACCACATCCGAGGGGCTTGATGCACTCATACACAACCCTGGCATTGAGGGATGGGACGGCCCCTATCTCAGGAAAAATGTTGTTCCTAAAGACCCCTGGGGCAGACCATATCAATATCAATCGCCTGGCACACATGGTGATTACGACCTCTTCTCTTATGGTGCAGACGGCTCCCCTGGGGGAGAGGGAGAGAACAAAGATATTACCAGCTGGGAATAGCTTATAATTGTTTTGAGTTAATGCCTTGCACAAAAAGACCTATATAAAAAATGCTGGTTTTACCTTAATTGAGCTAATCATAGTTCTTATTATTATTGGACTTGCAGCATCGGTTACTTTTATCTCCATCGGCATTGCTCATAAGAAGGCAGTTATCAGAGATGCTGCAAAGAGATATTATCTTTCACTCAGACAGGCACGAGTTCTTGCCGCCACAAAGAGGATGGAGACTGCTGTAGTTTTAAGCCAGGAAGGAAATTCATACCGCATTGTCCGGGTCCTTACTAAAGTCAACTCAAGTGGAGAAAAGGAAGAGAGCTACGACCTGATACAGAGAGTAAACCTTCCACAGGGTATTACGATACAGGGAGATAACATCTATTTTTATCCACTTGGTGGCTCCTCAGGTGGAAGAGTGATAATTAAGGACACACAGGAAAGGGCCTATGGCGTCAGGGTTAACGATGTTACTGGAAAGGTCAGGCTTAAACGAATCCGGTGAACAAAAGGGGTTCAGCCTGCTTGAGGTTATGGTGGCTGTTGCGATCCTTGCAATTGCAATTGCCACTATCTTCCGACTTTACTCTGTAGCCCTTCGAGGAAGTATGAAGGCAGAAAAATACAACCAGGCAGTGATAATCGCAAGCTCCATGATGGATGAGGCCCTGGCAATTAAGGATGTGGAGGAGGCCGAAGGAGCCGAGGACTTTGATAATGGTTTTGAGGCAATAAGAACAGTGGAAAAGATTTTTGAGGATGAAGACACACAATCTGCAATATATAAAATCACTGTAGCCGTAACCTGGCCACCCTCGGGAAAGTTTGTTATTACTGCATTAAGGAGTGTTAATGAGGAAGAAAAGAAACAATAGCAGTGGTTTTACCCTGCTTGAGTTGATACTGGCAATTACAATATCTGGCCTTATACTGGTTGTTCTTGCATCTTCAATGATGTTAGGGTGGCGATCTGAAGAGAAGGCATCAGAGAGAGAAGAGCTATCTGAACAGATAAGGATAATCACCCAGAGGATTACATGGCTTATACGAGGTGCTTATCCTTTCTTAAAGGCCACTCCAGAAGGTAGAACTCTATACTTTGAAGGCACTGAAGATACCCTTGGCCTTGTTACCACATCTGTTACAAAAGGGACTGATCTTATAAACTCACCGGGCCTGAAATGGATAAAGTTCTATCTTGAGGACAAAAGATTAATGGTCAGAGAAAAACTGTTCTATGAAAAGGATATATTCGAGGACGAAGGTGGTAAAACATACACAATTGGGGATGACATTTACGAACTAAGGTTTGAATACTTCGACAGGGATAACAAAGAAGGTGAAGAACAATGGGTAGATGAGTGGGACCCCAAAGACAAAAATTATCTCCCGGCACTGGTGAAAATAAACCTGAAAATCACATATAAAAACCGTGTAGTAGAAATACCACCAATCATCGTAAAAATAGAGGCAACAAAACCGACCATATGAAAAACAGGGGGTAGGGAGTAGGGGGTAGTAAAAATCTTCAAGTCCTAAATCCTAATCTCTAAATTCTAAACATTACAGGGTGTAGCGTATAGCGTGTAGGGAGTAAAAAGACAGGGTGTAGTTAGTAGCGGGTAGGGTGTAGGGATTAACAAAAACACCCCAACCCCGATCAACGCAACGAACCCAATTAACGCAATCACCCCCAACAAACGCTATCAACGCAATTAACGCTATTAACCCAATAACCAATAACCAATAACTAATAACTAAATATCATTATTTCACCCTTGTTCCAGGGGCAATGTCCTTTTCAAGAGTTAAAATGCTCAGGGATTTTTCACCACCTGCAGCAAGCAGCATTCCCTGAGACTGAACGCCCATTAGCTTTGCAGGTTTAAGGTTGGTAACAACGATTATATTTTTCCCAACAAGTTCTTCAGGGCTGTATGCCTTACCAATCCCGGCCACTATCTGTCTCTTTTCACCTACATCAACCTGAAGTTTTATCAGCTTGCTTGAGCCCTCCAGTCGTTCAGCCTCCAGAACCTTTCCTACACGCAGCTCAACCCTTGCAAACTCATCAATGCTAATAAGATTATCCTTTTTCTCCTCCAATTTTTCACTGACCTCCTCTTTGTCTTTCTTTTCGATTCTTGGGAACAGGGGTTTTGGCTTGCTTAATTTAATCCCTGGCTTAAGCCCTCCCCATCTCAGGTTCCTGTATATACCGGGTTTCACTGCTTCATCAATACCCAGTGCCTGTAACATACGCACAGAGGCATCCGGCATAAAAGGGTATAGATAAAGGGCTATAAATCTTAAGCCTTCAAGGCTTGAATAGATAACCCTTCTGAGCCTGTCCTGTTTTTCAGGGTCCTTTGCAAGTGACCATGGCTGGTTTGTATCAATGTATTTGTTAATGTAATTTACCAGTGTCCATACCTCATCAATTGCCCTGTGGTAGGCAAGCACCCTCAGATGACCTTCCATCTTTTCGTGAATTGATTCAGCCAGACGGGCAAGCTCCTCTTCTTTCTCATTGGCCTCTGGAATACCTTCTTTGAAATACTTCCTTGCCATTGATATGGTTCTACTCAGAAGATTACCAAGGTCGTTGGCAAGCTCACTGTTTATCCTGCCTACAATGGCATCTACAGAAAAGTCTCCATCAAGCCCAAAAGTCACCTCTCTAAACAGAAAATATCTGAAGGCATCAGCACCATAGGTATCTACCACCTCGAAGGGATCAACCACATTGCCAAGTGATTTAGACATCTTTCTTCCCTCAACCGTCCACCATCCGTGAGCAAATATGTTCTCTGGTAAAGGCATATCAAGTGCCATCAGCATGGTTGACCAGTAGACAGCATGGGTTGTAAGTATATCCTTTCCTACGATATGGTGGTTTGCTGGCCACCAGTTTACTGGTTCATCATACGAAGGAGCAAGATATTTTGTTGCAGAGTAATAATTAACAAGTGCATCAAACCATACATAGGTTACATAATCAGGGTCAAAAGGAAGCTCTACACCCCAGGAGAGTCTTTTCTTGGGTCTTGATATGCAGAGGTCGCCAAGAGGTTTTGACTTCAGAAAACCCATCACCTCATTCCTTCTTGTCTCTGGCAGGATATAGCCTGGATTCCTTTCAATGTATTCAATCAGGGCATCCTGATATTTCGACATCAGGAAGAAATAGTTGTCCTCCTCTATCTCCTCTACCGGACGGCCACAGTCAGGACATTTTCCATCTTCTATTTCCTTGTCGGTCCAGAACCGCTCATCCGGTGTGCAGTACCATCCCCTGTATGGACGCTTTACAATCTCCCCCTTATCATAAAGTTTCATTAGAATTTCCTGAACAACCTTTTTGTGCTCCTCATCAGTGGTTCTGATAAAGGCATCGTTTGATATATTCAGTTTCTCCCATAGCTTTTTAAAATTCACAACCATCCGGTCAGCATGTTCCTTTGGCGAAAGGCCCCTGGCTTCTGCTGCCTTCTGAACCTTCTGTCCATGTTCATCCGTGCCTGTAAGGAAGAAAACAGCCCTGCCACTTAATCTGTTGAACCTTGCCAGAATGTCTGCTGCCACAGTAGTGTAGGCATGTCCGATGTGTGGCACATCGTTAACATAGTAGATAGGAGTGGTTACATAAAACTTTTCCATTTACCTCTTACCCCTTTTCTTCTTTTTGTGTCTCGAGTGTCGCCTCTTCTTTTTATGCCTCTTTTTATCCGTATCCCTTGGCCTTTTCTGCTCTCTCCTCTGATAGGCTTTCTCAGTGGGCTTTTTAGACCTGTCTTCTCGGTAAACTCTATCCTCTGTTTGCTTTTGCTCAGGAGGGGTTTCAGTTTTTTTCTTTGTCTCTCCTTTTATCTCATCACCTGTAGCTGTAACCTCTTCAACAGGAGGTATCTCAACCTCTTTTTCCCCCTCTTCCTTTTCTTCAGTAGCTGGCTCCAGGGTCTTTACTACGGTCACCTCTGGTGGCTTACACTCCTCACATAGACATCCCTCCATGTCTTCTGTAATAACCTCATCTTCACCCTCGATCTTTCCATCATACTCATAGCTGAGGCAGCACATCAGGCGGCCACAGAGCCCTGTTAGTTTAGAGGTGTTAAGAACAAGCTCCTGATCCTTTGCCATCTTTATAGAAATGGGGGCAAACTCGGAAAGAAAGGAATTACAGCATAGCACCCTTCCACAAATACCAATACCACCTAACAGCTTTGCCTCATCGCGCACCCCTATCTGACGCATCTCTATTCTGGTCTTAAACTTTGCAGCAAGGTCCTTGACAAGCTCTCTGAAGTCTATTCTTCCATCAGCAGTAAAGTAAAAGATAATTCTTCTTCTGTCAAGTGTTGCCTCAGTACCAACCAGTTTCATTGGTAGCCCACGAGCCTCGATTCTTTCGAGACAGAATTTGTAGGCCTCATCCTGCAGGGATTTATTATCCTCGGCCTTCTTAAAGTCCTCCTCCGTAGCAATACGAATAACCTTTTTAATCTCTTTACCCTCAAGATTCACATCTTCAGGACTGAGTTCTCTCACTATCTTGCCAATAGTTAGTCCAAACATGGACTCAACCACAACGCACTCACCTGCTGTAACCTCAAGGTCACAGGCATCGAAGACATACATCCTGCCGCAGGGTTTAAATCTTACAGCAACAGGTTTTTCTATCTTTTTTTCTTCTGACTTCTTTTCAGCTATTGTCTCTTCCATATAGCTCCTCTAAAGAAAGACTCATGTAATTTGAAAGTAACGAAAGATTTATATTCTGTTTTAATGCAAGCCGCAATTGGTTAATCTTATTGTATATATCTATTATAAATCTTAGGGAACTATCCTCTCTCTTTCTGATATGTCCAAGTTTTTTTTCTGAAAGCAGCAGCCTTTTGCTGTCGTTGAAAACCTGCCACACCAGCATATCCCTTAAAACCACAAGCATACTGGAAAGCCACAGTTCTGCCTCTCTGCGATCAGATAGCTTTCTTGTCAGTGCCCTCTTTTTAATGTCATGGGCAAGTCCCTCAAGCACATCCTCTATTGTGAAATCTTTGTTCTGATGCATAAGACCCGGCCGTCCTGAAAAAAGGCCCTTTAGTGTATCACTCTTTATTCCCTGCCTTCGTAAAACCTCTTCAGTATCTGTCTTGCTTAGAGGGGCAAATTTTATCCTGAAACAGCGTGACCTGATGGTCTCAAGAAGGGTATCTTCAGATGATGTAATCAGAATTATAAGGCTGTCATCAGGTGGCTCTTCGAGAGTTTTTAAGAATGCATTCTGAGCTGGTTGGTTCATGCGTTCAGCCTCATCTATTATTACAACCTTCTTTTTCCCCTCAAAGGGAGTAAAACTTAAGAACTCTGCCACCTCTCTTATCTGATCTATCTTTATCACATCACCATCAGGCTGCACTATCTTAAGGTCAGGATGATTCAGAGAAGATAATTTTTTACAGGAACTACAACTGTCGCAGGCATCCATCAGCCCATCAGTCACAACTGGATCAAGACAGTTTAAAGCCTTTGCATATTCAAGGGAAAATGTTGCCTTCCCAATGCCAGACTCACCTGAAAACAGATAACTGGTAGCCTCTCTGCCTCTTTTCAGGGCAGACAGTAGTATGCTTTTCTGTTTTTCATGCCCTATGACATCCTTAAGTAGCGACATATCTCAAACCCTGTGATTTGCCACCTTACCCACGCTTACCACATAATCACCATCGGTCACATCCATAAGTTTAACACCCTGGGTGTTTCTGCCAAGTACAGAGATGTTCTCAGTAGTTGTCCTGATAAGCTTTCCACCATTCGTTATCATGATTATCTCATTGTCGTCACGAACCTGCAAGATACCCACGGCTTTCCCTATCTTATCGTTTACCTTTATGCTTATAACACCCTTTCCGCCACGATGATGAACCGGGTATTCATCAATGCGTGTCCGTTTTCCGTAGCCCTTTTCAGTTACTGTAAGAAGTGTGGTCTTCTCTTCGACCACCTCTGCAGCCACCACCTCATCCTCTTTAGCAAGCCTTATGCCACGCACACCCATGGCTGTTCTGCCCATAGGGCGGACATCCTCTTCTTTGAACCTGATTACAAGTCCTTCCTTTGTTCCTATAAGCAGGTCGTTTGTCCCGGTGGTCCTTCTGACTGCTATTAGTTCATCGCCTTCAGAAAGGGTTATAGCAATAATCCCTCTGCCCCTTGGATTACTGAACTCACTGAGGGCCGTCTTTTTAACGGTTCCATTCTTGGTAAACATCACCAGATAGCCATCGGTGAAATCCCTCACTGTTATGGCTGTGGTTACCCTTTCTCCTTCTGAAAGCTGAAGCAGATTAACAATAGCCTTGCCCCTTGAGGCCCTACCAGCCTCTGGTATCTGGTATATCTTCAGCCAGTACAGTTTCCCCTTATTCGTGAAAAAGAGCATGTAATCGTGAGTGGAGCCAATAAAAAGCTGCTCAACATAGTCATCCTCTTTTGTCTCCATACCTGTAAGTCCCTTTCCACCTCTGCGCTGACTCCGAAACTGACTCAGTGCGTTTCTCTTTATATATCCCCGGTGGGATATGGTGATAACCATGTCTTCTTCGGTAATCAGGTCTTCAATTGTGAGTTCTTCCATCTGTGCAACTATCTCTGTCCGTCTCTCGTCACCATACCGCTGCTTTATCTCTATAAGCTCATCCTTTATAATCTGGTTTACCAGGGCCTCGCTCTCAAGTATTGATTTAAGCCTTGCTATCTCTTTTATGGTTTCCTCGTAGTCCTTTATGATCTTTTCTCTTTCAAGCCCTGTCAGTCTCTGTAGTTTCATATCAAGTATGGCCTGCGCCTGTCTTTCTGAGAGCGGATAACGGTCGATAAGTGACCTCTTTGCCTCCTCGGGACTGCGTGATGCCCTTATAAGATTTATTATTTCATCTAAATAATCAAGTGCGATCTTCAGTCCTTCCAGTATGTGAGCCTTCTCTTCAGCCTTTCTGAGTTCAAACCTGGTTCTTCTTAAAATTATCTCCCTGCGATGCTGAATGAAGTGGTTAAGAAGTCTCCTCAGACTTAACACCCTTGGCTGCCCTCCTACAAGGGCAATCATTATGATTCCAAAGGATGTCTCCATCTGGGTGTGTTTATAGAGGTTATTCAGTACAACCTGGGGCATCTCTCCACGCTTCAGTTCAATAACCACCCTGATTCCATCCCTGTCAGACTCATCCCGGATTTCGGAAATACCCTCTATTTTTTTATTCCTTACCAGTTCTGCAATCTTCTCTATTAATCTTGCCTTGTTTACCTGAAATGGAAGGTCTGTGACGATAATCTGTGTTGGGCCCTTCTGTGGGGTTTCTATCCTTGCATGGGCCCTTATCTTGATGATGCCCCTTCCGTGAGTGTAGGCACTGAGTATTCCATCAACACCGTATATGATTCCACCTGTTGGAAAATCAGGCCCCTTTATATGCTGCATAAGGTCCTTTACTGTTGCATTGGGATTGTCAACAAGCATTATCAATGCATCTATCACCTCCGACAGGTTATGCGGAGGTATGTTTGTTGCCATACCCACTGCAATTCCTGCAGAGCCGTTTATAAGCAGGTTTGGTATGCGAGTTGGAAGGACCGTGGGCTCTGTGCTGGTTTCGTCAAAATTAGGTATAAAGTCAACGGTATCTTTATCAATGTCCCGCAGGAGTTCCTCTGCCAGTGGAGCAAGCCTTGCTTCTGTATAACGGTATGCTGCAGGTGGGTCACCATCAAGAGAACCAAAATTGCCCTGACCATCTATGAGTGGATAACGCATATTAAAGTCCTGAGCAAGACGAACGAGGGCATCATACACAGCACTGTCACCATGGGGATGATACTTTTTAAGCACCTCGCCTACCACACCAGCACACTTTGAATACTTCTTACCTGGCGTGAGCCCCTCACGGAACATGGCATAGAGTATCCGTCTCTGAACAGGTTTCAGTCCATCTCTGACATCAGGCAGTGCCCTTCCTATGATTACGCTCATTGCGTAATCAAGGTAACTTACCTTCATCTCTTCTTCAATGCTTACAGGCAGACGAGCCATATCTCTTTATACCTCCCGGGGTGAAAATAGAGGAAAAGGATGTCAATTATTATAACCTATTGGCAGGGGTTTTTGCTTGAAAGGGCTAACCTGACACCTGTAATTGTCACTTCAGGGGGCAAAGGTTTGACTGTAGTTTGAAAATTGGAATTTGGAAATTGTTTAGGATTTAGGATTTAGAATTTAGGATTTACATATAGACATTAAATGTCCTCTGTGGTTAATAGAGATGGTAGGCGGAGCAGGAATCGAACCTGCGACCTCAGCCTTGTAAGGGCTGCGCTCTCCCAACTGAGCTATCCGCCCACAGCAAAATATTTTATAAAATATCCTGTATGTTTTTGTCAACTTACCGGCCTTCCACTTTAAAGGTTCGGCAAATTGTTATATAATAAATTAGATAAACAGATAACCTACGGGAGGCGGGGGCAGCTAATTGATTATTGATTGACTATGAGTCCCGTAAGGTATATAAAAAAGAGTCTCAGCCTCAAGGTGCTTTTTATATGTGCTGTTATTCTCATCTTCACCCTATCGGTAACCTTTTACTTTCTACAGAGCCGCCAAAAGGAACTGCTTCTTAATCAGGTAGACTCACAGGCCAAGATACTTTTTAAACAGATAGTACTTACAAGGCGATGGGTGGCTGACCATGGTGGCATCTTTGTTGAGAAACTGCCCTGGGTTAAAAAGAATGTATACCTTAAAAACAGCGAGATAGAGGACATTACAGGCAAGAAATATGTTAAGGAAAACCCTGCCTATGTTACAAGGCAGCTTTCAGAGTATTCAAAACAGGAGGGGCTTTACTGGTTCCATATCACCAGTCTTAAACTTGTGAATCCTTCAAATGCACCAGACGATTTTGAAAGAAAGGCACTTAAGATGTTTGAAAGTGGTGAGGCAAAGGAGTTTGCAAAGATTCAGTACATTGATGGTGCAAGATACTATCGATATATAGCACCACTTTATGTTGAAACCGCATGCATAACCTGTCATCCAGGTTACAGTATAGGCTCTGTAAGAGGGGCTATTAGCGTTACACTGCCTGTTGAGCATCTCTTTAAAAAGATGTCTGCCCTTAACAGGGAAATGATAGTGGCAGGGCTTGTTATCTCTTCGCTACTTCTTCTGATACTGCTTTATTCAATCAGGGCAATGGCAATTGTGCCAATTGTAAGGCTTAGAAAACTTATTTCAGATTATCCTGATATAAAACCCACCTATAAGGTAATATCCTCTGAAGATGAGATTGGCGACCTTTACAGGGCATTTTTCAGAATGAAGGAGGAACTGGAGCAGTATCACAGAACCCTGCACGAGAAGATTAAAGAGGCCACTTCAGAGCTCCAGAAAACAAACCAGAAGTTACTCGAGGCTAACAGGTTATACAGAGAGCTAAGCAGACGAAAGTCTGACTTTATATCAAACATATCTCATGAGTTAAGAACACCTCTTACATCAATTAAGGGGGCAATTGATTATTTAAAGTCAAGGTTTTCACAAAAAATAGGCTCTGAACAATGCGATATTGATGAAGTAAAGGGTTTTATAGAGATAATCAGAACAAACACTGAGCGTCTTATCAAGATGGTCAATGACTCCCTTGACCTTGAGAAGATCGAGAGTGGACGGCTTGACATAAATATTGAGGAGCTTGACCTTTTCTATCTGATAAATGATACCATTAATTCATTCCGTCCCATGTTTAAAGAAAGAGCAATATCAATAGAAACAGAGCTTGAACAACCTATAATGGCCTATGCTGATGAAGACAGAATCAGACAGGTGCTTAATAATATTTTAAGTAATATAATAGAGCACTGCCCTGTAAGTACAGAGGTAAAGATAGAGGGTTATAACTCAGGTGACTGGGCAGTTGTAAGGATTACAGACAATGGCCCTGGCATTGCAGCCTCCTTGCAGAACAAGGTCTTTGATAAATTCTTTAAGGGGCCTCGGGGAGGCACGGGGCTGGGCCTTGCCATTTGCAAAAGCATAATCCAGGCACATAATGGCGAGATAGGTGTATTAAGCCAGGGCAGGGGTAGTACCTTTTATTTTAAGATACCAAGGGTTAAGAAGGGACAATGAGTAACAGAATACTGGCTATAGATGATGACCCTGATATACTCAGGGTGCTCAAGGCAAACCTTGAACTTAATGACTTTGTGGTTGAGACAGCATCTAACTGTCAGGAAGCGGAGGACCGACTTAATGAAGGACTTCCCGACCTCATAATACTTGACCTGATCCTTCCAGATGGTGATGGTGTGGAGTTTTGTCGTAGGCTTAGAAGGGAGTATAAGATCCCTGTGATAATGCTTACAGCCCGTGACAGGGTTTCTGATAAGGTCATTGGCCTTGAAAGTGGTGCAGATGACTACATAGTGAAACCCTTTGAGACCCTTGAATTGATAGCGCGCATAAAGGCATGCTTGAGGAGGTACAGACCCGATGGAGACACTGTATTAAAGGTGGGAGAGATTGTGCTGAATTATAACACCAGAACTGTTGAGGTAAGGGGCGAAGAGGTATATCTTACACCAAAGGAGTTCGACTTTCTTGCCCTGCTTATGGAAAACAAAGGAAAGGTGCTTACAAGGAATTTTATAAAAAAATCTCTCTGGAAGAGTTCACAGATATACTCCTGGTCGAGGGTGATAGATGTACACATCCAGCACCTGAGGAGAAAGATTGAAAAGGACCCATCCAGTCCGGAGCATATCTTAACTGTCCCTGGTGTGGGTTATAAATTTTCGGGATAAAATATTAATGCTAAATTTCTTTTAAGCCATCTGGAAAGTCAGGAAACATCCTTTTTAATTGGACTTCAAACCAATTTCGTTCCTTATCGGAAAGTATTTGCCATTTCTCTTTAACAAATTTAAGAATAGCATTAAGGCGGTCTTCATCATTTGATAAAGATTCATGTTCTTTAAAGATAGGTCCTTCGCCAAGTAAAAGCCATTCTTCTCTAACATTTAGTTTTGAGCAAACCTTAAGAAGAAAGCTTATAGTTGGAGTTCTTCCATTGAAGTAATAATGAAGAGTTGAAGAAGGTATATTCAACTCTTTTGCAAATTCATTCAAGGATCTGTTCCCCTTAAGTATTTTTAGTCTCTCTGATATGGCTCTCTTGGTAAAACCTCTCATCAAGGAGCCCTCTCTTTCTGATTAAATTTACAAAAATTTAACATTGACAATAATTAATATCATTCATTAAAATGAATAGATTATCAATATTATGAAAACAAATATATTTTGTCTTTTTTATATAATAGCACAAACTAAAAAATAATTTATATATTAATAACTAATAAAAAACATAAATTTATAGTTATAAAAAATAAAAAAATAAAAATGTGGGATAACCTTAAATTTAAAATTATCAAAGACGGTTTCCAGTTATGAAGAGACTTTTTATTACAATTATAACAGGTATAGTAGCTATTATTATAATTGGTGGTATTATATCGGGTTCCAATCTAATTGCTGTAGATAAGAATTTATCGAAACTGTTGGTCATCAATCAGAGCTTTCTTGAAAGAAGCAGGCTTTTCACTCAATTTATCGACTTAAAAACACGGCTTACGCAATTTAGGGGAAATCCCCGAGTTCTTTCTTATGTTATAGAACAAATTAATAAGGATTTGCAGCGTTGTGATGAATGTCATCAAAGTGACATTGTATCAAAAAAACTTGGAAAAATAAAAAAGAGAATAATTGGTTTAAAGAGATATGCTATAAGCGCAAATTCTATAAATTTAAATGACATTGGTAATTTTATTAAATACTCATACCAGAAAGGTGTAGATGTTTTCATTTCATATACATCAAGTGCTAATACTGCCCTAAAAAATGCTAAATATAGCATACTTATAACGACCCTCCTTTGTATCCTGAGTTTCTTTGCTTTCTGTATATTTTCCTTTATAAAAATTGAACGTCTCGAGAAGGGAATAAAAGAAAGGGAAAATGCACTTTCTCAATGGGCTATTCAATGGCAGGACACCTTTGACAGTGTGACAGATATGATTGGAGTGTTTGACAAAAACTGCAAACCCATCATACTTAATGAAGCTATGGACCACTTTCTCAACGAAATCATAAATAAAAATACAATATGTAATTTATTTATGGAAGGTAAAGGAAGCAATAATTGCAGACATAAAACCAAACCAATAAAATTTGAAATAAAGGGGAAGTTTTACTCTATGACTCGCTATCAGAGGAGAAT
>CAZEYP010000052.1:0-13047 GCA_964515925.1 uncultured Nitrospirota bacterium
GATATCTCTGATGTAATGGACTCTCCAAATGTGGGTAAGTACATTATGTATCCTGGAGGAACACCTCTTGAGGCTGTAAGGGATGCAATTAATGCCAATGCAACAATCTCGATGCAGAAGTACTCTGTCCTGAAGACAGGCGAGTTTGTCAGAGAGGTATGGGGACAGGAGTTCATTGCGGGACCAATGCCCATTGGAGTAGAGAATACAGATAGGTTCTTAGAAGAGATAAGCAGGCTTACGGATAGCCCTATCCATGAAGAACTTGAAGCAGAAAGAGGTAGGGCGGTGGATGCCATGGTGGACTCACACCCCTATGTCCACGGTAAGAGGTTTGCCCTTGTAGGGGACCCTGACCTGCTCCTTGGCCTGATAAGCTTTCTTATGGAGATGGGTGGAGAACCTGTTCATATTGTTTGCACAAACGGTGATAGGAGATTTGAAGAAGAGGCTAATGCATTACTCCGAAGTAGCTATTATGGAAGAAACGGAAAGGTCTATATAGGAAAGGACATGTGGCACCTGAGGTCTCTGATGTTTACAGAGCCTGTAGATCTGCTTATTGGAAATTCTTATGCAAAGTTTCTCTGGAGGGATACGGGAACTCCACTTATCAGGATTGGTTTTCCCATATTTGACAGGCATCATCTGCACAGATATCCAATAGTTGGATATCTGGGAGTTATAAACCTTGTAAACTGGATAGTAAATACAGTGCTTGATGAAATGGACAGGAGTTCAATGAATACACAGAGTTTTGATGTGATCAGATAAAAGATTGGAGTGTAAAATGTTAGAAACGATAAATAAAATACTGGAGAAAGGTTGCAATACATCAGGTGACAAGGTATGCCGTAGCCGTGGCGGTGAGTCCTGCGCCTTTGATGGGGCAATGATAGTTCTTCAGCCCATTGCTGACACGGCACACATCGTTCACGGGCCTATAGCTTGCTGTGGTAACTCCTGGGAAGGAAGAGGCACCCTCTCTTCAAAAGGCAATCTATACAGAATGGGCTTTACAACAGACATGGGAGAACTGGATATTGTCTATGGCTCTGAGGACAAACTCTACAGTGCTATCATCCAAACATACGAGGCAGTAAAGCCCAGAGCCATATTTGTTTATGCAACATGCGTAAGCGGGCTTACCGGAGAAGATATTGAGGCTGTATGCAGGAAGGCAGAAGATAGCCTTGGAGTCAGGGTGATACCTGTTAATGCACCGGGCCTTGTTGGGCCTAAGAATCTTGGAAACAGGATAGCAGGAGAGGTACTGCTTGATTATGTAGTCGGCACTGCTGAACCTTCATACACAACTGCATACGATATAAATCTCATTGGTGAGTACAACATTGCAGGTGATTTCTGGCTTGTTGAGCCATTGCTCAAAGAGGCTGGTATCAGGGTGCTTTCAAAGGTTACAGGAGATTCAACCTTTGAAGAGATAACCCATGCCCACAGGGCAAAGCTGAATGTGGTGGTCTGCAGTCGTGCCCTTATAAATCTGGCAAAGGAGATGAAGCGCAGATATGGCATTCCCTATGTTGAGGTCTCTTTTTTCGGAAAGACCGAGATGACAAAGGCACTGAGATTAATAGGTTCAAGATTCAAAGTTCTAAGTTCCAGGATTGAGGAGATAATTGAGAGGGAGGAAAGACGACTTGAGGAGCGATTGAAGGAGTTCTCTCATTTAAGAGGCAAAAAGGCGGTTCTTTATACAGGTGGTGTAAAGAGTTGGTCCATTATCTCAGCCCTGATGGATATTGGAATAGAAGTCGTTGCGGTGGGCACAAAAAAGAGTACATATGAGGATGAAGAGAAGATGAGGCAGTTGCTTGGTGAGGACGCACCTTTGTATGAGGATGTAAGCCCTGCAAGGCTAAAGGCCCTTATGAGAGAAAAAAATGCAGATATTCTTATTGCAGGTGGCAGAAACCTCTACCTTGCCATGAAAGAGGGATTTCCCTTTGTGGATGTGAATCAGGAACGCCATAGGGCCTATGCAGGATATAAGGGGCTTGTCAACCTTGCTGAAGACATCAGTAAGAGTATCCGATTTTTCAGTCAGGAGTCACCCCCACCCTTTCCCTCCCCCTTCAAGGGGGAGGGCTGGGAGGGGGAAGTCAGGAGTCAGGAGTCAAAAGTCAGGAGGGTGCGCCAGAAAATTGAAATTTTTCAGGGCAGAGATGTGGTTATTAATCCCCTTAAACACTCCCAGTCCATCGGGGCTGCTATTGCGCTTCAGGGGATACACAGGGCATTGCCGGTGATTCACGGTGCACAGGGATGCAGTTTTCTTGCAAAGGTACTCATAACAAAACACTTCCGTGAGCCCATTGCACTTGTGAGTACAAAACTCTTCACTGAAGATGTGGTTATGGGAAGTGAGGAAAAACTTGTAAATGTTATAGAAGGGATTACAGAGAAACAGCAGCCCGACATGATAGGTATCCTCACTTCAGGACTCTCCGAGGTTAAGGGTGATGATGTGGCAGGTTCAATTAAAGATTTAGGATGCAAGATGCAGGATGGAAGATGCAAGCTTGTATATATTTCCACACCTGATTATGAAGGTGGAATTGAAGAAGGATATGCAAAGGCAGTGGAGGCTATACTTGAGAGTATAGAGGGTGAGCAGATAGGTTACAGAGGAAAGGTTGTCGGACAGGTGAATGTTCTTGTCGGTTCGCATTTGACACCTGCTGATTTTACAAAACTCAGGGAGATGATTGAATCATTTGGGCTGAATCCAATTATTTTGCCTGATCTGTCTGCCCTTGATGGAAGCAGACAGGATTTTTCTCCCCTTGCATCTGGAGGTATAAAATTAGCAGAGATAGAGCAGATGAGGAGTTCAGAATTCACGATTGCCGTTGGGATGAGTATGGAATCCCCAGCTAAAATGCTAAGAGAGAGGTTTGGTATTGAGTACACCGTACTTGAAAGTATCTCCGGACTAAGAGGGGTAGATGCATTAATGAATATACTTTCGGCGCTCAGTGATAGAGTATTGCCTCCTAAATATGAAAGACAGAGAAAAGTTCTGATTGATGGGATGAGGGATGCCCATTTCTATGTTGCAGGTAAGAGGTTCTGTATTGCCGCAGAAGGAGACCTTGTGGTGCCACTCAGTAGAGTGATTGATGAAATGGGTGGTCTTGTAAAACTTGCAGTGGTTCCAACTCAGTCGGCATCAATACAGAGGATTTGGGCAGATGAGGTAAGAGTTGGCGACCTGTTCTCAATAGAGGGAGAGTTTGATCTCCTTATCTCAAACTCCCATGCAGAGGACAGGGCCAGGCTACTGAGGATCCCTCTATATGAGATGGGGTTTCCCGTGTATAAGAACCCTGGCTATACAAATAAGGTAACCATAGGATACAGGGGAACATTGAATATTATCAATGATATTGCAAATCTGCTTACAAAGGAGGCCAAAAGATGAGAGTAGCCTTTGCAACAACAGACGGTATCAATGTGGATGAACATTTTGGTAGGGCGGGTATGTTCGCTATATACGAGTTGACAAAGGATGGTTATCGGTTTGTTGAGATGAGGAAGTTTTCTGAAGGCAGAGACACAGAAATTGAGAAGACAAAGGGTATGGGTGAGATTCATGAAGACAGGGTTCAGAGGAAGGTTGATAGGCTTTCAGATTGCAAGATCATCTATCTCGCAGAGATTGGTGGTCCCTCAGCAGCAAGGCTTGCCAGGAAAGGTATAATGCCTCTGAAGGTGAAGGAGGTGGTTACCATTGAGGAGTCATTAAAGAAGCTCCTTGATACTTTAAGAACCTCGCCACCACCGTGGCTGAGAAAGGCGATGAATAACACATAGGGCAATAGGCGAAAGGCTATAGGCGATAGGAAAGAATTTTATTTATCCCTATTGCCCATTGCCTATAACCTCTTGCCTGAAAACATAAGGAGGAAAGAGAGATGAAGATGATCAGGGCATTCATAAGGCCAGAAAAGGAGCAGGAAGTGGTCTTGGCACTGGAGGGAGCTGGATTTCCCTCTGTTACAAAGATGCCGGTATTTGGAAGGGGTAAGCAGAAAGGACTTCAGGTTGGTCCTGTGCATTATGATGAGCTACCAAAGACATTGTTAATGATAGTTATTGATGATGAAGATGAAGAGAAGGTAGTAAAGTTGATACAGGAAAAAGCCCGAACCGGTTTTATTGGTGATGGCAAAATCTTTGTCAGTCCCATAGAGAGTGCCTATACTGTAAGGACAGGAGAGGCAGGACTATGAATTTAGAAAGGAGGTTAACGGGATGAAGGAGATCACGGCAATTATAAGAAGGGATAAGGTTCCTGAAACTAAACGGGTGCTTGAAGAATTGGGATATCCATCACTCTCGATTCAGAGTGTTGATGGAAGAGGTAAACAGAAGGGTGCGATGTGTGCTGAGATGGATTCTGAGATGCCTGAGAGTTTCTGTACAGCGGCTAAACTTAAACCCACACCTTCTACTTATGCCCTTGAGCATACATTACCGAAAGCAGCTCTATATGTGCCAAAGAAGTTACTTACAATAGTAGTGCCTGACGATGTGGTTACTAAAATCATTAAATCAATAATTAAAGTCAACCAGACAGGTAAACACGGTGATGGAAAGATATTTGTTTCACCGATAGAAGGTGCTATAAGGATAAGGACAGGAGAGCAGGATGGAGAGGCAATATCATAATGCACAGCGAGCGAATTCCCTGCGGTTTGCCACAGGGTTAGCGAGCGAATAACAATGAAAATTATGTTCGTTACATATCGAAGATACCCTGCAGCAAGGTGGAGGGTATCTTCATTTTACTCATGGATGCGAGTAGTATTGGAATTGGCTAAGTTAACTCTTTGCTCTAATACTTTGTTAGAAAAGGAGGTAATTATGTCAAAGACCACTACTGAAAAAATAGATCCAGAAAACTATATCCTTGCGGTCCTCTCGCCAGAAGATAGACTTGATGCTGCCTTTAAAATAGCACGAGAAGCTTTCAAGAAGACCAATCTGACCATGAAAGATATAGAAAAGGCTGTTAAATCTATAAGGAGAAAGACTTACGAAGAGAAAAAATAAGGTAGTTATTGACACAAGTGTTCTCATTTCAGCTTTTGTTTTCGGTGGAATTCCAGAAAAAGCAGTAGAAAAGGCTTTTTCCGAAGCAGATATTTATACTTCACCAGAAATCCTCAAAGAGTATCGTGATGTTCCTCTTGCACTTGAATCTGCCGGAAAAATTACCCATAAACAGCTAAAAGCTTTAATTTCCGGTATTGCAACCTTTGTAACCAAAGCTAAGATCGTTTATCCCAAGAAAAAACTCAAGATATGTAGGGATCCGGCAGACAATATGCTTCTGGAATGTTGTCTTGCTGCAAAAGCAGATTTTCTTATAACCGGTGATAAAGATTTGCTGGAGATTAGAGATTTACCATTTAGCCTAAAAATACTTACTCCGAGAGACTTTGTTGAGGAAAATATAACTTGATGCTTATTGAATTTATAGACAATAAATAATAGTTTTTATACATCAGGCTTTAAAATATTTTTTGTATTATGCTTTGTTCTTAAATAATGATATTAACCATCTAATTATTGCTATTTGCACTATTTGTCTTAATGCAATTCCTTTAAACTCTTCTTCGATTTGTTTTGGTGTGCCCCAAAAGGCCCATGGTTCAGAATCTCTTTCAAATAAAAATCCTCTATGCGCTATGTGAGAACGCAAATTATATAATTCATCATGAACTTTATTAGGTAATTGAGGACCATAGTTTCTTAAAAAATCTTTGAACTGTTTTGTTGGACCGTTTTTAGGCTTTTTACACACAGGACATATCTCAGGGTCCTTAGGCTTTTCAGTAAGGCTTTCTATTGCACATATTGCCGCTATGTATGCCATACTTTGTGATGAATCTCACAGTTTATTTGAGAGGCTTAAAAATTTACATGCTGTTATTAACTGATTATAATTTTCCCTCTTAAGACTATATATCCTATCTAAAAGCTCATTAATTATCGTTGGACCTTTTAAACCTTCGCTTACATCTTGCCCCTGACTATAATATTTCTTAGGGTCAATTATCTTAATCTCTTTCAGATTTGACACATCAGAAAAATCATCAACAACCTGTTCAAAATTTTCAAAAACATATTCATTAGTACATAACCTTGAGACAGGCTCTCCATTGCATCGAACCCATTGGCTGATAACTCTATACTCTCTATTTGAGATGTTTGCATTCAATAGTAAATTTAATAGCAAGGCTATCTCGTAAGAATTTTTCTTTCTGCGGTATATCTCTATCCAATCATTATTTGACCCTTTGTATTTAAATTCCAGCAATATTGGATGTTGACCACTTAAAATATATTTAGGCTTAGGGGCCTGTGGAGGCACTGGAATAATTTGAAAAATGTCTTTATAGCGAAAATAGCCATAAAGGGGAATAGATGAAAATAATATGTCTCTACCTATTTTTGTTTCATGAATTTCAATATCCGTCTTAATTTTTTCTTCTATTTTTTGAAGTGTCTCTCTATCACATTTAGAGGTTGGAATAAGTTCAATTTTATTTTTTTCTGAAGTTTTCAATTGGATAATGCAGTTATCATAGTTTCCACTCGGAAAGAAAATAGTCTTACTATCATAACGCTGTGAGGATTTAAATATTGATAGCAATACATGCATAATTTCTTCAAAATCAAAATTGCTTAGAGAGATATAATCTGTGGTCTTCTCTGAATTTTTACACATAAGTTATCCTTTAAGTTTTTTGCACACAAATTAAAATAACCTCGGTTCTTCTTTTAAATTACCATCTGCTATCAAGTTATTAAATTGCCATTTACCATTCTCTAAATAACATTCACTAATGCAGAATCCTTTGAACCATCTGCTATTTTTCATCCTTGCCGGTCCCGCTTGCCATTTTTGCACAAGGTCACTTGCCACGCAAGAAACTTCTCTTTGAATATCATTTTTGGCTGTACTAAGTGCCGTTCTAAATGCTCCTATCAATAAATCTGTTAATTGTAACAACTGACAATCATCATAATCCTGAGAATCTTTTTTAGTATGGTTGCTGGTTCTATCGTCAATATTATCATCGATTCTGCAATACTCTCTTAATCCATCTCTTAGTCTATGAACAACCCTTTCTTTACTTATATGCCTTTTGTGGTGTTCATAACCATCAAAATGTATAGAAGTAATATGTGCTGGTTGATTCTCATCAAAGAAAAAATGTAGTCCGCCTTTTAATCCAAATCTGAAAGTAGTTTCAATTTTAGCAGCATGATCAGGAAACCATGTTGATTCCATGGTTTTATGATTATCTCTTTCTCTAAAAAGAATAAATTTTGCCTTCAAAGGTTCTTCTATTCTGATTATTTCTAAAAAATCTGTAGATTGTCTTTTTTCAGATTCTGAATAGGTCCTCTGTCTGAGGTATACTATTGGATATTCCTTTCCTTTCAAATCTTGAATTAATGCATTTATGCCAACTTCAATCCACATTCTTATACATTCAGAGCGTCTTCCTTTTTGTTTTAAGCCCTTAAAAGTAATAGGAGAGGTGTAATTTATCTTCTGTCTTATTGTTTCCAGATAATTCAGTAGTTGTTTTCTTGTATCCTTAGGTACCAATAGTATTCCGTGCCAGAATCCGTTTTCTTGCGATTCATCATGATAAATATCGTACATCATAGATAAATTAATATTTCTGCCCTGTGTTTATTTCCCTTTGTCTCTAACTCTAACCTTCACCACCTGTGTGGTATCCTGGCCGAGGATATCATCCAATTTGTCTGGTAGTTGCCAGGGACAGGGTATTCATGCCAGGCAGACTCAAGTTCCAGTTCAGGACTCTTCCTGGTCCTGAATGACTGCCATTCATGTTATTCAAATTAACTCCTTAACATTGTCCTTGCTAATCGCTAATCCTCCTTCAATCAAGTAATCCCTGTTAGCCTGATGTTTAAGGAGGTATGTCACTTTCCCATTATTCAGGCATTCCTGAAATATCCTCTCCAGATAACCACCTTTTTTGATATACAGAAAGAAAAATCTTTCAACAAGATTCATAATAAGTAAATCTCTTTTTAGGACAGTTTTCTTGTTTGCTCTATCAGGTTTGTCAAGAAAAGGAGAGATTATGAGTAGCTTACCTTTCTTGAATAATGGATCAAGATGCTTTGGTATTCTAAAATTATTGATGCCCTTTGCAAGAAAATATATTAGATTTGCCTGACATCCTTTATGGTAATTTTTTAGCACTCTCTTTTCCATCACAGATTGCCATCCTCCAGCTATCGTAATGGGCTGTTCTATCATCTCTTTAAAAGTTTCGTTTGCTATATGATAGATACTGAGAGGAATCTCTCTTGAACAAAAGACAGCAATAGGGTTCTTTTCAAGGAGGCTTTCCTCTCCGTTAAGGTAGTATTGTGCTCCACTATATGCCTCAACTCTCACCAAAGTCTTGTTACAAGAGCACCTCTCCACAGATGAACTCAATCTGTCTTTTTGCCTCATCATTCCGGGTTTTGTTAACAATTTCACCTAATTTTTCTTTGTTGTAAATATCTATCAGTTCATTCAGGTATTGCTCATCTGAATATTTGCCCTTATTAAGCCTTTTAAGTAGTGGAATTAGATGATGGGGAAAATATTCATTTAAAACTCTGTCTATCTTTTCAGCATTCTCCCTCACCTCTTCAGAACTGAACAGGCCTACTATCTCCTGAAGCCTCCTCTTCGTTTTCAAGACTTCAGAGTGAGGTCTAATCTTAAGCTTTTCTCTACTCAGGGACTCTTTAAAAATCCTCCTCAACTCATTCAGGTCATTGAAATAGGTCTCTTTTTGTGTATCATGAATTTCAATCTCAGGACAATCTCTTTCACATCGCAGTTCGTTAATAACCTCAGCGAAATCATCTATAATCTGTCCTTCAGGAGTGCGTATAAACAGTTTTGCGATATCGCCAGCCCTGAAGAATGCGTATGTACCTTTAAACGTCTTAGCTGTCTTTGCAGAACGAAGCCCTAACTGCATCTTCTTTATGAGGGCCATGTATTCAGGATTTTCTTTCTCCAGTTGTTTGATAAGAGTTTCTGCCTCATCAAATGAAAAATCAATCTCTTCTGTTTTCTCAGCCTCATCCAGATCTCTTCGTTCATAAATACAGTACATAGCCTCCTCGTTCAGCCGCTCACTTTCGTCAAGGATTCTGCTGTCTTCACCAATGTAACGGTGAATTTCTTGTATTCTTTTTCTAAGTGTTTCTTTTAGTTTTATTTCCTTTTCTACCCTTTCAACGGGAAGAAAGTTTTTAATGTGAATAATCTCTGCTTCGGAGCCAATCCTGTCAATTCTGCCAGCTCTTTGAATAAGCCTAACAGGATTCCAGTGAAGGTCATAATTAATGACAATGCTACAGTCCTGAAGATTATAACCCTCGCTCAGCACATCTGTAGCAATCATTATGTCCACTCTTTTAGGCCCTGTATAATCATTTGCAGTGGGCGCAAAGTATGCTACCTTTTTAGGTATCTCTGTTCCTGTATCACTTGTCACAGAGTCAACATAAGGGAATTTATTTTTAAGCCTTTCGTAGAGATAATGAACCGTGTCAGCGTATTCACTGAAAATAAGTATCTTTTCTTCTGGATTTTGCTTTTTAATAGCAGCAATGATATCTTCAAGTTTGTCAAATTTTTTGTCGTCATTTTCCGCTATGGTATCAAGGTCTTTTTTAACTTCTTCAAGGATGTAAATGTCTTTAAGTAAATCCTGCTTCAGTTCATCAACATAAAAGTCCTCTGCTTTGTAGTCTCTGGTTATCTCCTCTATTTCATCACAGATGTCTTTAAGTTCATTCCTGTATATGGCATCGGCTGCCTTTTCACCTGCCGGAACAATGTCTTTTTCTTCTGTAATCCTGTAAAACTTCTGATAAATATCAAGCAGATTGTTAACTGTCATTTTGAATGCATAAATAGAACTTTCAAGCCTCTTGAATAGATTGATTTTGTGAAACACTCTGAGGGTGGTAATTACCTTTTTAAGGTCAGAATAGGGTGCAATATCTTTTTTCTCTTCAACTACATAGTCCCATAGATTATACCTTGCAAAGATAAGCCTACCAAGTGCAGCCTTTATCTTGTCATAAAGATTATGGTAGGTTTCGTTAATGTTATAAGAAATGGTCTCGAGTTGTCTTTCAGGAAAGGTGATGTTGCTATCCTGGGAGTAAAACTTCTTAATGTGTCGCCGTGTCCTTCTGATGAGTATATGTTTTAGTAAGTCTCTTATGTGGAATTGTCCTTCTTCTGCCTTTCTGAAAAGATTTCTCAGATGAGTCTCTCCTTCAATGGGAAAGATATTTTCTTCTGTTTGATGAAATAGTTTAATCTGATGGTAAATGTTCCAGACAGAAGTATTTTGTGGAGTTGCCGTCATAAGAATTACCTGTTTGTCTGCAAGGAAAGGCTGTAGTTCCTGATACCGCTTTGCCTTTGGATTTCTGAAATGATGACTTTCGTCTATCAGTACCACCTCTCTGTTTTCATATTGTTTCAGTATACTCTCCTCATCATAGATACCTCTGTAAATCATTCCTCTTGATACAACTTCAGCGTCTATCTGAAACCTCTCTTTAAATTCCTTCCACATATCAACGAGCCCTGGAGGAGAAATAATTAGAGCCCTCTTTTTGAGATGTCTTAGCAGCCCTGCTCCTATGAAAGTCTTTCCCAGCCCCACAACATCGCTTATAAATACACCGTTGTATTTATTCAATGTCTGATATGCCTGCATAATTGCAGTCTTCTGGAATGAGTAAAGGGGTGGCATTCCCTCCCAGTTCCATATAGTTGAGACCTGTTTCTCAAGCCTGCCTTTAACTAAGTGATAGAGGGTGAGTATGTAAATGTCATAGGGATTAACCGTCTTTAAAGCCCAGGACTCTTCAAACCTTTTAACTAATACCTCCTCAAAAGGCTCTGCTTCTTTCCATAGTTCATCAAACCACTTATTAAGTGCTTCATAGTTCTGTTGTCCTCTTACATAAGTATTCAGCTCTGTATTGTGATGAAAGCCACTTATGGTAAGATTGCTTGAGCCTATTATTCCTATCCCTTCAGACCTGGCAGCCTCAGCATTGTCTTTTTTGTATTTGAAGATATACGCCTTTGCATGAAGTGGATGTTTTGTATAAACCTTTATCTTTACCCTACCTTCTCTGATGAGTTCAGATAGACGTTTTATATTTCGCTCTCTGTCAGATGTATGAGGCAGTGCCTGAAGGTTTCTTGTTATGGCATCAGCAACATGGTTTCTTATCCGCTCTTTTTCTGATTTTCTCTGTAGTTTTGTAGTCTCAACTGTCTCAATCAGTTCTTCCTCACTGGCAAGACTCTGGGCAAGTTCCTCAATGGTGTGTCTCTGGAGGGTGTTTCCTGTAATAATCTTTACCTCTTTAAGTTCACCAAGCCTTTCTGCAATCTGATAAAAGCCTGAAAGATAAAGATACCCAACTGCAAATTTAACCTTTTCGCTACTTTTAAGGAGGGCATTTATTTCGTCCCTGAGTTTTACGGTGCGGTTGTCAATGATATCTGAGTAAGGCATGTTATTCGGCTTTTTTAGAGGCAGAAGTCTTCTTTTTTCGTTTCTTCTTAAGGAGTTCAACAAAATTTACAGTTGGCAGGATAAATTTCCCATGAATTGACTGAGCCGTTGTCTGGGAAACTATTCCCCTCGCTATACTGTATAAAATTGCAGGTGCATTAAGACTGATCATCTTTTTGATTGTTTCTTCATCTGTGCCTTCTTTAAAACTGAAAAATCCTGTAATTTTTAATACTATTTGATACGGTGCTGTTTCAAATGCCTTCTTGCTTCTATTAACATTTATGGACATCTGAATCATGAAGATCGGCTCTGTGCCTTTTCTTTTGGTGTTGAAAGACACAGAAACCGTTCCCTCATGGTCTGCTCCCCCTCTGTAATCAGGATTGGCTTTAACTTTTATTTCCTCAATAAAATACTCTTCTATATCAAGCAGCGCAGGCATCTACATCCTCACCCAGAAATGGCTCTATCTCTTCAGTAAAGTCTTTAGTTTTAAGAGCATTATTTTCATAGAGATAGAAATTTCTCGGCGTGAATCCCTTTGGGTATATATCGATATTAAGATCACATCCAAGCACATCTGCTATGGACATCATGGTTTTTATTGTGAGATTGGGATTGCCATTAAGCAGTTTGGTTACAAATGCCCTGGACACGCCAAGCCTTCTTGCAAGTTCAGCCCGACTGATGTCCTGTTCACGCATCTTCTGGACAATCTTCTCTGTAAAATCCAGTATCAGTTCCTCAAGTCTGAACTCAAAGTCATCCCTGTATTTATCAAGCATTTCCTGAAACCACTTAGCCTCTCTCATCATAAGCCTCCATTTTGCCATAATTGTTCTAATAATCTTATGGCTCTTTCTATCTCTGTCTTTGGTGTTTTGCCCTTTTGTTTAATAAAGCCATGAGTAAGTATTATAATCTGTCCTTTATCAAAAGTGCATAATATTCTGACCTGATGAGCCTTGAACTCAAATATCCTGTCCCTGAGATGTTTAAACTTCTCCTCGTTAACGGGTGGACCATGCTCAGCAGCCCTTTTGAGTAACGCAAAGACCTTTTTCTGAACAGACTCTGGTAGTTCCTCTATGAATTCTCTGACGAGACATTTTTCTCCTCGCGCAATCGCATAAATACGGAACTTAGGCCCTTTATAAAGCAAAACCTTGCCTATCATTAGGTTAACCTAAAAGTTAACAGAGTGTCAATTTATTTATAGAATTTATAAGATATGCTTATCGCTTTTCTCTTCTCTTCAATCACCCTTGCCAGTTTTGGATACCTGCGGTAGAACCAGTTTTCCACTTCCTGGATGTCTTCTTCGTTCAGGTTATACATCTTATAGACAAGTCTGTCTATCTCAACCTGCTCGTTACTCATGTAGTCATAACGGGGGTTTTGTTTTTGT
>CAZEYP010000053.1:0-12414 GCA_964515925.1 uncultured Nitrospirota bacterium
GCCCTGAATCGTCTAATCAGTTGATTTTATTTGATAAATATTTCGGACAGTAGTGAGCTACAAAAACTTCCATCCCATAAAGATTTCCAAAAGGTGGCATAGCTCCGATCTCGCAGTCCGGAAACATGTCTTTGAATTCTTGCTCACTGGCGAGTTCAACCTTGCTCGCTGAAGCGACTTCCTTTAAAAGATCGAACTCTACCTTGTAAGAAGCAGGTAGAACAGCCATTGCCATTTTGCCATTGATTTTAACCATTACTGTTTTAGCCAATTCTTTTCCTGGAATATGCGCGGATGCTGCAATCTCTTGAGCGGAGTATGACGGCGAATGACTGATGGTGACGTATTTGATGTTATGGCTGTCCAAAAATTCTTTTAGTTTTCTTGCTGGCATGAGAACCTCCTTTTAAGAAAGTTAAGGCCTTTAAGGATAAACTTACCTGGGGATTGGCCTTTTGTTTAAATTCATTAGTGTTTTGCAAAGGCCCCTTCGAGGCCAATGAACTGATTAAACTGCTCTTTCATCTCCATGGCCACATCAGATGAAGATAAAAGACCCAGTAACTTTCCATTCTCAGTAACTGGAAGTCTCCTGATATTTGCCCTATTCATTATTCTCATGGCAGAATCAATATCAGCATCAGAGTTTATTGTTATTGGATCTTTCGTCATAATATCACATGTACATGTTGTTTGTGGGTCTTTGGAATCTGTAGCCACTGCCATAGCTATATCCCTGTCTGTTACTATCCCTTTTAGCTTCCCATCCCCTTCTACGATAAGAGCAGACCCAACGTTATGCTCCTTCATTTTGAGAGCAGCATCGTGAACAGAGGATGTAGGCAGGACAGTAACTAATCCTTTCTGCATTATTTGTCTTACCATCATGTTTTTCTTCTCCTTTCTTCAGGCCAATCCCCTAATTTTTACTTGTAAGAAAATAATAAAGACAAGAAACGATTAAAGGAACATTGGAAGAGAGGTTCTATCGGTAATAGAGAAGTTTAAGAGTGTGGAATTTCTTCTGGATACTGTTCTTATGACTCCCTATTATTTGCAACCATATAGCGGTATATCTGATAGAGAGCTTATACAGTGCAAGGTAGATCCAAAGAGCTTATTGAACTGTAGTTAAGATGATGAGACAGTATTCCTTCTTTCGAGAACAAACTCCTGACGTTCCCACTAAAATATCCTTAACCTTACGGTATCACAAAATGGTTCATTTGTCAAGTAATTAATTATAAACTTAAATCCTTATAGGCATCTCTTATCTGTTTGAGAATCTTGTTGGATCTCCTGAGCATCATGGGTATCTCTCTCAGAGGAAACCTCTTCAGGAAGGATAAGCCTTTATCAAGGGGGATTGCCATTTTGTAGAGAGAGCACATCTCTTCATAAAATTCCTTGAGGGGAAGGGAGGTGGGGAGAAGGGTGTGAATGAAATCAAAGTAGTCATAGTTATGGGTGATCAGCCTGTCTTTAACCTTTTCATAGAGGTCTGTGCCTGGCAGTGGTGTAAGCACGGAAAAGGTGGCAAAGTTCAATTTCATACTCCTGCAGTACCGCCTGAACTGTCTGAAGTCCTCTTTGCTGAAATCCGGCCTTACAATAAATGACGCATAAATCTCAATACCCAGGTCATGTAATATACTGATGGCCTCCTCGTTGTCCCTGACCGTTGAACCCTTTTTAATATACTTAAGGTCATCATCCCTGAAGAACTCAAGCCCCACAAATACCCTTTCAAGACCAATTTCTTTCCATAGTTCTATGAGTTCAGGATGTTTTGCAATGGTATCGCTCCTTCCAAAAAGAAAGTACCGCTTCTTTATCCCAGCCTCTTTTATAAGCCCTGCAAGCTCCTTCATCCTTTTAACATCTATAAGGGATTCATCATCAGCAAAAAAGACGAATTCCTCCTTTATCTCAGCAAGTTCTTTGACTATCATCTCAGGTCTTCTTTTTAAGTATCTTCCGCCTGTGAGTTTCCAGAGGGCACAGAAACTGCACCTGAAAGGACATCCTTTTGATGTCCTTATGGATGCCAGTGGCTTCATCCATTCTGTAAAGTAGTGTCTCCTGTATCTTTTCGTAAGTCTCCTTTCTGGAAAAGGAAAGGCATCAAGGTCTACCACAGGCTCAGGTGGATTTTTAATGATCCTACCATCCTTCCTGTAAACTATCCCCTTAATTCCTTCAAACCCCTCTCTCCCTTCAAGTCTTCTCATAACCTCCGTGAAGATAAAGACGCCTTCTCCCATTATAATTAGATCAATATCTGAAGAAAGAAAATCTTCGGGCAAGACAGTGGCGTGATGCCCTCCAACCACTGTAAATACCTCAGGATTCCACCTCTTTATCTCCTGGAAAAGCCCCTTCACTGTATTAACATTTACCGTATATGCAGTTATTCCCACGACATCAGGCCTGAAATCCGTAAGAACCCTGTTCAAGTTTCTTTCAATCCTCATATCAAGGATTTCTACATCGTGGTCTGTGACTACTCCTGCAGCAATGTACTCAAGGGAGAGTGGTTCATGCATATACAGATCCTCAGCTCCGATGGTAGAGGGAGATTTAGGTGGTTGTATGAGTAAAATTCTCATCAGTGTCTTTTCTTCTCTATTCCTTTCAGGATTATATCTGCCGCATCCCTGCCTATGCTACTCTCATCCACTTTTTTCATCCATAGACAGATGATGAATTGCAAGAGAAGAGACTATGAAATCAAAGTCATCATCGAGGATATCCCTTTCAAGTATCTCCTGAAAACCTGTCATTATATTTTAAATCCTTCCAGTCGTTCCATTGCTCAGTTTGATTTATTGAATTCTGTCATTCTCTCTTCCCTCCAGAAAACTATTTGGCAATAATTAAATTACTCTTTGATTGATAGTCTCACGGTGCCTAAAAATCTGCTTTGTTCGTGAATTGTTGATTTGCTAATATTATAGCACGGTAAAGACCTGGATCTTACGAATAAGAGGGAGGCTGGCTCTGAAGATTCCATTTACTGTCCTGGTACTCGGTTTTGTAAGTCTTCTTACTGACCTGTCAAGTGAGATGATATATCCACTGCTACCCGTGTTTGTATCATCAGTGCTGGGAGTTGGTGCCTTTGCCCTCGGTGCAATCGAGGGAGTGGCAGAGATGACAGCCTCTTTGCTGAAGATAGTCTCTGGATATATTACAGACAGAACAGGCAGAAGAAAGCCAATTGTGATAGCTGGCTATACGCTTTCTTCCCTGACGAAGCCTCTTATAGGAATAGCCACCCTCTGGCAGCAGGTGCTGTTTTTCAGATTCATGGACAGGATAGGTAAGGGGCTAAGGACATCACCAAGGGATGCCCTTATTGCAGATGTGACAGACAGGAGCATCTCAGGTCGTGCTTACGGATTCCACAGGGCAATGGACCATGCCGGTGCAGTAATTGGCCCCCTGGTGGCTGTAATGCTTCTTAAAGTCTTTGGACTGGATATCAGGACGGTCTTTCTCCTCGCCATTGTGCCAGGAGTCTTTGTGGTTTTAACACTTGTCCTTCTTGTTAAAGAAAAAAAAGATATCAGACAGCAAAGTCATCCACACAGAGAGGATGTTTCTCAAAAGGGTCCTTCTTTTAGAAAGGATTTCTGGCTCTTTCTTGTATCTATCTCTGTCTTTACCCTTGGGAACTCAACTGATGCCTTCCTCCTACTGAGGCTTAATCTTGAAGGTATCAGTGCATCCGGTACTGCTTTGCTCTGGTCAGCATTTCATGTGGTTAAGATGCTTTCCACATATTTTGGAGGCAGGCTTTCGGATTGGACAGGCCGAAAGGTGATGATAATGATTGGCTGGCTCTACTATTGTATGATATATCTCCTGTTTGCATTCTTAAGTGGCAAAATGGTTCTCATTCTTGTATTTCTCTCTTATGGCATCTACTTTGGATTTACTGAGCCTGTAGAACGGGCATGGATTGCACATCTCGTGCCCCCAAATGTAAGAGGAAGAGCCTTCGGATTTTATCACGGAGCCGTGGGGATCGCATCACTTCCTGCCAGCCTTCTATTTGGCCTCATATGGGAGCAGTATGGTTACGAGTATGCCTTTGTCGTCGGAGGATTGCTTGCTGCAGTGGCATCCGCGATCATATTCTTTGTAAAAGAGTGATATCCAAAAATCTTAAAGGCTTCCGAGTTGGCAAGCCCTCGGATTTTTTCCACTCATGGCTCTGATGTAGCCATCCACTCTACCTTAAGTATGAGTATCGGCATCAAGCACTATGGGTAACGTAACCTTCTCCCTTAATGCCTTTAAAACAGCCTCCCTGATGTTTCCTTTACCGAGATCTTCTTTTCCAACCATCTCTTCAATGTCTATTCTCACAACCTCCGTTATAGCGAGTTTTTTCTCCAGGAAATCTCCGTAGTCAGCCTCTGGTTGATATTTGTCCATGAGTAGCTTCAGGGCAAAGAGTCTCTCTTCTCTGTCTTCGACTATATGTGCCCTTCCTTTTATGATAACGCTTCTGTAAAGATACTCAGCCTCACATGGTTGTCTTTTTGCCCTTAGAAAGGCTATAGGCAGGTCAACCTCAAAGCAGACCCTGCTGTCTCTCTTTATATCATCTATCTTTTCTCCCTCCTTTGCTGAATGGAAATATATCTTCTCATCATGATATACAAAATTAAGAGGCTTTACCATTGGATAGCCGTCTCTGCCTATGGTGCCGAGCTTCCCCACGTGGCACTGCTCAAGAAGTTCAATGATAACGCGCCTGTCTTTGATTTCTTTTTTCTTTTTTCGCATTTCGAAACTCCCTTCCGGAGTTTGTCTGTTTTAAGTTGCCACTGGATCTGGTTAATATTCTGATATAGTATTAAACATCTGAAAATTAACGCAACAAGTATTCAGCTTTTAATACACCATGAATGAATACAAAACTGTAGGATGCTGACAGAATTGTCCAGGTAGCAGAATGAAGAAGACCCTGATTTCACTGAACTTCTGGCCCTTTTAACTCCTGGCATCCAATTTGCTTTTGTGATATACAAGAGAAAAACTTTAAGAGAGTGAGGTTTGTTGATTATGGCTATGTTCAGAAAAGAGGAGAGCATCCTGAGTAACCATCCCTGTTTCTCAGAGGAGGCCCATCACAGGTTTGGGAGAATACATCTGCCCGTGGCACCTGCATGCAATATTCAGTGCAAGTATTGTTTAAGGAAATATGATTGTCCAAACGAATCCAGGCCAGGAATTACAAGCAGAGTCCTCTCTCCTGAGGAGGCACTGGAAAGGGTCAGGTCTGTGGTTCGAAGAAACGAAAATCTGACCGTTGTAGGTATAGCAGGCCCGGGAGATCCCCTTGCAAATGATTCCACCTTTGAGGTTTTGCGAAGAATTAACAGAGAGTTTCCTGAGTTGACATTATGTGTATCCACAAACGGGCTTCTCCTGCCTAACAGGTTAGATACCCTTTTAAAGATAGGGGTAAAGAGCATAACTATCACAATAAATGCCGTGCTTCCCGAAGTCGCAGCCAGGGTCTATTCATGGGTGCTTTATAAGGGAAGGAGATATTCGGGAGTAGTGGCTGGTGCCTGGATAACGCGTAATCAGTGGCTTGGACTGAGGATGGCTCTTGAGGCAGGGCTTATTGTAAAGATTAACACTGTTTTGATACCTGGTGTTAACGAGGCAGAGATACCAATGATAGCATGGCTTGCAGGAAGAAGGGGTGCACATCTGATGAACATCATTCCTCTGATTCCACAGGCTGAGTTCAAGGTATATGAAAGACCATCAAGAAGCAAGATAGAGAACATGCGAGCTGTATGTAGCGAACATATCAGACAGATGACACACTGTCATCAGTGCAGGGCTGATGCCTGTGGGGTGTTAGGCGAGGACAAAGACATGGAACTTGAGGTGCTATTGTACAGGATAGGAGAAGAGTACTGTGATATGGTTGTCTGAAACAGAGAAGGAGCGCTACCGAAGGCAGTTGATGCTTCAGGGTTATACCATGGAGCATCAGAAAAGACTTAAGAGTGTAACTGCACTGATTGCAGGCATTGGTGGCTTAGGTGGTACTGCAGCGGTCTATCTTGCTGTTGCAGGCATAGGGAGGATGGTCTTTGTCCATTCAGGAAACCTGACTCTTTCTAATATGAACAGACAGATACTGATGAGGCATGAATGGATAGGCCGTAGCAGAGTGGTTCAGGCAAAGAGGACAATAGAGGAGATCAACCCTGATGTAGAGGTTGAAATATTTGATGAAAGATTTTCCAGGGCAAATATTGATGGATTTCTTGAAGGAGTACAGATTGCCCTCTCAGCCCGTCCGAATTTTCAGGAACGGAGGGTTTTGAATGAGGCATGTATTAAAAAAGGTATTCCAATGATTGAGGCTGCCATGAATGGTATGGAAGGATATCTGTTCAATGTTATACCTGACAGAACGCCGTGTCTTAATTGTGTCTTTCCAGATGATAACCCTGAGTGGGAAGAACTGGGCTTTCCTGTGCTTGGTGCTGTTTCAGGGCTCCTTGGATGTATCATGAGTATTGAGGCTGTAAAGATACTCACAGGTTATGGAAAGCCTTTACTTTCACAGATGCTTATGTTTGATACAATAGATATGGAATTCAGAAAACTGAACATACACAGGGATGACAATTGTAAAATATGTGGCAATAAGAAATAGAAGCATTGTTGTTTTACCGTTATTCCCTGTGTTATATTACGAATATAACTTCTCTAATCCAGCGATAAGATTCATAGGAGTGGTAACAGGACATTTTATGGTGAAAAGAGGGAAAACAACTTCAAAGAGATACAAATTTAAAGGGCGCATCTGGATAGAGGGAAAAGGTGGAACATTTCTTGGTTACGGCAGAGTGGTACTCCTTGAGAGAATAAAAAAGTATGGTTCAATTTCCGGTGCTGCAAGGTCAATGGGTATGTCCTATCGTCATGCATGGGATCTGGTAAAGTCAATGAATAGTCAGTCAGAGAAACCTCTTGTTACAGCATTTACAGGAGGCAGGGGAGGTGGTGGAGCAAGACTTACACCGGAAGGAGAGAAGGTAATTAAATTGTTCTGGAAGTTCTATGAAGATTTTAGAAATTTTTTACAGAAAGAAGAGATGAAGTTCAGAATCTAAAATACGGAGAGTTCTGAATGCTCAGGGAAAAGACTGTTTCTATGATTATATTTATTTTGTTCCTTCTTTCTTTTACAATCCTCTCTTATGCGGAGGAGATAGTAGTATCTGCTGCCATAAGCCTGAAGGATTCCTTTGAAGAGATAGGAAAGAGGTTTGAAAAAGAGCATAAAGGAGTCAGAGTCCTTTTTAATTTCGGTGCATCGGGAGTGCTCAGGCGGCAGATAGAAGGTGGTGCACCTGTGGATGTATTTGCCTCTGCCTCTGTAAAAGAGATTGATAGACTTGATGAAAAAGGGTTGATAATACGAGATACGAGGGTGAATTTTGCAGGCAATGCAATTGTTCTCGTAGTACCATCAAGGTCGAAACTCAGATTGAACTCCTTTGATGACCTGAAGAGACAGGAGATTAAAAGGATAGTCATTGGAAATCCCGAAACCGTACCTGCTGGCAGATATGCAAAGCAGGTGCTGAATGCTCTTGGACTATGGAATGAACTCAGTGATAAACTCATCTTTGCTGAGCATGTCAGACAGGTGCTTGACTATGTAGCAAGGGCAGAGGTGGATGCAGGTATGGTTTATTCAACAGATGCGAGACTGAGGATAAAGGATGTCAGGGTTATAAAGGAGGCTCCTTCTGAAGGCCACTCTCCGGTGGTTTATCCGATAGCAGTGGTGAAGGGCACAAAGAATAGAAGACTATCTGAGGAATTCATCTCCTTTGTAATATCAGAGAAGGGTAGATCTGTCCTTGAGAAATATGGATTCAAGCCTGCAGGAGCAGAGGATAATTAATTCATGGACAGTTCGGTAATATTCTCCTTAAGATTATCACTACAAGTAGCATCAGTTGCAACCCTTTTTGTGATGCTTATAGGGATTTTTATTGCCTACATACTTGCACAGAAGAATTTCAAGGGGAAGGAACTGCTGGACATACTTTTTACACTCCCTCTGGTAATGCCTCCCACTGTTACCGGTTACTATCTGATTGTCCTGTTTGGCAGGAATGGATTAATCGGTGGTATTATATACAGATTGACAGGCTGGAGCATAATGTTTACCTGGTATGGAGCCACCCTGGCGTCTTTTGTGGTGGCATTGCCACTGATGATAAAGACCACCCGTGCAGCCATTGAGTCGGTTGACCGAAACCTGATAAACGCCTCTTACACGCTTGGACACTCTGAGCTTGAGACAGCACTGAAGGTTATACTTCCGCTGTCAAAGAAAGGCATAATTGCCGGAGCCGTTTTATCCTTTGCACGGGCACTGGGTGAGTTTGGTGCTACATTGATGGTAGCAGGAAATATTCCGGGCAGAACCAATACCATGCCAATAGCTATATATTCTCTGGCGAGCAGTGGTGACTGGTCAAAGGCAAATGTAATGGTTATATTCTTTACAGTAATTTCGGGTATCTTTCTCTATATTGCAAACAGGTTCAGTAAAAGGATGGTCTGATGAAACTCTCTGTTTCACTTAAAAAAAAGGTCAATGGATTTACCCTTGATGTCCAGTGGGAAATTGGTAATGAGTCTGTCGTACTCTTTGGATATTCAGGTGCAGGTAAGTCAATGACCCTTCAGTTGCTGGCAGGACTAATGGAGCCTGATGATGGCTTTATATATTTAGATGGAGAGGTTCTTTTTGATAGCTCTAAAAAGATAAACCTTCCACCGCAGCAGCGGACCTTTGGCTATGTCTTTCAGGACTGTGCACTCTTTCCACACATGACAGTAAAAGAGAATATTGCCTTTGGCATAAAAGGGGTGAGCAGGTCTGAAAAAGAAAGAAGAGTCGAAGAGATGATTGAGACATTTCGTCTTGAAGATATCCAGAATAAAATGCCATCCGAGATCTCAGGTGGACAGAAACAGCGGGTGGCCCTTGCAAGGGCACTCATGAGAAGGCCCGAGTTGTTACTTTTAGATGAGCCATTCTCCGCCCTTGACAACCCCATTCGCCTTGAGATGAGAAGACTCCTTAAGGATATACGAGAAAGGTTTAATATCCCGATAATACTCGTGACACATGACCTCATTGAGGCATATACAATGGCAGACAGGATAATAGTATATTCAGGTGGCAGAGTGGCACAGATTGGTACTCCTTCGGAAGTCTTTAGTGCTCCAGCAACTCCAGAGGTTGCTCGCCTTGTGAATACGGAAAATATTCTGAAGCCTTTTGGACAATCGGCTCATATATACGGGAATTCAGCAAACACAAAGGCAGAACGATTTTCTATACAAGACGTCTGCTGATCAAGGGTTCAAGGGTTGCTACGATGCGACCCTTTTCAAAGATAGTAACCCGTCCGGTGCTTTCAGAGACCACCACTGAGACAGCCTCTGTTTTGTAAGTGATACCAGCAGCAGCTCTATGTCTTGCACCTAATCCCCGGAGATGTTTTGTGGCTATTCTTACAGTATCAAGATGTCTTCCTGCTGCTTCAACCACTCCATCATCTGAAATGATTATGGCACCATCCAGTTTTGCCAGTTCCTTTATACTTTCTACAACCTCAGGCCGATTTATCAGCCTTTCTCTTCGAGGATAACCCTTAAAGGGATTAAATACAGCCTGATGTGAAAAGGAGAGCACATTTTTTGTATCGCCTACTACAAATGTTGTGCCCACTGGTTTGCCTTCTCTACCCACTGCTCCAATATCAAGTGCAATATCTACTACTGCCATTACAGTCTGGAATGCTCTGTTGTTTATAAGGGACCTTACATCAAAGGGAAACTCTTCACTCCATGAAAGTCCAAGATCATGAATTGTTATGGTATCAAGATGGCTTTTGCCCCAGGGGCCAAGTACACAGACCACCTTGCTGTCAGTCTGGATTATCCCATGCAGGACTCCCTGAAGGAATGCATACTTAATTCTTGAAAAGCGGGTCTGATTTCCTGACCAACTTCTTATAACCTTTATGCCTGCATTTTTAAACTCTGAATCTTTGATATTCAGGGACTTTGGAATAACAAGTACTATGTTGCTATTTTCCTGAAGACCAGACTTAAAGAACCAGCGACAATCTCTTGCTGTATTTAAAAATAGAAAGAGGCTGTGACTCTTTGTCTCTTTTGCTACCTTCAGTGCATTTTCAATAATTATGCTTCTCTGGCCCTTCATAACTCGCTATCTCAAAATATCATACCACAAAAAATAAATATCTGAACATCTTTTTTTCTGATTTTCTCCTCGGATTCCCGCACCTATTTGGCCAAAATGGGTGCGAGGCGAGAAATGGGGTGTCTGTTGAGTTGAAGACTCCACCATACCACTCCTATGAACCTTATCTCTGGCTTTGGGTATACAAAAATGAAGTTAGCTGAACAAATATGTATACAATATGAAATGCCTGTCTCCTGAAACCCTTGATATTCCTTGTTTTTCAAATCTGGCACGACTATTGCCTATGTACTTGACAACAAAAAAATTTAAAAGGAGGAAGTGCTATGAGGCAGATTGCAATTTATGGTAAGGGTGGTATTGGTAAATCAACAACAACACAGAATACAGTGGCTGCTCTTGCAGAGGCTGGCTACAAGTGTATGATAGTGGGTTGTGACCCAAAGGCAGATGCAACAAGATTGATCCTTCACAAGAAGGCTCAGGCTACGGTAATGGATATGGCAAGGGAACGGGGCTCTGTGGAGGACTTAGAGATTGATGAGGTGCTTCTTGAGGGATTCAATGGTATCAAGTGTGCTGAGTCGGGTGGGCCTGAACCTGGAGTTGGCTGTGCAGGCCGTGGTGTTATAACTGCAATTAACTTTCTTGAAGAAAACGGAGCATATACAGAAGACCTTGATTTTGTCTTCTATGATGTCCTTGGAGATGTTGTCTGTGGTGGTTTTGCAATGCCGATAAGAGAAGGTAAGGCAAAGGAGATATACATAGTCACCTCAGGTGAGATGATGGCTATGTATGCTGCAAATAACATATCAAGGGGAATTCTGAAATATGCTCAGAGCGGCGGTGTCAGGCTTGGCGGCCTGATATGTAACTCAAGAAAGGTGGACAGAGAGTATGAACTGATATCTGCACTGGCAGAAAGATTAGGTACCCAGATGATTCACTTTATACCAAGGGACAATCAGGTGCAGAGGGCGGAGTTGAGAAGAATGACAGTGCTTGAGTACTCTCCTGATCATCCTCAGGCTGATGAGTACAGGGCACTTGCAAAGAAGATGGCAGAGAATGAAAACCTTGTTATTCCCACTCCTCTGACCATGGATGAACTGGAGCAGTTGCTCATGGAGTTCGGGATACTTGATGGTGAGGAGGTAGCAGCATGAGTGCAGTTATTGAAAGGACACAGAAACTCATAGATGAAGTCTTAGAGGTATATCCAGAGAGGACCAGAAAAGACAGGGCAAAGCATATAAAGCCCAATGATCCGACAGGCGAGTGCGGTACAGGATGCATGGTGAAGTCCAATGTGAAGTCGCGTCCAGGGGTGATGACCATAAGGGGTTGTGCCTATGCAGGCTCTAAAGGTGTGGTATGGGGCCCTGTGAAGGATGTGGTTCATATAAGTCATGGTCCGGTTGGTTGTGGTCAGTATAGCTGGTGGTCAAGGAGAAACTATTACAATGGAATCACAGGTATTGATTCCTTTGGTACGATGCATATAACGAGTGATTTTCAGGAAAAGGATATAATCTTTGGTGGAGACAAGAAACTGGAACAGCTCTGTCGTGAAATAAAAGAGCTATTCCCACTGGCAAAAGGTATAAGTATCCAATCTGAATGTCCAATTGGTCTGATAGGAGATGATATTGAAGCTGTTGCCAAGAAGATGACCGAGGAGTTAGGAATTCCTGTGATCCCCGTAAGATGCGAGGGTTTCAGGGGAGTAAGTCAGTCGCTGGGACATCATATCGCGAATGACAGTATAAGGGATCATGTTCTTGGCAAGGGAGATCTCAATGAGTCCACTCCTTATGATGTGGCTCTTATCGGTGACTACAATATCGGTGGTGATGCCTGGGCAACAAGAAAGATACTTGAGGAGATGGGGCTGAGGGTTATAGCACACTGGACTGGTGACGGGACAATAAGCGAACTCTCCATTACGCAGAAGGCAAAGCTTAATCTGATTCACTGCTACCGTTCAATGAACTATATCTGCAGACATATGGAGGAGACCCATGGTATCCCATGGGTTGAGTATAACTTCTTCGGCCCAACAAAGATATATCAGAGTATAAGGAAGATCGCATCCTATTTTGATGACAGGA
>CAZEYP010000054.1:0-6560 GCA_964515925.1 uncultured Nitrospirota bacterium
GTTACAATTACTATCTGTATGGAAGAGAAGGTAAGACCATTTTCAGCGCTTTATATAAAGAACTACCGTCTGTTTATAGGTGCTCAATTCCTATCACTTGCAGGCACCTGGATGCATCAGGCAGCCCAGGCATGGCTCATCTACGACCTCACACATTCTCCTCTTTATCTTGGGCTGCTTGCAGCAGCAATGTCTCTTCCCATGATGGTATTTACCCTTTTTGGAGGACTTCTTGCAGACAGGTTCCCAAAGAAATCCCTCCTTGTGCTTACACAATCAATGGGTATCTTTCCGCCTCTTTTACTTGGTTTTCTTACCACTACAGGAATTGTTAAGGTCTGGCATATAATTGTAATAGCCTTTTTAATCGGCCTGATAACAGCCATAGACCTGCCTATCAGACAGTCCTTTCTTATAGAGATTGTTGGAAGGGGAAATCTCCTTAATGCCATATCCCTTCACTCTGCTGCCTTCAACGGAGCACGAATGCTGGGGCCAGCCATTGCAGGCATCCTGATAGAACATATAGGAGCACAGTGGTGTTTTTTTATAAATGCATTAAGCTTTATCCCCATAGTAATGGTGCTTAAAAACATGAGCATATCCGATGAGGTAAGGCCAAAAGCATCAAAGGGCATTATCAGGGATACCAAGGAAGGTTTTAGTTTTATCTTACACAGAAGGGATCTTTCACTGGTAATTACCACCATTATGGTGTTCAGCCTCTTTGGAATTCCCTATCACCATTTCCTTGCTGTCTATGCTGAGGATATACTTCATATTGGGGCAAAGGGGCTTGGTTTCCTGATGAGTTCCTCGGGGTTTGGGGCTTTTGTGGCAGCCCTGCTGCTTGCCTTTTTGGGTGATATAAAAAACAAAAGGATTTACATGGCTGTGGCAGGAGTGCTCTTTTCACTTGCCTACATCTGCTTTTCCCTTAGCAGGCTGACCTGGCTTTCTGTGCCCTTCTTATTTATTGCAGGATGGTCACTGGTGAGTTTCCTTGCCAACGCAAACAGCATTGTGCAGCTAAGCGTTGACGACCATCTTCGTGGAAGGGTAATGAGTGTGTTTTCTCTGTTCTTCCTTGGAATGGCACCTGTTGGAAGCCTTATTATTGGTACTGTGGCTGATTACCTTGGCACACCACTGACACTTACAGGAGCAGCTCTTTTGTGTCTTCTGGCAGGAATTCGTTTTACTAAAAGGATTATTGCATCCTTTTAAGTTTTTCTATTGCCCTTTTGGCAGCCATCATCTGTGCCTCTTTTTTGCTTCTTCCTGTACCCTCCCCCATTTTTTCACCCTTAATCGTTACTTCAACCACATAGGTCTTTTTGTGTTCCTCCCCTTCTTCTCTTATCACCGAGTACTCAGGCAGCACACCAAATCTCCCCTGAGTGAGCTCCTGGAGCACGGTCTTAAAGTCGTGAGCCTCCCCTGTTCTTAATGCCTCCTGGATACGTTCATTAAAAAGCCTTACAATTACCTTTCTGGCCTCCTGGAAACCACCGTCTATGTAAATGGCACCAAAAATTGCCTCCATTGCATCAGCAAGTATGTTGTCCTTGTCTCTACCGCCTGTTCGCTGCTCACCCTTTCCAAGCCGAAGGAACTGTCCGAGACAGAGTGCCCTTGCAATATCTGAGAGAACGGTTTTTGAAACCAGAAAGGACTTTAACCTGGCCATATCAGACTCGGGAAGTTGTTCCTTTGCCCTGAATAAACTCTCTACTACGGACAGACCAAGTACAGCATCACCAAGAAATTCGAGACGTTCGTTGTCTCTTATACCTTCTTTTTGATGTTCATTTGCATAGGAACTGTGAGTAAGTGCTTCCTGCAGGAGTTCGATATCGTTAAATGTATAACCTATTGAACTCTCAAGCGTCTTCAAACTTTTTGAGTAAGAGGCAGGCATTTGTTCCACCGAAACCAAAGGAATTGGAAAGTGCGTAATTAACGGTCATCTCTCTCTTCTCATTCGGGACATAGTCAAGGTCACATTGGGGGTCGGGGTTTTCAAGATTGATAGTGGGAGGAACTACATTGTTTTTGATGGACAGGGCACATATTATTGCCTCAACCCCGCCTGCAGCACCAAGCAGATGTCCGGTCATGGATTTGGTTGAGCTTACCGCAATTTTATATGCTTGTTTACCAAAAACCGTCTTTATTGCCATTGTTTCAAGCTCGTCATTGAACTTTGTTGAGGTGCCATGGGCATTGATGTAATTCACCTCTTCAGGGCTAACTTCGGCATCATCAATGGCCATCTTCATACACCTTGCAGCCCCTTCTCCATCGGGTGATGGTGCAGTGATGTGGTAGGCATCGCCTGTCATACCATAACCAACCACCTCTGCATATATCTTTGCACCCCTTTGCATAGCCGACTCAAGTGATTCCAGTATTACAATCCCGGCACCCTCAGCCATCACAAAGCCGTCGCGCTCAAGGTCAAAGGGACGGCTTGCCCTGTCGGGCTCGTCGTTTCTCTTTGAAAGTGCCTTCATTACTGCAAACCCTGCTATTCCAAGCGGACAGATTACCGCCTCAGAGCCACCAGCTATCATGGCATCGGCATCGCCACGCTGTATTATCTTGAAGGCATCTCCAATTGCATGGGAGCCCGATGAGCAGGCAGTAACCACTGCAGAGTTTGGTCCCTTGGCACCAAACCTTATGGAAACCCTGCCTGCTGCAAGATTAATTATATTCATGGGAATAAAAAAAGGAGATACCCTCCTGTAACCTCTCTCATGTAACACCATTGTGTAGTGTTCAATCATGGGAAGACCACCGATACCTGAACCAATTATCACCCCTACCCTGTCAGCATTTTTGCTGGTTATCTTTAACCCTGAGTCCTTCACAGCCATCTCAGAGGCTGCAACAGCAAAATGGATAAACCTATCCATCTTGCGTATCTCCTTTGGTTCTATATAATCCTCAGGATTGAAGTCCTTAACCTCTCCGGCAATCTGCACAGGCATCTCAGAGGCATCAAAATGTGTAATCCTCCCAATGCCAGAGCGGCCCTCAAGCAGGGCTGGCCAGGTCTTTTCTACTCCGGTGCCGAGCGGTGTTATTATACCAACACCTGTGATTACAACCCTTCTTTTCATGTATCTCTTTTTATGCTGACTTGTTCTTAATGTAATCTATTGCGTCCTGAACCTTCTGTATCTTTTCAGCATCCTCATCAGGAATGCTTACACCAAAGGTCTCTTCAAAGGCCATCACAAGCTCAACAGTATCAAGAGAGTCGGCCCCAAGGTCCTCCACAAAGGATGCATCTGGGGTTACCTGCCCAGGGTCTACTCCAAGCTGTTTTGAGATGAGCTCTTTTACCTTTTCTTCTACATTCATCTTGTCTTACCTCCACGATATTTATAATTTTCAGACCAGAATGGCCCTCTAATATTACATATACATGCCACCATTTACATGAATTACATGGCCTGTGATATAACCTGACTCTGGAGATGAAAGAAACTCCACCGCATTAGCCACATCCTGAACTGTTCCAAAACGACCAAGGGGAATGGATTTTAACATCTCCTCTTTCACATTGTCAGGCAGTTTCTCAGTCATTGCTGTCTGAATGAACCCAGGAGCCACGGCATTTACCGTTATACCACGGCTTGCATACTCCCTGGCAAGGGTCTTTGTAAGCCCCACTATGCCAGCCTTTGATGCCGAGTAATTTGCCTGTCCTGGATTTCCCATGAAAGCAACCACTGATGCTATATTTACAATCCTTCCGTATCTCTTTTTGGCCATTAATCTTATTGCCTCTTTTGAGCAGAGGAATACACTCTTGAGATTTACATTTATCACAGCATCCCAATCCTGTTCCTTCATCCTCAAAACAAGGGTATCCCTTGTGATTCCTGCATTGTTTATAAGTATATCAATACCTCCAAAGGCCTTTACCATCTCTTCAAACATTGCCTTAACACTCTCGGATGAAGACACATCCACGGCTACTGCCCTTGCTTCGGTACCCTTTTCTGAAAGCTCCTTTGCCACTTCCTCTGCATCCTGCAGATTCAGGTCTGCAATCACTACCTTTGCACCCTTTGAGGCAAGCCTTTCTGCAATAGCCTTACCAATGCCCCGTCCAGCACCTGTCACCACAGCAACCTGCCCAGTAAAGCTCATGCTAACCCCCTTAAAGGAATTTTAGTTTTAGATTTTAACAGACCTTATATATATTTTTCCATTTATAAAAAGAGGAGTAATTCTTCTAAACAAAATTGACTGAATATTATACTCTATATCTGTAAAAAATAACAAAGTATTTTTTCCGAAATTTGACTTATCCTTAGCTGAAACATTATATTAATCAAACGATTGTTTAATATGTCTGATATGAAAAGCACAAGGGATAGGATACTTGATACAGCCGAAAGGCTCTTTGCAGAGAAGGGCTTTGACGGGGTAAGCGTAAGAGAGATAACCTCAAGGGCTGGCTGTAATGTTGCCTCTGTGAGTTATTATTTTGGAAGCAAGAAGGAACTGTATCTTACGGTGTTCAGGGAGAGGCTTGCACGACGGGCAAAAAAGGTGCAGGCCAGTTTCTGGAGAGAGCTTCAAGACACTGTAGAGCCCTCATCAGAGCATATCATAAGGGCGCTGGCAAGGGCCTTCCTGAAGAGTCCTTTTTCTGAACAGGAAAGGGTGCTTCACCATAAACTGATTGCAAGAGAGGTAAGCCGTCCTACCGAGGCGTTTGAGATATTCCATAAAGAGGTTGTTTCACCCTTTGTCGAGGCACTTTTAAGCTTACTGAAAAGACATATTAAAGGTGTAAAGACAAAGGAAGAGCAGGTGTTATATGTCCTGAGTATAATCGCACAGGTAATGCACTTTAACCTTTCAAGAAATATGCTTACCAGTGTTACAGGGAAAAGACTTGATGAGCCCTTTGTTGATAGATTGATTGAACATATTGTGCAGTTTTCTCTTTATGGTATTAAGGGTGAGAGGGGAAAATGAAGTTAAGGACATGTTTTATTATACTTCTTATTCTTGGTGCCTGTAGCAGCATCCACCGTGAACAACCTGATATAGTAGTGCCTGAAAAATACAAAAACATCCCCTCAGTAAAAAAAACCAGCAGGGCAAACCTTACTGCGTGGTGGAAGGATTTTGGAGACCCGAGCCTCGAACAACTTATATCTACTGCAATAAAGCACAATAAGGACATTTCCCTTGCAACTGAAAGGGTACTTGAGGCAAGGGCCGCAATGGGCGTTGCTGAAGCAGAGCTCTTTCCCTCTGTCAGCCTTCAGGCTGATATAACAAGACAGAAGCAGTCGTTCAGATTTTCCTCTTCAGGAAGCAGGGTTAGCGTAATGAGTAATACCTTCAGGCTTACACCGGTTGCATCCTATGAGGTTGACCTCTGGGGGAGGCTTTCTTATTCAACAGAGGCAGCGAGGCAGAGGCTTCTTTCATCAATACAAAACCGTAAGACCCTGGTAAACACGGTAATATCAGATCTTGTAAGCCTCTTCTTCGAAAGGGTCGGTCTTGAGAGAAAACTCGGTATAGCCTATGCAAGGCTTAAAAACAGTGAAAGGATCCTTAACATTATAAAAAACAGATACAATCGCGGGCTTTCAACCTATATTGACCTTCTTCAGGCAAGGGCAAAGGTTAAGGAAGATGAGTCTTCAATTCCCCAACTAACCACTCAGGCAAAGGATGTCTCCTACCGGATATCCATTCTTACAGGAAGATATCCAGAAGATATCACTCCTTCGTTGGGAATTGATTACCTCTCAAGGCTCAGACCCATTGAGCCAGGGTTACCCTCGGAGCTTCTCATGAGACGGCCTGACATCAGGGCAGGCTATCATGATGTGGAGGCCCTTTTTAATGAGCTTCATGTGGCAAGGGCACGCCGTTTTCCTAAAATCACACTCACCGGTAGTTACGGCTGGGTAAGTGATGAACTCAGGGAGCTTTTTAAACCTGACAGTGTGGTATGGCAGATTTCCTCTGGTATCTTTACCCCTCTTTTTGATGCAGGGAAACTTAAGGCATCTGAGCAAGTAGCCCATCACAGATACCGCGAGGGACTTATTAATTATGCAAAAACAGTGCTTCAGGCGTTTTATGAAGTGGAAAAGGCATTAATGACCGAGCAGGGGCTGTTTGAACAAAGAGAAAAACTGCTCAGTACCCTCAAGGTTCAAGAACGGGCGTATCAGGAGTCTCTTAAGAGATACCGTCGTGGGCTTGTAGACCTGATCAGGGTGCTTGACACCGAAAGAGGTCTTTACAGGGTAAAGGAACTCTTAGTGAATGTGGAGACAGGTATACTTAAAAACAGGGTCTTCCTTTACAGGGCACTTGGTGGAACATGGGAGGAGCGTTGATTGCGTTAATCGCGTTCATCGAGTTCATTGCGTTTATCGCGTTTGTTGCGTTGGTTGAGTTTATTGCGTTCGTTGCGTTGATGGTTAGTTTAGAAAATTGTAATTTGGGATTTGTTTAGGGTTTAGAATTTAGAGATTAGAATTTGAAGGTTGTGTTTTCTGTGGTTT
>CAZEYP010000054.1:6660-12157 GCA_964515925.1 uncultured Nitrospirota bacterium
TGTGTTTTCTGTGGTTTCAGTAGTGCGGAAGTCGGAAGAACAGAAGGGTTGGGTGATTAGAAAATAAGGGTTTGGAGGAATTATGAAGAGTTGGCAAAGGGCTTTATTACAGCTTGCACTGGTTATTATAGTGGTATTTTTGGGAATGTTTATTACAAAGAGGCTTATTGCAACCCGTCCAAAGATCAAAAAGACAAGACCTGCTGAGGTTGCACCTCTGGTAAAGGTAAAAGGGGTTCATCTATCAGTGATGCAGCTTACCGTAAACACACAGGGCACCGTAAGGCCATCGAAAAAGATAGACCTTGTCCCACAGGTCTCGGGTATTGTGCTTAAGGTATCCCCGAATTTAGTAAAGGGTGGAAGATTCAAAAAGGGTGAACTGCTTATCAAGATAGATGATGCCGACTATATTGCAGCCTTAAAGAAGGCAAAGGCTGAACTCAGGGCTCAGGAGGCAAAACTCTCACGGCTCAGGGAGGAATCAAAACAGGCTGAGGCTGAGTGGAAAGAGACAAACCCTGAAACTGAGGCACCACCGCTACTTCTTAAAATACCCGACATAAAGGCCACAGAGGCTGCAGTACAGGCAGCCAGCGCTGCCATTCAGAGAGCAGAGCTTGACCTGAGCCGCACTGAGTTGAGGGCACCATTCAGTGGTATTATCTTAAATGAAAACATTGATGAAGGCCAGTTTCTCAGGGCAGGCCAGCCAGTGGCCACTCTGTTTTCTGACGAGGCAGTGGAGATAACTGTTAATCTTACTGAAAAAGAGGCAGGCTATATTGATATTCCTGGTTTCAACAGCCCTTCTGAAACAGGCTCTTCAGCTATAGTAAGTGCAAAGATTGGCTCAAACACCTATCATTGGAAAGGCACTGTGGTGCGTTCAGAACCTATTGATGAAAACACAAGAACCATACCTGTTGTGATAAGAGTAAAGGAGCCTTACAGAAGGCTCCCTCCCCTTGCTGTGGGGCTTTTTGCAGATGTGAAAATAAAGGGAAGGCAGATAAAGCAGGCTACATTGATTGATAAATCAGCCATCCACTGGGGTGAATATGGAAGGGCCTTTGTCTGGACACTGTCAGAACAAAACAGACTTAAACGGCAGTATGTCACGGTTGTACAATCCACAGATGGTCAGTACATGATTACGAATGGACTTGAGGATGGTGATAAGGTGGTGCTTCAGGCACCATCTTCAGCAGTTGAGGGAATGAAGGTAAGGGTGAAAAAGGCAAATTCAAAGCATTAAGCATTAAATTCTAAACAGGATTTTGTGATTGGTGTATTGGTATATTGGTTATTGGGTTAATAGCGTTTATTGCGTTAATCGGGTTGATTGAGTTGATTGCGTTTATTGCGTTTGTTGGGGTTGGGTTAGGGTGTTTTTACTACCCCCTGCACGCTACACCCTACACCCTGTAAGGTTCAGGATTTAGGATTTAGAAAACGGAGAACTTTAATGAAGCGTTTTATATCCTGGTTCATAGAAAATCATGTTGCAGCAAACCTGCTTATGGTCTTTGTGCTTCTGGCAGGTCTGATTGCAGCAATAAACGCAAAGGTAGAGATATTCCCTGAGACCGTGGCAGACAAGGTAACCATTACGGTTGCTTATCCCGGTGCATCACCTGCTGAGGTTGAAGAGGGGGTGATTAAAAAGGTTGAGGAGGCAGTATCAGGGCTTGATGGTATAAAGGAGATAAACAGTTATGCCTCAGAGGGGATTGCTCTGATAGAGGTTGAGGCTGTAAAGGGCTGGGACCTGGATAAACTCTTTGACGACATCAAATCTGAGGTAAACCGTATAACCACCCTTCCAGAAAACGCTGAACGGCCGGTAATAAAGAAGTTTGTATTCAAGGCACCGGTGCTTAACGTTGCTGTCTATGGTGAGCAGCCCATAAGTGTGCTCAAGGATTATGCTGAGCAGATTAAAGACGATATCACCAACCTTCCCCATGTAACCCAGGCTGAGGTCTTTGGTGTGAGCGAGCCTGTAATAGCCATAGAGATACCTGAAAGTAATCTCAGGAAATACCACCTGAGCCTTGAACAGGTTGCATCCATCGTAAGGGCCTGGAGCCTTGACCTTGGAGGTGGCGAGGTAAAGGCAAAGGATGGCTACATACTACTGCGTACCAAAGGGAAAAAATACCATGCCTCTGACTACCGAAACATCACTATCCTGAGCAGGCCTGACGGAACAGAGGTTAAGCTTTCAGACATTGCCACACTTAAGGACACCTTTGAAGAGCCCCAGCAGGGCTCCCGTTTCAACGGCAAGCCCTCTGTGGGGATACTTGTTTACAGGATTGGCAAGGAAAACGCCCTTACCGTGGCAAAGGAGGTCAAGACATATATTGAGTCACTCCGTCACCGTCTGCCTCCAACCATTCATGTCCAGACCTTTGGTGACCGTTCCGAGATTCTCAAGGCAAGGCTTTCGCTTCTTCTTAAAAACATGGCCTATGGAATGGTGCTCGTTATAGTGGTGCTCGGGCTTTTTCTCAACAGGAGACTATCCTTCTGGATTACCATGGGCATACCCACTGCCTTTGCCTTTGGACTGTATTTGCTACCACACTACAATGTTTCAATAAATATGATAAGCCTCTTTGCATTTATTATGGTGCTGGGAATAGTGGTTGACGATGCAATAGTCATCGGTGAAAGTGTGTTCAGAAAACGGGAAGAGGGCCTTTCAGGCATACAGGCAGCAGTGGAGGGGACCATGGAGGTGGCAGTGCCTGTGATATTTTCAGTGCTTACCACCATGGCTGCCTTCTGGCCCCTTCTGATGGGCTCAGGGGTAATGGGCAAGGTTATAAAGAACATCCCCATCGTGGTTATTGCCGTGCTTGCAGGCTCACTGCTTGAGGCACTTTTTGTGCTTCCTGCCCATCTTTCAAGATCAAAACTACCCACAAAAAGGGGCAGAAAGGAGAACTTTGTTAGCAATTGTCTTGTAAGCTTCATTGAAGGCCCCTTTAAGGGTATGTTGAAGGTATTTCTAAAGTGGCGTTACCTTACCATCTCTGTGGGCATATTCATTCTTCTTGTTTCCCTTGGTATGTGGTTTGGAGGAAGGGTGAAATTCACCTTTTTCCCGAAGGTTGAAAGTGACCGCATGATATGCGAGGTAACGCTTCCGCCCGGCACACCCTACAGCAGGACCCTTAAGGTCATAAAACGGATAGAAAGGGCTGCTGTGGATGCAGCCAAAGAGGCCGATAAACTCAGAAAAGACCACTCCCTGCCCTTAATTCGATACACCTACTCCATAGTTGGTGCCCAGATACCCATGGGACACAGGTCCAGCACAGGCCCAATGCCATCAGGAAGTCATGTAGGACAGGTAATTGTGCAACTGATTGGCTCAGAAAAAAGACTTGAGCTCAGCACATCCAGGGTTACAAAACTATGGCGTAAAAAGGTAGGTGAGATACCTGATGCAGAAAGTCTTCGATTCTACAGTGAACTCTTCAGTGCTGGAAAGGCGGTCTCCTTTGACCTCAGTCTCCGTAATGACAGAGAGCTTGAGCAGGCAGTGGAGGCACTGAAGGCCGAACTCAGGAAGTACCCCGGGGTTTACGACATTGAAGACAGCTACATACCCGGAAAGGAGGAGATAAAACTGAGCCTTAAGCCCTCTGCGAGCAGCCTTGGTATAACCCTTTCAGACCTGGCAAGACAGGTAAGGGCAGCCTTTTACGGAGCCGAGGCTTTGAGGCTTCAGAGGGGCTCTGACGAGGTAAAGGTGCTTGTGAGATACCCTGAAAAGGAGCGACAGAGGATGGAAAGCCTTCTTGATATGCGGATAACTACACCTCAGGGGAAAAAGATCCCACTTTCTGAGATAGCCATCCTTAAACACTCCAGAAGCTATGTAACCATCCAGAGACGAAATCGAAAGAGAATTGTAACCGTAAGTGCCGAGGTGGATGAAAACATCATGAATGCAAACGAACTCAGGGCAGAGATGCTCAGCAATATACTTCCTCGTCTTAAAAACAGGTTCCCTGGTCTTAGATACACCCTTTCGGGTGAAGGCAAGGAACAGAAGGAATCAATGGCTGATGTGATGAGGGGGTTTTTGCTTGCCCTGGTGCTTATCTACACCCTGATAGCCATCCCGCTGAGGTCCTTTGGTCAGCCTGTGATCATCATGTCTGCCATTCCCTTTGGCATTATTGGTGCCATATTTGGACACATGCTGATGGGCATGAACCTGAGCATCATGAGCCTCTTTGGAGTGGTGGGTCTTTCAGGCGTGGTGGTAAACGACTCGCTTGTTCTCTTTGTTGAGATAAACCGACTGAGGAAACAGGAGGGGCTTGACACGCTAAGTGCCATCATTAAGGGCACAGGTGTGAGGTTTCGTCCCGTGCTTCTGACCACCCTTACCACTTTTGCAGGGCTTATACCGATTATCACTGAAAGGAGCGTTCAGGCAAAGTTCCTGATACCCATGGCACTGAGCCTTGCCTTCGGAGTGCTCTTTGCAACGGTTATCACACTTGTGCTTGTGCCCTGCGGTTATCAGGTGATGGAAGACCTGAGAGTGATTTTCAGAAAGTATGGCTGAGTTTTTTCAGGAGTTTTTTTAAATCATCAGGAGGCTACAGTGAAGAGTTACAGAAAGGAGCTCTGGTTTGAGGTGCCCACACGGAGGGCCTTTATAAACATCACATCTGAGGTTCAGGAGGCAGTAAGGGAAAGTGGTGTAAAGGAAGGACTTGTGCTGGTTAATGCCATGCATATCACAGCATCGGTGTTTATAAACGATGATGAGCCCGGGCTTCATCATGACTTTGATGTCTGGCTTGAAAAACTTGCACCCCATGAACCTGTCTCCCAGTACCGTCACAATGTGGGCGAAGACAATGCCGACGCCCACATGAAGCGGCAGATAATGGGCAGGGAGGTTGTAGTTGCCATCACTAAAGGCTCACTTGACCTTGGCCCATGGGAGCAGATATTCTACGGTGAGTTTGACGGAAGAAGGCGTAAGAGGGTGCTGATAAAGATAATAGGGGAGTGATCATCTTTTCTTCTTGCCCTCTTTCTTACCCTTAACAGCCTTTATCATCTCCCTTACAATCGTCCTTTCTTCCTCTTTCAGGCGTTCAAGGAGTGTACCATCCCTGCTCTCAAGATACTCTATAGTTACATAAAAGGGATGGAGACCTCTTAAAGTCCCTGATGTAGTGTTCGAGATACACTCTCATAAGATTTTCCGTATAGCTCAACCCATGGCCCTTTTGCCTTTATGGGGCATTGTTTTCAGGATCGGCTCATCCAGCAATCCGTCAAGGATCTCCAGAAGTCTCCGTTTTCTCGGATTGGCAGCCTTCAGCTTTTTTATGTAGGCTATCCATTCCTCTTCTCTGCCTGCGCCTTTCATGATGCCTCTGATTTTTCGCAGGTATCTGACACCTTCAGTATAAAAATTTACACCTGTCTGCGAAATCTTTTCCTCTGCAAGTCT
>CAZEYP010000055.1:0-10704 GCA_964515925.1 uncultured Nitrospirota bacterium
CCTTTATGCCAATGCAAAGGACCTTGAGGCCCTTGGTTTTTATAACTGAATCCTCGCCCAGTATGAGGATGTTAATGCATATATGTATGGAGGAGATGCCCTCTTTCACCTCAAGAGGTTTCTGGAGGCAAAAGAGTACTATCTTAAAGGACTCAACCTGCTTGATGAAGTAGGATATCGTTCCCTGAGAGACTATCCTGAATCAGTGAGAAATATGAGATCTCTGGGAGTGATGTGAGTTCTGGAGTTATGGTATAATTTTCAGTAGAGAGTTTATAAGCTTTTTACCTGGTGATATGACAGTGCCATAGTTATAGTTAAGACCGCCAAATTTTGAACAGCACAATTTACAGCCTTTATGAGACAATTTTGGCCTCTGTTTAAGAAGGAACTCAGGGCATACTTTACATCGCCTATCTTCTATATAGTAGGTGCAGTCTTTTTAGCCCTGACAGGCTATTTTTTTATTAACTCAATTGTCAACTACAGCAGGATAGGGATTCAACTTTCTGGTTCTGGCAAATCTGTTGAAAACCTCAATCCTACTACAATCATAATGAAACCCCTCTTTAATACCATGGGCACCATATTCATTCTCCTTACACCTCTCATTACAATGAGGCTGATGGCAGAGGAGAAGAAGGCAAGGACAATGGAGTTGCTCATGACCTCGCCTGTATCAATAACCGCAATCGTTGCTGCCAAGTATCTTGCGGCATGGATAATATACTCCATAGTGATACTCTCAACATTGTACATGCCCTTTGTAATAAACTACTATTCCTCTGTTGTATGGACGCAAATATTTACAGGCTATCTGGGTGTGCTTTTACTCGGTGCTTCAATGATGGCTGTTGGTCTTTTCTGTTCATCCCTTACGGACAAACAGATTATTGCAGCAGTACTTACAATCGGCATACTGGTGATATTCTGGTTCATTGGCGGTGTTCTTGGCTCTGCCAGTGAGGAGCTTACACGAATAATGCGGGGGCTCTCCCTTTTTGCTCACTTTGATGCACTGACAGATGGGCTTTTTGACCTGAGAGATATTGTGTATTTATTGAGTTTCTCTATCGTTGCTCTCTTTATAACACACAGGATTATTGATATGAGCAGGTGGAAAGGGTAAAGATGAGGGGTGCGATTCAGAAGTTGACAGGTCTGACAGGGGCTGTATCTTCACTGATAGCCATCGGGTTGGGGCTATATGCACCTGCAAAATCTGTATTGATAGGTCTGCTATCAGCCTTTGCCCTTTTGTGTCTTGGTCTGTTTTTCTTCTCCTATTTCAAGGCGCTCAGGGAATTTTCCAGAAAGCGATCAACGCAGCTGGGCCTGAACAGCCTTCTGATGGTCATCTCTTTTGTTTTCATTGTGCTTATGATTAATCTGATCGTGTCTCAATACTACTTCCGATACGACCTGTCAGCTACAAGGGGTTTTACGCTCTCACCTCAGACAGAAAACATAGTAAAAAAACTTGACAGGGAACTCCGTATACTTGCATTTATACAGATGGCAGACAGGCCATATAAAAACCTTGCTGCCCTTCTTGAGGGATATAGATATATCAACCACAAGGTTACCTACAGTATTTATGACCTTGATTCTGTGCCTGCCATTGCCCAGAGGTATGATGTGCAGAAATATAACTCAACGGTAATTACCGATGGAGACAGATATGTTCGGCTTGACGGGGTGGATGAGGAGACCATTACAAACGGAATCATAAGGATAACCAGAAAGGAGACCAGGAAGATATACTTCCTGCAGGGACATGGTGAACACTCTGTTAAGGATGATAAAAGAGGAGGGATTAAAAAGGCGGTTGAGTCTTTAAGGGCTATGGGATACGAGGTGCAGGCATTGAACCTTGCTGCCATAGAAGAGGTGCCAGAGGATGCCTCATTGGTGGTTGTTGCAGGCCCACGTATAGATTTTGGCAATGAGGAGATGGAGAGGCTCAGGAGGTATGCAAAAAGGGGAAGACTTTTTCTATTTCTTGATAACGACGGAAACAGGATGGAGGATTTCCTGACAGGCTTTGCCCTTGCTTTCTACAATGGGCTAATAGTGGACCCTGAGAACAACCTTGCCGGTGCTGGCCCTGCTGTGCCAGTGGTTACGGAGTATCCTCCAACACCGGTTACAGAGCACTTCACCCTTACAACTGTCTATCCTACCGTGATGGCTATTGTAAAGAATACAGGTCTAGGGATGTGGTATGAATATATTCCACTTGTCAGGTCATCCGGGAAGAGCTGGGTCGAGACTGACAGCCTCTCCATGCCTGTTTTTAACAAAGGCAGAGACAGGAAAGGCCCTCAGAATATCGCCATGCTTGTCAGGGCAAGGGAAGGCGTTGGCAGGCTTGTCGTGTTTGGAGACTCTGATTTTATAACAAACGAGTATATAGATATCTCCGGTAATGGCAATCTCTTCAGGAATGTGGTTAGTTATCTTGTGGGTGAGGCAGACCTTGTGAATATTGAACCACAGAGAACTGAGTATGTGCCACTTTACATTACTGATACACAGGCGAAACAGATCATGTATCTCTTTGTTGTCGGGCTACCTCTGGCGATTGGACTTTCGGGGATAGTTGTCTGGTTTAGAAGGAGGAGGCTGTAGTGCGTTTCAAGGGCTCAGTTGTCCTTGTTCTGATAGCAGTGGTGATTGGGGCGTTTTACTTTTTCTATTTTCTGCCCCATCAGCAGAGGATAGAGAAGGAAAAGGAATTAAAGGAGAGACTCTTTGACGTCCCTGTTGATGAGATTGACTATATAAAGATTATAAAAGGAAAGGATGAGTTTGAGTTAAAAAGGGATGGTAATACCTGGATAATAACAGGACCAAAAAGATTACTTGCAGACGAGGCAATAATCTCAATGATGATCGATATTCTTAACAGAGAAAAAGTAAAGAAGGTGGTAAGCACTGATATTAACAAGGCTGCAGAGTTTGGTCTGGAACCGCCTTATATATATGCCTTTTTTGGTCATGGAGGCAGAATAGATGAGTTTTTCGTAGGACGACCGAGCCCTTCGGGAGCAGGAGTCTATCTTTACAGAAGGGGACTTGATGCCATCTTCCTCGTTTCAGAGGATGTGGCATCTGCCCTGAGCCAAGACCTCTACTCACTTAGAAAGAAGGAGCCCTTTGTCTTTGACAAAGACCATTTGAAAAGAATTGTTATAAGAAGAAAGAAGGATACACTTGACCTTTCAAAGACATCCCTTGGGTGGTTTATGAGGAGCCCCATTGAGGGCAGATGCAGCCTGAGGAATGTACTCAAACTCATTGAGGATATTGCCACGGTAAGGGCTGATGAGTTCTTTGATGAGAGTGTCCCTGAGCCGTCTGATTACCCAAAGAGTGCAAAGATAGAACTTGTTGAAGACAGTGGCAGGCAGATAACTATAGATGTTTATTTCTGGGGAACCTCTGTTAACAGGGGAATAGTGGTTTATCAGCACGGCCTTTCCTACTATGCAAGGGTTGGCAGGGATTTCTGGAACAACATCCATCAGGATGCCTCATCATTCAGATATCGTAATCTCTTTGAATTCAAACCTGAGGAGGCATTCAAAATAGCGGTGAGAAAGGACAAAGAGTCTCTGCTTATTGAGAGGAAAGGCAGAAAGTGGATGTATAAAGATAGACCTCTTGATGATACAATGGTTGAGGAGTTTATGGAGTTACTGAATGGCATGGAGGCATACAGGCTTGTTGAAAAGGAGGAGTTTAAAAAGGGTAAGGGGAGTTTTAGCCTGACTGTGTGGGGAAGGCAGGGCAATATCCTCGGGGTATTGAAGGTATATGGAGAGGCACCTCGTGATAGTTTTGCCTTTTCAGAGGAGGCAGAACTCAAGACCTACTATGCAGAGAGCACCAACCTTGTGGATAAGGTGATTGTGACAAACCTTCAGATGAATGATATATACGAGGCAATAAAGAAGACCATAACGGAGGTGGGTAGATGAGGTATCTTAAAATGCTGCTTTTGCCTGCGATGGTTGCTCTGGTGGTTGCATGTAGTGGAGAGGCAAGAAAGGCAGAGAATGTGGTCACCATGTACAACAAGGTTATCATAGACGCCTATCTGAGACCTGAGCCAAAACTTATGGAACTCTTTGTCTCAAATCGTGAGTATGTGAGAATAGAGAGTTATATTTTTTATCTTTTGAAAAACAATAAGATACTTAAGTGTGACCTGAAGGAACTCACATTTGAGGATGTAAAGATTAAAGATGATACGGCGGAGGTATATACTAAAGAGAGATGGAAGTATAGATATCTTGACTCACGAACCCGTAAGCCGGTATCCAGAGAGTATGAGATTTTATACTCAAATGTCTATCATCTCAAGAAAGAGAAGGAGCGTTGGGTTGTAGACAGGCTTGATACAAAGGAGATAGGAGGAGACACAGAGACAAAGGAACAGGAAGAACTGAAGAAGATGCATGAGAGGCTCTTTAAGGAGATGGAGAAAAAGAAGAAATGATCTCTGTCAGGGGTGTGACTAAAAGATTTGGTGAAAGGGTGGCGGTTAACGATGTCTCCTTTACTGTAAAGACCGGGGAGATAATGGGATTTCTCGGCCCTAATGGTGCAGGCAAAACCACAACCATGAGGATAATCACAGGATATATGCCCCCAACAGAGGGCTCGGTCAGTGTTAATGATATGGATGTGTTTGAACATCCCTATGAGGTTAAGACAATAATAGGATACATGCCCGAGCATCCCCCCCTTTATCTTGAGATGACGGTAAAGGAGTATCTGAGGTTTGCCGCTGAACTCAGGGGGCTTAGAGGACAAAGAATAAAAGAGGCTATTGACAGAGTGGTTGAACTATGTGGTATATCCCATGTTTTTAACCGTCTGGTAGGTAATCTTTCCAAGGGCTACCGCCAGAGAGTAGGGCTTGCTCAGGCTCTTGTGCATGATCCGGAAGTACTTGTACTTGATGAGCCCACTGTGGGGCTTGATCCCAGGCAGATTGTTGAGATAAGGCAACTGATAAAAGACCTTGGCAGGGACAAAACCGTCATCCTTAGTACTCATATACTGCAGGAGGTTACCACAATCTGTGAGTCTGTAACAATAATCAATCATGGCAGTGTTGTTGCATCAGACAGGATTGATGCACTATCAAGGCGGTTTGCCGACAGGGTGATGATACATGTAAGGGTGAAAAGACCTGAAAAGATAAAAATAGAGAGACTTCAGGGGATTGAAGGCGTTGGATCTGTGGAAATGGGTGGCGGAGGTTCTCTGAAGGTGCATGCCTCAGGAGATATTGATATTCGAGAGAGGGTGGCTGAGGAGATTGTATCAATGTCTGCAGGGCTTCTGGAGATTCGCTCAGAGACCCCCGGGCTTGAGGATATCTTCATAAAGGTGGTAACAGAGGATGTCAGCACTGTTGCTTAGATTCTGGAGGATTCTCTCATCAAGGAATGTGGCAATAGTGCTCCTTGTGGCAGTTACTGCAATGCTTCTGATAGGCTCCTTACTGCCAAATCCGAATTTTATGAGTAAAGAGGAGGTTGAAAAGTTAAAGATAGAAAGGCCTGTAGTTTATTTTTTTGCAGAGAGGTTCAATACCCAGTCAATAGCAAAGGGTTATATCTTTGGATTTGTGGGTATATTTCTGATTATATCAACCACAGCCTGCTCAATTGACAGGCTCTTTGAATACAGCAGACTTAAAAAGATGCCTCTTGAAGGGATTCCACTTGAGGAATTTGACTTTAAAGTGGATCTTGAAGAGGCTGACAAATTCTTTAATAGCTTAAAAAACACCCTTCGTCTAAGGAGATGGTTAGTAAGAGAGAGCCGTAGTCAGGACAGGATAGTTATCGGAGCAGAAAAGGGCAGGGCAGGGTTCTGGGGTTCAATACTCTTTCATGCCATTCTTATCACGGTGCTTTTGGGTCTTGTTGTCTATTATTTTGTTGGTTTTTACGGAACCATCCTTTTTACAGAGGGACAGACAAGGGTTTTAACAGAGGGAAATCTTGAGAGGATTTATCGACGGCCAATTCTGGGTATCAGGCTTCCGAGCCTTGAACTCACCCTTGACCATTTCTATTCGGTTTATTGGAAGGATACAGAACCTGTGGACTACACCGCCAAGTTCTATATAAAAGACATTGAGAAGGGCAAAACATGGGAGCAGATAATCAAGATAAATGAACCTTTCAGGTATAAGGGATTGGATTTCCTTATGGTGCTTTATGGATTCTCTCCCAACTTCGTGATTTACGATAAAGAGGGAAGAAAGATATTCGATGCCTATGTTGCCCTGAGTGTTGTTGATGGTAAAGAGGATTCCTTTGTTCTTCCAGAAGAAGGGCTTACATTCCGGTGTATCTTCTTCCCTGACTTCAGGACAGATGAAAGGGGTTATTATTCTGCCACACCACTGCCGCGGAATCCTGTATTTCTTGTAAATATCCTTAAACACGGACGGTCTCTGTACAAAGGGCTGATTGCCCTTGGTGAGGAAAAAGATGTGGGTGAGTACAGGGTCAGGCTGAATGATGTTAGATACTGGATAACCCTTAACCTTGTGAAGGAGACAGGTATAGGGTTCTTTTTCTGGAGTTCACTCTCAGGGCTTGTGGGATTGCTCATAAGATTCCTTGACCCGGACAGGAAGGTATTCTTTGTATATGAAAACGGGACCCTTTCTGTTCTCTCCCATTCAAAGCATTTTGAAGGGATACTGAAGGAACAGACAGAGGAGATGGTCAAAGAACTGATGAAAAAGGGAGGTTAATGTGTCAAGATTGGAAGGCATTCTTTTATGGGCTTCATTATTCAGTTATTTTGTGACATTCATGTTCTATCTGGTGGGGGCAGTTTTCAAAAAGGAAGGAACGACCCGGTGGGGCTGGCGGATATTCCTGTCGAGCTTCGCCCTGCAGACGCTTACGATTCTCTGGAGGTGGTACATCAGCGGGCGTGTGCCTGTGATGGTGAGTTATGAGCACTACCAGCTCGGCACCTGGTTCATCGGTATGGCCACCATAATTTCCGGCATCCTTTACAGTCCATCGCGCATCATCGCTGCCATTTCAGCACCGGCCATATTGATCATGCTTGGCATCGGCATTGGAACGCCGTCGGAGATGATACCTCTTTCACCGCCGTACAAGAGCAACTGGCTCTTTATACACATCGGTTTCGCCTGGTTTGCCTGGGGGTGCTTTTTTGTTGCGGCCGGGCTTGCTGTGGTTTATATCCTGAAGAGGCCGGGCCGGACTGAAGGATGGTTCCTCGAAAAATTTCCCTCACGGGGAGTTATCGATGAGTTGATGGTCAAGCTGATTATCTTCGGTTTTATCTGCCAGGGACTCATGATAATAGCCGGGGCCATCTGGGCGCATCAGCTCTGGGGCAGATACTGGGGATGGGACCCTATTGAGACCTGGTCCCTCATCTGCTGGCTCGTTTATGGTGTGGTGCTGCATTTGAGGTTGATGATGGGATGGAAGGGCACAAAGATGGCGGTGATTGTAATACTCGCATTGACAACAGCAATTATCTATTTCTGGGGCGTTGGATTCGGTGTGCAGAGTCATACCAAGCTCATGATGATTGAATAGAAGTAATCTTTTATTCTGGGGTAAAAACAGAACTTTCTGAACTGCTCAGAGAGACAGAAAGAGGGGTATCTTTATACAATACAAAAGGGCTTGACCATTTTGCCGCCAGCGCTTAATAACTTTTTAAGTCCCGATGCATAAATGTTTTTACACGCCAGAAGTGCAAAAATGTTAAGCACGAACTCAACCAGTTTACTAAACTGGTTTGTTTGTTGTACAATCAGAATATGATTAAAACGGAAAGGATAAATGCCTTTGAGGCAAAAACCAGACTTTCTGAATTGCTCAGAGAGACAGAAAGAGGGGCATCTTTTATAATCTGCAGGAGAGGAAAAGAGGTGGCCCGACTTTTGCCTCCTGAGAAAACGGAGAGAAAAGATTTGAGAGAAATACTTTGCCAGTTTCAGGATATTCGTAGCAGGATTAAGGGGAAGGTGAAGGTTAAGAAGCTGATTGAGGAAGGCAGAAGGTTCTGATGGAAGTGGTGCTTGATGCCTCGGTCGCTCTTGCATGGGCTTTGCCTGATGAAGGTTCAGACGTTGCTGAAGAGTTGCTTGCTGGAGAACATGATTCAATAAAATTCCGGGTTCCTGCTTTATGGTGGTACGAGGTTGCCAATGCTCTGCTTGTAGCGGTGAAAAGAAACAGGTTAAAGGACGATGACAGGATGAAAATTATGGAATTATATGGAACTCTGCCAATCTATACGGATACCAACCTGGATGAGAAAACAATCTCTCACATCTTCACAATAGCCAATGTTTATAACATCTCTGCTTATGATGCCTCTTATCTTGAACTTGCCGGAAGGAGAAAAATTGGTCTTGCCTCTGTTGACAGAGGTCTTTGCGAGGCTGCCAGAAAGGCCCATCTGGAACTTGTAGTTGCCTGAATATGTGAGTGAATGTAATAAAATAACCGCAATTTCATATCAAAAATACCCCGCAGTCTCTGCCGCGGGGTTCTCCATTGGTGCATTCAGTTTGTGGCCAAAGGTGGCTGTAAGGAGCGTCGGCTTGTTATAATAGTTTAACAGTTGAACTATTGAACAGGAGGGTGTTATGGCACTGGTCAAGGTAAAAAATAAATATCAGATAGTGATTCCTGAAGATGTAAGAAAAAGGCTCAACGTAGAGGTAGGGGATATGCTTGATGTCAGGGAGGAGGACGGCCAGATCATCGCCAGACCAGTTATTGTGGTGGATAAGTCCCAGGCATATTTCTGGACCCCGGAATGGCAGAGAGGAGAAAAAGAGGCAGATGAAGATATAAAGAATGGTAAATTGTCAGGTCCTTTCAAAACAGCAGATGCTCTGATAAAACACCTGAGATAAAACCAATGAACTTTTATACCACGAGGCGGTTTGAGAAGGATTATGCCTCTCTCCCTTCAGAAGTCAGGAAAACAGTCGATTCGAAGCTCAGGGGTTTTGTTTCAAATCAACTTCATCCATCTCTCAGGGTAAAGAAAATGGAAGGAGTCCAGGATGTCTTGGAAATGAGGGGCAACATAAGTTATAGGATAACATTTCAGTATACGGAAGGCGGTGTTATCCTCCGCAGAGTGGGAACTCATGACATTCTTAAAAATCCATGAGGTGGAGGTAAACTCTGCCATCAGGGCTTCAGACTCGCAAATTGATAGATCGTTAAATTATAATTATGATTATAAGTAAGAGCATAAGAAAAGGCATTCCAGCACTGTTAAAGAAGGAGATAAAGGCAGAAAGCCTGCCCGTGAAGATAGTTTACCTTCACGGGTCCTTTGCAAAAGGCTGTGAGAGGGATGGTAGCGATATTGATCTTGCCGTACTGTTTGATGAAAAGAAATATTCAAAAAACCCCTTGAAATATTTTATGGCAATCAATGAGATTTGTGGAAGACTGGAAAGGGAACTGAAAAGGAATATCGATATCTCCATCCTGAACAGGGAATCACTAAGTTTCTGTTGCAATGTCATAATAACTGGAGTCCCTGTTTACATTTCTTCAAGGACAGCCCTTCATCGGTATCAGAACAAGATAATGGGGATGTTTTTTGAGTTCAGGCCTTTCCTTGAAGGTTATCTGGTAAAGTATGCCCGTATTTAACACAGTTATAAAAGGTCTTGTTGCAACTGTTTCGGAGAGGGTTCAATACCTGAAGGAGATGGCAGAAGAGTTTTCTTCTTTTTCTTCATTCCGTAAGGCTGACCACAGGACGATGGCTGCAATTGAGCGTGATTTGTAGGTGGCAATCGAGCTTGCATTGATATAGGGAAGATTATAATCTCTGAAAAAGGGCTCAGACCACCGGAGAGCATGAGAGATGTCTGTGTTGTGCTATATGAGGATGGCTTTATTGATAAAAGGACACTTCGGGACTTTGAGGGAATGGTGGGGTTAATAAACATTCTCGTTCACAGATATGAAAAAATCGATCCTGAAATCATTTATGGCGTTCTCAAAAAAACACCTTAAGGATTTTGACAGATTTCTGAAGATGGTAAGGGAAAACTTGAATTGAAATGAGGTGTTGATGTGGCTGTTTCAGAGAAGAGGACACAGGTTTTATAACCGCCTGAAGAAGCGGGCAACGAGGAAGGGGAAATCTGTAGCCGCTATCATTGGGAGACCTCGGAGGAGTATCTCGGAAAGGAAGAGAAAAGGGAATAGACCGGGAGAATGACCCGTTAGTGAGAGCGGCTGGAATTTTTGAAAGTGAAGAAGCCGACCTCTCTGTTAATCATGACCATTATTTTTATGGTGCTCCGAAAAAGAAGATTATAAAAAAGTAATGAGAAGGGCCTTTATAGATACCAGTACCATGTGGCCTTTATGGACAGAAAAGACCCGAATCATGGTGACGCCTTATCTGCTTCTGGTCTTTTCCAGAAAAAAACAGAGAATTCTTCCCGAATCAAGAGACCGATAGCAAAACAGGATCAAGGGAACCATGCAAAATGACTTTAAAGGCATTTCTTCTTCAACTCAGGGAGACACGCCAGCGTGTAAAAGCAGGCTTTGTATTGATAAGCTGGTGAAATCCGGGCGAAGGTTCTGATGGAGCCCCTTCTCTTTGGAATAAAGGAAGGGGCGGTGGTGGCGC
>CAZEYP010000056.1:0-10299 GCA_964515925.1 uncultured Nitrospirota bacterium
TGTTATATGCGTTGGGAGATTCGGAAATAGCCTCTTTTTAACATCCTGTGGGTGATAATAAGGATGGCTGTATCTATTGTTAAAAGCCTCAAGAAATAGCACCTGCAACCAATTATCGTAAAAGGTATCTTCCTGGACTTTACTTTTCCTGAGTTCTTCCTTATACCTCTGCCAGTACCACTTTATAAATTTAGGATTATTATCAAGCCATCTCTTTTTTGAGATAAAATATAGAAACATCAGTCTGTTAAGGAACTTTTGTGCAAGTTCATGGGCCTGTTTAACAGGTATCTTCTGCCCCTGAAAGGTCCCCCTTAGTTCAAAGAATGCATTTTTGTAATCCTCAAAGAACTCATCTGTAACCCGCCTGACACTGAACGCATCCTTCCACCTCAGCCAGATGTCCCGCCAACTGTCTTCATCACCTTTCAGGGCAAGATTGGATATTGTAAGAAGGTCTGTAATAATAAGGCTCACTCTGTTACTATGCTAATCCTTTCAAGCCAGAAGATACCTTTAAGCGGTGAGAGAACCCCCTTTATTGTGCTTTCAATAAGGAGTCTAACAAAATCCTTCCTGATGGGAACCTGCTGGTCATCAGCATACAACCTTATCTCTCCAGATTCTATATACAGATTGACCCTATTTGCACAAAATCCCAGGCTTGCTACCATGGCCTTTAACATATTTCCTATATAGGTCTGGACAAAGTCATTCAGTGGGATTACTGTATCGTTTACAACAAGGGTTGTCTTCAGCTTACCATAACAATTATTAAACAAAGAATCAGGCATCTCTGGACTCTCCCTCTGGATGTATCCCTTCAATAGAATTCCCTCCTTTACTGAAACAGATAAAAGACAATAAACAGTAAGCAGAGAGAGCATCTCTGCTCTCTCTGCCCGGGCTATTTACACCTTGACCAGTTTTACCCTTGTGTCATAGAAGGATGAAGAGGCACCGATTGGGTCGGTCATGCAGGCATTGCCAAGGGCAGGGTCAACCCTCATGGCAGCATTGGGGCAGAGGCCAGTTGCCCTTCTGGGGTCACCCTTTATCACCTTTCCATCTATCACGGCATCAGATGCACCGTAGCCCCAGTGACCGAAGGACCAGGAAACAGCAACCACTCCAGGTCTTATTCCTTTTAATGTTTTAACCTTGCCTACCATTGGCAGAGTGCCACGGTTTGGCAGATGCCAGTTACCATCTTTATTGGTAGGTGATATCAGTTTGGCTTTATCGCCGTCCTTCAGGCCAAACTTTGAAGCAGTATCTGGATGAACAAGTATGTGGTTTTCAGGTAGTATGGCGCTCAGCCAGTAGTCATTGGGTAGGGTCCTTGACTGACCACCAAGTATATCCTTGTAAGTGATGAGTTGAAGCGGAAAATCCCTGTCCTCTATCACCCTTCCTGTTGCATCCTTAACTGGCTCGTAAATGGCAATACCTGAAAACCTTTTTCCTGTAAGTGAATGCCTATGCAGTGCCACATGCTCTGCATAGAGATTAAACTGTTTGCCAAACCTGTGCACCTGCATACCCGAGCCAAGGAAGTCATCCTTCCAGTCTTCCCACCTTCCGCCACGGTTCAACAGATATATGACTTTACGCCAGTTCTCCCTCCCTGCAGCCTTTTCCCATCTGTCAGGGTCAAACACTGTCTTTGCCATGTGTCTACGTGCTTTCATGAATAGTTTTATCTCGTCTCTTGAGGCATCGGGCACTTCCTGACCTGGCTTGTCACCCCAGGCAAGATTGGCTGCCAGTTTGAGGAACCAGTCTTCTGGACGGGTAAGGTCGTATCCATTGCCAAAGCCGTTTTTGCCAAAACCAGGAAGTTTCAGCCTCTCGGCAATGGCAAACATCACCGCCTCCATTGAGCAGTGCTGCTTCTCTCCGAATACCTCCACCACCTCTGTAAGAGGAGTTATGGTGGGCTGGCGGAATTTTGAAGAGACCTGTGGCACATCTGGACTCGTGTGTGGAGTGCCCCAGCGTTCCCATACAGAGGTGTCAGGGAATATATAATCGGCATACATGGTGGTATCGCCAATCACAATATCGGTTGCAAACACAAGTGGAATGATGTCAGGGTCTGCCAGTATCTTTGCCTGCTCGTTGGCAGCAGGGATCGACATAGCAGGTGTTCCCTTGTGTATCCAGAGCACCTTGATTGGATAGGGATATCTGTCAGCAGCAGATGGCAGTATCTCCTGATAGACATTTCCACTGAATGGGAACCAGGGCCTCTTTGCAGGGTAACCCTTTCCCCTGAAAAGTGTGGAGTCCTCGTAACGGGACTTCTCCCTGGTGAGTTTGTGTCCAAAGGCATGGAGCTTGTTGGGATGGAGTTTCTTGAGATAGAATGGTTTCTTCAGTTTTCCACCGTCTTCATGCCAGTGACCACCACCTTTACTGAGACCACCCTTATGGTCTATGCTCCCAATAAGCAGGTTCAGTGCTATTACAGCCTGACCATTGTAGTAGCCGTTTGTGTGTTGAACAGCACCACGATACATATCAGCAGCCGCCTTCTTACCGTGAGAGGTAAACTCCCTTGCCACATCCACTATGTCGTTTTCAGGTATGCCACAGATGTCAGACCACTCTGAAAGGCTCTTTGAGAAGGCCTCATCCTTCAGTATTCTGAAGGCGGTCTTTACCTTAATCCCCTTTATGGTGCCAGAGAAATCAAGGTCGCCTGTAACTGCATCCTTTCCAACAACCACAGGCCCTCCGTTTTTAACCACAACGAACTCATCACCACCCATACCAAGGTCTCTTGCCCTGAGCAGCGCTCCAGGGCCATCCTTTTCAATCTTTACAAGATGAGTGGCATTGGTCCAGGATGACTCACCTGCAGCCCTGGCAGCTGCCTTGTTTGCTGCTGAGAGGAATCTTTCATCGTATCTCCTGTTTTCAATGATCCACCTGATCATACCCATTATCAATGCTGCATCGGTTCCAGGCTTTACAGGCAACCACTTCCATGCCTTTGCTGCAGACTTTGACATCCTGGGGTCAACCACACAGACCTTGAGACGGCCTGTCTGAAGTCCCTCGGTGACCTTCTCCGCCATGTTTGGTGGCCCAAAGTTTGCCTCCACAAAACCTGTGCCAAAGTATATGGCAAACTCGGCATTGAGTGCATCAGGTTTCATGTGTTCTGATTTGGGCTTACCCCACTTTGCACCCTTTGGCTGGCGAGTTGCCTCCTTGTAAGCAATATGGTGTGACTGCTCACAGATAGTGGTATGTTCATAGTAGTTAACCGAGCCAAAACCACCTGCAAGGAACCTTTTCCAGAGCTCCTTCCTTCCGTGCTCAATACGGCCGAACTGAAGCACAAACTGGTTGTTCTTTGGGCCAAGGTCAGGATGGTCAGGGTCTATCAGCACATCAAGGTGGTCACGGTATTTCTTTTTGAACTCACTTATTGACATCTTGCCTTTTGCAACAGCCTTTGCATCCTTTGCCATTGCCTTTGAGAGTTTGGAGTCGCGCAGTTTATAGATGTCCTTAAGTCCAGGCACATAGCGGTTCTCACCGATATGTTTGAAGAGATAACCACCATTTACTATCTCGTCGATTGCCTGGTCAAAGGAGATGACCTCCCACTTATTGGAACCACGGGGGCCTTTCCTCTTCAGTACCTTAACGACCCTGTATGGGTCATAAAGGCTCTGCACTCCAGCCTGTCCTTTTGGACAGAGCTTTGCATCTATCTTTGCAGCCACCCATGGGGAGGTCTTCTGCTTGAGGTTGGGGATCATGTTCTGTGCCGAGTAAGGGTTACCATCTATCTTTACTGCAACGCCATCCAGTATCTTTACCTTTATTGGACAGGCCGTATGGCACTGTAGACACACAGAGTAGATGACATTTTCTGCCTTTGAAAGGGGATACTCACCTGTGGTGGCTGCCTCAGCAGTGGCAAGCAGATTGAATGCCTTCTCTACCTTGCCCATCAGTAAGGCTGAACTTCCAAGCAGTGCACCAGCCTTCAGTAGTCCCCTTCTTGTAACCTCTTTCTGTGGAATTGATTCCAGAATCTCGGAAATCTTACAGGATCTGTCCTTTTCAGCCATACACACCTCCTTTTATTGATGGCATACCAGGCATGTAGCCGGTGTGCTTATTGATATGTTTGCCCTGTCTTTAAAACCAATATAGTAAACCCTTGGTTTTGTTCCCTCAGATTCCTTGAGTCTCAGGGTCTTTTCCTTTCTGATAAGCTCTGATACCAGAGATTTAGGGTCATTCAGGTCGCCAAAGTACATGGCCCTTCCAATACAGGTAGAGACACAGGCAGGTATCATGCCACTTTCAAGCCTGTGGAGACAGAAATGACACTTGCGGATGCTGCCCTTTGTCTTCTTCCTGGTAAGTCTCCTGTTATATTCAAAGAATGTCCTGGTTTCGTAAGGCTCAAGCCTTGGGGTGTCTTCTGTGTAATAATCTCCCCTGTCATCCACTATTGCATAGTAAGGGCAGGCCTTCTTTGCTGCATCCATTGCAGAGGAACTGGAAGAGAGCTTTTCATAGTTAAAGACCACGATACCGTCAGGTCTCTTGGTGATTGCACCTTTTTTGTGTCTGTTTGCTGCCTTAAGACAGGGGGGGGTGTCGCAGTGCTGACAGTTTGCTGGCATGAAAAACCGGTCAAGATCGGGATAATTCTGATACTCGGTCTCAAAGACCCAGCGGTAGGAGGTCCCTGGGGGACAGACATTCTCTGCCATACAGCTTACTGCACAGGCATGATCTCCCACGCAACGTCTTACATCAATAACCATCACCCAGGACCTCTTCTCAACGGGTTTCTTTAAGGCCCGCTCAAGGTCCTCATGCATCCTCACAATCTCGTTTACAGCCATACAAGCCTCCTTTCTTGTAAATGTATTCAGGGTGTGTCATCGGTTGCACAGGATTTTAAGCAATCGCTGTGCCAGATGAAACCAGTTGATTTTAAAAGGAAAATCAGACATGTCTCTCAATCTATGTTACAGAAAGGTAACACATGGCAGACAATAAATAGGCATGATGAATGTCTGAATGGGTTGAAAATCAAGGCATTACAGAGCATTGGTAGCGCAAAAACGACTATTCTGTCAATTATGTGGAATGTTACCGAAAGGTAACAGAAATGTCCTATCAGCTGCCTATGCCGTACTGTCTCATCTTCTCCCAGAGGGTTTTACGGCTTATGCCAAGCACTGATGCAGCACGGCTGCGGTTTCCGCCTGTCTGCCGTAGCACCCTGAGAATGTATTGTCTTTCTGCCTCCTGGGCCACCTTTGTAAGTGGCTGAAACTCCGGTTGCTCGCTGTCCTTTTTAAGCACATGAGCAGGCAGGTCTTCCTTCTTGACCAGATTCCCATCACAAAGGGTAACCACCCGTTCAATAATATTTTCCAGTTCCCTTACATTTCCAGGGAAGTGATACTCCATAAGTGCAGTCACTGCATCTTTGGACAAAGACACCTGTTTGCCAAGACGGCTGGTGTAACGCTGAAGAAAGTGCTCAATCAGAAGGGGGATATCCTCCCGTCTTTCCCTAAGTGGTGGCAGTGTAAGGGGTATTACTGCCAGACGATAATAGAGGTCTTCCCTGAAGGTGCCCTCTTTTACTTCTGCTTCAAGGTCACGATTGGTTGCTGCAATGACCCTGACATCCACCTTTATGGTCTCTGTGCCTCCAAGTCGTTCAAAGGTTCCGTCCTGAAGCACCCTCAGTAGTTTCACCTGAACCGAAGGTGGAAGCTCTCCCACCTCATCGAGAAAAAGTGTTCCTCCGCTGGCAAGTTCAAAGCGGCCTGGTTTACGACGCGTGGCCCCTGTGAAGGCACCCTTTTCATATCCGAAGAGTTCACTTTCTATAAGGGTCTCAGGCAATGCACCACAGTTTACAATTACAAAGGGGCCATCCTTTCTTTTCCCCTGGTAATGGATGGTGGAGGCAACCAGCTCTTTACCAGTGCCGCTTTCACCATGTATCAGGACAGTGGAATCAGACTTGGAAAGCCTGTCTATCATCCTGAATACATCCTTCATTGCATTGCTTTCACCAATGATATTGGGGTAGCAATAGCAACGGGAGATGGCCTTCTTGAGCCTCAGGTTTTCATCCTGTATCTGTTTTACCTCAGCCGCACGATTGATGATCAGGGAGAGTTCATCAAGGCTGAAGGGTTTTGTTATGTAATCAAAAGCTCCCATCTTCATTGCCTCAACTGCATCCTTTATGGTTCCAAAAGCGGTCATAAGGATAACCATGCAGGAGTCGTCTATCTCCTTTATCTTCTTTAGTATCTCCATTCCGTTTATGTCAGGCAATCTGACGTCGGTAAGCACTATATCAAAAGGCTCTTCACTGTAAGCCTGAAGCCCATCCTGTCCTCTCTCAAAGGACTTCACAACGTAACCCTTTGCCTTGAGGGCGTCCTCAATGGTTATTCGCATAATTTTTTCATCTTCAATTATAAGTACAGATTTTTTATCCACTACTACCTCCTGAACCTAAGGGTAAAGGTAGTTCCAACCCCCTTTTCACTTTCAACCAGTATCTCGCCATTGTAGTTCTTTACAATCTCGTAGGTCAACCATAGCCCAAGCCCCGTGCCCTCACCTGGCTGCCTGGTTGTGAAGAAGGGGTCAAATATCTTCGGCAAATTCTCTTTATCAATACCCTCGCCAGTGTCTGAAACGGTGATAACCTTATAGCCCTCTTCTTTGTACCCCTTTATCGTGAGATTGCCACCATTTTTCATTGCATGTACTGCATTGATTATCAGGTTGAGCATAATCTGCTGAAAGTCATGTGGGTCGATGATTATGGTCAGGCCGTCCTTAACATCAACAGTATATTTAATTTCCCTGTTTCTTAATTGATACTCAATGAACTTATAAACATCCTGTAATATTGCATTTACATCCACCACCTCGGGGTTACGGCTTCCAGTTCTTGACATCCATAGAAGTTTGCCAACGATTGATTCTATCCTGTTAAGTCCGTCTTTAAGAAGTTGCAAATACTTCTGCCTGAACTCTTCATTATCCCCCATAAGTTCAAGCATATCAACGCAGTTAAACATGCCCCCGAGGGGGTTGTTTATCTCGTGGGCAACACCAGAGGCAAGGATACCAATGGATGCCAGTTTTTCTGACTGAAGGAGTTTTTCATGAGTCCTCTTAAGTTCAAGGTTTGCCTGCCTGATACGCTCTATCATATTATTAAAACTCTGACCAAGAAGGGCAAGTTCGTCGTTTCCCTTAATATGAACCTTCACATCAAGGTCGCCTGAGCCAGCGGCCTCCATGGTTCTGGCAAGGGAGGTAATGGGCCTTATGAATCTTCTACTTAATATCACAATAATAAAAAAGCCCACAATCAGCACCACCAAGGTAAAAAGCAATATCCTTTTAACTATGTTAGAGATTTCATGCTCAACATCCTCAAGGGAGATAGCAAACTTGAGTGTTCCCCAACGCTTCTTACCAATGGAAAGGGGAGTGGCAAAATCAAGGGCATCATGGCCTGTCTGTTTGCTGTGAAACTTCTGCACCACAGTGGTGTTTGCCCTGAGTGCCCGGAGGGTCAGGGGGTCTTTATATACCTTACCGTACTGACTGAAGTCATTGTGGGAGATGACCCTGCCATTTTCGTCAAGCACGGCAAGATAAAGGAGGTTCAACTCTTTTTTATTGAATATGTCCCTGATGTAGTTGTCAATAAGGCCGCCCTCTTCAACAAGCCCCAGGCGTTCATAGATGAGGTCGTTGATTACAGGTATTGCAAGGGTCTCGGCAAATATCTTTCCCTGCCGCTCAATGTCTGAATACATTATCTGCCGTTCCCTCATGGTCACCAGGTATCCTATAATACTCATCAGCACCACTATGGCCACTGAAGTGATAAGGATAAACTTCTGCTGAAGAGGTATACGGCTTAAAAACCCCGTAACTATAGCCTTATCTTTGGATGACATCCCATCCCGCAGGTCTTTGGAACATTGTTAATCAGGTTCCTTATGCCCTGATAATCTGAATCCCTCGCCTCAACAAATCCACCCCAGAACTCGGGGTCAAGTTTTTTAAGCACCTGACGCCCCTTTTCTGTCTTATTTATGTTAATCAGGGCTGACTTTATCATCTCTGCTTCTATATAAGAAGTCCTTGGGCCCACAACCACAGGCCCTGTAGGAATGGGGTCTGAACGGGCAATTATCCTTATACCCAACGGCATATATTTTTTTGCCACCGAATCCCTCACAGCACCAGCGCCATACTCACCGCTTAAGACCCTCTTTATCACGGTCTCATGATAATCAAAATTTCTATACATCTCAAGGTCCTTAAGGTGAATCCCTGCCTCTGCAAGCAGATACCGTGGAAGGAGATTGCCAGATGTGGATTTCAGGGCAGCAAAGGCGATGCTCTTTCCTTTAAGGTCGGAAAGCCTCCTTATACTGCTATCTCTTTTAGTTATTATCACGGCATGGTAGAATGCCTCTTTTTTCTGCGTTAAGGGTCTTAAAATACAGACTGCACCGTAACGGGCATGGGCCTCAAGGTATGTAAGTGGACCAAGTATTGCAACATCGGTCTCTCCCTTCCCAAGCGAAACCACCGTGTCCTCGTAACTCCTTTTGAGCTTTAATTCAAACCTGTGCCCGGTAGTCTCTGTAAGGTAGTCGATAAGAGGCTGGTATTTTTCATAGGTAATGCGGGGATTGTCCCTTGGAATTACTCCAAAGTATATGAAGGAGTCGTCCTTTTTCTCTTTCGGCCTGGAAGGGCTCAATCTGCTTACCACCTTCTCCATCTCCCTGATGGAGTTATAGTTGCTGTCTGAAACCTCAACAAACCTGTCTATGTTCATTGCCGATAGGATCCTTTTCCCCTCGGCTGTCCTGTGCATGTTAAGCAGTATCTCCTTTACCTTCTCCTTTACAAAAAGGGAAGCACCAGGTGAGACAACAACAGGTGGGATACCAAAGTCAGGAGACTTCTCAACGATACGGGTCTCCTTTACATAGGGGTTATCCTCTTTTTTCATATACTCGTACACCAGGCTTTCTACCGCAGCAGCATCAACTATCCTCTTTGCAACCAGCTCAACCGATTTATTGTGGCTGTAGCTGTATATGTACTTTTTGAAAAACTCCTCAGGTCTAAGCCCCATTCTGGCAAGCCTGTAAACCGGATAGAGCCTTCCAGAGTTTGACTTGGGGTCTGTAAAGGCAAAGGTCTGTCCTTTGAGGTCTTCAAACCTCCTGAAAGGGCTGTCCTTGTGCACTATGATGTATGATTTATAAAAGGTGCTTCCATTTACCTCTGGAGCCACAAGTAATTCAACTCCAAATTCCCTGCGGTTTTTTACATAGGGGGCTGAACAGATAAATGCTATGTCCACAGTTCCCTTTTCAAGCATCCTGTCCATCTCATCATAGGTTCGCCGCAGCACCATCTCAACAGGTACACCAAGTCTCTTACCGATATAATCAACGATCTCCTGATAGTACTTCACGGCATCCACAGGGGTTATCATGGAGGCAATACCAATACGGACAGGTTTGGGGGCAGAGTGGATATAGACTTCTGTGATCAGCAGAAAAGCTGCAACAAGGATAATAAAAATTAATCGTTTCTTTGATGACTTAATGGTCATTTTTACATTGAATATTATAATATAATATATAATATAAAAGGGTAAGTTGGTGTATTAGTAGAAAGACATGGAGAAGAGGGTATGGACATCCTGCAGAGAAAGGCAGACATACTGAAAGCCCTTGGACAGCCCACAAGGCTTAAGATAGTTGAACTTTTAAGAGATGGCGAACGATGCGTTTGCGAGATGCTTCCTGTATTGGGTGAAGAACAGGCAAATGTCTCAAAACACCTCTCACTGCTGAGGCAGACAGGGATAGTAGAGTTCAGAAAAGAAGGGGTTAGTTCCTATTATAAGATAAAAGACAGGGTAGTTTTCGAGATACTTGATAAAGTAGAAAAGATGGTGGAGGAAGAAATCCTCAAATCTGCCGAACTTGCAAAGACTATATCAGGAGGTAAAACTAAAAGATAAAACCTGAGCAAGATCAGCTTCTATTTCTTCCCTGGCAATACGTTGTACCCCTCACTGAAAATCTTTTATTCGTCTTTACCACAAATATCACTTGACAGTTACTACTTTATTACTATATAGTTATAAATAGATTAAATTACTATATCTTGATGAAAGGAAATTGAAGCAATGCTTAAAGGGATAGCGGATCTGGTTGTTTACAAACTGATGGG
>CAZEYP010000057.1:0-9824 GCA_964515925.1 uncultured Nitrospirota bacterium
ACAGAAGAAGTTCACCTATAATTTTTAAGATTATTAAGAGTAATGATAAATTTTTCTGGATGGTGCTGAGACTGTCCGGTGAATTCCTGCCCGAAGGCGGTGTGATAACCAATGGGAAAAGGTCAAGAAAACCTGATTATAAAATAATAGATGAGTTCTGGAATAGTTTAAAGCAAAAGGGAAAGGAATACATCCTTTCTATGCCGGAAATTCTCCAAAGGATTACAGAAAGTATAGTCAAAGAACTTAATGCTACAAAGATAATCCTCTTTGGCTCAAGGGCAAGGGGTGATGCTCATGATAGGTCTGATATAGATATTGCCGTTGAAACCACAGGTTCTGTTTCAAACTCAAATCTTAAAGGGCAGATTGATATCGTAGATCTTAAACATGCAGATCAAAGTCTGAAAAAAATAATCGACCGTGAAGGAGTAGTCATTTATGAGAGAGAGAGTTAAAAGGTATTTCGAGCAGTTTGAAAGGGCATTGAAGAATCTGAAATCAGGTGTTGAACACTCTGTTGATGACCTTGATATTGATGGAACAATAAAGCGGTTTGAGTTGTGCTATGAAATTTCATGGAAACTGATAAAGGAATACCTTGCTGATCTGGGAATTATATGCAAGAACCCCAGAGAGTGTTTCAAGTATGCATTTCAGAATAAATTGATTGATAATGAAGACCACTGGACAAGGATGATAGATGACAGAAACGCCCTCGTTCACACATATACCCACGAGGAGTCAAGGGAGATTTTTGGAAGGATAAAGGCATTGTATATCAAATCCTTTGAATTCTTGTTAAACAGTGTAAATCAGTCGTATTAGCAAGCAATTATGGCAGGGAGCAGAAATGAATACAGATGACCTCTTCTTGCAAACAAAAGTCGCCGCATGGGTGCATGACCCGGCTGAAAAGTCGCTGGTGCTGCTCAGGGGAAAATCCCATGAAGAAGGAACGACCGCTGAACTTTGTAAAAAAATATTCGGCACTGATAAAGTTCCTGATGACCTCATTCAATTTGTCAGGAAGGCAGACCACTGGTCAGCCGCAGGCGACAGGGTGAGCCTGCCGTGGAAGAAAGATCAGCCTTATTTCAGCAAGTTACAGGTAAAGTTTGCAGACCGTCCTGAATTAGTTCATCCTGTATCGCCTGGGACCAGAATCAAGGTAAATGATACCTTCAAGGATGTTGTAGTTGAACATCTGGAATCTGTATCTACTGACCATTTCAAGGATTTTATTGAGAAAAATGGCAATGATATTGACTATAAAAAGACATTTCTCCGTTTCTGGCGGTTTGGGCCTGAAACGCCTGCAGAGCAATTGAATATTCTCTGGCAGGTGCTTCCTGCAGATACCAGATGTCCGGACCATACCATATGGGATCACCTGAAACTCTGCTCATCGTTTGCCGGAATATTCTCCCTTGACGATGAACCGGCACTTCTTGCTGTAAGCCTCGGCCCTGTTCAGGGCTTTATAGCACAGGCACGCACCATGTCAGACCTGTGGGCGGGCTCGCATTTTTTGTCTCAACTTGCCTGGCAAGCAATGAAGTGCATTGTTGAAGACTATGGGCCAGACTCCATTCTTTTTCCTGATCTTCACGGCATCCCTGCTGTTGACCAGTGGCTTGTGGAAGAAGATATCTGGCCTTCTAAGATTCTAAAGCCATGGGAATATGAAACTGAAGTAAATGGAAAAAAAGAGATTAAGTCTGTTGCGCTTGATCGCGACCCTCGATTGGCAGCAGCCCTTCCAAACAGGTTCGTGGCAGTTGTGCCATCCGGAAGAATAACTGACATTACGAATAAAATCAGGGATAATGTCTCAAAATGGGCAAAGAAGCAGGCAGAACTTGCAGCAGAAAAATTTTTTGAAAAGGCTGGTTATACCAGTATTCCCGATGTTGCAAAAAATCAGATAGAAAGACAAATGGTGGGCTTTCCGGAGGTCTATTTTTCAGCCGTCCCCTGGTCTGTGGTGAAGGAAGAAAAGGAGAGGATAAATCCGGAGGAACTATTAAGGATGAGTGAGATATTTTTACCAGAAGGTGCAATCCTGTTAAAGCATGATAAGGGGACATGGGACATACTGTCACAACCTTTAAAAAGTAGAAAAGATGACTGGGCATTCTTTGAGCCGAACAGGGGTGCTGCCTATCCGCACATATACAACCTGACAGACCGCCTCCATGCCGCTTCCAAGGCTACAAGGAATTTTGAACAGATTATTCAGAAAGGTTACCGCTGCACGATATGTGGCGAGCGTGAGTGGCTTACGGATAACAGGGACTTGCTTTTCCTTCCACGGGGACAAAGAGATGAATCACCATGGAGGAAGGCGGAGGATGCCGTGGGGCCTGTTCGCAAGGGCGAGCATCTCTGCGCATGGTGCACCTTAAAGCGGTTCTGGCCCTCGGTATTTCCTGAGTTGATTGACGCAAAGAAAGGAGCGAGATTTGTAATTTCTACCCATACAATGGCTCTGGCCCCATCTATTGAGGCTACTCTTGAGAATATTATTGAATTGGCTGATAAGCACAAAGACATAATAATGCGTCTTTCTGGCTCAACTGCCAGTATGGACAGAGCAGCCTTCCCGAGGCGGTTGTGGAAAAAATTAAGGGATATTGAGGGGGAACACCCTGAGTTTTTCAATGCCATGACGAAACTGCCTGTTTTACTCGACTGTCTCTCTGATCAGGACGAGAAAGATGAAGGTCAATTAAGGGAGATTGAAAAGGATATCAAGAAATTACTTGGTGACAGACCCGAAACCTACTATGCCATCATCCTCATGGACGGCGACAGGATGGGTGAGTGGGTGGCAGGGACAAATCCTGATAATTTGCCGAGATACAGGGATATACTTCACAGCGAAATCATAAACACCCTTGAAAACGAGTTCAGTGAGATTCAGCAGTTGCTCGATGCAAGACGTCCTAATACGCCTGCCAGGCATCAATCGATTTCACGTGCTCTGAACAATTTCGCCCTGAATCTCGCAAGGATAGTGGTGGAGGAACTGTTCAACGGCAAACTCATTTATGCAGGCGGTGATGACCTGATGGCGATGGTGAGCGTGCCCGACCTGCCTGCGTTGATGCTTGCGCTGCGGGCACTTTATTCAGGAGTGCTTTTTGATGAGGAGAAAAAGTGGGAAGAACTCACAGGACGGAATCTGAATGGATATAGACTGCAATTAAGGAACGGTTATGCTCTGCTTCAAACACCCAATCGCAAAACTCTCTATACCACCATGGGACCAAAGGCAACGGCATCAATAGGCGCTGTGGTAGCGCACCACAAAGCCCCACTTGCCAGGGTGTTAAGGAGTCTCAGAGCCGCAGAGCAGAAGGCAAAGAATGAGGGTAAAAGAAACTCCTTCTGTATCACCATCGAAAAGCGGTCGGGCGGGACATCCCATCTTGTGGGGAAGTGGTGGTTAGATGACGATCCTGTTGAAATCAAAGACCCGCTTGATACTACTATGGGTGTTTTAATCAGTCTTTCAAGAGCGCTTGCCGTAGAGGGTGTCTCCCGGAGGGCGGCCTACATCATTCATGAACAACTGCGCGACATTCCGCCTGACAGAGATGCCATTGAAAAGACCATCGCCTACCGGCTCGACAAGCAGGGCATTAATGATAAAAAGGCTTTATGGCTTGCTTCACGACTTGCCGAACTTGCTGAATACCATTCATTTCTGGATGACCACAACGATCAGCGCGGCTTGGTGCCTTCTATGAACAAATGGCTTCAGAATTTCTTTATCACCGCCGAGTTTCTTTCGCGGCCTGAGCGAAACTCTAAAGGAGGTGAAGGAGAGTGAAAAACACTGCTTTGAAACTTCGGCCTCTTGATGTGCTTTACTTAAGGGGAAACCGCCTGTTTGGCGGTCCCGGTGATCATGGTGAGTCTCTCATGCCGCCCTGGCCCTCGGTGTTTGCCGGGGCAGTATATTCACATGCAATGGCAGTGGAAAACAGGATTTCGGAGGCATCGGAAAGTGAAAAAGGCCCGGAGATCATCAAAGAGATGTATGGTGATACATTAATTCACTGGATAGGTCTTGCAAAGAAGGAACAGGTATGCTTTCCCCTGCCCTCGGATCTGGTCATATTTCAGGAAAACGACTCTGTTACAACTGTTACAATGAAACCCGAGAAGAAGGGCTTATTTGCCGGCTGTATTACAGGGCACCCTGTGGAACTTCCGGAGATCCCGCTTATTCGGACAAAAGAACAGAAGAAGCCTTCAACGGGATACTGGATTACTGCTGAAGGCCTGCAAAAACATTTGAGGGGTGATTCTGTTTCACAAAGTGATCTTGTCCCAACATCATCTCTCTGGTTGACTGACCCCAGGCTTGGCATCGCATTGAACACCATGACTCGAACGGCTGAGGAGAGCCGTATCTACACAACTGAGGCGGTGGCGCTTGCTGAAGATACTGCCTTTGTATGCCTTTTCAGCCATGAAAAAGGGGAATTGCCAAATTCGGGTATTTGCCGGTTTGGCGGCGACGGCCGTGGTACTGAAGTTTCAGAATATAAAAGTCCTCCCCAAATAGGCAGACCAGAGTGTGGATGGAAACGGTTCAGGATGATACTTTCTACCCCCTGCCCCTCAGATGATGGATGGATTCCGCCACGCGTAAAGAGGGAAGGTGATGATTATTATTATCTTAAACTTAATGGATTAAGGGCGCGCCTGATGAGCGCTTCAGTAAACAGGTATGAGGTCATAAGCGGATGGGATCTGGCAAAGAAATGTCCGAAGGATGCGGTGAGAGTCATCCCTGCTGGTTCGGTTTACTGGTTTGAGGTTGAACAGGGCGATACATCGGCCCTTGAGGAGATATGGAAGACCGGTCTTATTAAAACATTTGCCGACAGACGGCGAGAGGGATTCGGAAGCGTCTGGTTCGGCATGGCATAAAGGAGGCTAAGTATGTTTACAGAAAAGAGACCGATGTTTATCTATTCTATCAGCCCCGTTCACATGGGGGCAGGCACCACTCTTGGGGTGGTTGACAACCCCATCCAGAGGGAGCGGCACACAGAGCATCCTGTAATAGCCGGCTCTGGCATAAAGGGCGCCATGCGGTATGCTTCAAGTAAAAATGGATTGAAGGAAGATGTCAAAGCCATATTCGGCCCTGAACCGGGAGCATCCTCTGATCATGCTGGAGCAATAAGTTTCACTGACGCCCAGATCGTGCTCTTTCCGATCCGCTCATTAAAAGAGGGCTTTGTCTATGCCACCTGTCCGATTGCCCTTTCAAGGCTTGCGAGGCTGTTAGATGCAGCCGGGGTAAATCATGTGATTAAATCTTTGAATGTAGAAGCCGAAAAGTGCGTTACAGTAAGTGATGATATTCTTGACAACGGTTCGTTCATCCTTGAAGCCTATGAATATAAAAACGACGAATCAGGCAGGGATACCCTGAAGACAGCGGCAGAGTGGATTGCTAAAAACGCCCTGCCTGAAGGTGATGCTTATAGTTTCTTTAAAGATAAGATAAGAAAACACACCGTTCTGCTCAATGACGGTGAGTTTGCATTCTTTGTAAAAAACGCAACCGTTGTGGAACCGCATGTGAGGATTGACGATGATACAGGAACCGCAGAGGGAGGCGGCCTTTTTTTCACAGAGAACCTTCCGCCGGAAACACTTTTAGTAAGTCTGATGATGGCAAGCGATGCTCGGAAAAAAGATGCAGAACTAAAAGCCCCGGCTATTGTTGACAAAGTCTGCTCGGTCTTTAATCAAAAACTTCTCCAGATAGGCGGCGACGCTACCACTGGCAGAGGACAGGTCATACTCCGCTTTGTTGAAAAGGGGGGTGCAGAATGAGCAGAAAGAGCCTTGATCAGGAACGGGCAGAGTATGCGTGGAAAAGGGTGGTAAGTAAAGACTCCAGTTACAGAGAAAAGTATAAAAACCTTGCAAAGAGTTTTCCTGCAATGGTAATGGGCAATGGTCTTATGCAGTCCCTGGCGTTTCTTAAAGCAAAGAATGGAGATGAACATATTGCATTACTTACAGATATTATAAATTGGCTTGCATTAAAGGGGTTAATTACGCAGGATAGTGCAAGACAGGGGTTCAGTTGTGTAATGGAAGTTCTTTCTTCCTGTAGTCCTGAAAGGTATCGTCGTGCTACGGAAGAAGCACTTGAAATCCTGAAATGGATCCGCCAGATGGCTGATGCTGCTATCAATATGAAAGAGGTGATGTGATGGCCAGGTATCCTTTGCCGGGATATATTACGAGTCAGGAATCGCGAAGGAAGCTCATAAGCAGTTCGCCATCAGGCCATCGATTCCTCTTGTATTTCAGAAGCTGGAATATCAGGGATAATGAAAAGAGAGAGAGCCTCTCAGAGGTATGCTCTCAAACAGAAATTGAACCCCGAATACTGATAGCAATAATGAAAAGGCAATTTAAGGCTGCACGAACTGCAGGCGCATACATGCTAAGCGGCAAATTGACCTCCCCCTTTGTCACCGGTATGGGTAATCCTCACCCGGTGGAAAACGGGTTTTCATTCCTGACACCCTATGGTATTCCCTATCTTCCGGGCTCAAGCATAAAAGGTGTTGTCCGCCGGGCGGCAGAGGAACTTGCCCTGATGGATGATGATTCTGGATGGACAATCCCGAAGGTCTGGGCTCTCTTTGGTTTCGAGGCAGGCAGTGCGTATCTGACTGGAAAATGTGAGCATCTTTCAGAGGGCTGGCAGGATATTTTCGTTAAATGGGTGAAAGATAAGGCAGATAACGATAACCTGCTCAGGGCTTGGCTTGATATCATATGCCCAGACAAGAACAGAAAAGAAGACGAGCCTGAACGGAGTCCATCAGAGATTCTTTTATCCTGGATTGAAGAGAAAGGAGAAAATGCCCGTAAGGAGATTCACTATAAGGGCATACTCCGGTTCTGGGATGCATTTCCATCAGGAGATGTCAAACTGGATGTTGACATAATGAATCCGCACCACAGGGGATATTATGAAGGTAAAAATTCTCCGCATGACTCTGAGCAGCCCGTCCCGATATTCTTCTTGGTCATGAAACCCGGAGCGCAGTTTAACTTCTTCATCGAGGCAGAAAACCGTCTCGGCTTACTTGACCTGGTTGGCGACTGGAAATCACTCATAAGCGAGGCCTTTAATTATGCCTTTGATTGGCTCGGGTTTGGAGCAAAGACCTCTGTGGGTTACGGAGCGTTTAAAAGGGATACAGAAGCCGAGCTGCGAATTGAGGAAGAACGCAGGGCAAAACTGGCGAGAAGAGAGGCCGACGCAAAAAAGCACCAGGAGGAAGAGGAGAAAAGGAGGCTGGAGAAAGAACTTGCCTCAATGCCTGTGATTGACCGGCTCATCCGCAGGATAGAGATGGTAGCGCCTGATGACACAGGTCAGCAATTCGTCAATACTGAATGCCTTCCGAAACTTGACGAACTTGAAGGAGAGGACAGGAAAAGGCTTGCAGCGGCAATCATGGGGTTCTATCAACGTATCGGGAAATGGGAAGGCAAGTTGAGCGAGAAACAGAAAAAGAAGGTGCAAAAGATAAAGGAGATACTGGAGTTGTATTTCAATGAACTAAATCAATAATCCCCCGGCCTGGCGGTGCTGGAGGTGGTAGAGGAAAAATAAAATGACATCTCAAGTATGGTATAATTTTTTAAGCCACAGTGAATGAAGGAGGTAAAAAAGGATGGGAAAGGCTATAATAGAACTTGATAGTTCACAATTGCTGAAAGCGCTGGAACAATTGCCTCCAAAGCAGTTGAAGAAAATAATAGACACTCTTTTTTTAAAAAATCTTCTGAAAAAACCTGATTTTGAAAAGGTTTCATCAAAAGCAAGAAAAATAGTGAAAAAGGAAGATATTAAGGCCGAAGTTGTTGGAGAAGCCATCAAGTGGGCAAGAAGACAAAGGTAGTTATTGATACTAATGTCATAGTATCTGCCTTTGGATGGCATGGCACTCCAGAAAAATTGTCAGGCTCATAATCACAGGCAAAATCCAGAATTTTATCACTATGGAAATGCTTGCCGAAGTTGCAAGAGTAGTTTCATATCCAAAACTTAAATTTCCGGAATCGTTGCAAGTTGAGATTATAGAAACAATATTCAGTTTTTCTAAAATTGTAGAAGTAAGAGATCTGGTTGACATTGTTAAAGATGATCCAGAAGATAACAAAGTTCTTGAATGTGCGATTTCAGCAGGGAGTGAATTTATCATTACAGGAGATAACCATCTTTTAATGTTGGAAAATTTTAAAGGGATAGAGATATTAACACCAGATAGTTTTTTGATTAGAAAAGGAATGTAATCCCCTTTGGCTGGGCGGTTCTGGAGGTGCTAGTTTGAATAATGAACAGAGGATAGCAATGATTATAAGCGTTGGTGGAACGCCTGCACCAATAGTAAAGTCCATTAGTGAATATAAGCCTGAATTTATTTCATTTTTTGCTTCACAGGATACCTGTGATAAGGTTTTTGAAATAAAACAAGAAGTAATTAAAAATGATGGATCTAAGATGAGTAGTGAGATAACTTTAGCGGATGATGTTAATGACCTTTTTCACTGTTTTGAAAAGGCAGAGGAAGCGGTTTCAAGGGTGCTTTCAAAAGGTTTTAAGAAGAATGAGGTTATAGTTGACTACACCGGTGGCACTAAAAATATGTCTGTTGCTCTTGCGCTCGCTGCTGTTACGCATGGATTTTCTTTTTCTTATGTTGGTGGTAAAGAAAGAACTAAAGAAGGAGTTGGAATTGTAGTTAATGGGACTGAGCAGATTTATAAGAATATAAATCCCTGGGACTTTTTGGCAGTAGAAGAACGTAAAAAGATAGCACTATTGTTTAATGCATATCAATTCAGGGCTGCGAAAGCATTAGTGGACGAAATATTAGAGAGAAGCACCAGCTTCAAAAGCGTTTTTAAGAAATTGGGATTTATGATAGAAGGATATTATAATTGGGATCTTTTCAGACACAAAATAGCACTTGATAACTTTAGAAGAGCAAAGTTAGATGAATTAATTGAAATAGATGAATTGTCGATAAGACCATTCGTTCAGGCTACTGCAGGTTTAATCAATCTTCTGGAGAAAATTATTAGCGTTGCCCAAAAACCACATTTAGTTTACATTTTAGACCTTTATACAAATGCAGAAAGAAGATATGAAGAGGGAAAAGTTGACGATGCAATATTGCGATTATACAGGCTTGTTGAGATGGTTGCACAGGAAAGATTGTTTAATAAATACGGGATAGACCACTCTAATGTAAAGACAGATAATATTCCCGAGAAAATCAGAGATCGGTATATTAGAGAATACAGAAGTAAACGAGATGGCAAAATTAAAATTCCCCAGACCGCTGCTTTTGAACTTCTTTTTGAATTAGGTGATGAGATTGGTAAAATTTTTAAAGAAAATAAGAATAAATTCCTTGATATACAGTCGTCAAGAAATTATTCCTATCTTGCGCATGGATTTTCCTATTCAAAAGATAGGACCTATCTGATGTTAAGAGACTTTGTGCTCGATTTAAAGATTTTTGATATAGATAAGTTGCCGATATTTCCAAAAATTGAAATATAATTTTTATAATTGGTGATGTGGTGATATTTAGCCACAGCCCTTTTTGAGACAATTCATTTACACATTGGGTGGCATAACAAATTAAATCCTCGGCTGGGCGGTGGTGGAGGTGGTAAAGTAAAAAGAGAAGTTTGCGTAGAACTGGTTTAATAAACTGGTTTAATTTGATATAATAAAAACATGATTAAAGGGA
>CAZEYP010000058.1:0-9171 GCA_964515925.1 uncultured Nitrospirota bacterium
AGAGGGCGTCAGAGAGTAAACTCAGATATGAAGAATACCTTGCCCTGTTACTTGAAGCAGAGGCAAAGAGAAAGAGGGAAAGTTCAATAAAGACAAAGATGGCAAAGAGCAAACTACCCTATATAAAGACCCTTGAAGAATTTGACTTTACATTTCAACCGGGGCTAAATGACAAAGAGGTAATAAGGCTTAGTAGCCTTGAGTTTATAAACGAAAAGGGTAATGTAATATTTCTTGGCCCACCAGGGGTAGGGAAGACGCATCTATCCGTGGGGCTTGCCATAAAGGCCTGCATTGAAAGACTCAGGGTTTTATTCATGACAGCCCAGGGACTTATAGAAGACCTCTTGCTATCAAAGAGACAGGGGAATCTCCTGGAAAGGCTTCTGTTTTACTCAAGACTTCACCTTCTGATAATAGATGAGCTTGGCTACATGCCCATAACAAGAGAACAGGCAAATCTACTTTTTCAACTCATCTCCATGAGATACGAAAAAGGCTCAATAATCCTTACAAGTAACTACAACTTTGACGAATGGGGAAAGGTGTTTGAAGACAATGTTGTGGCAGCAGCCATAATAGACAGACTTGTTCATCACGCAAGCATATTCTACATCAGTGGCGAGAGTTACAGACTTAAGAACAAACTGAAGAAACCAAACTGAATGATCAAAATAACAAATCCAAAGCTTCTAATGAAGCCGTTTTTTAAACGGCAAAAGGGGGTCAATTTTATTTGCATAAAATGGGTCAAAAGTGTTGACAATCTACACATCCGATTAGAAAAATCTATCAAACCCCTTTTTTCTTAAGCCTTCCTTTAGTTTGATATCCCCAGTCCACAAAGCACCGTTAAGTTCAATAGCAAGTGCCACAAAATAGACATCCTTTATATCCACATCAATACAAAGATTATAGGCCAATTTTAAACTATCGGAAGATATCAATTCTTCCCTGAAGAATGTAACTCTCCTGAATATTTTATGCAAGATTGTTAATATTTTTTCTTCATCCACTTGAGCATACTTTAAAATCTTTTCTTTATTCTTGAAGACCTCTACCATGGCAAAATTGCAGGAATAAAAGGATAGGTTCTTTTCTAAAAATAGTATGTCTCTGATTTTCTTACTCTGTGGGAGGAGGGCTGAGAAGATAATATTGGTATCAACTACCACATTCATGAGGTTATGTTTTTGCCCTTGATAAGTTTATTCCCCTCTTTTTTCCACCATTGCTTTTTAAGATTTTCTGATAGTTCCCATGCCTCTTTTTCTGACATTTTTACATCTTTAACAAGTTCTTCCAGTTCAAATCGATCTATTAAGTTCTGAATGTATTCAAAAGTGAGTATATCTGATGGAATTCTTATTACCACTTCTTTATTTTCCACGCTTACTTTCATTTTTTGCCTCCATAGATCTTAATTAATTAATCTATCTAAATTTTACAATATTTCCGTGTGTAATAAAAAGTCAGAAAAGAAGGTGCTTTCTCTCTTTTTTCTGTAACAAAAATCTCTCTATCCTCAAAACACTCCGTTCAGAGGGGCTGTGGACTCCTTTTATCCACTCAGCAAGCTGGGTTTCATCAATCTACATTAGCTCACTCAGCCTTATATAAGAAGCCTGCCTCAGTGCCAGTGTATACACAAGAATCTTCAAGGTCTCTCGCAGCAGGATGAACTGATACCAGAGCCAGTGGCTTTTTATATAATGGCCCGTGCCTATATGGATTTTTCACGGTTAAACCTGCTAAACCTGTATGGCGCGTTTTTCATAGTAAGGGCGAATAAGAATCTTCAGTACAGGAGATGTATTTACATAAGGTTGACAGGGATATCCGGCAGACAATCCATTATCTTAGAACTCATACCTGATCTGGGTATAGAGATTATCATTCCTGTCAAGACTGCCGAACTGGCTCCATCTCTCTCCACCACCAAAGACAAAACCACCCACTGCTGCCCAGAGATTGTCAGAGAGGCTGTATCTGACCTCTGGATTGACAAGATAGTCACCATCAGAAAGCCCCCAGAAGGAAAAGAGGGAGAGCCTCAATGTCTGATGCATCAGAAGTTGTGTAAGCCTCAGTGTCAACATATGGGAGTATCTCTTCTCAGCGGGCATACCTGCAGGCAGACTCCTGCGGTACCTGGTATAATCATTCATGTAGTCAATAAAATACTGCACTCCTGCTGTGAAATCCTCCCATAGCTGACGCTGGTATCCCATGAGAAACCTTATGCTGGAGTTTGGCACATAGGGATCAGTGCCATCCCTGTCAGAACGTGAATCATAGTAACCAGCCTCAATGCTCATCACACCCTTCAGGACTGCACCTTGAAGACTGAACCCATATACTGTTAGAGGTGGATGATATAGTTTCACCCCTGGAGGGTTGATCTGATAAACCGAGGGAGCCCTGTAATAGCCGCGGTAAAGATAAAGGGATGCCTCAATGCCCGAGATGTTTTTATATACCCTGAGGGCAATCTCTGTGTTGTCTAATGTGGTAGTGGGCTTGATTGTCTCTTTATCAAATTTTGCCATTGGGTCATAGAGATAGAACCTTCTTCTCCCGGGAAACCTGTCGGGCTCAAAGAAGGGGATGATAACCACGTTTATTGTTGCAACCTCAGGGTAAAGGTTCACCTTGAGGGCATCCACAGGCTTTTTCATATACTCAAGAGGTCTGCCGGAGAAGAAGGCCTCGTAGTCCTTTGGAAAGACATCGTTTATAAAAATCATATCCCCCAGCCCCCATGTAACAATCTGTCTCCCTATACGGAGGTCCCAGTCTGTCTCGGTATAGTCAACATATAGTTCTCGGAATTCTGCATCTGCCTCTTTATCAATATGGTCATAGTAGAGGTCTGTCTTTGAAAAGATCCTGAGTTTATCAGACAGCAACTCAAGCTTTATCTGTCCACACTCTTCTGCCCATTTAAAGTCACCACCGTCAGGGTTCCTTCCATGAAGGGAATAGGAGTAATTAAGCTGGAAGAACCCGTTTATTTCCACATCCATGGCATATGCACCATGGAAGCAGAGTAATATCAAAAACAGTGATATAATAATTCTTGCAGGGATTTTGTTGATCCTGAATGATTTTATTTCTTTCATTGATATCAGCTAAAAGTGACGAACAGCATGACATTTTTATCAGACACTACTGATAAGCACATCGTCTTTTCAGCCTTATGCTAAGGGTTATCTAATATACTTTCTTGGCGGTCTCCTGAGATATCGCTCTGAGAAAATGGAATCCTTTAGCCCCACATTGTATTTTACTTCCTCAAAGGTCACCTCGGTCCTGTGACCGCTCTGGAGATTCCTCATTGTCCTTTTCACCACGGTGGGAAATCCATTGATATCCTTGATTTCATCTGCAGTAAATACCTTGTAGAGTGCCCCGCTCAGGTCATAATATTCTACCTTCAGGGGGAGATAGTTCTTCTTTGATATCCAGGAAAGCCTGTAGGAGTAAGGCATGTCAGCATTCACAGGAGTGCTTTTAATGACAAAACAGTCCTCACCATTGAGTTTTTCTTCTCTGAGGAGTTCATGCCTGTCTTCATCAATATCACGTCCAGAGATATCCTCATAGGTGAAGTCAGAACCGACAAAACTGGATGCCCTGTCCTGTGCAGCCACCCTTCTTACCATGTTGAGGGCAGGGATAAAGAGCCAGCGGTCATCATCTCTGTCAGGATACTTGTAGACCATGAAGGTCATGCCCTTTACATCAGCAGGTCTATGAAAGTAGATATAGTACTTCTGCTGTCCTCCAGACGCGCCAGAGTTCCTTCTTAACATGGTCAACTCCCTCAGCCTTGTCTTTCCTGAGGAGGATATGAGCTTCATGGTTACCCTGACCCTGAAATCCTTCCCTGCATACAGGAATGCCTCTTCAGATTTCTTCATTATCTCCCTGCCGTCCCGGGCATATACAATCGCTACAGAAAGGGAAAGCATGATTATCAGGCACACTGCCTTTACAATCCTGAACATGAGTCTGGAGAAAACATATCCTTTCATCAACTGCCTCCTTTAATCATCGGTTTATACTCAGGATGACATCATATCAGTTTACCTTTAAAGGTCTCTATCAGTGCTGGCAGAAAGAATATGGTGGTTATGCCAGCAAACAGTGCAAGAGAACCGAAAAACAGCCCCACCGTAACATAGGGCGTCAGGGTGGCAAGGACAAGGGGTAGAAAGCCAAGCCCCACCACTATGGCATTTCTTGCAATGGCCACAGTGGGCTCTCCCTTTGTTACCCATTGCATGGTCTTGTTTAAGTCGCCACTCTCCTTAAAGTGTGCCCTGAACCTCTGGCAGAAATGGATGGCAAAGTCAATCCCAAGTCCCAGGGTGAGGGTGGAACAGACCGCTATGGGCATATCATAGTCCTTACCGGCAAAGCCTATCAGTCCGTAGCTGAATATTATGGAAAAACTCAGTGGCAGAATCGCTATGATGGCCCACCAGAAGGACCTGAAAAGCACTATCAGGAGGACAAACACCACCCAATATGAACCAATGGTTGCCTTCAACATGCCACTTACCATGAGCCTCTGCCATACGATATTCAGATAGGGAAGGCCTGACCATTTTATACTAATCCCTTCAGGCAGGGGGTGGTCTTTGACATAATTCTCAACAGAGCGGATAACGGCTGTCATATCCCTGTTGTCCCCTGAACGAAGCTGTACCCAGATGTTTGCCTTTTTATAGTCATAATCAACAAGATTGTCCAGCTCATCGGGTTTGCTGGACATTAGAAAGAGAAAGAGATACTGGCCTATGAGCTGTCTGCTCTCAGGCACCCTTTCATAGGAGGCATCCTGGTCATGCAGGACGTAGTTTATTCTCTTGACCACATCAGCTATTGAGGTGGTCTTACCCACAAGGTGGTGCGAATGGAGATACCTCTGCAGTTTGTCCATATAGCTCACTACATCCGGTCTTTTCATGTCATCAGGAGCCGAACCCTCAAAGATCAGGTAGGAGATATAGGTGCCACCAATGATCCTGTTCAGGACAGTATCTGCCACCCTTATGGGATGGCTCTTCTTGAACCACTTGACAGGATTGTCATTAACCCTCAGGGTTGTAACACCGTATAGGGCAACCACAAGAAGTGCTGCACCTGCAATTACCACTACCCTGCTCTTTGATATGGAGATGTCAGAAAGGGCAGCAAGCACCCTGCTACGGGACCTCACCTGCTCAAGCCCTCTGAGCCTTTTCTCCTTGATAATGCTCAGGAATGCGGGCAGGAATGTAATGGTCATAAGCCATGCAGACACTACTCCAAAGGCAACAAATAGCCCGAATACCCTGACAGGTGGTATCTTTGCCCATGCAAGATTGGCAAAGCCCACAGCTGTAGTAAGAGATGTATATAACATGGGCCGGAAAAGTGATCTGAATACCTTCCGTATCACCCCGGATCTGTCTTTACCCTTATAATGCTCGTAGAAGTCACTTAACACATGCACGCTGTCACATACTGCAATAGGCATGAGGAACACGGGAATCATGGAGGACATTATATGTACTGTAAACCCGAGCCCTATCATTGCCCCCATGGTCCAGATCACCGATAGCATTGCCACTATCATGGCTGGCAGGACAAGCATTATCCTTCTGAAGATTATCAGGAGAATAAGCATCAGGAATCCACCAGCAAGGGGTGCCACGATGGCCATCTGCCTGAACATCTCTGCACCAAAGGTATCCTCTGCCAGCGGTAGTCCTGCCATGTAGAACTTCTCTTTACCCTTCAGTGGCTTAATGATCTTTCTTATCTCCTGTGCCACCTCATGGGCGATGTCTTTACTCTCAATAGGAATATAAATGGCAGATCCCCTGCCATCAGATGATACAAGCCTGTCCTTGAAAAGGGGATTATTAAGTATCTCATTCTTCAATGCCTCCACTTCCCCCTCTGTATCAGGCAACTTAAAAAGAGGGGGCCTTACCCTCAGCCCTCCTCCTGAGGCTATAACATTGTTTGTAACACTGAGGCTGAGGATGTCATCAGAGATTACACCCCTGATATGTTTTATACTATCTGTTATCTCCTTTATCTTCTTGAGGGTATCCCTATGGAATATCCCGTCCTCCCGTAGGATGCCAAGGACTATCATCTCGTTTATCCCGAATTCCTTTTTGACCTGATTATGGAAGACCCTTACAGGCTCATCCCTGGCAAGCATATTCTCAGGGTCGGTATCAATCTTTATCTTCGGAAACTGAAATGAAAGTACAGCGGTTACTATTATGGTTAGCAGAATGACAGTCCTGGGGTACTTCAGGGAAAGATTAATAAGCACCAGACACCTCCGGTTTTAGTGTGTATCAAGTGATAATTTTCAAGGCAACTGCGTTAGCCCATGTTTTATTTTCCAGAGAAAATACCTCTCAAACCCTATCTTGAGCCACTTATAATGCAGCCCGGCCTTCAGTTCAGCCTTCTGCCTTGGTGGTACAACAGGCCTTGCTATCATAATCGCTGCTTTACTGCCCATGTCCATAAGGCATACTGCACCCACAGGCTCAACCTGCGGAGGTTCTTTGCCCGTGATATCAGCAGTAATCGTCTTTGCTGCAGCCCTGGCCATCTCCACTGTCATATAGCCTGTCTTTGGCAGGCCTGTTGGAATAGGGGTCTTCTCTGGCGGTGCCATTGCAACAGCAACACCAACGGAGAGGATATTCCTGTATTGTTTGTGTCTATAATTGGAATCCACAGGTATAAACCCTTTCTCATTACCAAGGTGAAATACAGCCTTCACTCCTGCCATTGGAGGGGCAAACATGGCAAGTTTAAAAGGTATCTTTGTGCCATCCTTCAGGCGAACCTCATCAGGTGTAAACTCCTCCACCGCAACATTACTGAGTATCTTTATTTCACGATCAGCAAATTCATCCTCCATTACCCTTTTTGAGCTTCTCACACCACCTATCCCGAAATGCCCGATATAGGGCTCAGAGGTAATGAATGTGATTGGAACTCTGTGTCTGATCCTTCTCTTTCTCAACTCTGAATCTATTTCAAAGACATACTCATAGGCTGGCCCAAAACAGCTCACCCCCTGAACAGAACCCACAACCACAGGCCCAGGCTCTTCAAGAAATCTCTCCCATGCCCTGTGGCATCTCACGGCCTGCTCAAGGGTGAATATACACTCTGTATGACCCTCATCAGGGCCAAGACCCGGCACAGCGGAGAATACAAGGGCAGGGCCAGTGGCTATTACAAGATAATCATAGGGGATCTCACTGTTTGCCGTGATAACCTTTGATGCATCAGGGTCAACACCTATCGCCTCCTCGTGTATAAAGGTGATTCCCTTTGGATTCAGTATCTGGGCGAGTGAAATGGTGATATCCTCAGGGCATCTCCATCCCATTGACACCCAGGGCAGGGAGGGTATAAAAACAAATTTATCAAGGTCACATACAACAGTGATATCAGCTCTTTCACCAAGAAGATGTCTTTTCAGTTCAAAGGCGGTGGTCAGCCCTCCGAAGGAACCACCAAGGATAACTATTCTTGTCTTTTCTGCCATCGTTACCTCCCCTTTTCAGTTATATATCTGTTGCAAATCCTACTGTCAAAACATCCCAACCACCTTATCCTCTTCTGTTGCCATATCAACCAGTCTGTCCCAGTTAATAATCTTAATCCCTGTCCTTATATCGCTAAGTCCTCTTAAGGAAACATCCTCTTCAATGGCATAGGCTGTTCCACAATAACCATCAAGCATCTCATTAACCATGAAATATACACCATCCTGTAGAAGTACTATATCAGATGAGGTATCCCTGGCAACCTTCAGGCCCCTTTTACCTTCAACTGTATCGGGAGCACTTTTAATCAGTACCAGCATATTTTCCTCCTTAAAAAATCATTGTTTTGTCTGTATCTATGAGAACCTGTGAGATATCATAGCTGTTCACAACTTCAACACCCTCAATAATATCTTCCCGGTCAAGACCGGAATCCCGCAGGGATGCCTTATCTATAAAAACCTCCCCACCCATATCAATAATATCCTTCAATGCCTCTTCCAGACTGGTATACTCTGTTGTACCTATCTCCTGTCCTTTCTTTGCAAGGTAGACCCCTTCAGCAACAAGTAGCAACTTCACCTCTATCTCTTCCCCTATTGCACCCATCACATGCCTGACAGCCTCAGCAGCCTGAATACTGCCATAGGGTGGTCTGGTCAATAAAACGGTGAGCTTCATGGTAACCTCCTTAAAGATTTATCCATACATCTGTCTCTTTCATGGTTTTAAAAAGACCTTTCAACGAGCCCACCTCTGTTCCTTCAAGATAGTCATCCTTCGCAGCACGGCGATAGTTCAAGCAGCCTCCTCAGATATAAACCTTCAGCCCCCTGCTGATAAGTTCTGTAAAAAGGTCTCCAGCATGTGGCAATCCCCTTGCCTTCTGGCCTTTAAGGAAACAATACACCCCATCCCCTGATGCTATGAGATTCACTTTATGACCTTTTTTGAGAGCGGCATCAGCAAGCCTTACGGTGGTAAGGGTGTTTTCAGAAGAGTAGGGCGCTGTTGTAAGGAATATCGTAAAAGTCTTTGCCATAAAACCTCCTTTCCTTTTATTGGTTATCTCCTTCTCTTGCCCGGATATTTCCCTTTTTTCGTTACAGGACAGCAAGCAGGTGGAGGCAGTTGCTCCTGGTAGTCCTTCTTCAGTATCTCCAGCAGGTCGGGTATGATAGGGTCAACAAGGTAATAGCACCTCAACCTCCCATCCATATAGTAATCAATCAGGCCATAGCGCCTGAGCATTGACAGATGCTGCGAGACATTGGACTGGCTTATATCAAGGAAATCTTCCAGATCACTGACACACTTTACACCCTTCGTGAGTTCATCCAGTATTCTTAATCTTACCGGATGTCCCAGCACCCTCAATAACTCAGCCTGTGCCCCAATTGCACGCATGTATTATAATATTTTAATATATTAATATTTGTCAAGTAAAAAATGACCTGATTAGAGGTCATTTTTTACGATTTGCTAAAAATACATCTATCCTCAACACACTCCTCCCAGAAGGCCTGTGAATTCCTCTTATCCACTCAGCAAGCTGGGTTTCATCAATTCCTGTTATAGTTCGCCCTGTCTT
>CAZEYP010000059.1:0-8514 GCA_964515925.1 uncultured Nitrospirota bacterium
GTAACAATGGAAGAGGTTGAAAAGGTTGTCCTTGAGTGCAGAGCCAACGACTTCAACAGGGCAGACATTCTTGGATGGGATTGGGGTTATGAGGTCAATGAACTTGCAAAGGAACTGGCAGGGAAAAACGGTGTGGACTTAAAGCTGGTTCAGATTCCCTCTGTGAATGAGATCAAATCTGCCCTTGTAGGGTTTGACCTTCAACTTTTAAAGATTCCTGACCAGGTTGTGGACAAGGAAATTGCTCCTCATATCAAATTCCCTGAAGTGGCATATCTTGAAATAGAAAAGGAAGTTAAAGGCAGTGAGGTGATATTGAGGATTGCAGACTTTCAGGTTCCCCCCACACCAGAACTTACAGAGATTGTAGACAAGATAAAAGACTCTCGTGAATTAATAGACTACTGGGCAATTGACTGGGATTACAAGGGCGACACCTTCCATAACCAATGGCAGAGTTTCAGGAAAAAGAAAGAGCCAAGGGTTGAGTATGAGGCAAGACACACTTATAAAGAACCTGGACAGTACACTATAATGATTAAGGTGATAGATGTCTTTGGAATGGATACAAATAAGGTGTTGAAAATAAAAATTGGAGGTAATTCATGAGTTTTATTAAAGAAAGAAGTCCATTCACACCGGGCAACCCTGTGCCTGTAGAACTCTTTGTAGGACGATATACGCAGATAAATGAAATCATGCGGTATATAGAACAGGCATCTCATGGAAGGCAGGAGAGTATCTTTATAGTCGGTGAAAGGGGGATTGGAAAGAGTTCTCTTGCCTCTTTCTTACAATTTCTCGCCTCTAAGGATAGAAACTTTCTTTCTGTATATGTCTCTTCAGGCGGTATAACAGAATTAGATGAACTGGTAAGGAGGATACTTGAGCAGACATTTACTGAGATGAACAGGGAAAGCGACTTAAAAGACAAAATTGCCACATTTTTAAAAGAGAAAGCAAGTTATATACAGCAGGTGGGGCTTCTGGGGATTTCCATAAGTTTCAATCCTCCGAAAGATAAGCTACAGTATATGGTCAGAAATTTTCCAGAAACAATGAAAGAACTCTGGGAAAAGATAAGGGACCGCAAAAAAGGAGTTTTTATAGTTTTGGATGATATTAATGGACTTTCAAGAAGCCAGAAATTTGCTAACTGGTATAAAAGTTTTGTTGATAATGTAGCCATAAGATACCCAGGACAACTACCTTTGGTTATATTGTTGATTGGTCTGCCTGAAATAAGAGATGCTCTTGTCAGTGGTCAGCCTTCACTTATGAGGGTTTTCAGGGTAATAGGGATTGATAGACTATCAAATGATGAAGTGCGACAATTTTTTGAAAAGGCATTTAAAAGCGTAGGTATGAGCGTGGAGCCAGAGGCAATGGAGGCAATGGTAACTTTTTCAAGTGGTTTGCCTATTCTTATGCATGAAATAGGGGATGCTATATTCTGGCAGGCTACAGATGAGGTAATTGATAAAAACGAAGCCTTAAACGGTATTCGTGAAGCTGCCGACCGTGTAGGGAAAAAGTATCTTGACCCAAAGATATATAATGCCATTAGAAGTGAAAGGTATAGATCAATTTTAAGAAAATTAGGCGAAAAGCCATTATTGATTTCTTTTAAAAAGAGCGACGTTGAAAGTAAACTTAATGCTAATGAAAAGAAAGTATTTAACAACTTTCTAAGAAAAATGAAAGAGTTAGGGGTTATTATCCCCGATAAAGAAGGAGGAAGAGGAAGTTATAGATTTGCGAATATGCTATATCCAATTTATATATGGATGGAAAGCCAGCGTTTTAGAAGTAGATATAGGTAAGAGGACAAAGATGGAGCCAACTCACATATTAATCCTCTCAGCACGAAGGCCAAGCAAAGCCTATCTTGTTAATGAATTAAGAAAGGCCGTGTATAAGTGGCGTGATGAGGGGTATCCTGGAGTAACTAACACAACCAGAAGACTCCTGCAGTTCTGGTTTAAGGAAGACCATCGGTTAGATGGCGGTTTGTTTCGGTTCTGGTTCTGCCAGAGGGAGGCGATAGAGACGTTAATTTATGTTTATGAAGTGATGAAAAAGCGGACTTTCATTGATATGGCAAGGGATTTTGGTGCTGGTCCCATTCAGGCTTATGACCCATCATACGATCAGTATCCCCTCTATGCATTTAAAATGGCAACAGGTTCAGGAAAGACCTTTGTTATGGCACTGGCAATACTATGGTCGTATTTTAACCATAAATGGACAGACCAGACAGATTACACATCAAAGTTTCTGCTCATTGCTGGAGAGAAGAATGTCATCTATGACAGATTAAAGAGGGACTTTAAGGATGGTGTAATATTTAAAAAGTGGCCCTTTGTTCCACCTGAATGGGATGAGGAATTTGACCTCCAGGTGATCCTGAAAGAAGACCCCATTCATGTAATCCCAGAAGGTGTCCTGTTTTTAACAAACATACAGCAATTAGAGGAAAGAAGAAACAGAGGACAGGAGATTGAGGATTATGTGGACAAGGTTATGGAATTACCAAAGGTTTACAATGTTTCCGATATATATCAGGAAAACAGGATAAGAGAGGTCCTTACAACCTGTCCAAACATTATGATTCTAAAGGACGAGGCACATCACATTTATAGTTTTGAAAAGGCATGGAAAAGAATCCTGTTAAATCTTCACAGGAGCCTTGCTTCAAAATATGGAAAAGGCATAAATATGGAACTTGATTTTTCTGCAACACCCAAAACCGAAACAGGTGCCCTATTTCCGTGGATTATCTCGGATTTTTCACTGAAAGAGGCAATAGAAATGAATATCGTCAAACTACCCCTTAAGGGAATCGTAAAGAATGCCGAGGAAGTAGCATCTAAAAGAACCGTAGAGAGATACAGGGCATGGATAGATGCAGGGATAAGGCGATGGAGAGAATATACAAAGACTTTAAGACCTTTATCAAAAAGACCAGTTCTTTTTATACAGTGTTCAAGCAACAGTGAATCTGACGAGGTGTTTGAATATGTTAATTCTATTTCTGATTTAAAGGGTAAGGTTTTACTAATTCATACAGACAGCACCGGCAACATTCAGAAAAAAGACCTTGAACCAGCGAGAAAGGCTGCAAAACTGATTGATGAACCTGAACTGATAACCACAGACCCTGAGTTGAAAAAGTTATTTCCCCAGGGGATTGAAGCCATTGTTAGCACAATGATGCTGAATGAGGGGTGGGATGTCAGGAATGTGAATGTAATCGTGGGACTGAGACCTTATGGTTCAAAAAGAAAGGTCCTGCCTGAGCAGGTTATCGGAAGGGGGCTAAGAAAGATGTTTCCTGATAAACCTGCCGATGTTGAGCACTCAATAAATGTCCTTGAAGTTATAGGACCTGCAGGATTAACTGAAATCCTTGAAGACCTTGAGGCAGAGGAAGGTATAAAGTTTGCTGAATTTGATATAGATAAGTCTCTCAATCTGACCACCATATTTGTTGACGATAACAAGTTGGAAAGAGACATTGAGATACCTATACTGAGTTCAAGGATAGTGATTAGAGAATTTGACCTGACCGAGATGGACATAGAGGCTATTCCTTCACTGGGAATACCCATTGAGAATAAAGTCCTTGAGATGGAGTATGTGGCTGTGGATATGCTTCAAGGGCTGGAGAGGATAAAAAGGAAATGGGAATTGCCAGTGCCCAAGGATACAAAAAGTGTGATTGCCTATTATACAGACATGATTCTTAAAGAATTAAAAATTGGAGGAGCCTTTGCAAGTTTCTATCCACTGGTGAAAAAATACGTGCAAAAAAAGTTGTTTGCTCATGAAGTGAATTTAGAAGACCCACGGGTGCTTTACAACCTAAGCAGTCCAGAGGTTCAGGAAAAACTGATAAAGGTTTTTGTAGAGACATTCAAAGAGATGACATTTACAGAAAGAGAACCTGAAAGAACGGATTCAATCAGGCTTTCAGACACTCCCCCATTTGTCTGGTCAAAGCAGGTTTATCCTGCTGACAAAAGTGTTTTTAATTATGTTCCATGCGACAATCACTTTGAAATAGACTTTGCCAGATTTTTAGATAGGGCTGAGGATGTAAAGGCATTCAGTAAAGTAGTTCCTAAAATGGGTTTCTTTGTAGAGTTCAGAGATTCAAAGGGAAATCTCAGACTATATTATCCTGACTTTGTTGTTGAGTCCTTAACAGGGGAAAAAATGATAATAGAAACAAAAGGAAGGGTTGATATAGATGTAGAACACAAAGATAAAAGAATAAGGCTATGGTGTGAAGATGCCTCTAACTTAACAGCTGAAAAATGGATATTTATCAGAGTTGGACAGGAGTTGTTTGAAAGGCATAGATTTAAAAATTTGGCAAAACTGATTTCAGTGTTATCTGTAGAGTTGACACCATAGAACCTGAAAGAGCGATGGACGGGCAGGGATATGAACTCTATGAACACATACTTCTTGACCTATATATCAGAAGTGATATATAATGAAGGTGCCAGAACTGCCGGATAATGTAAGAGTTCATCCGAATGTATGGAGGACTATAAAGGAAATAGCAATCCTTGACGAAAAGAAGGCAGGGCGGATCATTCAGAGGATTGTTGCCCTGGGAATTGACCCTTTGCCGGATAACGATGAGTGCAATTCTGAAACCGTAAAAAATCTCAGGAGAAAAAGGGTTTATGTCAAGAGGCTCAAATGCGTGGACATACGGACTTACAGAATATTTTATGCCTATAAAAGATCAGGTCTTGTATGTGTATATTGTGTTGTTCCAAGGAATGAAGAAGATACATACAGTGAAGAGGCATGGCATTATAAGATAATCAAACTTCTTTATACTCAATGGAGACAATGTCTATGAGTTCCTTTAAAGATAGGGTTAAATATATTTCTAAATATGACTTTAGATGGATAATACCAACTGCGTCTTCCTACGGGCTTACCCCTAATGACTTAGATGAGATATGCAAGACATGTGATTCAATAAAGGACAAAGAGATAGAGAAATTAAAGACAGAAAACAAAAAACTTAAAAAACTCATAAGGTTCCTCAAGGATGAGGTAAGGGCACTGGAATTAAAGACAGCACTGGATGAAAAGGCCGTTCCTTTAAAAGAGATGGTTGAAGAATTCACCTCCACACCTGAGGGGAAAATGGCCTGGGAGGTGGCATGGAAAGAGCTGCATAAGGAATGGGAGGAACTTGTAAGACAGGGGAAGATGAGTCGTATAAAGTATTACAGGCTGATTAACGGAATGGATCAGAAGACTCTTGCCAGAAAACTTGGCACTGCACAGCCAAATATAAGCAGAATTGAAAGGGTTGGATACAATGTTCCAGTTAAGACCTTAAAAAAACTTGCAAAAATTTTTGGTGTAAGTATGGAGGATTTAATTGGGGATTGATACAGGGATAAGTTTTGTTAAAGTGACTCTAACTGAACTCAATTTTAAGTTAAATAAAAATTTTCAATTGCCAAAGAAGGGTGTTCCTGTTGAGATTGATGTTAAGACAAAAAACTCTTTTAGCCCTGATAAAAAGACCCTTGTTTCCACATTATCTATAAAATTATTCTCAACCACAAAAAACCGTCCTTTTTCAATGAAGGTTACAGTTGAAGGAACCTTCACAGGAGCGTCAGCGGAAGAACTTAAAAGATTCTCAAAGGCTAATGCACCTGCTCATCTGTTTCCCTTTGTCCGTGAGATTATAGGCAACACTACCATGAAGACCAATATTCCACCGCTTCTTCTGCCTCCATTGAACATTTCAGCAATGGTTGCGTTGGGAAAGAAGAAAAAGAGTACATAGAATGGGGCCGGGTCCTGCCTCCTGCGGTATTGTTGTTAAAATTACTCCTCTGCAGAGTTGACACATCAGCACTTGAAAGCAAAATTGACAATTTGGTGTATGAACTTACACCATAGGAGATAGAAATAGTGGAGGGTAAGCAGATTGTTTCCAGGAGTGGAAATGATATAATTAAGAAACAAGTGTTGATAAGTCAGTTTTACACACTGAAGTCAGATAAATTTAAACAGGGAGGCTAAAGATGCCCAGGATTGAAGCACAGGTGCCTGAAGAGGTTTATGAAAATATCCTGAAAGAGGTAGAGTTAGGGATTTTTGCAAATGAATCAGAGGCTGTGGTTTCAGCACTTAAGAAAGCATATGCCAGAAAAAGTAGAAGTTTTTTGAAATGGCTGATGAAAAAAGAAGGGATCACAGAGGATGAAATGCTCAAGGAACTGAAAAAGATCCGAAAATGAGATACAGGGTATTTCTCGATACTAATATATTAATCTCTGGAATCTTCTTTGAAGGAAATGAATCAAAGGTTCTGGATTTGGTTGAGTTAGACCTTATTACCTGTGAGGATGTAGTTGAGGAGTTGAAAAAGGTTGTAAAGAAAAAACTAAAGTATTTAAAAGGCAGAACCTTAGAGATTGCTCTATTCGAAACAGAAAAAGCTCTTAGTGATATTGAAGTTATTCCACGAACTAAATATAAACACAAAATAAAATATGCTCAAAAATTGATGAGATATAATAAGGATGTACCAATTCTGGCTGCTGTGCTTTATGCAAATCCGGATTATTTTTTAACAGGCGATTTACATTTTCATACTGACAGGATTAAAAAAATTGTGGATGTCTTAACTACTAAAGATTTTCTCAATCTTATTAGATAATAGTCTTTCTCAGATTGAAGGGCATAAAAAACAGAAATATCAATAATACGACTCTTTACTGGGTGAGCAAGTTTGTAACCTGCTCACGATTAGTTCCTTCGAGGTTTGATGAAGATTTAATGAAACAGAGAAAGGCAGATTAGTATTTAATGGTAATAATCGATACCTCGGTCTGCCTGTTTGCACTTAAGAAGTATTTCAATCCAGAAATTAAAAAGCGGTGACGGTATGCTGGACAGTTACAGTAAGCCTATCCTATTTGAAGGGTTAAATCCTGATGCCTGTCCGCTTAAGTATCCAGGAGACAGCGATTCCAGAGATGAAGGCAATGCTCATATTTGTTGTTGAAAGCCCGATACCTGCGATCAGGAAGGCTACAAAGAACTCCTGCCTTTCTCTGAGGTCCCTGACCAGCATGGCCAGTTCAAGACCCGCAAAAAGCAGAAGCACGCCAAGGACGGCATTGGGAACCGAGGAAAGCAGGGAAATCCCCGCTTTTCCAAAGACAAGGGCAATCACCATAAAGACAATGCCGATCATAATGTTTGAACCGCCTGTTCTTGCCCCGAAGCGATAGTGGGCTGCAAGCCCTCCGGCACCATGACACATGGGCATTGCACCAAACAGCCCTGCAACCATATTTGCCAGCCCCATGCTCAGAGAAAATCTCCTGTTGGATACCCTCTTTGTTTGCTCTCCATCACCAAAGAGGCTCTTTGCTGTGTCGGTTGTCCCGATGATGGCATTGCCTATGGTCAGGGGTATCTGCGGCAGAACCAGCAGAAAAAATGCAGTAACAAAGTCATTGATACCGGGGTGAAAAACCTCAACAGGTGTGGGCCCCAGGTGTAATTTCAGTTGTTCAAAGGCACCAAAGCCGATACCTGCTGCTATGCCTCCTGCCACCACCATCAGAGCAGCCGGCAGGCGGCGACTCGTAAGAAGCAGAAGCACCACAAAGAAGGACAGAATCCCTATAAGAAGATTTACAGGCAGGCCCTGTAAGAGCATAATCTTCCCTGTGCCGGTTACGAACAGAGGCTTTCTGAGAATAAAGGAAATCCCCTTTTTTATCAGGATCAGACCAAGACCACACTGAATGCCACGTACCACGGGTTTTGTAAAGAGCCTTGCAATCTGGTTAATCAACCCTGTAACGGCAAGCAGGATCAGGAAGACCCCGAACAGCAGCCCGGTGGCAGACATTACAGGCAGGGTGACCTTTTCAGGAAAGGCAATGGCAATGGCAGATACCACCTTCAGCGGCTGCACAGGGATGGGCAGGCGGTAATAGAGGCCTGAGACTAAATAAAAAAGGCCGACCATCATGAAAACCGAGGTGAAACTGAGACCATTTACAAGCACCAGTGAGACGGACAGGGGAATGAGCGTTCCCAGGTCACCAAGGGAGCCTGCAAACTCAACCCTGTCAAACCTGTAGGCACCTATCTGCATCTGTCCTCTTGAATAATCCCTCACCAGGATTTCTTATTGTCATGTGGCAATTCGTTAACAAGAAATGGCTTTTATCAGGTACTCAAGATATCTTTCATCTGTCCCACAACATCCACCAAGTATTTTTATGCCGTAATTTTTGTTGAGTTTGAGCATCTCCTCGCCCCAATCACTGATGTCCTTTGTCTTTAACTGTGCAGAGCCATCAAGTTGAGGGGATTTGAAATATGGTAAACCTGCACGGTTATTTTTTTCAATTCCTTCCTGAACTGCATCTTTTACTCCAAAACTAAAAAAGAATGAAGATACCCCTCTTATCCCCTCTCCATATCCGAAAGCAGCCCTATGAG
>CAZEYP010000060.1:0-8006 GCA_964515925.1 uncultured Nitrospirota bacterium
ATTACAGCCTGTGATTCTGCTGGAATCTCAGCGTGAATTGCAAATGCAGTAGCTGCAAGACCCAAAACGAATAAAATTGCTAAAATTATTGCTCCGTATCTCTTCAATTCCTAACCCTCCTTCAGGTTAGCGTTAGACCCTGTAAAACAGGGTTTTAAGTCAAGATTATACACACCAATATCTCACTTCTTTCTTCTATCTATCACCTCCCCACATCTATGGGATTTGAAATGTTATTAATCTGTCTTCTTTTCCTTAGAGCGTAAGAAGACAATTTAATTGAATCCCCGCTAAAGCTGAAGTTGCTCATTATATAGCATTTCATACACTTTTTGTCAAGCTTAAATTTTTGTTAATTAAATTTGAAAAATGCTGATAAATTTTGGCTTAATAATTATAGCAAATAGCAGGCCAATTTTAAAAAGAGATTAAAGAATTTTTTACAGAGCAATTATTATCTGTAAATGAAAGCTTAAAAATGTAATAAAAACAAACAGATATCAGTAATAGTTTCATGTTCAGGATAATAATTACAAGAAGAATTGTTTAACTTGTAAATGATTTTAATTGAATCTGTAATTATCAGGTGTATCAAAAATGCCACAGTGTTGTATGAAAAACACATTATTCATTTTAGATTTTAGATTTCAGATTTATGATTTGAGATTTCAGGATTGTAGATTTAAGATTTAAGAGTCCCATATGTTAGAATGTCTCTTATGATTATCAGGAGATATATATTATCAGAGATTCTGCAGTCCTTTCTTATCAGTCTATTAGGCCTCAATCTTACCCTTATGATGGAAAAACTTATAAGATTAAGCAGGCTTTTAACTGGCCTGGGGGCAACAGCAGGTGATTTTGTAATGGTTATCTTACTTGTGCAACCACAGCTTATGCTACTAAGTCTTCCCATGGCACTCTTACTGTCTGTTTTAATTACATACGGACGGCTGGCACTTGATAACGAGATAATGGTACTGAGGACATCTGGTCTTCGAAAGGCAAGACTTTACGAACCTGTATTTATTCTCTCAGCAGTAGTTCTTATAATGAGTTTTATTGTAAGCCTGTATCTTATGCCGGTAACGTTAAAGACACTTAGAAGCAATATAAATAGCATAGTAAAAAAGAGGGCACCTCTTGCAATAGAGCCAGGTGTTTTTTTTGATGCCTTCAGAGAGCTTACTATTTTGATACAAAAAAAGAAAGGAAGTGGCAGGCTGAAAGATGTATTTCTATACGACAGCAGAGATAAAAAAAATGCAAAGGTAATAACTGCTAGGGAAGCATCCATAATGCCAGATAACCGAGGAGTGGTTTTCAGGCTTAAAGATGGCATGATTCATTTTGCCAGGGGCTATGAGTCTACTGAGTTTAGATTTTCTGAATACATATTCAGGTTGAATCTCAGTGGCTCTGTGCTATCGAAAAGAAAAAATGAGATGACCCTTAAAGAGATATTGGAAGCCATAAAGAACAGAGCCTATAAAAGAGAGGATTACTTTATTGAGTTGCACAGGCGATTTACATTTCCGCTAATGATAGTAGTTATTGCATTCCTTGCTCCTTCACTTTCTCTGATTTCAGGAAAGACAGGGAGGGTTGGAGGGTTCTTTATAGCACTTATAGTGTTTCTTGCATACTACACAATGCTTATATATCTTGAAAACCTTGTAAGGACAGATAGGGCACCTCAATGGATTTGCTGGCTGCCTCTGGCTGTCTTTTCAACAGCAGCCTATGTCCTTTACAGGAGGGTAGGTGAATAGGGTTCAGAGGATTTATATTAAAGATCTGGTAACTCTGTTTGTCTCTTTAACCTTATCGCTTTCGGCACTTTTTTCAGTAGTTTCTCTGATTGACAGATTAGATGAGCTGATGAGGATGAAGGTGAAGGGAGGAGGACTTGTTTTTTATGTACTGCTGAGGATACCAGAGTTTATGAAATATCTATTTCCAATGTGCTTACTGCTTTCGGTAATATTTGTTCTGGGGCTTGCATCAAGAAGAAATGAACTGACAGTGCTGAAGGCTTCAGGGCAGAATTTGAGAGGTTTTTTTCTCCCCTTTATTTTTCTTGGGATTGTTGCCGTAGTTGTTAACTTTCTGGTGGCTGAGGTATTAACGCCATACAGTCTGGGGATGTTGCAAAGGTATGTAATGTCGCAGGGAAAAGAGGCTTCTTTTAAGAGCGGTAAAAATGGACTCTGGCTGAAAGGTAAAGATGGTTCAATAGTTCATGCAGGGCTTTTTCTCCCTGACGGGAATATTCTAAAGGATGTGTCAGTGTTTTATATCAAAGATGGATTGCTATATAAGAGAATAGAGGCAGAAAAGGGTATATGGTATGATAAGGGGATTGAATTAAAGAAGGTATGGATTTATCAGTTGGTCCAAAACAGGACAGAGTACAGAGACAGTTATAAAATCAGGAATGCCTTCAGTCGTAAGGGACTGATTTTTGAGAGAAAAAGATTAATGGAAATGGGAGTGGATGAGTTGATAAAGTACAATAGATTACTTAATGAGTCGGGCTTCAGGAATATCAAACTTGAGGTAGACATTCATTCAAGGCTTTCCTATCCGTTGACAAACCTGTTTATGCTTTTAGTGGGCATAGTGATATCTGTTAAAAGCAGAAAGGGTAGGGGGATATTAAGTGCAGGAGCCGGAGTTTTGATAAGTCTTGCCTACTGGTTTCTGTTTACCTTTGCGCTTTCACTGGGATATGCGGGGGTTTTATCACCGGTCTTTTCTGGATGGCTTATTCCAGTTGGCTCTCTGATAGCAGGTTTTTATATGTTTAAGTCAATACCGCGGTAGTTTTCGATGTCTGTTTGTTTTCTATATTCCTTCAGCAGTAGTTGGGATATCTCAGATTTCTTAAAACTAACCATTCCTTCAATGTTTCTTACTGGCATAATCTCAATAAGTGAATTTGTAAGAAACATCTCATCAGCATTCATAAGGTCATCTCTGCTGTAGAGTCCTTCTTCCACCTGAAGGCCAATGTTATGGGCAATTTTTATGACCTCCTGACGGGTGACTCCTTTAAGAATTCCTGCTTCTAAGGAGGGGGTATGTATTTTTTTACCCTTTACGAAAAACAGATTGCTTACCGTGCCCTCGGTAACCTGTCCATTCTGGTTAAGCAGTATCCCTTCAAATAGCCATCTATCTCTAACCTCATTTCGGGCAAGGATATAATTGAGAAAGCTGGTGTATTTAATATCACTGTCTTCAGGCAATCGGCTGTTTCTTCTTGTAAGAAACCCTACAGAAACCCCATTTTTATAAAGGCTCTCATCTGGTGGTGAGTACTGTCGGGTTATGATGCAGAGGGTCGGGCTGTTGCAGCCATCAGTATCAATTCCCCTTCCACCAGTGCCACGGCTTAGCGTGATACGAATATAGGCATCCTGTAGCTGGTTCAGCTCAAGGAGCTTTTTTATTATGGCTGTGAGGGTTTCTCTGTCTTCTTTTATTTCTATTCCTGTTTTCCGTGCTCCATTAAAGAGCCTTTCAAGGTGTGCCTTAAGCAGGAAGGGGACCCCATGGTAGGCTCTAATGGTCTCAAATATTCCATCACCAAGCAGAAAGCCCCTGTCGTTTATTGAAACCGATGCCTCATGTTCTCTTATTATATTGCCGTTAAGGTAGATGTACATCAAGTAATTATATCAAAATTCATATCTTCCCTACATTACAGGGTGTAGGGTGTAGCGTGTAGGGGGTAAAAAGGTAAGAGCTAACGCAACAAACGCAACTAACGCAATTAACGCAACAAACGCAATGAACGCTATTTGTTATTTCTATCAATTATATGTTAAATTTCAATATGTCAGAGAGGCGATGGAGATTAACGGAGGCGGCAAAAGCCGCAGGCTGAGCTGGCAAGCTCGGTCCAGCGGAGCTGGACAGCCTGATTGAGGACATAAAAAAGAAAACATCTGATGATGTGCTGGTTCCACCAGGTGATGATGCAGGTGTGCGACTTGTTGACAGCACACGGGCAATTGTTGAAACCGTTGATGTGATTACACCACTTGTTGATGACCCTTTTACCTTTGGAAGGATTGCTGCTGCTAACTCACTGAGTGACATCTACGCCATGGGGGCAGAGCCCTTTACTGCACTTTCAATACTTGGTTATCCAGCCTGTGATATTCCCGGCAAAGTCATAAAGGAGATTCTTAGAGGTGCAAGCAGTGTGCTTCAGGAGGCAGGCGTACCCCTGATGGGGGGACATTGCTTTGATGACAGGGAGGTAAAGTTTGGACTTTCGGTTACAGGATTTGTTGATAAAGATAGGATACTGAGAAGCAGCACCCCTGAGGATGGAGACATATTGATTCTTACAAAGCCTCTTGGAACGGGAATCCTCACCACTGCATTAAAAGGTGGTAGAGTTTCAGAGAAAGAGATTCAGAAGCCAATAGAGTACATGTGCATGCTGAATAAAAGGGCATCAGAGTTAGCACTTGAGGCAAAAGCTACAGCCTGTACTGATGTGACTGGTTTTGGCCTTATAGGTCATGGAGCAAGGATGGTCTCTAAAGAGAGGGTAGACCTGATTATAGAGAAGGACAGTGTGCCAGTTTTTGAAAGGGTGCTTGATTTTGCAGAAAGGGGAATCATGCCGGCTGGTGCCTATAGTAATAAACAGTTTTTTGAAGGACTTGTGCAGTATGACTGTAGGATTGATGAGACCTTTAAGCTCATACTATTTGACCCACAGACCTCTGGCGGCCTTTTAATATCCATAAAGCAAGATGCACTTGATTGTTTTAGAGAAAGCGGTATCTTTTATAAAGTGATAGGGAGATTTAAAAAGGGTTCAGGCAGGATAGTAATCGTTTAGATGCTCAGGAGTTTTTCGTAGGGATAGTTCATCACATAGTCAAGGAAGTCTTCAGCAGCATAAGAAAGCACCTCGTTTTTATGGGTAATCAGTGTAAACTCTCTCATCAGTTTTTCTTCTCTGAAACTTAGCAGTTTCAGTGTACCAAATTTGGCCTCCTTCAGTGCTGCCCATCTTGATATTATTGCCAGCCCCATTCCGTTTTCTACAGCATGTTTTATAGATTCGGTGCTACCAAGTATCAATGTAATTTTCATGTTCTGCGTGGTTATACCGTGTTTTGCCATATACTTCTCAATTACCTGACGGGTGCCAGAGCCTTCTTCTCTTATTATAAAGGGCTCGTTGGTTATATCAAATATAGAGACATCCTTTCTCTTTGAAAGCGGATGCTGTGGTGGCAGCACAAGACAGAGTTCGTCGTCAATAAGCTTTTTGGTAGAAATCTTCTGTCTCGAAACCTCACCTTCTACAAGGCCAATATCAATGTTGCCACTATTTAAAAGCTCTACAACCCTTTTGGTATTCCCAACTTGTACATGGATCTTTATCTTTGCTCTGGACTTCCTGAAATCGGAAATTACTCTTGGAAGCAGGTAATTGCCAATAGTGGTGCTTGCACCAATAGAGATGCTTCCCTTTACAAGGCCTGTGAGCTCTCCTATTTCCTTTTCTGCTGATGCGTAAAGACCAAGTATGTGTTTTGCGTATTTGTAAAGTACCTCACCCGCAGGTGTTAGTGTGACTGCATTACTTGAACGATCGAAAAGCTTGGTTTCATAAAGTTCCTCAAGCGCCTGTATCTGCAGGCTCACAGCAGGTTGGGTGAGATGTATGATCTCCGATGCCTTAGAGAAGCTTTTTGTCTCAGCTACTGTACAGAAAACCTTTAATTTGTGATCATCCAATGACATCGGATTTAATTATAACATATATTTATAAAAAAAAGAAAAGATATTTATGGTAGGTTGATGTTTTTATTATTAACAGGACCGCAAAAAAAAGAGGTGAATTGTAAAAAAATAGTGCTATTAAGATATTATCTTTTACCAGCCTGTTCAGCGGCTTTTATCCTGTTGATAGCCCTTTCAAGTGCTGCACGTGCACGGGCAAAATCAATGTTTTCCTGTTTTTTAAGTAATTCTTCTGCCCTTCTTAATGCCTCTTTTGCACGCTCTACATCAATATCTTCGGCCTTCTCAGCACTATCTGCAAGCACAAGAACCTTGTCTTCATAGACTTCAGCATAACCTGAGTTAACAAAGATATAGCCAGGTGTACCGTTTTTTTTGTATATAAGGATTCCTATCTTAAGGGTTGTGATAAAGGGTATGTGTCCTGGCAGTACACCGAACTCACCTTCTGAGCCTGGTGCAACTACCTCATCTACCTCATCTTTAAATGCCTGCCCATAGGGGCTGACTACCTCAAGGGTTAATTTCTCTGCCATCTATCTCACTCCTTTATATATAGGGTGTAGGGGGCAGGGTGTAGGGAGTAGTAAAAATAACTACACCCTACTCCCTATTCCCTACTCCCTGCCTTTTTAAACTTCTCTTGTGTAACCCAGCTTCTTGGCTTTTTCTTCAACCTCTTCAATTGGACCGACCATGTAGAATGCCTGCTCGGGCAGGTCGTCATACTTACCATCTATAATGGCCTTGAAGCCTTTGATTGTATCCTCTAATTTTACATACTTACCAGGAGTGCCTGTAAATGCCTCTGCCACATGGAATGGCTGACTGAGAAATCTCTGGAGCTTCCTTGCCCTGGCAACAACCAGTTTGTCATCCTCACTGAGCTCTTCCATACCAAGAATTGCGATGATGTCCTGAAGCTCCTTATATCTCTGAAGTAACTTCTGAACACCACGGGCAACCTGATAATGCTCTTCCCCTATGATCTTTGGATCAAGTGCCCTGGATGTTGAATCAAGCGGGTCAACTGCAGGATAAATACCGAGCTCTGCAATCTGCCTTGAAAGAACCACTGTTCCGTCAAGGTGAGTAAAAGCTGTAGCAACAGCAGGGTCTGTAAGGTCGTCAGCAGGCACATAGATTGCCTGCATGGATGTAATGGAGCCTTTCTTTGTTGTGGTAATCCTCTCCTGGAGCATTCCCATGTCAGTTGCCAGGTTAGGCTGGTAACCAACTGCTGAAGGCATCCTTCCAAGCAGTGCTGAAACCTCAGAACCAGCAAGTGTATAACGGAAGATGTTATCAATAAAGATAAGAACATCCTGTCCCTGGTCCCTGAAATACTCAGCCGCTGTCAGCGCTGTAAGAGAGACCCTGAGACGAGCACCTGGGGGCTCATTCATCTGACCGTAGATGAGTGCTGCCTTCTCAATAACCCCTGACTCCTTCATCTCAAGGAACAGGTCGTTTCCTTCCCTCGTTCTCTCACCAACACCTGCAAACACTGACACACCACCGTGAACCATTGCTATATTGTGAATCATCTCCATGATGATAACCGTCTTTCCAACTCCTGCACCACCAAACATTCCCATCTTACCACCACGAACGAAGGGAACGAGTAGGTCGAAGACCTTAACGCCTGTCTCAAAGACCTGTGTTGCAGGCTCCTGCTCAACGAACTCTGGTGCTGGACGATGTATTGGCCAGCGCTCCTTTGCATTTATTGGTCCAGCATTATCATAAGGGTCACCTGTAACATTCATGATCCTTCCAAGGGTGGCATCACCCACGGGCACTGCGATTGGCTGACCTGTGTCAACAACCTTCATTCCCCTTACAAGACCATCTGTGGGGCCCATGGCGATTGTCCTGACCCTGTTTTCTCCAAGGTGGGATGCCACCTCAAGGGTAAGGTTGATCTCAGGTATACCCTTTTCTGGGTCTGCTGGCTGCTCTATCTTCAAAGCGTTCAATATGGCTGGTAGCTCTGTCTCAAACTCGACATCCACTACCGCACCAATGACCTGTGCAACTTTTCCTTCGTTCATAATCAAACCTCCATCAATGTATTAAATTCTAAATCCTAAACAAATCACAAATTCCAATTTACCAATTTTTCAAAATTTCCGTTCTTCTGCACTTCTGACTTCCGTGCTTCTGCTCTTTTGAAACCACAGAGAACACAGAGAGCACAGAGTCTTTTAAATCATAAATCAAAAATC
>CAZEYP010000061.1:0-7957 GCA_964515925.1 uncultured Nitrospirota bacterium
GATATTATCACTGATGAGCTCAGTGCTCCAAGTCCATTAGCAATCTGGTCGTAGATACTGAAGGAACGATAGGGCAGAAAATACTGGATGACCTCTATCATAAAGCCATAGAAAAAGACCCCAATGGCAATAAAGATAAGTGTCCTTTTGTTTCTGTTCCTGACAGAAAGATACAGCAGCACTACAGAGACAAAATAAAATATAAAATGAACTGGTTTGTCAGGCACATCATAGTCAATACCGGTTGTGGGAATAAGTGAGAGAACTGTTATGGTGGTAAACCAGATGAAAGCAGCAGTTCGGTAAACTATAAGAATTCTTCATCCCTCCTAAAGGTTTTTTGCAGCAGTAAGCCCCTCTTTCATGATAAGGACAAAGACTATTGTCAGACCAATCAAGACTCCAAATATGTTTACAAGATGCAAATAAAGCAGTACTGCAAGAATTACAAAAACTAACATTAGCCTGAAGAAGCTAAATATTATCAGTCTTCCCTTTGCCATGTTAGCGGTTTCCGGATTAATCATTGCCTTAACACCCCAGTGGATACCCTTCAGGTTGGCAAGTGCCAGTGCACCACCTACAAGTACACCAAGGGGCATCCTTTTGTAGTCAAACAGGGCTGAAAACAGAGCTGCAATTATTAATACTACTGCTGCCTGTTTATTTATCTTCTTTACCATCTCCATTTCTCTGACTCCTTGCAAACCTGAAAAGCTCTCTAAAACCTGCCACAATACCCAGTATCAGGAAAATAAATGTTAGGTAAGGCGATGTCCCAAAGAGCCTGTCCAGTCCATAACCCATGGCAAGACCAACAAATGTTGCTACCACAACATTAAGAGGCACTGTAGATGCCTCTAACAGGTTGCGCCAGAGGGTTCTTTTTTCTTCTTCTTTTTTCATTCTCCAAACAGTTCTTCGTAGTCAGAAAGAACAATATCCTTAGTAACTGTGGCCAGTTCTCTGTAAAAGTCGGTCTGTGCCCTTTCATGCATTATATCACAATACTGGGGTATCCATTTCATTAAATGCTCGTTAAAGAATCTCCTCAGTTCATCAATCATGTTATTTTCAAGTAGATAACTTACAAAGAGAAACTCAATTGCAATGTGGTCAGGTGGCAGCTCGGTGCTGCTGTCATCAAGCTGGAGTCCACAGGTCCTGTAGAACTCGGCCACCTGTTCGGTTGTTTCATTCCAGTACGAAGGGGTTTCATCATAATGGTAAAGCGACTCCACTGGTGTAATTGGATTAGCAGGGCCATAAAAAAGCTGTGTATAATCCTCTACTACCGTATCAACAGAGTCTTTCATTTCAATCTCTAATTCTTCATTCAGTTGCTCCAGCATCTCTTCATTTGGCAGGGTTGTAAAGATGTTTGCCAGTAATTTGTAAGTTTCTGCAAGCTCTTTGTTGTAAGAGTCAAGTATCATGGCTATACCTTAACTCCGACTATGGATATGCGGTTTTTATTTGCAAATTTGATTACTGCTTCTTTATCAACAATTATAGTCCTGTCAGCTTCAGCTGCAAGCACTGTTGCCTTTACCTCCTTCATGGTCTTTAAGGTCTCCATACCTATTACTGGAACATCGTATCTCATATCCTGCTGTGGTTTGGCTACCTTTACCACCACTGCACCTTTTCCCGCAAGTTGTCCACCCCTTTTGATAGCCTCGTCTGTTCCCTCTATTGCCTCTACTGCCATAACAGCCCTGTCTTTTACAACCACGGTCTGTCCTATATCGAGCCTTCCTATCTCTTTAGCTATATTAACTCCAAAGTGAATATCACTTTTTTCATCCTTTGATGGTTTTCTTTTTGTTAGAGTACCTTCTGTAATAAACAGCTCCTTGCTGAAGGTGGCAGTCTCAAGCAGCCTTATTCCTTCAGATTCAAGTTCATCTGTGATGGCCTGAAGGATAGTGTCGTCTTTTCTGTCGGGCAGTTTCATAAGGACCTTTATTGCCCTCATATCAGGGATTAGCTTGCTCTTGTATAAGAGTGTCTTTGAGACCTTGCCAGCCATGATAACCTGGGTTATACCTTCTTTTTTCAGTGTATCAATCAGCTTTCCGAACTTGCCTACATTTATTCTGTAAACCTTATCGAACGAGCCATTCAGGCTGTCAGCAATGGGGTCGAGGCCAATTATTACCACCTCGTAGCCCTGTCGTTTTGCTTCATGTGCTATGGATACTGGTAATGTGCCTTTACCTGCTATAATGCCAATTTTTTTCATAACAGAAAGATTACTTGTTGTTTGCTGTCGGACGGCAGATTCCCCTGCGGTTTTTATTTATAAAGTCAATCAGATGAGCAATCTCATCTGTATAGGGAAGCTCCTCCTGTATCTTTCTCAGGGCATCCTTCAGGCTCAGCTTTTCCCTGAACAGTATCTTATAGGCCTGTTTGAGTTCTGAGATGGTTTCATCAGAGAAGCCCTTTCTCTTCAGCCCAATACTGTTTAAACCATAGAGAGACGCCCTTGGGCCTGATGCGGTCATGTAAGGTGGCACATCCTGACCAACTCCACTGAAGCCACCAATCATTGAGTATGCCCCTATGCGGGTAAATTGATGCACAGCCACTATGCCGCCAATGACCACATGGTCCTCCACTTCCACATGCCCACCAAGAGTGGCAGCATTTGCCATTATTACATTATTGCCTACCTTGCAGTCGTGTGCAATGTGGACATAGGCCATAAGAAAGTTGTTATCACCGATACTTGTATATCCGTCTCCACCTACGGAGCCCCTGTGTATGGTTATATATTCTCTGATGGTGTTGTTGTTGCCTATTTTTACACCAGTGTCCTGTCCTTCATACTTTAAATCCTGAGGGGGAAGTCCTATGGTGGTAAAGGGAAAGATCTCATTGTTCTGACCTATCTCTGTCTTTCCTTCTATGACAACATTGTTATGTAATATGCTGCCTGAGCCTATTTTTACCTTTTCTCCGATAATGCAGTAAGGGCCTATTGTTACATCTTCATCTATCTCAGCCCCTTTATGTATTATTGCTGTATTGTGGATATTGGTCATTTTATATCTCCCTGTCTGTTACCATAGCAGTGAACTCTGATTCTGCTACCAGTGTATCTCCAACAAAGGCCTTACCAGCAAAACGCCAGATAGTCTGTCTTCCCCTCAGTGTTTCTATTTCCAGCCGTAGCTGGTCTCCTGGTGTGACAGGCTTACGAAACTTGGCCTTTTCTATGCTGAGAAAGATGGTGGTTTTGCCCTGAACACCTGATTTATAGGCAAGGACACCAGAGACCTGAGCCATTGCCTCTATTATTAAAACACCTGGCATGATAGGATTTCCGGGAAAGTGTCCCTGAAAGAAGGGCTCATTCATTGTTACATTTTTTATTCCAACCGCCCTTTTGCCCTCTTCTAATTCTATAACACGGTCAACAAGCAAAAAGGGGTATCTGTGTGGCAGCATACTCATTATTTCTTTAATATCAATCATCTTTTTCCTCCCTTGTTCTTTCAAGACTTTCGTTCTGTGAAAGGAGTTTTTCTATTTTTCTGAGTCTCTTTTCCATTTCAGGTAATCTTTCAAACAAGATACTTGCCCTCAGCCATTTGGAATGTTCCATGGCAGGTGTTCCAGAGTATACACCCTTTTTGTATCTTTTATTTGATATGCCAGATTGAGCTGTTACAATGGTTCCATCTTCAATTGTTGCATGGTCAGCCACTCCTACCTGACCGGCAAGTGTGACAAAGTTTCCTACCTCAGTGCTTCCAGCTATCCCTACCTGTGCAACCACAATACAGTGCCTTCCTATCTTCACATTATGGGCAATCTGCACAAGATTGTCAATCTTTGTGCCCTCACCAATAAGGGTGATACCTGTAGTTGCCCTGTCTATGGTAACCCCGGCACCAATTTCAACATCATCTTCGATAACAACCCTGCCAACCTGGGGTATCTTGTGATGTTTGCCTTCATGAAATATATAGCCAAAACCGTCGGAGCCTATAACTGTTCCTGCATGCACCCTGACCCTTGAACCAATTGTTACATTATCCATGATTGTAACATTGGGGAAAATGACTGTATCATTACCAATGACTGCCCCCTCGCCAATAAATACATTCGGATAGATAATAGACCTTTCGCCTATCTGGACACCATCAGAGATGTAGGCTCCAGGATACACAGTGGCTGTTTTACTGATCCTCGCAGTAGGATTCACTGTAGCACCCTTAATGATGCCAAGTGATTTATGTTGTTTTGTGTAAAAAAGCTCAAGGGCCTGGGCAAATGAAAGCAGTGCATTGTCTGAAATCAGTTGAGCAATATCTGTCTCTTCTATCCGTTGTTCTGTGATAAAGGCAGACACAGAAGCTTCAATAACCCTGGGCAGAAATTTTTTGTGCTTAATGTATGTAAGAGACCCTGGCCCTGCAGTGTCAAGCCCTGAGACCTCTTTTATCTCTAAGTCAGGGTCTCCAATTAGTTCAAGATTAAGCTTTTCTGCTATCTCAGATAACTTCACTTCTGGCCTTTTATCTCCTTGTTATAACGCTCTATTACCTTATCGGTGATGTCGATTACTTTGTCGTTAAAAAGCACCACACCCTTTGCCTTCTCCAGTATAAGTGAGTAGTTTTCTTCCTCGCCAATCTTTTCTATTATCTTTTTCAGGTCTTTAAGTATTTCAGCGGTTAGTTCGGATTCTTTCTTTTTTACCTCATCCTGAGAGTCCTGAACAAGCCTTCTGTACTCTCTCATTTTTTTATCTAACTCGTCCTGTTTCTTCTGCAGTGCCTCTTTTGAAAGTACTGCTGATTGCTTGTCGATTTCATCCTTAAGCTTTTCAATCTCTTTGCCCTTTTCATCAATTACTGACTGTTTTGATTTTATCAGTTCTTCAAGGCTTTTTTTGGCATTTTTACCACCCTCTGATTCATTCAGTGCCTTTTGCAGGTCAACAACTGCTATTTTGAGTTCCGATGCGTAAGCAGTAAGTGATAGTGAAAACAAAATCATAAAAGCAAAGATTGCAATCCTTTTCATAACTAATGCCTCCTGTATGAGTAGTTGAATTTTAGAAGAATCCTCCAAAGGAGAATTCTATTTTACCAGAATCCTCATCTTCTCGAGGGTCTATGTTATACCCGTATTCTATTAATACAGGACCCATTGGTGAATACCATTTAAATCCAGCTCCTGTTGTATACCTCAGATCTTCACCAAAGTTTTCATTGTCACCATAGGCTCTACCAGCATCAAAGAATACAAATCCCTTTAACTTTAATTCTTCAACCAGAGGGAAGGTGTAGTCAAGGTTGAATATGAGTTCTTTTGTGCCACCTATTGGATCGCCATTTTCGTCCTTTGGACCACCGTCACCAAAACCAAGTCCCCTCACTGTGTAAAGCCCGCCAACATAAAATCTCTCATAAAGTGGTAGGTCGTGGTCAAAGAGTCCTGTTGCATATCCAAGACGTCCTCTGATTCTAAAGGTGGTCCTCTTTGTTACAGGGAAATACCATGAAGAATCAAGAAGTGACTTTAAGAAGTAATTAGTGCCACCCAACCCTGCATAGGTAATGTATAGTGAATTTCTTGAGCCTGTATGGGGGTCGAGATAATTGTCTCTTGAATCCCTTGTTACCGATGGGGTTATGCTGCTTGTAGTATTGGTGCCAACCTGGTCCTTTATAATAGATGGAGCATCAACATCAACATTTTCAATGGTTGCCCTTTCGTATTTATAAGTAATACCTGCACGCCATAAGTCGTTAAATCTCTTCCCAAAACCAATAGAACCACCGATTGCCTTTTTATCATAGGTAATATACTCTCTGGTAGTCCTGTAAAGGCTTAATGTCAGAGAAATAGGGTGGTCAAGAAACCATGGGTCACGATAGGAGAACTCATAAAAGGATGACGAGCCACCCAGTTCGCCTCTTAATTTTATATATCTACCTGTTCCAAATAGGTTTGCCTGTGTTATGTCTACCATGGCTACGAACTTGTCCACAGTGCTGTAACCACCACCAATACTTATAAAGCCTGTTGCCTTTTCCTTGACATTTATATCAATGTCAACAAGTCTATCTTTGAGTCTTGGCTTTGGCACAAGGTCAACCTTGTCGAAAAAGTTAAGATTATTGATGTTCTGGTAGCTTCTTTTTAATAGTTTGCTGTTGAATATATCTCCTTCATCAAGACGAATTTCACGTCTTATAACTTTATCCAATGTCCTTGTGTTACCACTTATCTCTATTCTTCCAATTCTGAATATATGGCCCTTATCTATATTAAGTATAATCTGAGCTGTTTTGTCTTTTTCATTAGTTCTGATATCAGGTTCAACAGAAGCCATAGCATATCCATGCTCACTATAATAGTTTGTGATATCCTCTATGCTTTCACGAAGCTTTTTTTTGCTGAAAATTTCTCCCTCTTTAAGTCTAAGAAGCTCTTTTAGTTTTTTTTCTTCAGATGGGGCATGCCCTTTAAGCCTGATTGAGGCGACCCTGTATTGAGGACCTTCTTTTATTTTGATTTTTATTGTGAGTTTTTTCTTTTTTCTGTCGAGTATTACCATTGGTTTGGATACAACCACATTGAGAAATCCGTTATCATAATATAGATTCTTTATCTTGTTAATATCAGACTCAAGAACCTCCTTTCTGTAGTATCCGCTTTTTGTGAAGACGGAAAATATCCACCACGAACGGGTATCCATAACATCTTTTATATCACCGTCATCTATTTTCTCATTACCTTCAAATATTATTTTATCTATCTTTATTTTTTCTCTTTCCTGAATAAAGAAGGTCAGAGTTGCCTCATCAGGGGTAAGCCTTTTAACAATTGGAACTATATTGGCTAAATAGTAACCTTCCTTTTCATAAAATGCCTTCAGTGATGCCACATTGCGCTGTATCAGGGTTACATCAGCTATTGCACCGGGGATTATGGTTATCTGTTCTTTTAGCTTTTCATCGTCAAATTCCTTGTTACCACTGAATTGTACCTTAACTATTGCTGGTTTTTCTTTTACTATATATATAAGCTTTAGTCCCCCTTCAAAAGGCTCTGTCTCAACCCTTACATCTTCAAAATAACCCATTTCAAATATGCTTTTAATATCATTGGATATGTCTTTCTGTGAAAGGGGCTGACCTATCTTCTGAGAAAGCCTCCGTCTAATAGCTCCTTCATCTGTCCTTTTAAGCCCTCTAATCTCAATCGCATTAACAAGAGGAGCATTTTGAGAATAGACACTATAAGGGAAGATAAATAAAAAAATAGATATGGTAGCAGCGATGGCCAAGAGTGTTTTTTTCATATAATCTCCTTATAAAATAAAGCTTTTCCTCCCCCATAAATTCCTGTTAGTATACCATACTGACTATATAATTTTGTAAAATCAAAGTACTAAGGGATTTTTTGTTAAGATTTGTCAATTTGGAAGAAAACGCTAAATAATTGGCTCATTTAGACAAAAATTAGAAAAAATAGATTAACTACCCATTTTTTTAAGCTTGACAGTAAAACTGCACTGATATAATCTATAAAAGTAAACAGATGTTCTTTTGAAATCATATTTAAGGATAAGATAAAAAGATAAAATTTTCTCCGCGATACCTTATTCGGCAGTAGAGCTGAGGGAACAGACAGATTTAGGGAGCCAGCGGTATATGTGGTGAGCACGCCCCAAAGACCTTAAACAGTCTGCGGGGAAGCCTAAGCATATACCAAGGTACCCACTTAGGTGTGAGCCTCAGATGCTCACTTGACCGAGAGGTATCGCGGGGATATTGCAAAAACCTTTCACATTATGTTATCTTTATAACCTCGGTTACAATTAGATAGCCATTTCTTGTTCTTTCACAACTAAAAAGCAGGTCCCGCAAGCAAATTGAGTTTTAGCATGAGAGTTTGATCCTGGCTCAGAGCGAACGCTGGCGGCGTGCCT
>CAZEYP010000062.1:0-7327 GCA_964515925.1 uncultured Nitrospirota bacterium
AGCTGAAAAATATAAAACGCAAGCATATTCAATATGTACTGGAGCAATGGAAAAACCATAAATCAATTAAGTCTGAACTCGCTCACATCCGATGGCTCCTCAGAAAACTCAACAAAGAGACCTTGCTTCCTTGTGACAATGGAGCCCTTGGAATCAGCAGAAGAGTCACCATTGCGCAAGAAAACAAATCGTGGTTAGGCAAGGTAGATATAATGCGAAAAATTGATGAAGTCTCGGAGATTGACGAAACAGTGGGATTGGCATTAAAACTATGCCTGCTATTTGGCTTGAGGATGAAAGAAGCTGCCTTGTTCAGACCTCACGAAAACACCAAATCCGAATATATCGAAGTTCAATATGGCACAAAAGGAGGCCGTAAAAGAACAGTCACTGTTTTAACCGATGAACAGAGAAATCTCCTGAAAATATTGAAAGACAAGATACCACCGGGCAAAAGCTTGATCCCAGAGAGGTGGTCGTTTGTACAATTCAAGAATCGTTTCTACTATGTTGTCAGGAAATGTGGAATTTCAAGAAAAAACAAAATAACAGCACATGGGCTACGCCATACTTATGCCTGCTTAAAATACAGGAAGCTAACATCTTCCGATCCACCGGTCTTAAAGAATGAGCATTGTGGATTTCAGGATAAAGAAAAAGATGTGAAGGCTCGTGAAAAGATCGCAAAGGAATTGGGACATGGCCGAATTGAAATAACTTCAGCATACCTGGGAGGAAGACAGTGAGATTACTGACCGTGAAAGATGTGAGTGAGATGCTGAATGTTAAAGTAAAGACGATATATCAATGGGCTGAGCTGAATCAAATACCACACATGAAGCTTAATGGAGTACTGAGATTTGACCTTAACGATATCATGGCTTGGATACAAAGGTGTAAAAAACAGTCATCTTCCAGTTATAATCTTATTGTTAGCCACCAGGCCAGGAGTCCCAAAAGGAGGTGTAATTAATGGGACTCTATAGGCGTGGTAAAACATGGTGGTTTAATTTTATGTACGAATGCCATCGTTACCAAGGTTCTTTGAAAACTCAAAACAAAAAACTTGCTGAAAAAAGATATGCACAGATTGTCTCAAATATAATTAGTGGTGATTATCGACAAATTGCCAATGTTACAATCAAAGAAGTACTCAAACGATATATAGATGAAGTATCTTGTTTGAAAGCTAAAACAACCTACTCCCGTGATCAGCAAATCGTTCAGCATTTCTTTGATTTCTTTGGTGATATACCGTTAAAACAGGTTACTCCGTCTCTAATCAGTAAATACAAATCTCAAAGACTCAAAAAGGTATCAGCTACAACAGTTAGAATTGAGCTGTCATTTTTGCGTAGAGTATTCAATACTGCTATCAATGAGTGGGAACTATGTAAAGAAAATCCTGTTACAAAAATCTTTAAGACATTACCACCAGAAGTTAAACGTGTTAGATTTCTCAAACCTGAAGAAGCCGAAAGATTGCGTTTTACCCTTCCGTCATGGCTTAGACCGATTGTTATTGTAGCCTGTCAAACTGGACTGAGAAGAAGTAACCTTGTCCACCTGAAAGTATCTCAGGTTGACTTTAAAAACAACCTTATTCACGTCGGAAAAACAAAAAACGGGGAACCAATCTGTATTCCAATGACTCAGTTGGTGAGAGAAACAATCCAGAATGTCATCAGAGAAAGAAAAGTTATAAGTCCATACGTCTTTTGTGATGAAAGGGGAAAACCATACACTAAGGAGCAGGTAACCGTAGCATTTGGTAGAGCAGTTAAACGAGCTAAGATTAAAGACCTGAGATTTCATGACCTAAGACATGACTTTGCTACTTACCTTGTACGGTCTGGAGTAGATCTTTACAGAGTTCAAAAATTACTAAATCATAAGGATCAAAGAATGACCCAGAGATATGCCCACCTGTTAATAGAAGACCTCAGAGACGCTATTTCAAAGTTTGATACAAACAACACTGCTACAATTTTGCTACAGTCTGAAGAAAATCAAAAAGCCTCTAATGAATAACCTTAACCTATCTTATTGATTTGAAAGGATTTTTCTGGCGGTCCCAAGGGGACTCGAACCCCTGTTACCGACGTGAGAGGCCGGTGTCCTGGGCCACTAGACGATGGGACCGCTTGAAAGATTAATTAGATGGCTGGGGAGAGAGGATTCGAACCCCTACAAGCAGATCCAGAGTCTGCCGTCCTGCCATTAGACGACTCCCCAATGCAAAATATAATATAATTTTGGGCTTTTTCTTGTCAATAATACATTTGAAACGAATATTGAAAGAAATTCAGGAGTGGTATAAGAGTAAAGTATGATTAAGCCTGTTAGTATTTCTGAAAACATACTCAGGGCAGAGACAGCCGCAATAGTTTCGGTATTCCTATTTAGCCTGCTTTTAAGTCAACAGGAAAAAGCAGGTGGGATGTAGTGGGGCCGGTTAATGAGGTCATCATTTACAGGGACAGTCTTCTGAATAGCAGATAGATAAACTCCGGCATTCTCAGCAGTGCCTATAATCTCCACCCCTCTGAGTCTGTTGGTATCATCAAGAAAGACCTTTTTAAACAGTCCGTTCTGTTTTATCTTTATTGACTGTGGTGCATCTGTTAAGCCTACGCAGCAGACATACAGACCAAACAGCCTGATGACATTAAGCCTCTCAGGGATCCAGTCTATTCTTCTTGACCCTGGGTCAAGCATGTTTTCACCTGCCACCTGGCCACCAAGCACAGCAAGGGGATGGATAGGATTGTATATCCTTTTTCCATCAATCTCTATCTCTGTCACATCACCCGCAGCATAGACATCATCAACGCTGCTAAGCATCTGCTGATTAACAACGATGCCCCTTGAGGTTATTATTGGTGTGTCTTTAAACATCTCTATATTTGGTCTTACGCCAACGGCAAATACAACATATCTGCATGGGATTGTTTCTCCCCGGGAGGTAAACACATGGGTAATGTTGTCATCTGTGCCACGGACAATTCTTTCAACTCTGGTGTCTGTAAGGACAGTAAGTCCATTTTTCTCTATATGCTCCATCACAATGGAAGCAGCCTCATGCTCAAGCATCTGAGGCAGAATCTGTGACCTCATCTCTATCACCGTTACCCTGGCACCTTTTAGCTTAAGGGCCTCTGCAACCTCAAGCCCGATAAATCCAGCACCTACAACCACCACAGGGCTTTCAGGTTTTACATCCTGGATAAGGGTTTTCGCATCGTTAAGACTCTTAAAGGTATAAACACCCCTTCCGTCCACTCCGTCTATTTCTGGTACAATGGGTTTTGCTCCAGTGGCAATAAGCAGTTTTTCATAGCCTATCTCACTACCATCAGATAGTGTTACTTTCTTTTTGTCAGCATCCATAGATTCAGCTGAAACCCCTTTGATGAGCTTAATATTCAGCTCACTGTAAAAGTCGGTATCCTTGATATAAAGCCTTTCTTCAGGCGTATAGCCCTTTAGATAATCTGCAAGGAAACAGGGTGTATAGGCAGGGTAGGGCTCGGGAGAGACCATGATGACCTCTCCCCGATAGCCCTTTTTTCTCATTGCCTCAACTGCTGAGACAGCTGAGGGTCCGTTTCCAAGAACTACAATGGCCATCTCTTAAATTCCCAGCTCCTGTCTTTTTGCCTTTATATGGTTTAACATTCCCTCAACCGCCCTGTAAGGGTCTAATTCCACGAATGCCTTACCTCCGGTTATCTCCTCAAGAGTCTCTGTTAGCACCTTGGTAGCCACCGGGCTTCCCAGTATCCTTGGATGTGGGGCAATGTGCACCATCAGCCCAAGGGCAAGGAGCCATGTGCCAATGGATATGGCCTTTTCCTGAACCAGTTCAGGTGCAGAGCCTGCCACGGGCAACTGACTTACCCTTACATCAAGCCTCTCAGCAAGTGCCTTAAGCAGGGTAGCAATCCTTGAGTTGTCAACACAGGAACCCATATGCCAGACAGGCGGAAGTGGTGCATCAAGACCTGCTGCTTCACCAAGTGCCTTAAGCACCGCCATTAGCCCTTCGCCGCAGTACTTTTCGGTTGCATCTGTATTGAGGAGCCCTGCCTGTGCACAGATATGGGCAGTACATCCCGTGGTTACCACCAGAACATTGTTTTTAAGGAGCACCTTTACCATGGTCTCTGTCATCATGGTGTTTCTCAGTTTGATGCTCGGACAGCCAGCAAAGCCAACCACACCGTAAATATTGCCGTTTTTGATGTTCTCTATTACCGGCATCAATGGGTCATCGGCATTTATTTTCTTCAGCACATCAAGGATGGCCTCAACAGAGAAGCCCACCAGGCCGATGCTCTTTTCCTCTGGTATAAACACATCCTTTCCCTTCCTCTGTTTATAGGCATCTATGGCAAGGCGTACCACCTCTTCGGCCTTCTTATCAGCCTCTTCAGGCTCAAAGGCCACATGCACGGCGCCCTGCATCTTAACAAATGACTCGGTGGTTATGATTTTGGTCTGGAAGCAGTCGGCAATCCTGGTGATAGATGGCCAGATGCACTGCATGTCAACCACCATGGCATCCACAGCACCGGTTAGCAGTATAAGTTCAGACTGTAGATTATGGGCAGCCATGGGCACACCGTTTCTCACTGTAAGCTCATTTCCAGTACAACACACACCAACCACATTCACACCGCTGGCACCAACAGCCTTTGCCTCATCGGTGAGTTTTTCAGACCACTCTAATATCTTCTCAGAAAGCACAGGATTGTGGCCATGCATGGCAATGTTTACCATATCGCTCTGGAGCACACCAAGGTTGGCCTCTATCTTTTTAACCTTAGGGGTGCCAAACAGTATATCATGGAAATCAGTGGCCATATGCAGCCCTGCATAGCCATCCACAAGCCCTATCTTCAGGCAGGCAAGAAGCAGGTTTACAGGGTCTTCATCGTTTCCCATTGATGTGCGATGCATTGCCTCTTCTATCTCATTATGAGCGTTTGAAACCATAAGACCCTTTTGTTTCCAGAGATCAATCTCTTTTTTTGGAGCCCTTAGTTTTATCCAGTTCATTGGCTCTTCATCCTGGCGACTGAGATCCTCAAGTGCCTTTTCTACCACCATCTTTGCAACTTCCTTTTCATCTTTACCATCTGTTTCAATCCCAAGACCGGCTGCAACTTCGTAAAGCTTTTCTCTGTCTGAAATCCTGTAACCAGGTGCCTTTCCCTCGAGCATCTTCTTAAATGTAAGCACCACATGCCTTGCATGTCCCACATGGGAGGAAGCACCTCCGACTTCTTCTCTGAGCAGATTACGGCAGACAATTGTATCAGCAGTGGCACCACAAACTCCTGTGCTTGGGCCATTCCCAAAGGGATCTATACGGCATGGGCCCATGTAACACATCCTGCAGCAGGTGCCAAGCTGCCCAAAACCACACTGGGGCTGCTGGGCAGACAATCTGTCCACACCAGTTGAAATGCCTATGGAATGGGCCCTGTTTATCAGTGCCTGGGTGGTTTTATCAAATTCCTTTGTCAACATATACACCTCCTCAATGTATTCTAAAGGTTTTCCTTGGCAGTTTCTGTTGCTATAACAACGGATGTGCCAATGGTTCGTCTTTTTTCTTTGACCATCTCTTCCAGTTCACCGAATCTTAGTGATGCAGTTGGGCAGGACTCAACACAGGCAGGCACCTTTCCCTCACTTAGACGTCTTGTGCAGAAATCACATTTAACTGCCTTTCCTTTTTCAGCATCAAGCGTAATGGCGCCAAAAGGACAGACCATGGCACACATCAGGCAGCCCATGCAGCGGTCTTCATTTACAAGCACAATGCCCCTTTGCTCATCTTTATGCATTGCACCATTTGGACAGGCTATCACGCATGGGGCATCCTTGCAATGCATGCACCTTGAGGGATAGGAATGCGAGTTTGCAGGCTCTACATAGACACGTTTTCTGGGTGCTGGCCTTTCAAATATTGATTCAAAGAGGTTTCCGCTTTTTGAATGTGCCACCGCACAGGCAATCTCGCAGGATTTGCAGGCAGTGCACTTACTGATGTCAATAAATATTCCTTTCATGGCACCCCCTTTTGTTAAGGTAAGCTTAAAAACTTACAGACTATTTTTTATTTAAATCAGTAGGGCAGATGTGGTCAATAATTTTTTGACAAAAGGTTAATTTGCTTTGATTAGCGGTTTGTAGTGAAGCTCAAGGGTCTTTTTAAGCTCGGCAAGCCGTCTTCTTGCCACAGGCACTGGCGGGATATTTTGCCTGAAAATAATTGAATAGTGATGAGCCTCGTCACGCTGAATCTTGTAGATATTTTTAAGATTTACCACATAGCTTTTATGAACCCTGAGAAGGTCGTTGCCACCGTAACGTCTTAGTATCTCCTTCAGGGTGCTGTGGATATAGTATGCCCTGTTTTTTGTATAAACCCTGCAATAATTACCATCAGACTGTATGTAGTAAATATCGTCAACATCAATAAACAAAAATCCGTTATTTTCGCATATTGGTAGCTTTCTCAGTTCCATCAGACCGCTTCCAGGGTTGTATTCAGCCTCGGTTTCACGGGTAACATCTATGAAGGTCATGGCATACATGGGAGAGTCTTTATCAGTCACCATGTTGATTCGTGAGACATTTATCATAAGCACCTTGTTCAGCACATCTATAATCATGGCAACGGGTGAGTCCTGCTCCAGAACTTCTGCCTTCTTCAGTATGCTTTCTATCTTCTTGTGGCTTTTCTCAGGATGATATCTGAACACATCCTTACCCAATTCATTAAGAGCAGGCCCAAGAACTCTGCGGGCGTAACTGTTCATTCCCACTATCCTGTAATCACAAGAAAGTAGAATAAGCCCAATGTTTACACATACTGGTAACATGACTTATTAATTAGAATACACTACTGTCCGAAATATTTATCAAATAAAATCAACTGATTAGACGATTCAGGGCTGCAGGATTTGTAACCCGAATCTGTAAGTACCTGTAAAATAGGCATTTTCTCAAAAACTGTTACACTCAAAATCTGTAGAATTGTGTAGAGACTCAACTGGATTTTCAGCATCTTCTTTATTATAGCAATCAGCACATACACAGATACCGCTATCCATATCTGAGTCTTCACTGCATTGTCTGATGTCCCATAAAACCTCTTTATCCTCAAATGCTGTTTTATCCATTTGAAAAATAACTCAATTTGCCATCGGCTTTTATAAAGAGCCTTATCGTTAGAGCAGGTAATACTTTGTTGTGTAAGGGAAGTTAAAATAATCTTGTGTCTGGAATAAAATAATAGGGTTATGTAAATAAG
>CAZEYP010000063.1:0-7002 GCA_964515925.1 uncultured Nitrospirota bacterium
TTTTATAGAGATGAAAATGCATAGATATCAAAGGATTGATTAAGTACCCTGCACCTGTTAGTATGGATGCAGGGTACTTTGTTTTATTACTGCCAGCAGGGTGCAACACCGTATGGGCCAAAGCCACCGCGATAGGCTGTACGAGGAGCCTTTTCATAGATCTTCTGCTGCAGCTCCCAGATTTCCTTCTGGAGTTTTGTGATGGTCTCGGGATTGGTTTCAGGGTTTCTCAATGCCTCGAAATACTCAAATCTCTTATCGTTAAGTTTCTTTCTAAGGTCTCTTGTCTCTTCAAGAAACTTGCTATTGTAAGCAGACCCATAGGCACCCTGTGTAAAACAGCTTCCAGGCCCTGTGCACCATGTGCCACCGTAATAGCCCATCATGCCAGGTCCCATCGTGCCATAGCCCATCATTGGACCTCCGCCAAACCATCCTGGTCCAAAGGCGAATGCCCCTGCACCTAATGACAGTACCGCCAGAACCGTTAATGTTACCAGTACCTTTTTCATAACCATACCTCCTTGGGTTTATTAATATGGGCTGCAAGGCAGCCTCATTATCTGCCCTTATAATACAGAATGATTTTGAAAGAAAAATGAAGATATTATGAAAATTTTGTGAAGACCAGCGTTACAGGGTATAATATCAGAACAATGTTTAAACAGATCTGGCCTCAGATAGCAGGACTTCTAACACTACTGGTATCAGTGCTTGCCTCCGGGCATGTGATTCTTACAAAAAAGAATGCTCGTTCTGCATTTTCATGGATAGGTATCGTCTGGCTTGTTCCAGTGCTTGGGGCTATTTTATACCTCCTTTTTGGTATCAACAGGATACAGAGAAAGGCACGAATGCTCCGAAGCTCTGTAAGTGAAGTTGCTAAATCATTCAATCTTCCACAGGATAGTTTTTCCAAAGGCTCCATCCCTCTGCATGCTCAGTTCAGGAGCCTTTCAATGATGATAGACAGGATAACTGAGCTACCTTTACTCCCCGGCAACCTGGTGGTTCCACTCGTAAACGGCGATATAGCATATCCAGAAATGATAAAGGCCATACAGGAGGCCGAGGACACTATAAACCTGTCTACTTACATATTTGATAATGACCAGGCAGGCGAGATGTTTTTTTCTGCCCTTTTAGATGCCCATAAAAGAGGAATAAAGATAAGAATAATTGTTGACGATGTTGGAGCAAGATACAGTTTCCCGCCCATTACAAAAAAACTAAAAAAGGCAGGTATTGAGACCGTCAGGTTTCTGCCCACTGTTGTTCCTTCGAGGTTACCCTTTTTAAATCTTAGAAATCATAGAAAGATAATGGTTATTGATGGAAAGGTAGGGTTCACCGGTGGTATGAACATAAGAGAAGGACATATGCTAAAACTCAACCCTTCATTCCCTATAAAAGATATCCACTTTCATGTCAGGGGCCCTGTGGTAAGACACATGCAGCAGGTGTTTGCTGAAGACTGGTATTTCTGTACAGGTGAAATCTTAAAGGGTAGCAGATGGTTCCCCGAGATTAAACCAGAAGGCAGTGCCTGGGCAAGGGGGATACCTGATGGACCGGATGAAGACTTTGAAAAACAGCTTCTTACCATTCACAGCGCCCTGACCGTGGCACGACATTCGGTTAAGATTGTAACTCCCTATTTTCTTCCTGAAGAAAATCTCATATCTGCCCTGAACCTGGCAGCACTGAGGGGTGTTAAGATAGACATAGTGCTTCCTGAAAAGAACAATATCCCTGTAATAAAATGGGCATCTTTCAAGATTCTTGAACAGATAATCAGTGAAAACTGTAATGTATGGTTGAGCCCTCCGCCCTTTGATCACTCCAAGATAATGATAGTAGATGAACACTGGGTTATGATTGGCTCAGGTAACTGGGATGCCCGAAGCTTCAGGCTTAACTTTGAGTTTAACATAGAATGCTATGATTCCTCTCTTGCAGAAGAACTTCTCGGTATCGTCAATGAAAAGATCTCAAAATCAAAAAAACTCAACATCGATTATCTTAAAAACCGCTCTATGCCTCTTAAGATTCGTGATGGCGTTTCATTTCTACTTTCACCCTATCTATAATTCATAGAGTGTTTCATCCACCCTGGGTGGAGCCTTCCTTTTTCCTGCTCTAAGCCTTCTGACCTCTTTAAAGGGCATATCCTCATCATCTCCTTCAAGCACATCCCCGAGCTCCTCTTCAATGGCCTCTGGGTCCTCACCTGCCTCAAGTCGGCTCAGGGCCTCCTCCCATTTATCTCCAAGCTTAAGTCCTGTCATCTCCGTTAGATTACGCATAAGTCGGGCAGCCTGTCGGGGGTCTTCTTCGTCTATGCCCTGAGCCTCACGCTCAAGATAGTGCATTGCCTGCTCTAACTTTGATTCATCAATGTTCAGTCCCTCAAGCCCCTCATCGTCACCAGTGTCAGCGTCTCGTTTCTTAGGTGTAGAAAACCTTGAGACCATTCGCTGTAGTTTCGGGTTGTCGCACTTTGGACATGGTGGTACTTTATCCGTGTTTATACGACGGGAGAAGAAATTGTAAATCGTATTACAGTGGCTGCAGTAAAACTCATATATGGGCATTTTTACACCTCCATGTATTAGGGTGTAGGGTGTAGCGTGTAGGGAGTATTTTATAGTTTAGAGTGTTGAGTTTTAAGTGTTTAGTAAAGAACTTAACTCAAAATTCAAAACTCAACACTCGTAACTCCCTGTACCCTACCCCCTGCCCCCTAATCCCTGTCTTTTTAATATATCAAAAACTCTCTCACTATCTCCACGACCTGGGGGTTTTCATCCTCAAGAAGGGGGCGGAGCTTTTCAATGCCCTCGGGAGCACCAATGATACCAATCAGGTTTGCTGCATCACCCCTGACAGTAGGGTCTTCATCCTCAAGCAATGGGTACAGAAATGGCAGTGCCCTCTTAACATCCTCTGGCCTCTCACTTGAGAGCTCCTCCATCAGAGCAGTGATTCCCAGTTTTACCCGCATTCTTTCATCCTTTATAAGCTCACCTATCATCTCATAAAGACTCAGGTCATGCTTGAACATATCTATGATATTTTCAAGAAACCCACGCTCCATGTAATCAGCTATCATCTGTCTGAGTTCCTGCCTTTCCATAACCTCCTCCACCTGGTGTTTTTATTATTATAGATTCACCTGCCTGAAGTGTGATGCTGAAGCGGTGTGGAAGCCTTTTAATTTGCCCCGAAGTCTTTCTTAAAAGATTTACACCTCTTAAGCCACTGCACCCGCCCTTTATACCGTAAGGGCTGTAAACTCGTCGCTCTGATATTACCGAAACAACAGCAGGCTTTAAAAACACTATCTCCCTGATTATACCATCACCGCCAGGATAAAGCCCCCTTCCTCCTGAGCCACGGCGTATTGCAAATCTCTTAAGTCTAACTCCAGGATGACGCACTTCAAGCACCTCGGGGTCGGTTATGCGGGTATTGGTCATGTGTACCTGCACCGCAGAGACACCAGGGCAACCCTCTGTAGCGCCACTTCCACCGCCTATGGTTTCGTAGTAGGGGGGCTCGCCCTGCACCTGAAATAGCAGGTTGTTCATACTTCCCTGAGAAGCTCCAGCAATACCCAGTGCCCCAAGCACCACATCCACCACCCTTTGAGAGGTCTCCACATTTCCTGAGGCCACAGGGGCAGGATAGCGGGGATTGATTATGGTGCCCTTCGGGACGATTAATTTTATCGGCCTTAAACAGCCACTATTCAGGGGAATATTTGTCTTAAGCAGACTTCTAAGCACATAAAGCACAGCCGAGCGGGTAACAGACAGTGGAGTGTTAAGGTTGTCATTGGTATGCTCGCTGCTGCTGCCACTGAAGTCGAATATTGCCTTCACCGTATCCGGTGGATTATCTCCAGCCAGTATCTTTAGTGTAAGTGATATCCTTGTTCCATCATCAAGGCAGTCTTCAAATGCACCAGTAAACTCACCTCTATCTTTCAGGAACTCTGCAAGTCTTTTCCTCACCATATAGGCAGCGTTTTCCTGTATATGGGCCATATACTCTGACAGGGTCTTCCATCCATATTCTCTTGATATGTTTTTGACCTCTTCAATGCCCTTTAGACAGGCAGCAATCTGTGCCTTTATGTCCTGAATCCTTTCGTGAAGGTTTCTTGCTGGATAAGGATGCCTGGTTAACACACCTTTCAGGGCTTCTTCATGAAACCTGCCATCCCTTAATACAAGCAGACTATCAATTAAGATACCCTCTTCATCAATATGCTTTGACTCTGGCGGCATTGAACCTGGCGTGATTCCACCAATATCAGCATGATGTCCTCGGGCTGCAACAAAAAAACCTATCCTGCCATCTTCCCTGAATCCAGGTGCAATCACTGTTACATCTGGCAGGTGTGAGCCTCCCCTGTAGGGATTGTTGGTTACATAAATATCGCCTGGTTTTATCTCATTTGTCTTTTCTTCAAGCAGAGCACTCACAGTATCTGCCATTGCACCAAGATGAACAGGAATGTGTGGGGCATTGGCAACAAGGTTGCCACCTGCATCAAAAAGGGCACAGGAAAAATCAAGCCTTTCTTTCATGTTTACTGAGTGGGCAGTATTTCTAAGGGTGTATCCCATCTTGGTAGCAACAGCCATGAAAAGGTTGTGAAAGACCTCAAGTAAAATAGGGTCGGCTCCCTCTTTAGTTTTCACAGTCTTTTTATGTCCCTCTGCCTGTTCTTTCCTGATAAGCATACAGCCGTTTTTCATGACACTTACGCTGAATCCAGGCTCAACCACGGTAGTAGAATTCCCCTCTACAACGATTAAAGGCCCTGTTGCCTCAAACCCCACAGTCAGGTCATGCCTTTTATAAACAGGACAATCAAAGACACCCTGAAGTGTATAGAGATTCTGATACTTTACAGGCTCAGGGGCCATTTTAGTATGGGAAACAGGTGTATAGGGAACAAAGAAATCCTCCTCTCTGGATACCTCAACCCTGAGATTCACTATCTCTAAGTCTTCAGAGTCAGGTGTAAAGCCATACAATGTTCGATAACGCCTTATGAAGTCCTCCTGAGAGTTCTTCAGGTTATGGTATCTGACCGTAATGTATGTGTCTGTTCCACATGGTCTTATATCAATTTCCTTCTTAATATTGTATTTTGTCGGACTGTTCAATACCTTTACAGCCTGAAGTGTTAGTTCTTGAAAATGCTCCTCAAGCAGTGTATCACTAACATCAGATATCCGCTTAAGCAGAGTCTTCACCCTGCGCTCTGTTGGTCTTGAAAGCCCAATACCATAGGCTGAAAATACCCCTGACAATGGATGAACAATTATCTCATTAATGCCAAGTATATCAGCTACCTGGCAGGCATGCTGCCCACCTGCACCACCAAAACACAGCAGTGCATACCTTCTTACATCAAATCCCCTGGATACGGATATGTCTTTAATGGCCATTGCCATCTTTTCGTTGGCTATTGTCAGAGCTCCAAGGGCAACCTCATGGGGGGTAAGGTTTGAACCTGTTTGTTTGTTAACGGTCTCGGTTAGTTTTAAAAATGCCTCCTCACTAATGGAAACACTCAGTGGAGAGTTTCTTTCAGGGCCGAAGGTTTCTGGCATGAACTCCGGCACGATACGGCCAGTAAAGAGATTTGCATCGGTTATTGTTAATGGGCCTCCAAATCCATAGCAAGCAGGCCCTGGATAAGCACCAGCAGACTCTGGACCAACCGTGAGTTTTTGTCCGTCAAACTCTATTATGGAGCCACCACCAGATGCAACGGTGTTTATGCTTATCATGTCTGTTTTCAACTCAATATTGGTAATTCGTGTTTCATGGACTATCTCGAAGTCCCTGTCAAACCTGCTTACATCTGTTGATGTTCCACCCATATCAAATCCAATAACACCTGTTTTACCCATAGCTCTGCATACATAGGCAGATGCTACTGTACCACCAGCAGGTCCTGACAGAAGCATCTCCTTGCCAGTAAGCTGTTCTGTCCTCTTGAGTCCACCCGAGCTAATTATAAACTCCACCGGAATATCACCTACATCTTTGAGGATACCATCAAGATACATCTGAAGCACTGGCCCCAGATAAGCATCAACCACTGTACTCTGTCCTCGTGTAACCACCTTTATGGTGTTCATTGAACGGTGAGAAAGATATATCTTTTCAAAACCCGACTTTCTGAGAGCCTCTTCACAGAGCAGTTCATGGGAAGGATTTATCCATGAGTGCATCAAAACAACGGCCACAGAGTCAATATCATCATTTCTATATCGTCTTAATTGTTCCTCAAACAACGAAGTGTCTAAAGGTGTAAGCACTGTACCATCGGATGCAATTCTCTCTTTGACTTCCAGCACTCGGCTGTAGAGTCTTGTCTTTTTTTCAATACACAGTGAGAATATATCAGGCCTGTCCTGATAACCTATCTCAAGCAAATCAGCAAACCCTTCGGTAGTAACAAGCAATACAGTGCCGCCCTTTCTTTCAAGCAGTGCATTGGTAGCTACTGTGGTTCCAAACCTTATTCCATCAATTCTGTCAGAAGGCAAAGGACTGCCTTCATAGCCGAGTACTCTTTTAATACCTTCAATAGAGGCATCCCTGTACTGAGGTGAAGAGGAGAGCAGTTTCAGGCTGTGATACCTTCCATCAGGGTCGAGACCAACCACATCGGTAAAGGTTCCACCTCGGTCAACAGCAAACCGCCACTTTTTCTTCCTGTCAGCCATAGGGGAATTATAATAACCGATTTATGCATGTTTTGTGGCAGGCTATTGATTAAGGAATGGTAGGCGCGGACGGTTTCGAACCGTCGACCTCTACCGCGTCAAGGTAGCGCTCTCCCCCTGAGCTACGCGCCTAACTGGTAAATAAATATAACATTAAGATTTTAGACTTTTCAAGTTTTTGCTCAGGATTGTTTAGACATAATGTATTTAACCTGTCCATCCTTAACGTACGTGGGTTAAACTAACA
>CAZEYP010000064.1:0-6082 GCA_964515925.1 uncultured Nitrospirota bacterium
TGCAGAGTTTAGCAAGGCACTGCTTGGGAGATTCAGGACAAAGGGAGCACTTATAGTGACTACCGCAATCCCTACAGTAGGAAATCTGTTTATATCTCCTATCTCATAAAGTATGGTTAAACCAAGTATCCTCCCTATCCCGGGAACCGACCTTATACGAAAATAGGAATCCCCGTCATATTGCTTTGCTACAAGGCTTATCTCATGTTCGAGCCTGGGAAGAAGCTCATCATAGATATCAAGAAGTTTAAGGTCAAGCTCCATGCTCTTACGAACACTTTCGTCAGGGAATCTATCAAGCAGACCTTCACGGTTACTCTTACGGGAGATTTTCTTTTCTATATCAGGTAGATTGTACTGGTAATTGGTGTTCTGAATGTGGCTTATGAGTTCTGAGCGTTTCCTCATAAGATGGGTTCTTCTCCTGAGGAGATCCCTTGTACAGCGCATCTCTCTGGGATAAACATAACTCATGGGAAGCATCCCTCCCCTCAGGAGTGTGGCTATCTTGTATGAATCCACCCTGTCGTTTTTTGCCTTGCCTCCATGTATTGCCTTCATGTAAAGGGCATGACCTGATACAAAGGGAATACCTTCATCCGAGCATAAATCTGCAATCCAGTACCACAGAAACAAACACTCCACTGCAACGACTATGTCTCCTCGGAAGGGCTCGATAGTCTTTAGGAATACATCCGGCCTGGTTCGAATGTTCCTGTGAAGCACTATCTTTCCCTCAGAGTTAAGAATACAGATGTACATGGTTTTTGCATGAAGATCAACTCCACAGTAAAATTTGTGCTGTTTGGTGTAAAATTTCATAAGGCCTCCTTTTTAGAGTTTTTTGGTTAAAACATCATACCTCATTGATGTATAATCAAGGAGGCCTTAATTAGTATCAAACCGCTACACCTGACCGAAAATGCTACCGCATTTTCGGCAGGTGAGTTCAGACGATAAGGAAACAATTAAAAGAAATTGAAAATATCATAGAGGAGCATTATGATGAAATCAAGTCAGCTTGGCAGGAATGGTTTAAATGTTGAGGTAACTAATATATCAAGTCATGGTATATGGTTATTAACCAGAGACAAAGAGTTATTTTTATCTTATGATGATTTCCCCTGGTTTAAAGATGTTCCGGTTAAGAAAATATTAAATGTGGAAGAAGTTACACCAGATCATTTTTACTGGCCTGAACTTGATGTAGATCTGAGTGTTGAAATTATAGAACATCCTGATAGATTTCCTCTAAAGGCTAAAATGAATAAATGACCATAACACCCCTTTCCTGCGAACGGCTGAAGCCGCCGCAGAAATTGGCGATATCAGACAAAAGGCTTATGGATAGATGAAACATTTCACGCATCGAAAGTGTGAAAAAGTGATGTTTTTTACCATACCCTCCCATTTATAAGCCTTACCAGAGAAAAACCATCATCAAAGAACTCAAGCACATTTAGGCATGCAAAGTCCTGCTCTATCTTGAATATATTGCTTAAGGGTAAGCCCATGTAATGACAGAGTAGCACCCGGGTTACCCCGCCATGAGACACTATCAGCACCTTCTCGCCTTTGTGCTTTTTTAATAGTTCCTCCACAGCTGCCACCACACGGTTTTTTACATCCTCGGTGCTTTCCCCCTGAGTGGGGCTGAACCTGTAGGGGTCTGACTTCCACATCTGAAACTCCTCGGGATAGGCCCTGGCAATTTCCTCAAAGCTCATCCCCTCCCAGAGTCCAAAGTTACGCTCTCTGAGGGCCTCCATGGTTATGGGTTCAAGCCCGAGGGGTTCGGCAATTATCTCGGCTGTTGTTTTAGCCCTTGAAAGGTCAGAGCAGTAAACCGCCCCTATTGGATTGAAGTGTGCCTTTATAACCCCTGCAGCCTGCTCAACCTCTTTTTTACCCTCTTCAGAAAGGGGCACATCAATATGACCCTTGTAACGCATCTCTTCAGAGCCTACAGTTCTGCCATGCCTTACGAGAATCAGGGTGGTGGATGTCACTTAATCCTCCTTGATATGACCTTAAACTCCTCTGTGCCTGCCTTTTTAAGCACCTGAAAAAGCACCGCCTCTGTGGTGGTGACAATACAGCCGGCCTCTCTCAATATATCAAGGGCAATGGATTTGTCGTAGGGTCTTCTTGATGTAAGGGCATCTGCCACAAGAATGACCTCGATGCCCTCATCCAGCAGGTCGAGGCAGGTCTGAAGCACACATATATGGGTTTCCATTCCAGTAACAAGTGCCTTCCTGCGGTTTGTCTTTTTGATGGCATCAAGAAAACCCTCTGCACCGCAGCAGCTAAAGCTGAGCTTTTCGATAGGCTGGTACTCATTGAGTGCATCCCTTATCTCTGACACAGTTGGACCAAGCCCTTTAGGGTACTGCTCTGTCAGCACAACAGGGATATCAAAGAGCCTTGAAAGCTCAATGAGATGGGTGGTATTTTTTATAACTGTATCCCGCTCCTTCATAACAGCAGCCAGTCTGTCCTGAATATCAATGATTAACAAAAAGGCATCATCAGCCGAGACCCTGAATCTGTTCATTTTTCCACCTCTTTTATGACCCTGATGAGCCTGTCCACTACAAGCTCGAAAACCCTCTGTCCCTTTTCAGGGGTTGCCTTTTTCGGGTTTCCCCACACACCACCAGGCCAGTATTTTAGTTTATCCTTAACTATCAGGGGCTTTGGAAAGCTTGGGTATTCCTCCTTTGAGCGGCCCTTTACAAGCTCTGGCCTTATGGCAAGTATAAGTGAGGTCTCGAGCTCACCGGCATGGGAGTCGTTTTCTGTCTCGGCAATCTCCAAAAGCTCCTTATAGAGAACTGTATAAGGGCAAACAACGGCTATCCTTATGCCTTTAAGCTCCTCTACCAGTTCCTCTGCCACCTCCTTCATTGCATTTATGTGGAGGCCACCTCCGTGTCCTGTAACAAGCACAAAGTTCCTGAGCCCCTTCTCATAGCAATCAACCACAATGTCTCTTGTAAATGCCCGCAGTGTGGATGGCTTTATGGTTATGGTTCCCGGATGCTTCCGTGTTGATGTGCACACACCGTAGTGAAGTGGTGGTGCAATGAATACCTTCCTTTTTTCAGCCACCCTTTTTAGTGCCTCCACTGCCACCATTGTGTCGGTGCTGAGGGGAAGGTGCCTCCCATGCTCCTCCACAGTGCCAAAGGGTATGAGTATGGTCTTTGTCTTTCTGAGGGCCTTCCTGAACTCCTCCATCGTCATCTCTTCAATAAACATTAAAACCTCCTTTTTTAGGGCTGAGGGTGTAGGGAGTAGTGGGTAGTTAATATTTTCTTCTACACGCTACCCCCTACACCCTACCCCCTATTTTAAAGATTATATCTCATTCCTGTCTCAATATTAAAGAAATGAAGGCGGTTGGAGGGGAAATTTATACTGACAGTATCTCCTGCTTTTAGCTCTCTTTCAGTCCGAGCCCTGAATCTAAAACCCTCTGCCCTGAGGTCAATGAGCAGATAGGCACCTTCGTTTTCAATAAGCTCAACTTCTGCCTCTATCATCCCTTCTTCCTCATCAATCACCACATCCTCAGGTCTTATCCCAAGAAGCAGTTTTTCTGTCTGCTCAGTAATACTGAATGGAAGCTCAAGGACAGTGCCCTTAATCTCAACTGTCAGTGGACTGTTCTTTATAACCGAAGCAGTCAGTACATTCATGGGATGGGTTCCGATAAAGGTGGCAACAAAGAGATTTGCTGGCCTCTTATAAATCTCCTCAGGTGTCCCGACCTGCTGAATCCTTCCCTCCTTTATAACCGCCATGCGGTCTGAAAGTGCCATTGCCTCTGCCTGGTCGTGGGTAACATAGACCACTGTGGTCTTCAGTTCCCTGTGAAGTCTTTTCAATTCTGCCCTCATATCAACCCTCAATCGGGCATCAAGATTTGAAAGTGGTTCATCTAACAGAAAAACCACAGGCCTTCTGACAATGGCTCTGCCCAGGGCAACACGCTGACGCTGTCCACCTGAAAGCTCCCGGGGTTTTCTGTTAAGAAGCTCGGTGAGGCCAAGCCTTCTGGATACCTCCTCCACAGCCATTTTTATCTCAGCCTTTTTGAATTTCTTCATCCTCAGTGGAAATGCTATGTTTTCATAAACCGTCATGTGCGGATAAAGGGCATAGCTCTGAAATACCATTGCCACATTTCGGTCACGGGGATGAACATTATTCATAAGCCTCGAGCCAAAATACACCTCACCCTCTGATGGAGCCTCAAGCCCTGCAATGATGTTAAGTACAGTTGATTTTCCACAACCACTGGGACCGAGAATGGTGAAAAACTCTCCTGACATTATCTCAAGGTTAAGCCCCTCAAAGACCACCGTGTTTCCAAATCGCTTGGTTATATTCCTTAAAAGGATATCCATCTTAAAGACCCTCTGAAAGGGTTTTAATCCTGTTTCTTAACTGAAACCCCTTTAAAACCGGTATGTCAGCTTTATTCCCCCGGTACTGAATCATCACTTTGTGGCTTTCGCCCATGCCCCACAAAAGCCCCTTTATCTTTGGTATCTCCTGTATAAATTGGGTGTCTGCTTTCAGTTTCTCCTCAAGCACCCTGTCTATTCCAAGGGATGCAAGGAAGGTCCCCTGCGGAGTATAGCCCTGTGTCTTAAAGCCCTGCCTTTTGCCCTCATCGTGAAGATATGTAAAGTTTACATGAGCCGTTATATCCTGACAGCCAATATTTATGTATGGGTTTTCACCTGTTCTGTGTTTGTGATAGCAAAGAAGTGTTCCTCTGGTTCTTTCTATAGCATAGTACTCCCAGAATGGAAAGCCATAATCAATGGTAAAGACAAACCCTTCGTTAAGGCTCTGTTTAATCTCTTTAAGGAAATCCCCTATTTTGAGGTTGACCTCGGTTCTGTAGCCCTCTAACCGGGGAATCCTGTAGAGGGAAACATAATCTCTTAGCTCATCATTTAAGGGGGTTGTCTCTTTAAAAAATGCATCTCCTCTATGGTTTACAAATATCTCTCTAAAACCCTTATCCATGAAGGTTATAAGATGAACAGGCAGGGCATCAAGAAGCTCGTTTGAGATAATCACTCCAACTATACCCCTGAGCTCCGTAAGGGTGGATGTCCACTTAACAGGGAACTTTTCAAGGAGGCTCATCTGTTTCTTCATCTGATGGGGATTTCTTTCCACGATAACATATTCTATCTGACCAATAAGCCCCCTCTGCATGAGATACCGGAGGATGCCCTCGGCAAGGTAACCCCTTCCTGCACCTATCTCAACCACACTGAATCCAGGGGGCCTGCCGAGAATCTCCCACATCTCTTCTATCTGGATCCCTATGGTATAGCCGAATAAGGGGTGAAGATGGGGTGATGTGTAATAGTCACCCTCAGGGCCGATTCTTTCCTGCTCTGTCATGTAGTATCCCTGTTCAGGATGGTACAGGGCAAGTTCCATGAACTCTTCAAAGCTGATCGGCCCCTGAGCCTTTATCCTCTGAATGATTATCCTTTCCAATTCTGTCATGAAATATTATATTAAAAAGACAGGGTGTAGGGTGTAGCGGGTAGGGTGTAGGGGGTAAAAAAAGACAAATTCAAATTCCGGAAACAGGCGGGTTAGGGTCATCAATACGATCTGGTTCGTCTGAGCCGTACCATGCGGTTGTTTCATCTTCGTCTTTTGTGTTGTTTCCGTCGATTGCGTTGGAGTCTTCCACATAACTGTTTAGTGCCAGGTTCTGTGTTGCGGTGTCTATCTCTGAAAAGCAGTAAGTTGTCCGGTTTTCCGAAAGATATCTAAATTGAAGGGTTTTGTTTTCGTTGTTTATTGTTGCAGTGTCATTTCCGATTATACTCATTTCTTTTCCTGGAAATGCATAAGTTCCCGCCACTCTCACCTCGATTTGTGTGGTGTTCGTTATATTCAGATTGTCTTCCAGAACAACAACTCTTAAAGGGATTACTTTGTGTTTTCTTATTGCGTTTTTTATTTCTGTGTGGTGTTTATGAATATTGTCAGGTTTATCAGGTCTCCTTCCCTGGCTGTGATGTTCAGTGTTGCGTTG
>CAZEYP010000065.1:0-5442 GCA_964515925.1 uncultured Nitrospirota bacterium
GTTCACGATTTTGGGTAAAATGTTCTGAAATTTCATTTTTCTATTAGTTTTCTTTAAATATTGCGATATACTCTTCATATCTAAATAACCTGTTACGCTTCTGGCCTGTGTACTCTCTGAGTATATTATGCTTCAGAAATCGGGACATTAATTGACTTGCTGCAGTAAAACTCAGCCCTGTGAGTTTTATAATATCGTTTATGCTGATAATTGGTTTTGAATATAGATGTTCCAGCACTTTCAGACCATTTGCAGTAGATCTGCCAAAAGTTTCAATAATCCGTGTTCGGTCTTTTTCTCTCAGGGCCACGATGCGTCTTGCAGTCTCAGTGGCGGAGGAGGCAACTTCGGCCACTGCAGTAAGAAAGAACTTAAGCCATCCCTCCCAGTCTCCTTTGTCTCTGATGGACTGTAAGAGGTCGTAATATTGCTCCCTGTGTTTCTTAAAGTAATGGGAAATATAGAGCACGGGTTTTTGCAGAATCTTCCAGTCACACAGGAGCAATGTAATAAGAAGCCGTCCAATTCGTCCATTACCATCAAGAAAAGGATGGATGGTTTCAAATTGTGCATGAGCAAGACCAATTTTTATCAAAGCAGGCATATCAGGAGTCTCACTGTGAATAAACTTTTCAAGGTCAGAAAGACACTGTGGAACTTCCTGGGGTGGTGGGGGGACAAAGACAGCATCTGAAATTGTGCTTCCTGCAGGACCTATCCAGTTCTGACTTCTTCTAAGTTCTCCAGGCTGCCGTTCTGCACCTCTGACACCTTTCAGTAATCGTTTATGAATTTCACACAAAAGTCTTACCGAAACCGGAAGTGTCTCTAATTGTTGTATCCCGTAGTTAAGAGCATGTATATAATTTATAACCTCTTCTACATCAGAAGGATGCCGCCTGTGGAATATCCTGGCTTCAGCCTCAAGCACATCATCCAGGGAACTCTGAGTGCCCTCAATCTGGCTGGAAAGCACTGCCTCCTTACGCACATACATGAAAACAAATAGGTTTGCATCCGGAAGGGTCTGGATGGAGCCATCAAGTCTGCCCAATGCACGATCAGCCCTTGACACAAGAGACATCATCTCATTGTCCATTTTTAGTGGTGGATCAGGAGGCAATGGTGAAGGAATAAAGGCTTTATAGCCACTTGACTGCCGAATATATCGGCCTGCCCGATAAGGGTTTTTGGTAAGTTTTTCATTCATTGTATTAAAGGTTACCTTTAATATAGCAGATGGTGTCAATTTTATTCAAGGCTACCTTTAATATAATTCAATTTTAATTGTATATCAAAGGTAACTTTAAATTAACACCTTCTTCACCTTATCCCCGCATTATCATCAAAAAATATACTATTCTGCTTCTCAGGGATGTTAAAAGAGCATATCAGATGTCAAATACCTTAAAGTTTATCACCTTCCTTATCATTTCAAAGTCTTTATCATTGTGAAGAAGATATAGGTCGTATTCAAGGACCGTCTGAACAATCAAACAGTCAATAGTGCTTGATACGGTTACTCCCTTTTTTCTGCATAAAAAATAAATCCGGGCTGCCTGAGCAAAGGATTCCCTGAAATCTCTAAGATTATAAAAAGTTTGAGTATCAAGATATTGCTTAAGTTTTCTGAAGTCCTTTTCTGACTTTACCCCCTGAAGAAGTTCCTGATAGATAAAGGAATTGATGCCAAAAGGAATGCCGTTGTCAAGGACGAACTGAAACTTCTTTGTGGTAGTATTATTGGCACCTTTTAGATAGTCAATAAGTACAGATGTATCCACCAGCACCATTTAACTATCTCTACGCAATTTCTTATAATCATACCCTTCCTGAAAGACGATCTTACCTCTGAGGTCTCTAAGGTCAAGTTTTCTTCTTGAAGCAACAAGCTCTCTGAGGGCTTCGTGTATAAGCTCTTTTTTTGTCTTTGCCTTTGAATATTTAAATGCCTCCTTTACAAGTTCATCATCAAGAACAATATTGGTTCTCATATATACACCTCCTTATACACATAGTATAACACAATCAATCCTCAATCATCTCAGTAACATCCTCAACAATCACACTTTCGCCTTCAAATTCAAAAAATCTATATCTCTCTGCCTTCTCAAGTATGGTAAAGAATATATCCGGTGCACGGAGGTATTTGCCACCCCACTTGTTGCCTGCATACTTGCCTGACAGAAATTTTCCTTTAAATAGTTTTTTACCCCTCTGACCTTTTACTTCTGACTCCTGACTCTCTTTTTCCCAGCCTTCCTCTAAGAGTGTCTCCTGCTTTATCGGATAAACCCTGTAAGAGTCTGTCTTTTTAATGGTGTCTGCTCTTTCTATTTCAATGAGATTTCTGGTATTTATCACCTCTTCAAAGGGCTTTTTAAACATGACAAAGCGTGCTGTCTCCTGAAGGGCAGGCCATTCTGATGGTGCCTTTCTGGTGAAAGGAGGGCCAAGAAGCACGATCACAGTATTTACATCTGCATGTTCAAAGCTCCTTTTAGCCTGATTGTCGTATATTGCCTTGATGTGGCAGAACTTAAGAAGAAACTCCTGAAGGTCCTTTCCATAGCCAACATCAAGCCATGAGTTAGAGGTGATAAAACAGAAGATTCCCTTTTTGTTCAGAAGAGAAAGCCCATGGAAGTAGAAGTAGATATAATCACTCTTTTTGTCTATCTTTTTAATGAACGGATAGTGTGCCTGTATGGATTTCAGGAGTTTTTCTTTATATTCCCGCTTGTCCTCAAGGGTTACTTCTGAACGGAGTTTCTGAGGAGGTGCGATCTTTTCCTGCCTTACATAAGGTGGATTGCCGATGACGATGTCAAATCCACCTTTTTCTCCAAAGACCTCTGCAAAGTCTATATCCCACACAAAGGGCTTTTTGCCCGGGGCCTGTATTTTGTTCTTTATCTTGGCTATATGTTCTATCTCCTTTTTAAGGACTTTTATCTGCTCTTCAAAGAGGGATTTTTGTCTTTCTAACTCCTTTTCAGAATCTTTAAACATCTCCATCTGGAGCTCTCTTTTTTCAACTTCTAAGGAATTTATCTCCTTTTGAAACTCTCTAATCCTCCGGTCCAGTATCTCCCCAAATATCCTGAGTTCTTCCTGAAGGAGAAGTCTGTCGCTCTTAAACTTTGCCGTGGGATCATTGTTGTAGTATTTTTCCTTCTCTCTTTTAAGTGATGTGAGTTTTCTTTTAATATGTGAAGGGATGTTGCTGTCTCTTATATGAAGGCTTATTTCTCCTATTTCCTGAACAAGAGAGTCACCAACCCGGAGTTTCAGGTTAAGGTTTGGAAGAAGTGGAGAGGTTTTTCTCTCAGCAAAGGGTATATCCTCTTCAATTATCAATTGAAGCCAGAGCCTCAGTTCTGCTGAATGCACAGCCCAGGGCATTACATCCACACCATAAAGGGAGGTGCCTATGATTTTCTTTTTTAACTCAAAATCGGTCATCTCCCTTTTGATGTGTTTGTAGGTGAGTTTGTAAAGTTCTACAAGCACATGAAGCATCCCTACCAAAAAGGCTCCGCTTCCACAAGCAGGGTCAACTACTGCAATAGCATCAAGTAATTCTTCTAATTTATACCAGAGCCCCTTTTTGGTCATATACTCTTCAATAATCTTTTTGTCATCATCAAAGAGCAGTCTGTAAATTTGCTCCTTAGGTAGTTCTTTCATGTGGTTGGCGAGATACTCCACCATGGCACGCCTGCACATAAAATCAACTTCAACAGTGGGTGTATAGAAGATACCCAGGTCCTGTCTCTCATATATCTCCTCTGCCACATTAGAGAGAGATTCATATACGTAACCTATCATCTGAGGGTCAACAGCAACCTCAACATCAAGTGGAAGTTCCTCACGGATGGTGAAATTATACTTTTCAAAAAATCCCATAATTCTTTCAAAAAGGCGGTCACTGATATGAAAGTTCAATACATCAAGGTCATTTTTACGAAAAAGCCCACCATTCAGGTAGGGGGCTCTTGCAAGTATCCTTTTAATATCCTGAGGATGGTAGGCAGGGTGACTATATTTATTATTGAAGGCCTCAAGGAATAAAACCTGTAGCCAGTTTTCATAAAAGGTATCTTTCCGGGCATTGCCCTTCCTGAGTTCTTCTCTGTATCTCTGCCATAACCAATTTATAAATTTAGGATTATCATCCAGCCATCTCTTTTTTGAGATAAAGTAGAGAAACATCAGTCTGTTCAGGAATTGTTGTGCAAGTTCATGAGCCTGTTTAACAGGAATTTTCTGTTCCTGAAAGGTCTCCCTCAGTTCAAAGAATGCATTTTTATAGTCCTCAAAGAAGTCATCTGTAACACGCCTGACACTGAATGCGTCTTTCCACCTGCGCCAGATATCTCTCCAGTTTTCTTCCTCGCCCGTCAGTGCAAGGCTGGATATTGTAAGAAGGTCTGTATAATAAGGATTTTCTCTATCAAAGACAAGTCTTGTAATTTTAAGTCTGTGTTTTCCCTGCTCTATACGCTCAAAGTCAGGAAAGACAAAGGTGTATTCATGATAATCAGATGTCAGGATAAGCGGAAACCGTAGATATCTATCTGAAAGACGCCTTGTAAGGTATCTTACCAGGGATACTGTGAGAGACTTTGTCTCAATCAGAAATATCTGGAGCTTACCGTCATCGTTATAGACAGTGTAAATATCTTTGACCTTCTCCCGCTCCTCTTTTGCAAACTCAAACTCTGATATTTTTCTTTTGTATGAAGTGTCGAGAACCTTACCTTCAGGATACCGCAGCCCCCTGAAAAGCTCATAGATCTTTTCAGGAGAGTCCATTTGCGGGATAAAATCCTGTATGAAAGCTTTAAAAATATTAAATCTTTTATACTAATTAATTCAATTTGAATTTATATTTCTTTTAGCTCGTTCGTATAATTTCTCAAACAACTCTCCATGTGTCCATTTGCCGGTCATTTTTGCCTCTGCAATGTGGGCGGCTTCGTGGGCAAGTGTGTCGAGTTCTCTATCAAAGAGTCTGCATAGTTCTATGTTCATTGAGATATACCATCCTGTTTCAGGGCTATAGCCTGCCCTTCCAAAGGTCCAACTGCTGTAATGTGCCTTTTTGTATTTCCTTAATGGACGAAGTACGAGTTCTTCAGGAAGTTTAAACTTGTAGCCTTTACTTAGTGAGACAAGAATTTTTCTCAGATAAGGAACATAGCCCTTGAGGGTTTTCTGATATTCTTCGTTTCTGGTCTTAATTATTATCCTCAACTTATTTGTTTCCCTCCAGAAAATTATAGATAAATATAATAATTTGAACATTAAATATGCAACACGGGGTACAGTCAGAATGTATAATGAGTATAAAGTTACATGAATAATATTTTGCGATTAAATTGGCATTTTGATTTTCTAACTTGTTGATTTTAATAAAAAAATATTACTCCGCTAAGT
>CAZEYP010000066.1:0-5120 GCA_964515925.1 uncultured Nitrospirota bacterium
TGATGAGGCAGTGCTTGAAAGATGACAGGCAGAAGGCCCATAAATCTCCAGAAGATCAGAAACATTCTCTCTGATATAGAAAGCAGTATAGAAGAACTTAAAGCCATTACTTCCTGCAGCCTTGATGATTTCAAAAAAGATAGAAGAAACTATGGCCTGGCAGAACATTATTTAAGAAGGGCACTTGAGGGGGTGCTAACCATTGGAAGTCATATCCTCTCACGACTGCCTGCAAAGACAAAGGACTACAGGCAGATTATCCTGAGTCTCGGGGAGTATAAAATAGTCCCGTTGGAGTTTGCAGAGAAAAACCAAAGACTCGCAAGTTACAGAAACAGGCTTGTCCATCTTTACTGGGAGGTTTCTGTAGAAGAACTATACCAGGTAATCAAACAGCATATAGATGATCTTTCCATGTTCTGTTTTTATTATAAAGAAGTTATTAAAAATCCTCAGAAATTTGGGCTTGATGTTTAGCAACCATGGCGAGGGAGACATTACTGGAAATAATCCACAACTTCTCACCTGAAGAATTCATCCACTTCTTCAGGCTGAAAAACCGCTCCTTCCGACCTTATACTGAACCTGCCCCGGAGTATGACGACGACCAGTTCACCGATGCCCTTTTCCTTGGTGAGATACCTTTCAACGAAACAGATAAAGTGGTTATATACTCCTTCTTGCCAGTTATAATCCTGAAACAGCCACCACCGCTCGTAAATCCACCGGTTCTTACTATACACCCAGGGAGATAGTGGACTACATGGTGGAAGAAAGTATCTGTGAGTATCTTAAAAGCCATCTTCCAGATATTGATGAAGAGAAAATTCGCCTGCTTCTTTCCTTTTCTGATAAGGTCCCAGAGTTTACAGAAGATGAAAAACAAAAGATTATCTCTGCTATTGACAGCATCAAGATACTTGACCCTGCGTGTGGGTCTGGAGCATTTCCCATGGGGATACTGCACAAACTGGTTCATGTGCTTCAGAAATTAGACCCTGAAAATAAACACTGGTATGAACTCCAGTATCAAGAAGGCTCTCAGAGCATCGGAGGAAGTGTTTAAAAAGGGTGATAAGACCGAAAGAGAGGAGATGCTAAGGGAAATAAACGAGGCATTTGACGATAGCATCAATTATCCTGACTTTGCAAGAAAACTCTATCTCATAGAAAACTGCATCTATGGAGTTGATATCCAGCCCATTGCCATACAGATTGCAAAACTCAGGTTCTTCATCTCACTCGTTCTTGACCAGAAGGTTGACAGAGGTAAGGAAAACCTGGGCATCAGGGCTCTTCCAAACCTTGAGACAAAGTTTGTATCAGCAAACACACTGATAGGACTTGAGAGGCCACCCCAGATGCCCCTTGTATCTCCTGAAATCGCAGCACTGGAGGCAGAGATTCAACAACTAAGGCACAGATACTTTCAGGCAAAGACAAGGAGGGAAAAACTTACACTCCAGAAAAAGGACAAAACCCTGAGAAAAAGGCTTGCACAAAGACTTAAGAGTATAGGCTTTACCGCAGATACAGCAGAAAAGATTGCCTCCTTTGACCTCTTTGATCAGAACGCCTCTGCCGAGTGGTTTGACCCTGAGTGGATGTTCGGGGTAAAAACCCCCTCTCCTTCTGAGGGAGAGGGCAGGGGTGATGGAGGCTTTGATATCGTAATAGGAAACCCGCCTTATGTGAGGCAGGAGAAGATCAAGCACCTTAAGCCAGCACTCCAGAGCCAGAACTATCAGGTCTGGACCTCTACTGCAGACCTTTATACATACTTTTACGAAAGGGGCTATCAACTGCTAAAGCCCGGAGGTGTCCTCTGCTTTATTTCAAGCAACAAATGGCTGAGAGCAAAGTATGGAGGGAAACTGAGAGCCTTTCTGAAACAAAACACCGAGGTCCTTAATATCGTGGACTTCAGTGGTCATCCAGTGTTTGAGCAGACCGTGGATACAAACATCATCCTTTTCAGAAAAAGGCCCCCTGCAGAAAACCATCGCCTGAGTTTTACTAACATAACCAATAAGGTTGATGGGGACATCGTCAGTTACATAAGACAATTCCAGAAGACCATGCCACAGAGAAGCCTTTCTCCCACTGCATGGACCCTTACAGACGAGGCAGTCCTCAGGTTAAAAGAAAAGATTGAGCGTATAGGTGTGCCACTTAAAGAATGGGATATAAAAATTTACAGAGGTATCATAACAGGATTCAATAAGGCTTTTATCATAAATACACAAACAAGAGAAGAGATACTAAGAAATTGCAGGACCGAGAAGGAACGCCGCATCACCGAAGAGTTAATCAGACCAATCTTAAGAGGCAGGGATATCGGAAAGTATTACTATAATTGGGCGGAACTGTGGCTTATAAAGATTGAGTCAGGCTGGACAAACAGGCACAGAAAAAACAGATAGCCTGAAAAATTCTTTGAATCAATTCTGCCTGCAATTTACGAACATCTGATCTCCTTTGCTAACGATAAAGGCAAGGGTAAGGGTCTTTTAAACCGAGACGACCAGGGAGATTATTGGTGGGAGTTGAGAGATTGTAATTATTATGATGAATTTGAGAAAGATAAAATTGTTTGGCAAAGAGTCACTCAAATACCAAAATTTTCTATAATCCCTTCACAATTTTATTGTGATAACACGGCACACTTTATTACTACCTCTAATCTTCTGTATTTTTTAGGAATATTTAATTCAAAGCTTTTTGATTTCGCTTTTAGTAATTTTTATATGGGAGGAGGTATAAAAGGAGAAATAAAAGGTGAATTTATTGGTAAATTCCCCATCCCACCCCTCACCCCGCAAAACAAAACTATTGCTAAAAAGATAGAATCCCTAGTGGATGAGATTCTCCAGAGCAAAAGCCACAATCCAGAATCAGACACATCAGCACTTGAAAAAGAGATTGACAAGTGGGTTTATAAACTTTATAAACTAACTACAGAGGAGATAGGGATTGTAGAGGAAAACTAAGACAGAGAATTTCTTAAAAGAGATAAAGATGTCAAGTTTTGCCTTTTATCTATTGAAATAAAAAATCAAAGTGAGGCACTCTATGAACCAGAATGAAGTAAATACTGCATTTGAGATATTATTGGAGGAGATAGAGGAGGTTTTTAATATCATTAGCAAAGAAGGAGAACATGCCTTTAAATCTCATGATTTTGAGAAGGCAAGGTCTCTTATTGAAAGCGGTGAAAGACTCAAGTCTTTCAGAGAAAAGGTTAAGTCACTTCAAAAGGAATGGCAGAATATTTTTAGTAGTAGGATAACGGTCACCCCCAAACAAAGAAAAGTAAAGAGCAAACTTAAGAAAGGATTACGAACCCCTGAAGATGAATTTTTTATCCCTATACTTGAGTCTTTAATTGAACTTGGCGGGAAAGCAGAAATGAAAAAGGTTCTTTCCAAAGTATATGAAAAAATGAAACCCAAATTGAATAAATATGATTTATCTTCTTTGCCATCCAATCCAAAACAAACTCGCTGGGAAAACACTGCACAGTGGGCAAGAAATACGATGGTTAATGAAGGTCTTCTTTCCCCAAATTCTCCCAGAGGTATATGGGAGATAACCGAAAAGGGCCGGAATTTCTATGAAAAGGCTGTGAGTGATTCTGGAGTTGAATCTTGATAGTTCTGTTGAAATAATAGATGTGATAATGCGCCGCCGCCAGGGGTTTGCTTCTTGAATTTTAGTGTGTATACAATCAAATAACCATACACATGGAGGTTGAACTATGGGTGCAGGTTTAAACGAAGGAGTTAGTCATCCAGTTCTTGAACTTGAAGGATTATAATCTCAGATATTTCCTCAAACTCAAAATCTTTATGCCCTGGTAATGCTTAAGGTTAAGCATTTCTTTGTCGCCTGTCACTATGATATCAGCCCTGCCAGAGACTGCACACTCAAGTATCCTGTTGTCTGCAGGTTCTTTTAATACCTTAATCCTTACAGAGGGTTTAACTATCTCGGCAATCTCAGATAATAACACAGCAGTATGAGATAGAGCTTCGGCATTATGGTCAAACTTCCTTGCAAGCACAGTCAGGACCTCATCTATTATATCTTTTGATATCAGAAGGTGGTCCTTACCTTCCAGAACTTTTAATACCGCCTGCTCTGCCTGTCCTCCAGGAAATACAAAGGCAGAGATGAAGATGTTTGTATCAAATACAACTCTCACTCTTTAAGATATCTCTTAAGGTCCTTCTCTGTCAGAATTCCTCTTTCTCTGGCCTTTTTACTCCAGTATCCCTGAAGTTGATAAAAATCCCTTTTCAGCCTCTCTCTTCGAGCTATTCTTAAGGCGTCCTGTATTACGGCACTTACAGTTTTACCCTCTTCAGAGGCTATTGCATCAACCTCTCTGGCTAATTCAATTGGTAGAGATATGGTTTTCTTTACAACAGTAGACATAAGATTGTTCTCCTCCACTTTTGAGGTATGAATAAATCATACCATAGAAAAACATAAGAAGTCAACCGGACACCCTTTTGCTATCCTTGGTCAAACTTAAAACGATTCTCAAACTACCTCTATTGCCCTAAAGATAAAGGTGCTGGTTGAGGGGATTCTCAAGACAAAGGGGAAGAACCACGGGGCAGAGACCCCGGCTCTGGAGCGAGAGATTGACAGGTGGGTATATGGACTTTGATTGCTTTGGACAGCAGTTTTGACCCTAAGTTTTAAAGTCTCCTGCAGCCGAAGGCATGGAAGGTATATAGCGGTGTGATATAATAAACTATATAAAATTTGTAGAAACAGGAGGTGAAATGCTATGAGTGTAATTGACAAAGAACTTTCAGAAAAAATTAAATGCTTATCGCCAGATGAGAAACTTGCGTTAGTGGATTTAATTTTAACGGAGCTTGATAAACCTGACCCTGAGATTGACCGTATATGGGCTGAGGAGGCTCGCAAAAGATGGGAGGCTTATAAATCAGGTAAGATGGAAAGTGTTCCTTACGAAGATGTGATGAAAAAATACTGCTTTCCCTTATGCTTCTCAGAAAATTGGATCAGAGTTTAGACGGTGTCTCCTGTCAAGATTTCCTTATGGAATAATCTATCGTGTAGATAACAACGAAATATTAATTGTT
>CAZEYP010000067.1:0-4848 GCA_964515925.1 uncultured Nitrospirota bacterium
ATGAAATCAATCTCAGTGGAGATGGCATCTCGCCTTTTGTTTATGTCAGCAATGCCGACAGTGATACAGTTTCAGTAATTGACCCAGTTACAAATACAGTAATTGCAACCATTGACGTGCAGGGAACCGAGCCCAGAAACCTTGCAGCCACACCCGATGGTTCAAAAATTTATGTTCCAGTGCGTCATAGTGATCAGGTTACCGTTATTGATGTAAACACAAATACTGTAACGGCTGTCATAACTGATAGTAGTTTCTACGAGCCCTATGCAATTGCTGTTACACCTGATGGTTCAGAAGCATGGGTAGCCAATAAAGAGGGAGGAGGAAGTTACACTGGTTCAATAAGCATAATAAACACCAGCACAAATAAGGTTGTAGCAACTATAGATGACGATTGCTTTGCCTCCCCCGAAGGCATAGCAATGAACCCTGTTCAACCCCGAGCTTATGTAGCAAACAGATATGATGGAACAGTTTGTATTGTTGATACCCTGAATCGTACTTTTTAGACCGGGTAGATGCAGGCTATGAAGCAAGGTTTTTAGTGGTAACTCCGGATGGAAACTATGTTTATGTGAATACAGGGGCAAAAATTGACACCTCAGACAACTCGGTATTAAACATATCTGGTGCGTCTGGAAGAAACATGGCAATTACACCTGATGGCTCAAAGGTATATATTGCTACTCAATGGAATACTGTTAATGTTATTGATACCGCAACTGACACTGTAAGCAATGTAGACTTCAGCGGTCTGGATACGCCTGCCTCTTCAACTTATGGAGTTACCATAGTTCCAGGTGTTAACTGGGGATATGTTACTGATGAATACAACGATGCAGTTTATGTATTTGATGTAGCCACAGATACCCCTCTTACAACTTCCGGGCTACCTATCCCTGTTGGCTCAACTCCAAGGGCTATTACCACGGGATATAAAACCATTACATCATCATTCACTACAACTACTAAGAATATAATAGAAATACGAGGAGGTGGAAGTGGTAGTTGTTTCATCGCCACGGCAGCCTACGGAAGCTACTTTGAGCCCCATGTAAAGGTACTGAGAGACTTCAGAGACAGACACCTCCTTACCAACTCCATTGGCCGTGCCCTCGTTCAGTTCTACTACAGAACCTCACCACCCATTGCCGCCTACATCGCAAAACACGAAACCCTTCGTACCATTGTAAGATGGGCTCTTACCCCATTGGTCTATGCCATTAAGTACCCCTTTGGTGCTGGTATCTTTCTTATTGCAATTATTGCCCTCCCTCTGGGGCTAAGACGCAGAAGTTGTCGTAAGCTCTTCATGGTAGCCCTTTTGTTTTTAGGATTGATATATGCCGGACAGAGTTATGCAGCCGATGCCCACCTGTTTAAGGTAAAACCAGGTGAGCAAAGGACCCTTATTCTTCAGAGCACAGACTTAACTCAATCTGGCTCAATAAGGTTCAGCCTGTTTTTTGATGCAACCCACACCCCTGTGGAGACAACAGAAGACACAAGGATATCAAAGCATCAGGTCGTAACTGGTGTGACGGTTTCGTATGGGATAAACGATAGGCTTGACCTTGGCATTTCCGCAGAGTATCTTTTTGAACAGGATGGTGTGGACATCACTCAGATCAGTGATGTCTCATCAAGTGCATTTGGAGATGTGTGGGTATATGGAAGGTATCTGATAAATAAAGAAGGCGGGCTTGGTGTGGCAGTCTCTCCCTTTCTGGTGATAAACACTGGAAAGGAAGATGACTGGTTTGGTGAGGACTCCTTTGCAGGGGGGCTTAATCTTATAGTGGATAAAAATATAAACGAAAAGACCCTCTTTGTAGCCAACCTCGGGATAGAGATTAAAGACAAAGAAAAAGTATCAGACACACAGGAGATAGGGCATCTTGTCAGGGCAGGTGTAGGGATATCCTACGAGCTGACACAACAGATTGATATTCTGGGTGAGCTTTACGGACAGACGCCTACCAATGAGTTTTTTGACAGTGACCTTTCAGCCCTTGAGGTAGACCTTTCGGCAGGTTACAGTTTAACAGAGAAGGTAAAGGTTATAGGTGGTGCAGGTTATGGAATAACCCACGGCTTTGGAGCACCAAGATACAGGCTGTTTATTGGTACAAGGATAGGCTTATAACTTTTTAAAGGGTGAGGCATTACTCATCCTGCCTCACCCTATTATTAGTCACTTCAGTGTCCTTTCAAGCTTATGCAAGTATATTTCTATGAAGTCACTATTTCCGTTACTTTCAAAATCAATTATGATTTTGTAAAGGTCAGTCAGAGTAATAAAAACTCTTTTTTCTGCATTATCGATACACTCAATTACACCCACTATCCCTTCTGGCTCCATTCCTTCAGCAGGATAAATCTTTATTATGTATTCATTTATCTTTTCTGAGTCAGCCATCTTATCAGCTCCTCACCTGTCTTGAATCTGCATTTCTTCTTACCCCTTATATTCTCTATCGTTCCAACCAGCGATTCTGAAGGGTTGTTGCTTCTTCTGATAATCCTTAAAAGATATACTTCCTTTTCATCAGACTTTCTTTTTACCTCTTTTTCTTTCATTAACTAACTAATAACACAGGGAGGGTTACAAAATGGTTACAGTTTTGTTATATATAAGGCAGGTTAGCCCCTAAAAAACACCCCACTGTCCACAGTTCTTCCCTGAACTGTCTTGCAGATGTGGCGGGGCTGAACATCTCTTTTGTGAACCCTCAGGGTCGGCCTGAAGACGGTTGATATAGTCTTAATGGTTGGTTAAGCTTAAATTTTCATACCAGCCTGGCGGGCAAGTTCCTGAAGGCGGGCACCAGGGGCAATGTCCAGTTCATTCCGGAGGATATCTACTGCCTGTTGATAAACCTTGATGGCCCTGGAGGGAAATCCTCCCTGAAGATAAAGGCCCATCAGTGCGGCGTAAACCTCTTCGTTTAAAGGGTCTTTGTCAATTGCATGGTTCAGAAATCGTGTTGCATCGGTGATGTTTCCATCGCATGAGCAAATCTTCGAAAGATATATTACAGCCCTGACAAAGTCTTCCCTTAGTATCTCACGGTGGCGTATTATCCAGGTCTCGCTCTGGTCTCTTGCAAGAAAATCGTCCTGATAAAGGTCAAGCACCTTCATAAGCTCTGCCACATCAGGCTCATCTTTAAAGGCACTGTCCATGTACTTCTTAAATACTATGGAGTCTACACAACAGATACTTCTTGCAAGTGATACCTTCCTCTGCTTTACCAGTATCCAATTAACGGGCTTTCCCTTTCCCGAAGACACTATCCGTCTGAGCCTTGAAAGTGCAACCTTTAGACTGTTTTCAGCCACATCCCCGTCAGCCTCTGGCCAGAGCAGGTCTTTCAGAAGGTCGTATGATACCTTTGTTCCACCATGAACTATCAAGGCCTTAAGCAGGGTCTTTGTTCTACCACCTCGCCATTTTCTGTCGTAAATAACCCTCTCACCAACCCTTATCTCAAGGTCACCAAAGGTCTTAATACATATGGGGGTTCTGTTAATATCAACAACTATCTCACCACATGGCGTAGAAGGGAAGATTCTTCTTTTAAGGCCTGAAAGTAGCTCTCTGCTTCTGTTAAAAAAAATCAGATTACCGCCCTGAATCATTCGCTCAGCCTCTTCAAAGTATGCCCTTGCCCTCTCTATCATTCCCAGTCTGTAATAAATGTTTGCCATCTCAAGGCAGCCTGAAGAGGCAAGGAGATAAAACCCGTCGTTCTGCCACCTCAGCATCCAGCATCTTATGTGCTCCATTGCCTCGTCAAACCTCTCAAGCTCCGATAAAGCCTGTCCATAAAGAAGGGCAGAGATGTTTGGAGATATAGAGCTTTCACTTAGTTCAGCCCGTTCCATTGACTCGTTTGCATGAACCAAAGCCCTTTGAGGGTCGCCAAGCATGAGGTAAGAAGAGCCTAAATTGTAGTGAAGATAGCTGAGGTGAAAGTAATTGTTCTCAGGAACGGCACGCTCTCTTAGTTTTCTTGCCAGTTGCTCTATCTCAGAAATATCACCCTTTTTAGCAAGTGCAAGTAGAAGGTGGCCATATCCAAGGAAGTACGCAGGCGGGGGCAGGTCGTCAAAAAAAGGGCACACCAACAGTCTCTTTTAATATGCTTTCTGCTTTGAGCCCCTCGCCAATGACATAATAATACAAAGCCCTGGTGGTCTGAAAATAGGTTCTTACAGCAATGTTTACATCAGGGCTGTCACACAACACCTCGGCATCCTTTATCACAACCTCTGCCTCCGGAAGCCTTCCAATCCATATTAGACTGTAAGAGCCTGCTGCTGCAAAATAGACCATCAGGGAGTGGGAGTTTGCCATCTCGGCAAAGATTCTCTGCTTAACATAGGTATGGTAGGCATTCTTTATATCCTCCCCTGTAAGCTCAATCAACCCCTTAAACCCCATCAAGGAGGCACGGGCAAGGGGTGAAAGTAGGCGGTCTTTATTTTTAAGCACATCCTCTATCTTTTGTTTCCATTCTCTGTAGCGACTGAACTGTCTTCCGCTATCCCATACCGAGGCAACCACAGCACCAATGGCTGCAGCCTCTGCCTCAGTATCTCCTGAATCAGAAAACAACCTGTAATACTCCAACATCTGTTCATAGGGTATTGTTTGCTTTGATGCCTCTGAAAGAAAAGTGATTCGTGGGGGAAGATTAAAGGAAGCAGAAAGGATTTTAAGCGGTTCAAGGTGAACCCTTAATGAAGGGGTGTCCATCTCAAACCACCAGTTCAGCCCCTCCTCTGAAAGCTCCTTCAGATAGAGGTCTAAACGGTTTTCCTTAAGATAGGTCTGGTATT
>CAZEYP010000068.1:0-4722 GCA_964515925.1 uncultured Nitrospirota bacterium
TACAGTAGAGGTCTCAAGATTATGTGTGGCACCTGAGGCAAGAAATGAAAGATTAATCAATAACTCGGGCACCCATAATATATCTATGCTTCTTTATAAAGGTGTATATCACTGGTGTATAAAAAACAATATAAGGTACCTTTATCTGGTGGTGGAGTATAAGATTTATAGACTGCTCCGTGCAAAGGGATTTCCCTGCAGGTTGATAGGACAGCCAGTGACGATGCCTGATGGTGTTCTGGCAGTGGCAGCAATAATGGACTGGAGAGAGTTTGAGGCATTAAACATTGTGAAAAGACCGGCAATGATAGATTGGTTCAGTCAATATCAATCAAGCCCTGCTCAATGGCAACTGCCAGGGCATGGGTTCTGTTTGAGACATCAAGTTTCTGCTTGATGTTGTTTATGTGGAAATTAACTGTCCTTTCACTTATTCTGAGAATTACTGAAATCTCCCAGGAGGTCTTGCCCTCCTTCAGCCATTTCAGGACCTCTTTCTCTCTTTGAGAGAGTTCAGCCCTCTGCCTCATACTGTTCTGGCTCAGAATACGAATCAGACACTGGGGGAGGTGGGGGATAATATACTCCAGTATTGTCTCTGTACGGGGATGGCGTTCTATGGAAGCGCCTGAAAATGAAAACAGGCTTCCCCTTTTCCCTTCCTCCAGTATCCCATGAGAATAACCCCTTTTCAGCCCAAAGTCCTCTGCATTGCAGATAAACTCTTTCGGAGGATTGTGTTTTTTATATGTCTCAGCCCAGTATTGCACCCTGAACTCTGTGAAGTTTTCTTTAACCACTGGGTCGATACCATTATAGCCTCTACTGATGTAAAGTTCAAGCCACTGGGCAGGGTAGTTTATGTTTACCACATCATAGGATTTTATGCTTACTCCGTCATTCATTCGTGCTACTCCACAGATGGAAAAGTCAAAGGGGATTATCTGTTTAAGATTTTCGATCAGATTTCTAAATCCCTCCTCATCTCTGCAAAAGAGGCTCTGATGTATCAGGTTAAGAACAAAAAGGGCATCCCCACCAGAAAGATAATTACTTTGGCTCATACCCGCCCCCTGTATGACTTTGTTTTAAAACAATATATCAAAAGGCAGACAATGTGGTCAATGGATTATTCTTAATCCTTAAGGGATCTCAATGAGCCTCCTTACGAAGCTGCCTTTGTCTCAGGTCGTTCTTTTGCCACTTATAGGGTGTGTCAATGATTGCTCCATCATCAAGAGGCCTTTGTGCATAATTCAGACAATCCCTTAGTATTGCCCTGTGGGTCTCTTTATCTCCTACATCCCCCATTGTCAGTCCAAAGGGATGCTCTACATACAATGCCCTTGAGGGCCTGGTCATTTCTGTTAATTCCCTGACAAGAGAGATTGATATTGTAGTAAGCCCCTGTATGTCAAAGACCCTCTGTATCAGTCCGACGGACTGAGAACAGACAGGTCATGCTGGAACAAGCACAACCAGGTCAACTGCGTCTTCTATCAAAATCCTTCCAGCCTCTGGTGCCCTCTGCCATATCAATCGTTCGGGATCAGGGACATATCCCATAAATGATATGTGCCTCGGCGATATAGAGCCGATAAATCCTTCCAGATAGAAGGCCCTCAGGGTTGTTATTGGAAATACCGTATCTATATCCTTTAGTGACCTGCGTGTATTGTATCCTGGATGTGATAGTCCGATTTCCTCTGCGTCAGCATCAGCAGGGATAATCCTGAAACTGTCATCACCATATTTGTTTTTTGTGTCAAAGGGTTTGTCTTTCCCTTTGATATAGGCTCCCGAGGTGCTGACTATTGCAACCCTGCACTGAGAAAGTGGTCTTTTTAGGGGATTATGCCGTGAGGGAACCTTAAACCTGGTCCATTCAAAATCTGGTAACAGATGTTTTCTGATGTAGTCTCTTTCTATCTCGGCAAAGTTCATTTTTCTCCTCCCCTGAGCATCTCAGGTGTTATGTCACATGGTATCCTTAAGGAATCAGCAATGGAGTTAAAACTCTCAAAGAGTTCTACCACCTCCTTCAGTTCTGTAATCTCTTCTTCACTGGCTCCATTCATCAGGGCCGCTGCCTCATGAGCAAGACTACAGTATTCACAACGGTTAACCAAAGATACTGTAAGGGCAATCATCTCTTTTGTTTTCCTGTCAAGCGCCCTGCGACGGCCCATTATTGATTTCCATCTCTGCCAGTTTAGCTCAAGCCATTCCGGATCAACTGCAGCCTGGGCTTTGAAAAAGTTGGGAATCATGCCGAAGTATTTTTTGATTTCTTCATAAATCTCTTTAACCCTTCCTTTTGCCTCATTTTCATCCAATAGTTTGCTCATAAAAAACCTCCTCTCAAAAGTGATAATACTGCCAGAGACAATATAATATACCGACCGTTCGGTCTATAAAATATGTCGAATCTCATAAAATATCTGATACACAATTATATGGACTCTAAACAATCATCAGGGTAAAAGTTGCATGGGTATTGAGTTTAAACGGTTTCAGCACACGCCCGAAGCTGCCGTGATGGCAGCTTCAGTGTGCGTCCTCGGAGACATACATGGATGTATGTCGAGAATGAGTGAAAACTCATTACCCATGCACCTCTTTAACATAAAATCATTCAATTTTACACTTTCTTGAGTTCAAGTAACCTCCTGATTGCCTTAATTGCCAGAGACAGGGGTCTTTCTGATTTTTCAAGTCTTGAAAGCATTATTCCACCCTCAATCATCTCTATTATTATCGTTGCCAGTTCAGATGAAGAAATATCGATTCTTATCTCTGAGGTCTTTTGAGCCTCAGTTAAAGTCATCGTAAGGGTCTTTTTCCATCTGTTGAATATATCCTTTAAAACCCTGACCACATCCGGATGTTTGTCACTCATCTCAAGGGCGGTGTTACCGAATATACAGCCACCAACAAAACCGGTATCTCTGTGTTTCTTTAAAAGAGCTTTCAGGAAGTTCTCAACTGCCCTGCCAGGTGTTTTCCCTTTTAGGGTGCTTTCAAGAAACTCATTGAATTCCTGACCTGCCCTTTTCAATACCTCAATCGCAAGTTCATCCTTTGACTGGAAATAAAAGTAAAGGCTGCCCTTGGTAAGACCAGTTGCATCCTGTATATCTGATATGCTGGTATCAGTAATGCCTTTTATATTAAAAAGTGATAGGGTTTTATCTATTACCATCTCTTTTGTTATATGTCCTCTATTTCTCATAATACACTCCTTATAAACCGACCGATTGGTATATTATATGCTGATCAATTTGAACTTGTCAAATTCATCGCTCTTTTTAATCAGAACATGATAAGGAGAGATGCTCAGTATTTATATCCATCTGATTTTTACCGTCTGCTCCAGATGTCTGAAATCCGGATCTCCCGTAACAATTATTGCCTTTTCTCTCAAGGCAGTTGCTACAACAAAGGCATCTGCATAAGATATGGGATATCTGGCCTTTATCCTGGCAGCCTCAATAACATCATTTAGAGTATTCCCCAGAGGTTTTATATTGAGTGAGGGAAGGATTGTATTAAGGAAAAATTCTGCCTTTTCTAAGTTTTGAGATTTTGTAAGAATGTAGTAAGTCTCCCCGATGTTTATTTCATTCATTAAAACCGTATTTTTAGAAGCAAGTATATCCTTTACTACCTCAGATCCTTTTTCACCTTGAAGGTAGGCAAGGACTGCATAAGTGTCCAGAAGAATCTTATCCTTCACGTTTCTTTTCTGCTTTCCTTTCTTTGAGTAATGCCTTTGTAAGAGACGGTCCTTTTTTGAATACACCACAAAAATATTCAGCAGGTTCTTCTTTAATGGGCTCTATTACGATTCTTTCTCCTTCCACCTTCAGTATTACCCTCTGACCAGTCTTAATCCTGAGAGATTCTCTTACCTTTTTAGGAATAACCAACTGTCCTTTTGATGATATGGTAACTAATGACATTGTCTTACTCCTTATATTTATATCTTACCAGATCTGATTTAAGTATAAAAATATTACTCCTCATTTATCAAGTCGAAAAAAATCAGTCTTTATAATCGCCTGCAATACAAATGCCCCTTGACCAAACTGGTATAATTAAAACTTTCAATAATCGCTATTCAGAATCCTTGAAAACTCGTCAAGGTCAGAGGCTGTTTCTGAACTTACATAGCCCTGTCTTTTTGCATAATCAAGCAGTTCTTCAAGGACTGAATTGAACTCATCCTTCAGTGTTGCCACCTCTCCCATGCCATTACAGCACTTCTGCCTTGCCTTTGCAAAGTGATAAACCCGGGCATACTCTCTTGCCTTTTCAAGAATGCTGGAAAGTTCTGGGTCTGTCATGGCTAATTGAGATAATCTATCAATAATGAATTTTACAATGTCTTTTCATCTTTTTCTGCCAATCACCCTAAGAAACTCTTTAGGTGTTATGACCCTTACTCTTCTGTATTTGCCTATATCAAGCAGTTTCCTGTCACCTGTAACAATATAATCAGCCCCAGCAGAAAGGGCAAGCGAGATAAACCTGTCATCATCCTTGTCAGCACATAGCCCCCATTACAGTAAGGTATTTTGTGAAGTCATGTTTTCCATGGTTATAGTGGTTCTGTTGCCTCAATTCTACAGTATTCCTCTGGATAGTATTTCCTCTGAAAATAAAGAGCCACATTGACAAGCCCTATCAGCACAGGCACCTCAACCAATGGGCCTATAACCG
>CAZEYP010000069.1:0-4096 GCA_964515925.1 uncultured Nitrospirota bacterium
CAGGCTATACCACAGTCGCAGAGCCTGAATCAGGGGGGACAACAGGTTGTGCCTCAGTCAACAAATACTGAAATACAGCAGCCTACTAATAAAGGTGAGATAACATCAACAGAGCCAGAAAGTATGTCTTCCGAACAATCTTCATCTTCTGCTGAGGTATCTGAGAGTGAGGCAACCTCTTCCTTTGAGAATTATCTATCAGGCAAGGGTTCCATGAAAGTATCCACAAAACTTACTCAGTTTGGATACAACCTGTTCAGAAAGCCTCCATCAACATTTGCTCCTGTAACCAATATACCAGTAGGTCCTGAGTATATTATTGGGCCTGGAGATGAGATAAGAATAACGGTCTGGGGAAAGGTGGAAGGTAGATGGAGTGTGAAGGTAGACAGGGATGGAAATATTATTATCCCCAAAATAGGAATAATGCCTGTTGCAGGGCTGACTTTTAAGGAATTAAAGGAAGTGCTTTTAAAAGAATTTGAAAAGTATTATAAAGGATTTGAGATGAATGTAAGTATGGGGGCCTTGAGGAGTATAACAGTTTATGTTGTTGGCAATGCCAGAAGACCAGGCGCATACACAGTATCTTCACTGTCAACACTGGTTAATGCACTGTTTGTAGCTGGAGGGCCTTCCAAAACAGGCTCCATGCGGGATATACAGGTAAAGCGTAATGGCATGACAATAGTGCATTTTGATTTATATGATTTTCTTTTAAGGGGTGATAAAACTAAAGACATAAGGCTGATGCCAGAGGATGTGATATTTATTCCGCCTGTTGGCCCACTTGTGGGGGTGGCAGGTATGGTTAAAAGACCTGCAATATACGAGCTGAAAGGGCATGTAAGACTGCTTGAGCTTATTGAGATGGCAGGTGGATTAATGCCCACGGGGTATCTGAGCAGGGTGCAGGTGGAAAGGATATACGATAATGAGGTGAAAGTTCTTGTAGATGCTGACCTTAAGCACCTGACAGAGCAGGAAAATATTGTTTTGCAGGATGGAGATTTAGTAAAGGTCTATCCCATAACTAATGTAATAGTTAATGCTGTTGAGCTCGTGGGAAATGTTACCCGTCCTGGAAAGTATCAGTGGTTTAAAGGAATGAGAGTAAGCGACATTATTAAAGAGCCTGATAAGGACCTGTTGCCAGAGACATACATGGAGCAGGCTTTGATCACAAGGCTGGTTCCACCGGATTATCATCCAGAACTGATACTTTTTAATCTCAAAAAAGCCATCTTTGACAGGGATAAAACAGAGGATAAACTACTTGAACCCTACGACAAAATCAGGATTTATAACAAGTGGGAAATGGTAAATAAAGAAGAGGTAAGAGTTAGTGGTGCAGTAAACAAACCAGGCACTTATAAGTACTACGAGAATATGAAGGTGAGTGATTTGATAAACCTTGCCGGCGGCTTGAAATACTTTGCTTATATGGATAAAGCAGAGTTAACAAGGGTAACTCCTACTGAGAGGGGCCCTATTACCAAAAAAATTATAATAAACTTGCGGAAGGCACTGAGTGGAGACCCCTATGCAAACATTCCCTTAAAACAGGACGACTATCTCATTGTGAGGGCAGTGCCTGAGTGGCAGCTTTATCAGAAGGTAACCATAAAGGGGGAGGTGCGCTTCCCGGGTGTTTACACTATAAAGAAGGGGGAAAGGCTTTCTGACCTTATAAAACGGGCTGGTGGATTTACTGAGAGGGCATATCTTCAGGGAGCTGTATTTACAAGAGAGCGGGTAAAAGAGTTACAGCAGAAACAGATAGAAGAGATGGTTGACCGTCTTGAAAGGGAACTTCTTAGCAGTGGAACATCTCAAATTGCCACAGCTTCATCGCCTGATGAAGCAAAGATGCTACAGCTTGAGCTTCAACAGAAGAGACAGTTTATATCGAGGCTGAGAACAATAAGGGCTAAGGGGAGAATTGCAATCAGGATTATGCCACCTGAGAAATTAAAAAACACATCTTATGACATCGAGCTTGAAGATGGCGATTCCATTTATATCCCCACTGACCCTCAAACGGTTCAGGTAATAGGCTCTGTTTACAACCAGACCGCCTTTGTATATGAAAAGGGCAGGAGCTATCAGTATTATATTGACCTTGCAGGTGGTTATACGGAGAATGCAGATACTGATAATGTTTATATATTGAAAGCAGACGGTTCTGCAATGAAAGTACACAATGGGCTTTTGCACATGAGCTGGAATGAAGATAGGTTCAGATGGGAAACAGGTGGTGCCATGCAGCTTGAGTCAGGCGATACAATAGTGGTGCCTGAAAAACTGGAGAGGATAGCCTGGATGAGAAACATAAAAGACATAACCCAGATACTCTATCAGATAGCAGTAACCGCTGGAGTTGCTATAGCAGCATTTTAGATGAAAAGGAATTTCCGAAATACTGAAAGATTTGTTGTTTTACTCCTGTGCCTTTGCTTTACGCTTTCCCTGTTCAGCATGCCAGCAGAGGCATTGAATGTTTCTTTAAATGACAGATTTGTTTACGAGATACTTTTCAGGTTAGAAGCAGAGGGTATCGTTAAGTCATCTCTCCTCAGCAGCCTTCCCCTTAGCCGAAAAGAGGTTGCCAGATTGACAGAGGAGGCACTTTCAAAGAGCGAGGAGATGACTTCTACAACAAGAGAGCTGGTTGAGATACTGCAGAGGAGATTTTCGGACGAAGGGACAGATATCAATTACATAAAGCCAGTGGATTTCTTTTACACAAGATACACCTACTCTGACACCGATGAGCTTCAGCCGTTGAACTACAATAATGATGGCGACAATTACGAAAAAGACGGCAATCTGAGAGCAGGTTTTTCCTCTGTAGCAAAACTGGGACACCTGTCGGTTAATCTTTCGCCTGAGCTCAGATATTCGGATGAAGATACAGATATCCTGTTGAAGGAAGGGTATGCAGCTTTAGATATTCTTGGTATAGATGTAGAGTTTGGAAAAGAGGCTCAGTGGTGGGGTCCTGGTTATCATGGCTCGATACTTCTGTCGAATAATGCGGAGGCATTTACAATGCTTAGGATTACTAATCAGGCTCCTGCACTATTACCATGGATTTTCAGGTATCTTGGGCCTTTCAGGTTTGATTTCTTTGTAACAAGGCTTGAGTCTGAAAGAGCTGTGTCAAAGCCCTACCTCTGGGGATTGAGGTTTGATTTCAAACCACTTCCATACATAGAGTTAGGGCTTGAGAGGACGGCAATGCTTGGTGGAGAGGGCAGGTCAGAGGGGCTGTCAACATGGTGGAAGAGCTTTACAGGTAAGGGCGAAAATGAGTCTGGTGTGGAGGCTGGTGATCAGAGGGCAGGATTTGATATAAAGCTCACTTTACCATTTCAGTGGCAGCCTTTTCAGTTGTATTTTGAGGCTGCAGGAGAGGATGAGGCTGGAGGGCTTCCATCTCACTGGGCCTATCTTGGAGGTCTTTACCTGCCAGGGCTTTTTTCCATTGAGAGTGTGGGGCTAAGGGTTGAGTATGCAGACACAACGGTAAAGGGCTTTAATAGCGATAAAGCAGTCTGGTATACACATCATATTTATAAATCAGGATATACATACAAAGGACATATTATCGGACATCATATGGGAAACGACGCAAGGGACCTGTTTGTTCAGGCAGACTACTGTCTGCCCAGGGGAAAAGGAAGGCTATATGTATCGTACGATAGAGAAAAGCACGATGTTAGGGCTCAGCAGGAGAAGACCATAACAGAGATTTCTGCTGGAATCATTTATAATATCAAAGATAATCTGAGCATCGAGGCAGGGTTTTCTACAGCAAAATTAGATAATTATAAAGTTGATGATGACAGTGCCAGTCTATTTACAGCAGCAGTTACATACAGGTTCTGATGGACAGGGAAAAGGAAAACATAAAAGAACAGATGATTTACGAGGAAGATGAGATTAATCTCCTCGACCTCTTTATAGTGCTTTGTAAGAGAAAGAAGTTCATTTTCTCTATTACAATGGGGCTTGCTGTGCTTACTGCTATTGTAAGCCTATTGCTGCCAAATATCTACAGGGCAGAGACATCTATTCTACCACCTCAACAGAG
>CAZEYP010000070.1:0-3655 GCA_964515925.1 uncultured Nitrospirota bacterium
TATTAGAATTTTAAAGGTTAGGAGGTCTATGGAAATGAAAGGTTTGGGAAGAAGAGTTTTATTTTTACTGCCTGTTTTATTGGCTCCCTCTGTGGCACTGGCAGCAGAGGGTAAGATTGACACAGGCGATACCACATGGCTGCTTGTCTCGGCGGCTCTTGTTATGTTGATGACTCCAGGGCTTGCGCTTTTTTATGGTGGAATGGTCAGGAGAAAGAATGTCCTTGGCACCATTATGCACAGTTTTATTGCCCTTGCTATTATTACACTACAGTGGGTTATCATTGGTTATACACTATCCTTTGGGCCTGATGTGGGTGGCTTTGTTGGCTCTCTGAAGTTTTTTGCACTCAATGGTGTAAGGGTTGAGCCGTCAAAATATGCACCAACAGTACCCCATCTTGCCTTTATGATTTATCAGGCTATGTTTGCCATAATCACACCTGCACTTATAAGTGGCGCATTTGCCGAAAGGATGAAGTTTTCTGCCTATCTGCTCTTCATACTGCTATGGTCAACCTTTGTTTATGACCCTGTTGCACACTGGATATGGGGTGGTGGATGGATGAGTAAGCTGGGAGTGCTTGATTTTGCCGGTGGTGTGGTTGTACATGCAACTGCAGGAATTTCAGCACTAATAGCGGCCCTGATAATTGGCAGGAGGCTTGGTTATCCTGAAGAGCCTGCCGCACCCCATAATCTGCCAATGACAGTGCTTGGAGCAGGTCTTTTATGGTTTGGCTGGTTTGGGTTTAATGCTGGAAGTGCCCTTGCCTCAGGTGGACTCGCCACAGAGGCGCTTGTAAACACCCATCTTGCTGCTGCTTCAGCAACAACTATCTGGATATTAATCGAATGGATTAAATATGGTAAGCCCACCATGTTTGGTGCAGCTACAGGCTGTATTGCCGGACTTGCAACAATTACACCTGCTGCAGGTTTTGTAACCCCAATGGCTGCCCTGCTGATAGGGATTCTTGCAGGTATTGTATGTTTTATTGGTCTCAAGGCAAAGGGTGTGTTTGGGTATGACGACTCCCTTGATGCCTTTGGCGTACACGGAGTGGGCGGCATACTTGGAACCATATGTGTTGGACTCTTTGCCACTACTGTGGTTAACTCAGGTGGTGCTAACGGACTTTTTTATGGCAATGCACATCAATTGATTGTTCAGTTAATCGGTGCAGGTGTTGGGGCTTTATATTCCCTGGTGGTTAGTGCTATAATCCTTAAAGTGATCGACTGGACAGTGGGACTCAGGATAGAAAAGGATGCAGAGATTAAAGGTCTTGACCTTACAGAGCACGGTGAAGAGGGATACTTTCTATAATTTCAGATTTAAGATTTAAGATTTGTGATTAAGTTATAATAGTCTGTTATATTTTCGCTGTCTCTGGTGATTTACCCACCAGAGACAGTGTCTTTTGTGGAGGCAGATTAATGAAGGTTCTGATTGTAAAGAACATACCAATGGAGGGACCAGGAACCATTGAAGATTTCCTTAAAGACAGGGGCATCTGGTATGAGATCAAGGAATTTTCTAAGGGAGAAATAGTTACATCCTTTGAGGGGTATACCCATCTGGTGGTAATGGGTGGCCCAATGGCGATTTATGAGATGGACCGTTACAGGTATCTTCATGATGAGACAAGGCTTATTGAGGATTTTATAAAAAATGGCAGAGCTGTTCTTGGTGTATGTCTTGGTGCCCAGATGATTGCCCATGTGCTTGGCGCCAGGGTATACCCTGGTGGGAAAAAGGAGATTGGTTGGTACAAAGTGAAGTTGACCGATGATGGACTCAATGACCCGGCAACAAAGGAGCTTGAGATAGATGGCACAAAAGAGGCGGAGGTCTTCCAGTGGCATGGGGATACCTTTGATATACCAGAGGGAGCAGTAAGACTTGCATCATCTGATGCATTTCCCAACCAGGCCTTTGTTTATAACAACAATGTCTATGCCCTTCAGTTTCATATTGAGGTAACCCCTGAGATTATCAATGAGTGGTTCAAGGATGATGATAAACGGGATGAGATGGTAAAACATACAGAGGATATATTTCAGGAGTATCTTAAGCGTGCTCAGGGGTTTTACAGTAAATTTTTTTCTTGACAATTCAGTAGATAATTATTTAAATTAACGGCAATATATTGCCGAATATAATACATTTTAAAGGAGGTAGGAGATGACACCAAAGGATGTTTTGACCTTTGCCCAGGAAAACGATGTGGTAATGGTTGATTTCAAGTTCATTGATTTTCCTGGCATCTGGCAGCATTTTTCAGTGCCCATTGATGAGCTAAAGGAGGAGACCTTTGAAGAGGGTGTTGGCTTTGATGGATCCTCTATCAGAGGCTGGCAGGCAATCAATGCATCAGACATGCTTATTATTCCTGACCCGGAGACAGCAATAATTGACCCATTCAGGAAGTATCCGACCCTCAGCCTTATCTGCAATATCGTTGACCCAATAACAAAAGAGCCATATACAAGGGATCCACGCTATATTGCCCAGAAAGCAGTTCAGTATCTGAAGTCCACCGGCATTGGTGATACTGCCTACTTTGGCCCTGAGGCAGAGTTTTTTATCTTTGATGATATTCGTTTTGATCAGAACGCCCACAGTGGTTATTATTTTGTCGACTCTACTGAGGGAATATGGAACTCTGGTAAAGAGGAGAATCCCAACCTTGGCTATAAGCCACGCCACAAGGAGGGTTACTTCCCTGTGCCTCCAACTGATAGCCTTGAGGACCTCAGGGTAGAGATGGTCAATATTATGAAGAAGTGTGGAATTCATGTAGAGGCACAGCATCACGAGGTTGCCACAGCAGGTCAGGGTGAGATCGATATGCGTTATGCCCCGCTTGTGAAACAGGCAGACAACCTGATGCTGTTTAAGTATATTGTTAAGAATGTAGCAAGGGCACATGGTAAAACTGCTACATTTATGCCAAAGCCTGTGTTTGGTGATAATGGCTCTGGTATGCATACCCATCAGAGTATATGGAAAGATGGAGAGCCTCTTTTTGCAGGCGACAAGTATGCAGGCCTTAGCGAGATAGCACTTTACTATATTGGTGGTATCCTTAAACACGCAAGGGCACTTGCTGCTCTTACCAATCCAACTACAAACTCCTATAAGAGACTGGTTCCTGGATTTGAGGCACCGGTGAATCTTGCTTACTCAGCAAGAAACCGCTCCGCCTCAGTCCGTATTCCGATGTATTCTCCTTCACCAAAGGCAAAGAGGGTGGAGGTCAGATTCCCTGATCCATCCTGCAACCCCTATCTTGCCTTTGCTGCAATGCTGATGGCCGGGCTTGACGGAATTGAGAATAAGATTGATCCGGGTGAACCGATGGATAAAGACCTTTATGAACTCCCGCCTGAGGAGCTGGCAAAGATTCCGCAGATATGCGGTAGTCTTGATGAGGCTCTTGATGCACTTGAGCAGGATCATGAGTTCCTTCTCAAGGGCAATGTATTTACAGAGGATGCCCTTCAGACATGGATTGCTTACAAGAGAGAAAATGAGGTTGATGCTCTCAGGCTGAGACCTCATCCATACGAGTTTTTCCTTTACTACGATATATAAAAACAAAGGGCTGAGGCATATTAATATGCCTCAGCCCTCGTTCAAATGCTAATT
>CAZEYP010000071.1:0-2848 GCA_964515925.1 uncultured Nitrospirota bacterium
TGGCAGTAACAGCGCTATCACTTCCAGAGATGATTATACTGAGGAAGGTCTTAAAGCCCCAAATGCTCGGGGTCTTTGTGGGCATAATGACTATAAGGTGGAGGTGATTTAAAGGAGACACAGATAAAAAAAACAGTAATGACAGCACACTGACAGTCATCGTGGGCAGGCACGATCATTAAGGAAGATATGTGGAGAGCCTGCGAGTATATTTGGGAAGATAAGACCTTCAGGGATTGATAAGGATTGAGTTTCTGATTTTAATTTTTTTAGACAGCAGTTCAGTTCATGACAAATCTTAGTTGACATATACTACAATTGTAGTATAATGTATACCTATGAAGATTGTTTTTGATTCCTCCACTCTGATTTTGCTTGCAAAGGCTGAATTGTTGGAGGCTCTTTGTAGAGATATTCAAATAGTTATACCTCAGAAGGTCAGAAAGGAGTGCACCATCAGGGATGTGTTTGATGCCAGGATGATTGCCTCTTATATTGAAAAGAACAGGATTAGGGTGATTGAAGCAGACAAAAAACTCTCTTTAACTCTTAAAAGAGATTTTAAAATTCATTCTGGAGAAGCCGAGGCCCTTGCACTGTCCGTTCGCAAGGAGCTTCCACTTGCTGTGGATGACCTGCTGACAATAAAGGCCTGTAAGATACTGGGTATTCAATTCACTACGGCAATTCACTTTCTGATAGAGTTAAGCCAAAAGGGCAGAATTGATCTGGAAATGGCAATGGTTAAACTTGAAAAGCTCAGCAGGTTTGGAAGATACAATAAGAGAATAATTTCTGATGCAGAAAAAAGATTAAAAGGAGGCAGATGATGTCTGTAATGAGCATAAGGTTAAAAGAAAGAGAGATAAAAAGGATCAACGAACTTTCAAGGATGACAAAGGAAGACAAATCAACAGTTGCAAGACAGCTGCTTGATTATGGCTGGGAGTTTCTGATGATAAAGCTTTACAGGGAAGGAAAACTGTCATTAAACAGTCTTGCCCGGAAACTGGAACTCTCAATAACTGAAACCATTGACCTCCTTTCAGAGTTCGGTATAGAGGCACCTATAGAGTATGATGACTACCTCAAGGGGTTTAAGGTATTTAAATAAGGAAGATGTGCTGAGGGGCCTGTAAACTGCCACCTATTCGTTACTACAAGATTGATTAGACATGCACAAATGAGGCAGGGCCAGGATGCCCTGCCTTTGTAATGTATTTAACACATTGCTAAAGCAACAAGCAAGGATTTTTATCCCCTTATTTTCTGCAATGCCTCTAAAAGTTTTTTGTCTCCTTCTAAGTCTCCAAGACAGGTGGCAATTATACCATCTACAACGCCCTGGAGTTTTTCAGCAAATTCTACAGCTTTATCAAGAGTAGTCGTTGGTGCCCATCCGATTCTTTCCAATATCTTTTTATTCTTGGGTGTCTCAACAACAAAATATGGATAAATTGCCTTTCCCAAATTTTTACATTCAGAGGCTACCTCGTTTAACTTTGGCAGGGACTCTTCATCCAGCCTCAGGAAAAAGCAGAAATCCCAGGGCTCTTTTATACGGGCAATAGCATCTGCAGCAGGTCTACGGCTTGTCACGAGACAGCCTAACTTCAGGGTCTTTACCTTTATGATATTTCTTAGAAACTCCCTGACATTTTCTGCTGGTCCAGTAGAGCGTCTGAATTTTTCGAATTCATCCTCGTCGGTTAAGAGTTCACAACTGCCATCTTCCTTCGTCCTGATAGCATAGCCATACCTTGGGGCATCCCCGGGATCAGGAACCATACCATCAATGCCCACTGCTTCACATGCACGGGCTACTGCACCTATCTCAACAGGACCCTTGTAGTTGGTGATAAGCATTGGAAGGGCTATCTTGTCAGGATATTTGGTCTTAAGAGTGCAGGCTACAGCAGCAGCAGATGGTGCAGGAATTCCGCTTGCACTATCCGTGATGTTCCAGCCATCCAGCAGGTCTTTGATTTCTTCTGCCAGCTCAAGGAAGTTTGACTTCGGGATAAATTCATACAGTACCTTCATACAGTTAATCCTCCTTATCTTTGTTTGTTTAAAAAATCACCGCTCAAAAAAGGTAATACTTCTCACCTAAAGCCCTTTGTATGTGATGTGAGACATTATATATTATCATTGCCTTTATTCTCAATATCAGGGCAATATAAATTTCTGAAAAAGGAAAAAATAATAAAATTTGCCTTTATTTTTATCACGTTATCGTGATATTTTGATTTAGTAATGAGAGATTTTATACTTATAGCCAGGGCCATTTATGATGAAACAAGGGGCAGGATACTGGAACTCCTGGAGCATGGTGAACTCTGTGTCTGTGAACTGATGGAGATCCTTCAGATGGACCAGTCTACGGCGTCAAAGCACCTGGGGATACTGCATAGGACAGGGCTTATAGAGCGAAGAAAGGTGGGAACCTGGTCCTATTACAGGCTTTCTGATGAGGCGGTGAATAAATACAATCTCCTTTTTCTTGAGGTCATGAAGCAGGGCTTAATGATGACAGAAGAATAAAAGAGGATTTCCGAAAGCTTAATCTTCTTAAAAAAGACAAGACTTGTGCAGAAACACGATGAATAACACGAATAGAGTCTGTAATCAAGCACCTAATAGGAGTAGATGAGTTTTTCTTTTGTTATACCTGCCTTTCCCTCACCCCTTCCCTTCCCCTTCAAGGGGGAGGGAGAAAGGGAGGGGGTGCTTCATGCTTAAGGTGATGTTTCTCTGCCCTTTGTTGAACGGTTCTTGATACTCTGGATCTTCCTTGCAATGGCCTTTGGTGTGGGGCTTGGCTATTTTGTTCCGGGTGTGGAGGGTC
>CAZEYP010000072.1:0-1718 GCA_964515925.1 uncultured Nitrospirota bacterium
TCCTTTAGCCGCGGCAGAAAAGTATATTGCGTGAGTATTTGCTCAAAGAGCCTTTCCTTAGAGCCAAAGTGTCTGAAAAGGGTAATCTCGCTGACCCCTGCCTTTTCAGCAATCTCACGGGTGGTTGCACCAAGATAGCCCTTTTCGGAGATTAGCTGAAGTGCCGATTCAAGAAGCACCTCTTTGGTCTTTGCCTTGTCTCTTTTTCTCTTCATCACTTAGTTAAGTCTACTTGAAACGCCCAAAAACCTTCAAGAAGCAATTTTACAAAATTATCTCTTGACGAAGCTTATCATAATTTATTATTATTTATGCCTTACATGAGACAGTTTGTCTCTTTCACTCTAAAATCAGAAGGGGGGTTGTGGATTGCATGCTTTAGGTAAACATTTATTGGTTGAGCTTAAGGACTGTAATCCAGAGGTTATCAAGGACCTCAATACAGTCAGAGAAGCCATGCTTAATGCTGCAAGGCAGGCAAGGGCAACAATCATTGATGTAGCCTTTCATGAATTCAGTCCCTTTGGAATCAGCGGAATGATAGTAATAGCAGAATCCCACCTCTCTATTCATACCTGGCCAGAATACGGTTATGCAGCCGTTGATATATTTACCTGTGGAGATATTATAAAACCGGAGCTGGCAGCAAGGTATCTGATTGAAAAATTCGAATCCAAAAACCCCTCTATTGTTGAAATGAAGCGGGGGATAATATCCCACACTGATCAAAAACTCCCACACAAGGTTTGCGATGCTGGGCTCCAGATGGTTTCTTGAGATTACTTCTGATAAAGAGGCCAACCTACATTCACTTGAAGAGGTAATATACACTGGCCGAAGCAGGTTTCAGAAGGTAGAGATACTCAGGATTGGTAGTTACGGAAAGGCCCTTGTGCTTGACGGGAAACTCCAGTCTGCAGAGGCTGATGAGTTTATCTACCACGAGGCTCTCGTACATCTACCATTACTTACCCATGGAAACCCCAGAAGGGTATTAATTGCCGGCGGTGGTGAAGGTGCTACCATCAGAGAGGTGCTGAGATATCCAGATATAGAGAAGGTATATATGGTTGACCTTGACGATGAGGTTGTTAGGGTATGTATGGAACACCTGCCTGAATGGCATAAGGGAAGTTTTAACGACCCGAGGGTGGAAGTGGTTTATGCGGATGCGAGAAAGTTTATTTCAGACTCAGAGGAGCTATTTGATGTCATAATACTTGATCTGCCCGAGCCCATGGAAGCCGGTCCTGCAATTATGCTTTATACAGAAGAATTCTACGAATCCGTCAAACAGCACCTTACAGACGACGGCGTAATGGTTACACAGGCAACATCTATCTCTGTTAACAATTACGATGCCTTCAGGATAATTCACAATACAATCGGACGGGTCTTTTCTGTTGTCAGGGGATACTGGACATCGGTTCCCTCCTTTTACATCCCCTGGGGATTTGTGTTTGCGTCAAACCAGAAGGACCCTCAAAGCTTGAGCCTCCAGGAGATTAAAGACAGACTTGATACCATAGAAGGTGAGATGAGATTTTATAATCCCCATATACACCATGGAATGTTAGCTCTTCCAGAGTTCTTAAAAAAGGCAGTTCAGGAAGAAACAAGGGTAAACAGAGATAACTCTCCAATATCTTTTTATTAAATTTTATGGCTCTATCCGAGATTCCCAAAAGGGGATTAAGGGAAAATGCCAATGCCGATAA